>JAEZCT010000027.1 GCA_023433405.1 Bacillota bacterium | reverse complement strand
ACGCGCTTGCGAAAATGATAAATAATTTTTTGCGAAAATTATTTATCATTTTTACCCTTCGGCAAAATCCTGGTGCCTCGCGTATTTTGCCCTTGCTTTTCGCCCTGGTCTGTAGTTCTTCCTTTTTCCCCATACCTGCCACACAAGGCTACTTTGGTGCTGGGTTACGGGAGATCCTCCAATGAACCATATTGAAATCAAGTAAAACGCTCTGGCTTATGGGTTTTCACGCGGAATTTTATCTGCAATACTGCACCTTTCGATGAGATTTGCATAAGCTTACAGCAAAGCGGGCTTTCACATTTATTGTAGCGTATGATAGGGCTGTTGGCAAATAAAAAAGGGCTGTCTTTTCGACAGCCCTTAAATTTTACCCTGTTTTTACGAAAGCTCAAACTGCCCCGTGTACAGCTTGTAGTAGCGTCCCTTCTCAGCCAGCAGCTCGTCGTGGCTGCCGCGCTCAATCACCTCGCCGTTTTCCAGCACCAGTATCGCATTCGCGTTGCGCACAGTGGAAAGACGGTGGGCAATAACAAACACGGTGCGCCCGCGCATGAGGGTATCCATTCCCTTTTCAATGAGCGCCTCGGTGCGGGTATCGATAGAGCTTGTGGCTTCGTCTAGTATCAGCACCGGCGGGTTTGCCACCGCCGCGCGGGCAATGGCAATCAGCTGCCGCTGTCCCTGGCTCAGGTTGGTACCGTCTCCGGTGAGCATGGTATTGTATCCCTCAGGCAGGTGCTTAATAAACCAATGGGCATTGGCCAGCTTCGCCGCCGCGCGGATATCCTCTTCGGTGGCATCCAGCTTACCGTAGCGAATGTTATCGCTTACCGTGCCGGTAAACAGGTGGGTATCCTGCAGCACCATAGCCAGCGAGCGGCGCAGGTCGGCCTTTTTAATCTTGCGGATGTTAATGCCGTCATAGCGCAGCTTGCCGCCGTCAATATCGTAAAACCGGTTGATGAGGTTGGTAATGGTGGTCTTGCCCGCACCCGTGGAGCCAACCAGCGCAATCTTCTGCCCGGGCTTTGCGTACAGCTCCACATGGTTAAGCACCGTTTTGCCCTCCTCGTAGCCAAAGGTGACATCCTCAAACTGCACGTCGCCGCAAAGGCGGGTGTAGGTGACGGTTCCGTCGCCGTGGGGATGCTTCCACGCCCACAGGCCGGTGTTTTCATTGCTCTCGGCAAGCTCTCCGTTTTCGTTCTCGGTGCAGTGAACCAGCGTCACATAGCCCTCATCCACCTCAGGCTGCTCATCAATAATTTCAAAGATGCGTTCCGCCCCCGCAAGCGCCGACAACAGGGTGTTAAACTGCTGGGATATCTGCACGATGGGGTGAGAGAAGGAGCGGGTATACTGCAAGAACGAAGCCACCGAGCCGAGATCCATCCAGCCCACAATCACCATCACCGCGCCGGCGGCGGCGGTAAGCGCGTAGTTGACGTAGGAAAGGTTGCCCATGATGGGCATCATCGAGCTTGCGTAGGCGTTTGCGTTGGTGGAAGCCGACCGCAGCGACTCGTTTAGTCCCGCAAAATACTCCTTGGTTTCCGCCTCGCGGCAAAACACCTTAACCTCCTTCTGCCCTTCAATCATTTCCTCAATATAGCCGTTGGCGGCGCCTACCGCCTTTTGCTGCGCCTGAAAAAACGAAGCACTCTTGCCGCCTATGACCTTTACGGCAAGCAGCATAACCGCCAGCATGGCAATAATAAGCACCGTAAGCAGCGGGCTTAGCACCAGCATCATTACAAACGCGCCTACAATCGAGATTAACGAGGAGATAATGCCCGTCATACCCATGCTGATAGCCTCACGCAGGGTATCCACATCACTGGTAAAGCGGCTCATCAGCTCGCCATGGGTATGCGTATCAAAGTACCGGATGGGCAGATCCTGCATATGTTCAAACAAATCCCGGCGAATGCCGTTAAGCGTGCGGTTGGAAAGCTTGACCATAAGCTGGTTATAAATATACGCCGTAAGCGCGCTTGTAAAAAAGATGGCGCCCATAATCACAATCAGCTTAATCAGCGGCAGGTAATCCTTCATGGTGGGGGAGGTGCCGACAAGGGGTAAAATGCCCTCGTTGAGAATGGGGCGTAAAAAGTACATGCCCGCTACATTGGTCACCGAGCTGACCAGCACAAAAAACAGGATGGAAAACAGGCGCAGCTTATCCCTCATAAGGTAGCCGAAAAGCCGTGCAAAGGTCTTCTTCATATTCTTGGGGCGTCTGCTTTTGGGCTGATGCTTTCCTACAGGTCCTGCCATTACTGCGCCACCCCTTTCTGCTGGGAGGTAAATACATCCCGATAGATTTCACTGCGTTCAAGCAGCTCCTCATGGCTGCCGATATCCGAGATATGCCCGTCATCCATCACAACAATTTTATCCGCGTCCCGCACCGAGGCGATACGCTGGGCGATAATAATCTTTGTGGTGTCGGCAAGCTCCGCCGCAAACGAGGCGCGAATTTTCGCGTCGGTGGCGGTATCCACCGCGCTGGTACTGTCGTCTAGTATCAGTATTTTAGGGCGCTTGAGCAGGGCGCGGGCAATGCAAAGCCGCTGCTTTTGTCCGCCCGATACGTTTACGCCCCCCTGACCAAGCTCCGTATCGTAGCCGTTTGGAAAGCTTGTAATAAAGTCATGGGCGGCGGCGGCCTTACATGCCCACTCCACCTCCTCCATGCTTGCCTCAGGGTTGCCCCAGCGCAGGTTTTCAATAATGGGGCCGGTAAACAGCACGTTCTTTTGCAGCACCATGCCTACGGCGTTTCGCAGCGCATCCAGCCGATACTCCCGCACATCCCGTCCGCCTACCAGCACCGTACCCCCCGTTGTGTCATATAGCCGGGGTATCAGCTGAACCAGCGTGGTTTTCGCCGAGCCGGTTCCGCCAATAACTCCTACGGTTTCACCCGGGGCAATGCGCAGGTTAATCCCTTCCAGGGTAAGCTCCTCGGCGGCTGCGCTGTATTGAAAGGCTACGTCCACAAACTCTATGGAGCCGTCGGCAACCTCCGCCGAGGGCTCGCCGCCGTCGCTGATATCGCTGCTTTCGTTTAATACCTCAATGATACGGCCTACCGAGGCGCGGGAGATGACCATGGTCACCAGCACCATAGAAAGCATCATCAGGGAGATTAACACCTGCGTGATATATGTTATAAAGCTAAGAAGCTGGCCGACCTCCATCTCTTGCGAGATAATCATCTGCCCGCCGAACCATAAAATTGCGGTGATGCAGGCAAACATGGTAAACATCATGAGCGGAAAGCCCATAACAACAACCCGTTCCGCGCGCATCTGCGCCTGCATGACGGCGTCGTTGGTATCCTTAAACTTCTTTTTCTCATACGGGGCGCGAACAAACGCCTTGACCACGCGAATGCCGATGAGGTTTTCCTGTACCGAGGCATTGAGCTTATCGTACTTTTTAAGCATCACCTCAAAGCGCGGAAAGGCCACCACCATTATGATACTCATGCACAGCACCAAAAAGGGGATTGCCGCAAAGAATATCGTAACCAAATTGGGCTTAATGCTGTACGCCATGAGTGTGGCGCTTACCAGCATGACCGGGGCGCGCACCAACAGGCGAATGCACATTATAAACGCGTTTTGCAGGTTGTTAACGTCGGTGGTCAGCCGGGTTATCAGTGACGCGGTGCTAAACCGGTCGATGTTGGAATATGAAAACGACTGCACCTTGTTAAACAGGCTCTTTCGAACCTCACTGCCAAAGCCAATGCCCCCCCGCGCCGACAGGTACGCCGCGGATGCCCCGAATGCGAGCGAAATAAGCGACATGAGAAGCATAAGCCCCCCCTGCCGCAAAACATAGTCGATATCGCGGTTTGTAATGCCCACATCCACAATATCCGCCATCAATAGGGGAATGCGAATCTCAAGTAGTACCTCCCCGATGATTGCAATGGGCCCGAGCAGTGCAAAAATTAAAAATGGTCGTAAGCTGCGCAGCAGTTTGTTCATGCGCCTCTGCCTCCTATTTTTCGAGTCCCTTTATGGTTTGTCTTTTACCTTCTCTTTTGTCTGCATTTCCTTCATTTCGGCTACAAGGGAAAAAAACGAGCGGTCCTTGAACGCGTCGGTCTCCAAATTGGCCGTCAGCCGCTCGATATACCCGCAAAGCCGCTGAACCTCCTCCTTTGCAAAGCCGGCAAACATTTGCTGTTCTATCTGCTTAATATCGTTGCCGCATAAAAGGGCCATCTCCCTCCCCTTCTCGGTTACAATAATGCGGTTCTTGCGGCGGTTTTTCTCATCCTGAGTCACGTTGAGAAGCCCCGTTCGCTGCATACGCATCACCGAGCGTGCCACGGAGGGCGGCGTCACCTGCATAAACTCAGCCAGGTCGTTTTGGGTACACCCTTCATGCTCCATTGCAAACTCGAGTATAGGCAGCTGCCCGAAGTACAGCCCTCTTTCCATCATAAGGCGGTGGACGGTAACCCGCAAAAGCAGATGCAGCCGGTTCATGCGTTTGGTAAGCCGAGTGATCTCCTCGCGCAAATGGCTAACCCCCTTTCAAATTAACACGGGCTCTATATTACAATTGCCTTTTAAAAAATACAACAGTAAGCCGGTTAACTGTTAACCGGTTTACTGTTATTGATGATACACCAATTTCTATTCACTTGTCAAGAGAGCACACAATATGTTTGCTAATTATTCTGTAAGATTAATTTTTGCCTTTAATTTTAAAATGACCTCACAAAAGCAAATGATAAGCCGCACGGCGGCTATACTCCACGCTGCCGTGCGGCTTATCGTTTTTGATTCTTTTAAACGGAAAATAGTATTAAGACCGCTGTCCCTGCCCGTACTTTATCGACGCACGAAGGGTATAAAAGCGGTTCTTTGTCTCCTCAAACCGCGCGCGGGAGATGGGAATGCGTGTGCCGTTGCACAGGGTGCATTGCAGCGGGTCGAGGGTCTGCACCTTTTCCAGGTTGACAATATAGCTTTTATGGCAGGCAATAAACCGTTCATCCAGCTGCTTTGCAAGGTCGTTAATGCGGTTATATACCACCGACTCCGTGCAGTTTTCAATAATAAGCACCTCTCGCACCCTCGATTCCACATACAGAATATTGGAGGAGTCGATGGTTCTCAGCCTGCCCTTTTCGCGCACGCTCAGGTAATGGGGGCGGTGGCTTCGCACCTCCCGGGCCGCTATGCCAAGCGCCTCCCGCAGTGCCGCAAGGCGCACCGGCTTATGCAAAAAATAGATGTGCTCCACCGCGTAGGTTACCTCACACATCTCCGCCGCCGCCGACATAAAGATTACCTGAATGTTCGGGAACCAGTATTTAATCTCATACAGTGTCCACAGGCCGTCCTCCTGCCCGGGCTTTACGGGGCAGAGAATTACGTCCACCGTCTGCCCCTTTTCCGCCACATAATTGCCAAGCTGGGTGTAGCCCAGAAAAAACTCGGTGTTTAGCGCCTCTCCGACACGAATCTCACTAAAAGCCTGCTTGAGCAGCTCGAGATGTTCCTTGTTGTCATCACAGCATAAAACTGATAACATAACGAGCATTCCTTTCCCGAAGGGCGCAAGGGCTCCCTCCTGTAAAGATTTTGTTTTCCTCTTATTGAGGCGATAGGTATGATTTTATCCAAAAGCCGATATAAAACTTTATGATTTGGTCGGCTTTTAGGTAATCATCATCAAATTGTTGGAACGTCGGCTCCCGCGCCGACAGGCGGCTTACTTTTCTTGTTCGAGAAAAGTAAGCAATTTAGAAAAAGCGAAGCAGGGACACCCTGCACCCACTCAAAGCAAGGGCAAACGAAGCACGGCTTTTGTGACCAATACTACTCCCCTCAAAAAGTGTAGATAAAAATCAAGCTAAAACCCATAAACTAAAGCTTTTTACATGATTTTTATACACTTTTAAATCGGTTATTAGTATAAGAACCTTCGGCGCAAGCGCGTAAAGCTAAATGGGGTAGCTGCGTTACGCGCTTGCGAAAATGATAAATAATTTTTTCCAAAAATTATTTATCATTTTTACCCTTCGGCAAAATCCTGTTGCCCTGCGTATTTTGCCCTTGCTTTTCGCCCTGGTCTTTAGTTCTTCCTTTTTTCCCACACCAGCCTATTTTGGTGCTGGTTACGGGGATACTTCAATAAACCATAGAATCGTGGACAAAGTCCGGCGTCTATAGCACGGAGGATGGTATGCGGCGAAGCAGGCTTGATATTACAAAATATGTGCCGGTTGCGCTGACTCTGGTGGTTCTGGGGGCGGGGCTTTTTACTGTGTACCAAGCCATACGGCAAACCGATGGTCTTGCCGACCGTATTCTGGCTCTTTCGGCAGGGCTTGCCCTGCCAGACGGAAGCATCTCAATTTTTTACGACAGCGATACGCCGGAGGACGACGAGATCTACCTGCCCGACCTTGTGAATGAAAACCATAGCGAGGACAGCGAGCCGGTGGAAAACGCCGAGGACCTTCTGCCCTCTTCATCCCCCCCCGCCGCCTCATCCTCTCAGGCGGTTCCGGCCGTACAGACACAGCCGGGCGCAGGGACGGTTCAAAAGCCCGCTAACGCAGGCAGTATCCTGCGCGAGAACCTGCACCTTGACAGCGCCGGCTCCTCGCTGTATCTGCCCTTTAAAAATGGGCTGGTTAAAAACTCCACCAAGCTTTCGTCCTCAGACATTAGCGACATTATGCAAAAGGAGATTGCCTTTCGCATCTATAAAAACAATAAGCCTCAGGTGCTTATTCTGCACACCCACGCAACCGAAAGCTTTGAACCCGGCACCGAGTATTTTGATAAGGATTACAACAGCCGCAACCGGGATGATACGCAAAATATCGTGAGTGTAGGAGCCATTATTGCAAGCGAGCTGGAGGCAGCGGGCATTGCCACCCTGCACGACGCTACCCAGCACGACTACCCCTCCTATAACGGCAGCTATGACCGCAGCGCGAAAACCATACAAAGCTATTTAAAGCAATACCCCACCATCAAGGTGGTGTTGGATATCCACCGCGACGCGATTGAGCGCGACGGCAACCGCCTGAGCGCTGTAACAAGGATAGACGGAAAGGACGCCGCACAGGTGATGATTATATCGGGCTGCGACGACGGCACCATGAATTATCCCGGCTGGAAATCGAACCTCCGTTTTGCCGCACGACTGCAAAATGAGATGGAAACCCTGTTTCCCGGGCTGACACGCCCGGTGATGTTCTGTTACCGCAGGTATAACCAAAACCTTTCCTCCGGCGCGCTGCTTATTGAGATTGGCAGCCACGGCAACACGCTGGCAGAGGCGCAATATTCCGGGGAGCTGGTCGGCAAAAGCCTTGTGAGCCTGTTTAATCAGTACCTTGGCAAATAGAAAAAATGCAGGGAGTCTAAAAGCGGCGCGAAAAATTCCCTATTCAAAATAAAATCAGCACGATGGGGCGAACAGTTGTATTGCCGCCCCATTGTGCCTTTTTGCCATTTGCCGCTTTAGAAAAAACGCGACAGGGGTTTTGCGACATCATAAATAGGTGTATAATACCCTTAACGGCCGCGGCTGATGCAAGCCACGCTCAAAGGCAAAGCATACCGAGAAAATAACGAAGCAAGGATACAGAAAGGATAAAACCTATGAATTACACAGCAAATGCAAAACGCTACGAAACCATGCGGTACAACCGCTGCGGCAAAAGCGGCGTGAAGCTGCCCGCGGTAAGCCTTGGGCTATGGCATAACTTTGGCAGTGTCTCCCCCTACGAGGAAAGCAAGCGGATGCTCATGACCTCCTTTGATATGGGCATTAACCATTTCGACCTTGCAAACAACTACGGCCCCGCCCCGGGCAGTGCGGAAGAAACCCTTGGGCGCGTTTTAAAAGCCGAGCTTGCCCCCTACCGGGACGAGCTTTTTATCTCCACCAAGGCGGGCTACCATATGTGGGAAGGCCCCTACGGCGATTTTGGCAGCAAAAAATACCTGGTTTCAAGCCTTGAGCAAAGCCTTAAGCGCTTGGGGCTTGATTATGTGGACCTGTTTTACCACCACCGCCCCGACCACGAAACCCCGCTCGAGGAATCCATGGATGCGCTTGCGCATATTGTTAAAAGCGGCAAGGCGCTGTATGTGGGCATTAGCAACTACGGCCCCGAGGATACCCGCAGGGCGTGTGAGCTGTTAAAGGGCATGGGTGTGCACTGCCTCATTCACCAGATGAACTACTCCATGCTCAACCGCACAAACGAGGCGGTGCTGGATGTGCTGGAGGAGCAGGGCGTGGGCAGCATAGCCTTTTCTCCCCTTGCCCAAGGCGTTTTATCCGGCAAGTATAACGACGGCATCCCCAAGGATTCCCGCGCGGCGGGGGCCAGTGTGTTTTTATCCGAGCAAAGCATTACCCCCGAGGTGGTGGAAAAAACGCGCAGGCTGGCGGCTCTTGCCGCAGAGCGGGGGCAAAGCCTTGCCCAGCTTGCCCTTGCCTGGGTGCTGCGGGGCGGCAGAGTAAACAGCGTGCTAATCGGCGTAAGCCGAACCGAACAGATTGCGCAGAATGTGGAAACACTCAGGCGGCTGGATTTTTCGCCGGAGGAGCTTGCGCGCATTGAGGAGATTTTGGCATAGCCTTTCTTTGTCTTGACAGAAGCGGCGTGATTGACTATAATTGAGCCAAGTAACAGGCGCGCGGCGCATTATTATGTATTTCAACTTGTTAAATTGCCTACAACAAATATAAAGTGGGACGCTTCGCGGCTCTTTGCCGCAGAAACAGCGGGAACCAAGTACCCCCTATGCGCGGATGCGGCGAAAAAGAGAAAACGGGCCGCGGCTGAAAGCCCGTTTATGCGTTGCGTTTGGGGTGGGAAGACAAATTCCGCGAGCCCTGCCGTTTCTCCGCGTTAAGGGGGCTTTTGAGCGGGGCGCATCGCGCCCAACTTAGGGTGGCACCACGGGTTATCCCGTCCCTTTATGAGGGACGGGATTGTTTTATTTATCGTTTAAAACCTTGACGATATTTCTTATGATAAGAACAGGGAAGGATGGATGAGCAAAATGGCTTTACTCACACAGGCACCCCGCGGTACACAGGATGTATTGCCCAGCCAGAGCGCAAAGGTGCGGTTTGTGGAGCAAACCGCGCTGGAGACTGCCGGGCTTTACGGATTTTCGGAGGTGCGCACCCCTACCTTTGAGCACACCGAGCTGTTTGACCGCTCGGTTGGCGACACCACCGACGTGGTGCAAAAGGAGATGTACACCTTTGCGGATAAGGGAGGCAGGTCTGTCACCCTGCGCCCGGAGGGGACGGCGGGCGTGGTGCGCGCGGTGATGGAGCACGGACTTCTGGGCGACGCGCTGCCCTTAAAAACCTGCTATATTTCTAGCTGCTTTCGCTACGAAAAGCCTCAGGCGGGACGCTGGCGGGAATTTACCCAGTTTGGCGTTGAGATGTTTGGCCCCGCTGCCCCGGACGCGGACGCGGAGGTGATTGCCCTGGGGCAGGAGATTCTCACCACCCTGGGCGCGACGGCGTTGACCTTAAAGCTAAACTCCATTGGCTGCCCCGATTGCCGCGCCGAGTACCACAAGGCGCTGCGGGAGTATTTTACCCAAAACGCCGGGGAGCTTTGCGAAACCTGCAAGGGCAGGCTTGAAAAGAACCCCATGCGCATTTTGGATTGCAAAAGCCCGGTTTGTCAGCGTATAGCAAAGGACGCGCCCAAGGTGCTTGACTATATCTGCGACGACTGCCGCACACACTTTGACGGCGTTAAAATGCGGCTGGATGCGGCGGGCATTGCCTATGAGCTTGACCCAACGCTGGTGCGGGGGCTTGATTATTACACCAACACGGTGTTTGAGTTTGTGTCAAATGCCATCGGCGCGCAGGGCACGGTGTGCGGCGGAGGACGGTATAACGGCCTTGTGGAGGCGCTGGGCGGCAGCCCCACCCCCGCCCTTGGCTTTGGCATGGGCATTGGGCGGCTGTTAATGGTGCTGGATGCCGCGGGTGGCGAATATCCTAAGGATAGAACCTGCGAGGTATACCTTGCGCCAATGGGGGAAGCGGCAAAGCAAAAGGCGTTTGCCCTTACAAAGCTGTTGCGCACCGAGGGCTTTTACGCCGAAACCGACCTGATGGGAAGAAGCCTGAAGGCGCAAATGAAGTACGCCGACAAGCTGCATGCCGCATACACCATCGTTATTGGCGATAACGAGCTGACCGAGGGCGTGGCGAAGCTAAAAGATATGAAAACCGGCGAGCAAAGCGAGGTGCCGCTTTCGGAGGACCTGGTGCAGAGCATCTATAACAGAACCCTGGCCGGGGCGGTGGAGGAGCTTAACGGAACCTCCTTTGGCGGGTTTGACATAAACGCCTTGTAAAAATGTCGGCAAATAATTCGTAAAGTATATTAACTGCATTGAATTTGAAAGGACTAAATACTATGGATACAATGGGAACGCTCCGGCGCACCCTGTTTTGCGGCGAGCTTACAGAGAGTCACGCCGGCTCACAGCAGGTGGTGTGCGGCTATGTACAGAAGGTTCGGGATATGGGAAACCTGGTGTTTATCGACCTTAGGGACAGAACGGGAATCGTCCAGCTTGCCTTTGACGACGCCACCGCACAAGAGGTGATTGCTAAGGCAAAAACCGTCCGCTCGGAATATGTGTTGATGGCAAAGGGCGCGGTAAGAAGGCGGCAGTCGGTCAACAAGGAGCTTAAAACAGGCGCGGTGGAGCTGTATGTGGATGCCCTGCTGCTCCTCTCCAAGGCCGAAACCCCTCCCTTTGAAATAACCGACCACAGCAAGGTGAATGAGGAACTACGGCTGAAATATCGCTACCTGGACCTTAGGCGAACCCCTTTGCAGCAAAACCTGATGCTGCGCCACCGCATTGCCAAGGTGACCAGGGATTATTTTGATGAAAACGGATTTTTGGAAATCGAAACCCCCATGATGATAAAATCCACCCCGGAGGGCGCGCGGGATTATCTGGTGCCCTCCCGCGTACACGGCGGCAAGTTCTATGCACTGCCCCAATCCCCGCAAATTTACAAGCAGCTGTTAATGATCTCGGGCTACGACCGGTATTTTCAGCTTGCCCGCTGCTTTCGGGATGAGGACCTGCGCGCCGACCGTCAGCCGGAGTTTACCCAGATAGACCTTGAGATGTCCTATGTGGATATGAACGATGTATTGGCCATGATCGAGGGCTTTGTCAAGCGACTGTATCATGACGTGATGGGAATTGATATCCCTCTGCCCCTCCCCCGCCTTACCTACCGTCACGCCATGGAGCGCTACGGCTCCGATAAGCCGGATACCCGCTTTGCCATGGAGATTATCAACCTATCAGACGCGTTAAAGAACAGCGCCTTTACGGTATTTGCGGATACGGTTGCAAACGGCGGCAGTGTGCGCGGTATTGTTGCCAAGGACGGGGCGGCGAAGCTTACCCGCAAGGAGATTGATAAGCTTACCGAAGCGGCCAAGGGCATTGGCGCAAAGGGGCTTGCCTATATCCGCTGGGTGGAGGAGGAGCCGGCCTGCTCCTTTGGCAAGTTTCTGGGTGAAGGAGAGCTTGCGGCAATCATCGCCGCCCTTGGACTGCAAAAGGGTGACGCAGCGCTCATTATCGCCGATAAAAACAGCGTTACCCTGCCGGTGCTGGGATCACTGCGCTTAACCCTTGCAAAGCAGCTTGAAATTCCCCGCAGCGGCAACAACTTTTTGTGGATTACCGAGTTCCCCTTCTTCGAGTGGGATGAGGAGAGCGGCACATGGCTTGCCATGCACCACCCCTTTACCATGCCCATGGAGGAATGCCTGCCGTTGCTCGAGAGCGACCCCGGCGCGGTGCGAGCCAAGGCCTACGACCTTGTGCTCAACGGGGTGGAGCTGTCAAGCGGCTCCATCCGCATTACCGACTACGAGCTGCAGCAGAAGATGTTTGAGCTTTTGGGGCTTACCAAGGAGGAGATTGACGCGAAGTTTGGCTTTTTGGTGGACGCGTACCGCTACGGCTCCCCGCCCCATGGCGGCATGGGCATAGGGCTTGACCGCCTAGCCATGCAGATGTGCGGGGCCGACAGCCTGCGCGATGTCGTAGCCTTCCCCAAGGTGCAAAACGCAAGCGAGCTCATGAGCGCCTGCCCCGCCGAGGTGGACGCAAAGCAATTGGCGGAGCTTTCGATTGCGGTGGTTAAAAAGGACGAGAGGATATAGCGGCTCATTCACGAGGTTCCTAAAGCCGTTTATTGGAGGATCTCCCGTAACCCAGCACCAAAGTAACCTTGTGTGGCTGGTATGGGAAAAAAGGAAGAACGACAGACCAGGGCGAAAAGCAAGGGCAAAATACGGGGAGCAACAGGGTTTTGCCGAAGGGTAAAAATAATAAATAATTTTCGGAAAAAATTATTTATTATTTTCGCAAGCGCGTAACGCAGCTACCCCACTGAGCTTTACGCGCTTGCGCCGTAGGTGCTTCGTCACAAAAGTCATGCTTCGTTTGCCCTTGCTTTGAGCGGGTGCAGGGTGTCCCTGCTTCGCTTTTGCTTACTTTTCTCGAACAAGAAAAGTAAGCCGCCTGTCGGCGCGGGTGCCGACGTTCCAACAACTTGATGATGATAGCCTAAAAGCAGACCATTACAAGAAGTTTATAATGTCGTTTTTAGAAAACTCCAATAACCTATACTTTTAGCGGGTAACAGTTGTGTTGTTTTTATATAAGAAAAAGAAAATTGCTATTTGATATTATACGGTCACATTTGAGCTTTCAGGTGATTGAATGCAACAAGGGGAATGAGTATGCAGAAAAAAGAGCATTATTTTAAAGTGGTCGCGATATATACCGAGAACGGCTTTACCGTTGATAAATTCACAAGTGGTGAAGAGCTGCAAAACCAAGATAAACTTTATGAGGACATGAAAGGTGACCCGTGGAAAACGCTTTATGAATCCGCCTTTCTTGAAAAAAGTGGATATGATATCTCTTTACAATACCTGCAAACCATTGCGAAATTTGTTGTAAGTAATATTACCAAAAACCCCGAGACGAACGACACCCGTACAGCTCCAAATCCTGATGATGAAGCATTGCTCAACCTCTTGCGCTCCGTCCCGTATGTACTGGGCTGTGAGTTTGTCAGCTTACATTGGATTAAGGGCATATACGAAGGAATTTCCAAGGTTTTTAATGAAGAATTCGCAGTGTTTAGCGGCAATGCCGAGGACTACTTTAAGACGAAGAACTCTAAGCTATATGTTGCGGGTAAGGTTTATTTTCACCTTGTAGAGGCAAGAGACGAAGAATACCCGTTTGCATTCCTTGCAACCTATTCTGAAGTTAGCAACGGTAATGTGCGTCATGTTCCGCTAAAAAAGGCGCTTGAGCAGAATAAGGGGCAGGAGGAGATTCTTGGACTGTTATCCGCTGTCAACCGTGTCGCGGATAAGTCCGAATTTATATCCGAGCTTATCGAAACCGGGGAGGTGTTTTCCCCGTTAAAGTTCACTGCCGAAGAAGCTTATGCGTTTTTAAAGGAAACCCCTATTTGTGAGGAATGCGGAGTTTTTTGCCGTATTCCGAATTTTTGGAGAAAAAAGAATAATGCAAGACTGAGCGTGTCGGTGGGAAATAAAGAGCCTTCCGCGGTAGGTTTGCAGGCGTTAATGGCGTTCTCTCCTGAAATTTATCTGGGCGATGAGAAATTTACGAAAAAGGAAATTGAAGAATTATTATCAGAAACAAGCGGGCTTGCGTTTTTAAAGGGCAAATGGGTTGAACTTGACCGCGACAAGCTGCAAAGTGTTTTGTCTGCGTTTGAGAAGCTGGACGGACAGTCCGTTTCCCTTGCCGAGGCCATTCGTATGCAGTCTGGGCTGATGTCTCCGGAGCTAAGTGAAGAAAAGGCCGAAATTGAAATTACAAACGGTCAATGGCTTTCTGTTCTTAAAGAGAATATGCTTCATCCCTCCGCTATGGAGCAAAAAATGCCGGAAGCGACCTTTCGGGCTACGTTACGCCATTATCAGTCCGAGGGGTTTAGTTGGCTGAATTTTATGGTGCATTCACAGTTCGGCGCGCTATTGGCGGATGACATGGGGCTTGGAAAAACCGTGCAGATTCTGGCGCTGTTGGATTCTTTGCGTAAAAACAACATAAAAACCTTGCTAATAATTCCGGCGTCACTTATTGAGAACTGGCGCAAGGAAGCAGAGAAATTTGCTCCGGAGCTGAGAATAAAGGTTGTACACGGGGTGGAGAAGGATTTCACTACCGACGAGGCAGACCTTTTCATCACTACCTATGGAATGGTCGCACGCCTCGAAAGGTTTGCGGAGATTACATGGGATTTGCTCGTCCTGGATGAGGCGCAGGCGATTAAGAACCACGCAAATAAGCAGACGAAAGCGGTAAAAACCCTATCCGCAAAGAGTAAAATCGCCATGACGGGCACGCCTGTGGAGAACCGCCTAAGCGACTTATGGTCTATTTTTGATTTTTTGAATAGGGGCTTGCTGGGAACACCAAAAGAGTTCGGCGACTTTACAAAGGCTTTAAAGGATAACTCGGACGGATATGCCAATCTGCGCGGCGCGGTCAGTCCGTTTATTTTGCGGCGGCTAAAGACAGATAAGTCGATCATCAACGATTTGCCGGATAAGATTGAAACGCTTCAGTTTGCGACGCTTACCAAGAAACAGGTGGTACTCTACAACCAGCTTGTTAAGGATTTGGAACATGCCATGAGCGACGAAACCTTCACCGGCATAAACCGAAAGGGCCTGATACTGGCGAGTATTATGAAGTTTAAGCAAATTTGCAACCACCCCGACCAATACATTGGAAGCGGAGATTTTGAGCCAAAGAACAGCGGAAAGTTTGAGCTGCTAGAAGAGCTTTGCCGTACAATTTCAGAAAAAAGGGAACGCGTTCTTGTTTTTACACAGTTTAAGGAAATGACGAAGCCGCTTGCCGATTTTATGGAAACTATTTTTGAACGCAAAGGGCTTATTCTGCATGGAGGAACAAGCGTTATGAGGCGTGGCGAGCTGGTGGATCAATTTAACGGGGAGGAGTACGTCCCTTTTATGGTATTATCCCTAAAAGCGGGTGGCGTCGGCTTAAATCTCACGTCCGCGAACCATGTGATCCACTTCGACAGGTGGTGGAATCCCGCGATTGAAAATCAGGCCACAGACCGTGCGTTCCGAATCGGTCAGCAGAAGAATGTAAACGTTTATAAATTCGTAACGACAGGTACGATAGAGGAAAAGATTGATACCATTATTGAGGGCAAGCAGAAGCTCGCAGGTGATGTTATTTCGGCTACTTCCGGTGAAAAATGGCTCACGGAAATGGGCAACGACGAATTGTTTAAGCTGTTTAAGCTGGGGGTGTAGCCAATGGGCTGGTATGATTATTACACTTATGTCAGCGTAGGTGAAAAGAAGGCGAAGGCAGAAAAAAAGCTTTCGCAGCTTCGTAAAAAAGACCCTAATATTTGTCCGGTGGTTATTGAAGGCAAGAAAATCGCAAAAAGCTGGTGGGGCATAGCGTGGTGTAAAAATCTCGAGTCCTACGCAGATTACAGTAATCGCATCGAACGAGGTCGCTCATATGTAAAAAATGGGTTTGTGCTTGATTTGCAGATACAAGAGGGGCTGGTAAAAGCAAAGGTTTACGGCTCGAGCCTATATAATGTTACCATTAAAATTGATAAACTGAGAGAGCAAAACAAGGAAAGAGTAATCGCCGCTATCGGCCGCAAGGTAGACAGCATTGAGAGCTTGGTCAATGGCAAGTTCCCGAATGAATTTGGTGAGATTTTTCTTACGCAACGAAACGGGTTATTTCCTTCGCCAAGTGAAATTCACCTAAACTGCGATTGTCCCGACTGGGCGGATATGTGTAAGCATTCAGCCGCGGTCCTGTACGGGATTGGCGCGCGGCTGGATGCCGACCCGATGCTGTTCTTTCAGCTCAGGGGCATAGACGTCAGCGAATTTATTAAGAAATCCATTGATGAGAAAATGCAGCAAATGCTAAAAAATGCCGGAGCGAAAACACAAAGAGTGCTTGATAACGCCGATATTTCGTCGCTTTTTGGGATATAAACCGGGGTATTTTAAACGGAACTCGGCCTTAGTATAAAAAGAATTAGCGCCACAAGCCTTTCCCCCCATCGTGACAAAGGAGCTAAAAACATGCTGCCGATAGAGACACTAAATAAACCCAAAGGCCTGCGGTTCATCCTCTGCGATATTGATGATACCCTCACAAACGACGGCAAGCTATGCCCCGAAGCCTATGCGGCGCTGTGGAAGCTGCATGACGCGGGGCTACAGGTTATCCCGGTAACTGGTCGGCCTGCCGGTTGGTGCGACCTCATTATACGGCAATGGCCGGTGCGGGCGGTGGTGGGCGAAAACGGCGCGTTTGTGTATTATTATGAAAACGATGCGATTAAAACCTTTACCCATCCCTCCGTCGCGGGGGAGGAGCGCCGGCAACGGCTGGAGGATATCAAAGACGCTTGTCTGCGCGAGGTTCCCGGCTGCCGCGTGGCAAAGGACCAGTTCTCCCGCGTTTACGATCTGGCCATCGATTTTAACGAGGATCCGCCCTATCTGGGTTTTGAAGCGGCGCAAAAAATTCTTGCCGTTTGTCTTGGAATGGGAGCACAGGCAAAGGTCAGCTCCATTCATGTCAACACCTGGTTTGGCTCCTACGATAAGCTGGAAATGACCCGGCTGTTCTTTCGCGAGGTGTTAAGGCAGGATAATTTGCGCGATCAGTGCCTGTTTTTTGGAGACTCTCCCAACGATGAGCCGATGTTTGCCTACTTTCCCTATAGCTGTGGGGTGGAGAATGTCCTGCAATTTGCGGATACAATGCGGTTCTTGCCCGCCTACCTGACAAAGCCGGAGGGCGGAAGGGGCTTTGCACACGCGGTGGGGCATATTTTGCGCGGATAATGCCACCCCACCGAAAACGGGATGGATGAGATAATGTACCTTCGACACCTATTTACATCTTCTTGACAAACCGCCCGCGCTGCTGTATAATTTGTACGTTAGAGCAAAGATGCTCTTCTCATGGCAACATGATAAGAGCATCTTTGCTTTTATACGGCATAAAAATATTGCCGCATTATGGAAATGAGAAAAGGAGCAAGTAACTAAATGAAGTTTACAAAGCGTTTGGCTGCTGGCATTCTTGTCGTCGCGATGACGTTGAGCCTGGCCGCTTGCGGTGGAAACACCCCGGCAACCAGCAGTGTCGCAACCGACAGCAGTGCAGTAAGCTCAGCACCCGCAGTGGTTGACAATGTCTTAAAGGTAATGGTTGAGGTTGAGGTTGAAAGCCTGGATGCACAGATTGCGACCCACGGAACCAGTTTTGAGGTAATTGCGAACTTTACCGATGGTCTTCTGCAGATGGATGCTACCGGCAAGGCGGTTCCCGCTGTTGCAGAATCCTTCGATTTAAGTGAGGACGGTCTCACCTATACATTCCACCTGCGCGCGGATGCAAAGTGGAGCAACGGAACCCCCGTTACGGCCGATGACTTTGTCTTTGGCTGGCAGCGTGCCGTAGATCCTGCAAATGCTGCCGAGTATTCCTACATGCTCAGCGATATTGGTCAGGTCAAGAATGCCGCCGAGATCATTGCCGGTGAAAAGCCTGTAACCGATTTGGGCGTAACCGCTGTGGATGAGAAGACCCTGAAGGTGGAGCTGAATGTTCCTGTCTCCTACTTTGACAGCCTGATGTATTTCCCCACCTTCTACCCCGTGAACCGTGCCTTCTATGAGGGCTTGGCTGCGGGCACCTATGCCACCAGCCCCAGCACCGTGCTGAGCAACGGCGCTTTCGTTCTCGAAAGCTACGAGCCGGCAACCCTTGCTTTTAACCTTGTAAAGAATGCTGATTATTACGATGCAGCCAAGGTGAAGCTTGACGGTCTGAGCTATCAGGTCATCAAAGACAGCCAGCAGGCTTTCATGAGCTACCAGAATGGCGACCTTGATATCGTAAAGCTGAGCGGCGATCAGGTTGATCAGGTGGAAGGCGATTCCGAGCTGAACGTGGTCGGCGCCGGATACATGTGGTATCTTACCGTAAACGGGCATGATATTCCCGCCCTTAATAACGTAAACCTGCGCCTTGCGCTTTCCAACGCGGTAAACCGCGCAACGATTGTTGCAGACGTAATCAAGGATGGCTCTGTTGCCACCTACACCGCTGTTCCTCCGCAGTTTGCTACCGGTCCTGACGGCACAGACTTTAGCGGCGACCAGAAAAGATTCAGCGACGTTTGCTCCGATGATGCTGCAAAAGCCTTAGCCTACTATGAAAAGGCCAAGACAGAGCTCGGTCAGGATAGCTTTACGTTTGAGCTTCTGGTTGAGGATCAGACCGAGACACAGAATGTTGCCGCGGTACTGAAAGAGCAGATTGAAAGCACTCTGCCCGGCATTACCATGAACCTTAAGGTTGAGCCGAAGAAGCAGCGCGTTGAGGATATTCAGAACGGCAAATATGAAGTTTGCCTTACCCGTTGGGGTCCTGACTATGCCGATCCCATGACCTACCTTGGCATGTGGGTTACCAACAACAACAACAACTATGGTAAGTGGAGCAGCACCGCTTATGACGCCATCATCGCTGACTGCACCACCGGCGCCTTCATCACCGATCCCGTTGCCCGCTGGAGTGCACTGTACGAGGCGGAGAAGATTGTGATGGACGAGGCTGTTATCATCCCCCTGTACACCAAGGCGGACGCCAACATGATCAAGACCGGTGTTTCCAACATCGAGTTCCACCCCGTGGCGCTTAACCGTGTGTACAAGAATACGACGAAGGGCTAATAGCGTAAGCCTTCACTGAAGTACATTAAGCGCAGCGGCTTTGATTTTCGTCAAGGCTGCTGCGCTTTTATTAGGTAAATATTAACAGAAGGAGGAAACACAGTGAAACGCTATATCTTAAAACGCTTGCTTATTTCAGCGTTTACTCTACTTGCGATAACGTTGGTGCTTTTCCTGCTACTGCGGCTCATGCCCGGTTCGCCGTTTAACGATGAAAAGCTTAATCCAGACCAGCGTGCCGCGCTTAACGTCAAGTACGGTTTGGATAAACCCATCTATATACAGTTTGGCAAGTATGTTATGAGCATGATTCAGGGTGACTTGGGGGTGAGCTATAACATCAGCAAAAATACCCCGATCAGTCAGCTTGTAGAAATGCGCCTTCCTGTAAGCATTAACATCGGCGGCATGGCAGTGGGGCTTGGAGCCTTGGTAGGTCTTCTGTTAGGAATTGTGGCTGCCTTAAACCATAACACGATACTGGATAACCTGTGTACGATGGTATCCGTATTGGGTGTTTCGGTGCCAAGCTATGTATTTGCTTTGGGGTTAAGCTATACATTCGGTTTTAAGCTTGCGTGGCTGCCCATGCTGTATAATACTAAGCTTGCCTTTGAATCAAGCATCATGCCAAGCATCGCGTTAAGCATGTTCACCATGGCCTCAATTGCCCGGTTTACCCGCAATGAGATGACAGAGGTTATGGCAAGCGACTACATGCTGCTGGCAGAGAGCAAGGGCATCAGCGGCGCGCCCCTGATTGTGCGCCACGCCCTGCGCAACGCGTTGATTCCTATCATCACCGTCCTTGCGCCACTAATTGTAGACCTGATGACCGGCAGCCTTGTGGTAGAGAAGATTTTCTCAATCCCTGGGGTGGGCAGTCTTTTGGTAACCGCCATTCAATCCAACGACTACAACGTGGTTATCGCGCTCAGCTTCATTTACAGCGCCATGTACATCGCCATTATGCTGGTGGTGGATATCCTGTACGGTATCATCGACCCGCGCATCCGCCTTTCAAAGGACAGCGGCGAGGGTGGGGGAGCAGGACGGCCCGGCTTTTTTGCCCGCTGGGGCCTTGTGCTGGGTATTTCAAAAAGGAAGGGGATGAGCACAAATGCCTGAGCAGGCTGGTTTTACCCCCAAGGGAATGGATACCGCGTTTTTGCCGAACGATTTTGAGCTGATAGGCGGGGAGCCCGAGGCTCGCATTGACAGCGGGTTTACCAGTGACGGCTACTGGAAGGATGTAAGACGACGTTTTTTTGCGAATAAGGGTGCTGTGATATCGCTGGTGTTCATCGCCGTCATTGTGCTGTTTGCCATTATCGGCCCCAGTATGACAGAATACAGCTACTCAAGCCAGAAGCTCACCGAAAAGAACTTTGCGCCCAGAATTCCCGTCCTTGAAGGTATTGGGATATTTAACGGCGACGAAGCATTGCAAACCACCGGCGGTACAAAGCTTGTAAACGGCTACAAGGATAAGGGACTTACCGATGTGTATTACTGGTTTGGCAGCGATACCCTTGGCCGTGACATCTGGACGCGGGTATGGGAAGGCACCCGCATCTCCCTGGGCATTGCGGTGGTAAGCGCCATTATTAACATGACCCTTGGCATGTGCTACGGTCTTATCAGCGGCTATTTCGGCGGCTGGGTGGATAGCGCGATGCAGCGCTTTGCCGAGATTAACAACGGCATTCCCCGTTTGGTTATCGTTACACTGCTCGTGCTGGTTTTAAGACCGGGCTTTGCCACAATCGTGCTTGCCCTGGTAATAACCGAGTGGATTAGTATGAGCCGCATCGCCCGAGCGGAGATGCTTAAGCTCAAGGAGCAGGAGTTTGTGCTTGCCAGCCGCACACTTGGCGCCGGCAATCTTTCCATCATCTTTAAAGAGGTGCTGCCCAATATCATCGGGCAGATTATTACCCAGCTCATGTTCAGCATTCCCACCGCCATCTTTACCGAGGCGTTTTTAAGCTTTGTGGGCATGGGTATTCCGGTACCGCAGTGCAGCCTGGGCTCGTTAATCAGCGACGCGTTTAACAGCTTCACCACCCATCCTTATCAGATTGTGCCTCCAATCGTGGTGCTTGCGCTGCTCATGCTGTGCTTTAATATGCTGGCGGACGGACTGCGGGAAGCGTTTGACCCCAAACTTAAGGAAATGTGAGGTGTGGCTTGTGGAACAGAAAACCAGAGAAAAGGTGATGGAGATCCGCGGCCTATCCATCACGTTCCGTACCCTTGTAGGTGCGGTACACGCCATCCGCGGGGTGGATCTTGATTTGTTTCGCGGCGAGACCCTGGCCATTGTGGGAGAGAGCGGAAGCGGAAAATCCGTTACCATGAAGGCGGCAATGGGCATACTCGCAAAAAACAGCACGGTGGATTCCGGCACCATCTTATATACCTACACGCAGGATGACAAAAAAGAAAAAACAGTCGATATCCTTACCATGAAGCGCAAGGATTTGCGCCGGCATATTAACGGCAAACGCATTGCGATGATTTTTCAAGACCCCATGACAAGCCTTGACCCCACCATGCCCATCGGCAAACAGATTATTGAGGGAATGCTTTGGCATAAACGTGCAACCAGAGCCGAGGCATGGCAAAAGGCGGTACAGCTGCTCAATGAGGTTGGCATTGCCGAGCCGGAAAAGCGCATGAAGAGCTACCCCCATCAGCTTTCCGGCGGTATGCGTCAGCGTGTTGTCATTGCCATTGCGCTGGCATGCGACCCGGATCTTTTAATCTGCGACGAGCCGACCACTGCGCTCGACGTCACCATTCAGGCTAAGATTCTGGAGCTGATAAAGAGACTGCAAAAAGAACGGGGCATCAGCGTCATCTATATCACCCACGATCTGGGCGTGGTTGCCAAGGTTGCCGACTATGTCAACGTCATGTATGCCGGCAGGATTGTGGAAAAAGGCACGGTGGAGGAGATTTTCTACGACCCGCGCCACCCCTACACCTGGGGGCTGTTAAGCGCCATGCCGGACCTGGATACCGACGACGAGCGCTTATACACCATTCCGGGCTCACCGCCAAACCTGTTGCACCCGGTTGCTGGCGACGCGTTTTCTCCCCGCAACCAGTATGCGTTAAACATTGATAAAAGGCTGGAGCCACCCATGTTTAAGGTAAGCGAGTCCCATTATGCCGCGACCTGGCTGCTGGACGAGCGTGCGCCCCGGGTGGAAATGCCCGCCGAGCTTTACCAGCGCATCCAGCGGATGAAGAAAGGGGATGAGCGCGATGCAGTCCAGTGAGCCGATTATTCAGGTCAGCGGTCTGAAGCAATATTTCCAGATGAGCGGACGGTATACCGTCCGTGCGGTGGACGGGGTGGACTTTAAGATTTACCCCGGTGAAACCTACGGTCTTGTAGGAGAATCGGGCAGCGGCAAAAGCACCATCGGGCGCAGCTTGATTCGTCTATACGATCCCACCGCAGGCAGTATTGAGTTTAACGGCATGAACATTTCAGGCAGGCTCAACCGCACCACAAAGGAGCGACTGCGCACCGAGATGCAGATGATCTTTCAAGACCCGATGGCATGTCTCAATCCACGCAAAAAGGTGGGGGAGATTATTGCCCAGGGCCTTGACATTCACCATCTATGCAAAAGCCGCGGAGAGCGGGAGACCAAGGTGGCCGAGATGCTGGAAAAGGTAGGACTTGCTCCGGAGCACGCCGACCGTTATCCTCACCAGTTCAGCGGCGGTCAGCGACAGCGTGTAGGCATTGCCCGCGCTTTAATTATGAACCCAAAGCTTGTGATCGCCGACGAATGCATCAGTGCGCTGGATGTCTCAATACAGGCTCAGGTGGTTAACCTGATGAAGGATTTGCAGGTTCAAACCGGCACAACCTATCTGTTTATTGCCCATGACCTTTCCATGGTTAAATACATTTCCGACCGCATCGGCGTACTGCATCTTGGTCACTTGGTGGAAACAGGTACCACCGAAGAGATTTTTGAAAGACCCGTTCACCCCTACACCCAAAGCCTGCTCAGTGCTATTCCCCGCCCAAACCCCAATGTAGAAAAGGGTAGGGTAGCCCAGAGCTACGATTACAAGGCCCAGGGTGTGGACTATAAAAAGGGTAGCAAACAGCATCTGGGCGGGCAGCACTATGTATTGGCTACCGCAGAGGAACTGGAGCGTTGGACACGCTGACGCTTGGCTTTCGGGAAAACATTCACGCATGAAAGCAGGGGTAATTGTGAAGCGTCTGATTTTAGTGACCTCTCCGCCTGCCAGCGGAAAAACCTATATCTCCAAGCAGCTTGCAAAAAACCTCAGGCATGTCGTGTATCTTGATAAGGATACTCTCATCGTATTATCCAAGCAAATTTTTTCGGTTGCGGGTGAGGAGTACAACAGAAGCTCCGATTTTTTTGAACAGAATATTCGGGATTACGAGTATGCCGCCATTGTGGCCCTTGCCATGGAGGCGCTGGAGTACGACGATATTGTACTCATTAATGCCCCGTTTACCAGAGAGGTACGGGATGCCGGGTATATGAGTCGATTAAGGGCACAGCTTTCCCAAAAGGGGGCAAGCCTCACCGTAATATGGGTTCAAACCGACCCGGAGGTGTGCCGCCAGCGGATGATTGCCCGAAACAGCGACCGCGACCGGTGGAAGCTGGAGCATTGGGAGGAATATATTGCAGGCGTCAACTTCGAGGTACCCAGCCAGATTAACGATGCGAACAGTATGGACGACCTGCTGATATTCAGGAAGTCCACGGAGGAGCAATTTGCCTCATCCATGCGGGAGATTATAAACGTTATTGAACGCTAACCAATTTAAAAATAATCAAAAATAAAAGCCGCGCGTTGGCATGGAGCATTGCCGACGCACGGCTTTTTATTTGATTTTGTGCGCTTGCTTTTATGATTGAAAATCAATACATCGCTAGTGATGTCAAGTCGTTTGCAG
Source organism: Bacillota bacterium (assembly GCA_023433405.1). Classification (GTDB taxonomy): domain Bacteria; phylum Bacillota; class Clostridia; order Oscillospirales; family Ruminococcaceae; genus Acetanaerobacterium. Next base: position 73,225 of record JAEZCT010000027.1, on the reverse strand, counting down.
CCAATAAACGCGCGAATTGCAAGGATATCATTCCTGCAAAACCCATCTATGCATAATACTAATCCCCTCAAAAAGAGTCGATAAAAATCCGCGTGAAAACCCATAAATTAAAGCTTTTCACTTGATTTTTATACTCTTTTAAATCGGATATTAGTATAAAACGCGCGGCAGACAACACATTTTCGCAACAAAACACACATGGTACTATCGCAAATTGAATGCGATTGTGCTAACATAACAGTATATACGAAATATACGATAAAAAATGCCGCTCTCTCGGTCAATCTGCCCCTTTTATCGGAAAATAGTACGAAACACATCTCACAATACGGAGGAGCCCGATATGCCCTTTGAATTTTACAACGCCCCGCGCCTGACCAGGCGCATGGAGATACTGCGCGAACAGCGTTACCGCATGCGTACACCGCTAGAAGTGCTGCTTGCCGCGGAGGATGACGGCGCGGTAGGCGGCACACCGCCGCCCATAACTGCCGATATGCGCGCCATGCGCGTCGGCGACCGTTGGCAAGGAAACGATAAATATCTGTGGCTTTCGGCACAGGTAACCTTCCCGAAGGAGTATACCGGCGGACGGCTGGTTGGCCTGTTTGACTTTGGTCTTTCGGGCGGCGGCAACATCAGCGGGTTTGAAAGCCTGTGCTACTGCAACGGCAAGCCTTATCAGGGTGTAGACACCAACCATAAAGAGGTGTTCTTCGACCATCTCCCGGCGGGTGAGCCGCTGCTATTGCAGTTTAGGCTATGGTCGGGTGTCAATAACTGCCAAAGCCCCAAGGATTATTCCCACGAGATTGTGCAGGCGGAGCTTGCGTTGCTTGACGAATCCTGTGACCGGCTGTACTATTTAATTCGGGAGCTTTTGCTGGCACATGCCGCGCTGGAGGCGGACTCGGTATACAAACAGCGCCTGCTGAGTGTCGCGGTGGAATCCTGGAATCTGGTAGACGACAGGGTGGCGGGCTCGGATGCGTTTTACGCGTCGTTGCCAAGCGCCATTGCCTATATTGAGGAACGGCTTCAGGGTGAAGGGAAAGAGGACATTACAGTCGGGCTGGTGGGGCATACCCATATCGATGTTGCGTGGCAGTGGCGGCTAAAGCATACCCGGGAGAAATGCGCGCGCTCCTTCTCTACCGTGGAGCGCATGATGGATACCTACGATGAGTTTAAATTTTTGCAGTCGCAGGCACAGCTTTATGCCTATGTCAAGCAGGATTATCCAGTTATCTACGACCAAATTAAGGCGCGTGTCGCCGAGGGCCGATGGGAGGCCTCCGGCGGTATGTGGGTGGAATGTGACTGTAACCTGGTATCGGGGGAGTCCATTGTCCGGCAGGTGTTGTATGGCACGCGTTTTTTTGAGCGGGAGTTTGGCAGCCACAGCGACTTCTTATGGCTTCCCGACGTATTTGGCTACAGCTGGGCGCTGCCGCAGATACTCAAACAGGCCGAGATGGATACCTTTATCACCACCAAAATCAGCTGGAACGACCAAAATCACCTGCCCTACGATACCTTTCGGTGGCGGGGTATCGACGGCACCGAGGTGCTTACCCACTTTATTACGACACCCGAGCGGGGTAACACCCAGTATTACACCTATAATGGCATCGTCGCCGCGGATGTGGTCAAGGGGATATGGACAAACTATGCCAATAAGGACTTGAACTCCGACCTGATAATCGCCTACGGATATGGGGATGGCGGCGGAGGCGTGAACCGCGATATGATAGAGGTATCCCGCAGCCTAAGCCTGATTCCCGGTATTCCAAAAACGCAAACGCAAACGGTAACCGATTACTGTCGTATTCTGCACGATAATGTTGCAAAAAACGAGCATAAGGGCTACCTGCCCGTGTGGGACGGGGAGTTATACCTGGAGTTTCACCGCGGTACCTATACCTCACAGGCGCGCAATAAAAATCATAACCGCCGCATGGAGTTTTTGCTGCGCGCGGCAGAGTTGCTGCTGTGCCACCGCCTAACAAAGGGACAGGACATCGCAAAGGACAAAGAATCGCTCGCCGACGCATGGCGCATAGTGCTGACCAATCAGTTTCACGATATTATCCCCGGCTCGTCGGTTCATTCGGTGTATGAGGACAGCGAGGCGGATTACGCGTCGGCCCGCGTCCTCGCCGAAGACGCGGCGGGGCTGAGCGGTCTGCCGGCTGTCAACGGGGAATGGTATGTCTACAACACCGCAAACTGGTCGCGGGATAGTATTGTAACAATCAAGGGAAACAACCTGCCCGCATCGTTTGCCGACGCACAGGGCAAGACGCTTCTCTCCTGCGTAAACGGAGATACGGCGGAGATTTTGGTGACGGATATTCCCCCGATGGGCACGGCTTTGGTGCGCGCGGGGAAGGCAGAGGCGGAGCACCCTGTTTCTCTGGCGGCTGCCGGTGCTCTTGAAGGCACCCATTACCGCATTGCCTGGAACGAGCAGGGTCACCTGAGCAGCATCTACGACAAGGACCTGGAACGCGAGATACTTGCGAAGGGCAAATGCGGCAACGTGCTGACCGTGTATGAGGATAAGCCCCGGTTCTACGACGCGTGGGAGCTTGAATCCACCTACCGCAATAAGGCCTACCAGGTGGAGAAGCTCACCGAGGTCAGTGTGGCGGAGCACGGCGGGCTGTACCGCATGGTAACACTATCCTGGTCCTATGGCTCCTCAGCGTTTACGCAGCATATCAAGCTTTACAACCACACCCGTCGCATCGATTTTGAAACCGTGGCGGATTGGCAGGAGCGGGAGATGGTGCTAAAAGCCGAGTTCCCCGTGGACGTTCGCACGGTCAAGGCGCGTTACGACATCCAGTTTGGCAGCATTGAGCGCCCCACCACCAGCAACACCTCATGGGAGTTTGCCAAATATGAGGTGGTAGGTCATAAATGGGCTGACCTTTCCGAGACCGGCTTTGGCGTCGCCTTGCTCAATAATAACAAGTATGGCTATGCCATCAGCGGCGAAAATATGTCCCTAACCCTGCTGAAGGGTGCCTGCGACCCCGACTATGCGGCGGATATTGGAACCCACCGCTTTGTGTATTCCATCCTGCCTCACCGCGAGGAATGGCATGGCGCGGGGCTTGCCCGCGAGGCGTGGGAGATTAACGAGCCGCCTTTATTGGTGCAAGGCTCGCTGCAGCCGTTGTTTGCCTGTGACGACGAGGGGCTGTGCGTCAGCGCGGTGAAGCCTGCCGAGGATGAAAACGCCATTGTGCTGCGTGTGCACGAACAGCTGGGCGCAAGCGGCAGGCACCGCATCGGAATCCGCTTTCCGTTTCAGGATTGGTGCGAGTGCAACCTTTTGGAACGCGGCCTGAAAACCCCCTCCAAGAGCGAGAGCATAGAGTTTGGCCTGCGCCCCTTTGAGCTGAAAAGCTTTTTAATCCGTATCAGTTAATCATGCCGCGCAAAGCGTTCGGCTGCATACCACAAATGCCTTCGCCGCGTTGCGGCGGCATTTGTGGTTTTTGCCGTTGGCTGTCGTGCAGACGAAAAAAAGGGAAAGGAGAGGGCATATGTATAAGGTCCTGATTGTAGATGACGAACCCGCCGTTTGCGAGGGGTTAAGTCTGCTCATGGAATGGGGGGAGCTGGGGTTTGAGGAGCCCGAATACGCCTACAGCGGCGGTGAGGCGCTAACCAGGCTTGAGTATGAAAAGTTTCACCTCATCATTACCGATATCAGTATGCCCGGGGTGAACGGACTTGAACTGCTGGAAGAAATTACACGCCTGAGCGCAGAGGTAAAGACGCTGATTATCAGCAGTCACGCTCAGTTTGATTATGCCAGAACCGCAATCGGGTTTGGGGTTAAGGGCTATATCCTAAAGCCCATAGACCGCCATGAGATGGGGCGGTATCTCTCAGAGATCCGGCGGGAGCTGGATGAGGAGGTAGACCGACGGCGCGCCGACCGCAAGCAGCGCCAGATGGAAAAGGATCAGTTCCTGTTTGATCTTGTGAGCGGACGGCTGGGCGGCGAGGCGGTCGCGCGCAAGGCGGATGAAACCGGCTTAAAGCGTTTGAAGGGGGATTATTACCTTGCGCTGATAAAGCTGCCCGTACTTGCAGAGCTTTCGGTATCCGATGAGACGGCACTTATCAGATCCGCGGTGCGCAAGGTGGCGGAGGGCATGCTTGCCGGCGAAAACGTCGGGCTTTTATATGAGGACGCGGAGGGGATGCTGGGACTGCTGCTGGAGCAAAAGTGGTTTTCCGCAAAGCCGATGCGTGGGTTTTTAGCCGAGCTGCAGGAACGCGTGCTGAGAGAAACCCGCCAAAAAGCAATAATCGCCTACTGCGGGCAAAAGTGCCCCATCCAGCTTATTAAAGACAGCCGTAAGCGAGCGGCAGAGGCGATGGAGCGCTGGTTTATGGCGGGGGAGACGGTTTTTTCGTGCGAGGAGGTACTGTCCGGTCGCGGCAGCGAGTTGCCTGCGGCGTGGAACGCAGCACCCCTGCTCGCGGCGGTGGAAAACGCCGATACCACCCTTATTGCGGAGGAGCTTGAGCATATGACGGCGTTTTTACCTTCCCCAATGCGGTCGGAGACTTACGGCGGCGCGGTGCATTATGTGCTGTTTGAGCTGTGCGCCCTCATTAAGCGCAGCGGCGGAAACCCTGACGCGGTGTACGATTTCTCCTCCCTTCGCCGCAAGCTCACGGGCAAAACCGAGCATCTTGGCGTGTTCTTGGGGGAGCTGTGCGCAGCGGCATCCGACTACCTGCAAAGCCTGCGGCGCGGCAGGCAGGTAAAGGCTATCGATCAGGTCAAGGAATACATCGACGAGCATTTTCGCGAGAGCATCAGCATTAAGGAGATTGCGCGGATGTTTTACCTCAACCCCGCATATCTGGGGCAGCTGTTTATTCGCAGCATGGGGGTGTCCATCAGCGACTATATCAACAAAAGGCGCATCGACGAGGTCAAACGGCTGACTGCCATTCCGGGGGGCTCGGTCAGCGAAGCGCTGGACAGCGTAGGGTACAACAATTACGGCTACTTCTATCGCAAGTTCCGCAAGCTGGAGGGCGTTCCGTTCTCGGAGTTTAGCACCTCTCTGCGGGATAATGCGGAAGAATAGCCCGCGCTCCGGAGGGGGATTTTTTGCTGTTCCGTTATCTCGGTACCCCGCAATATGGATAGACGCCGTCGCAAAACCACGCATCAGCATGAAGCATTGCCGATGCGCGGTTTTGCGACGGCAGTCTTTTTTTTGTTCATCCATTGGAAATACACGTCGGATTGGCGCGGATTTTGGCAGGACAGCTCTTTTCTTTTTCTCGATTTGTGCTATAATAATCATAATCAGTAGGAATAGTTATTGTTATTTCTCTAACAAACATCCGACATACCCGCCGAGCCGCTGCGGCTCCGCTATGATATCATTAGCGTTGGGCACCCTTCTTGCGGTATTTGTGTCGCACAATACCCTACATCCCCATGGGCAAACCGTGCGATGCAAGCTTTGCATGTGAAAGATATATTGCGCGCATAACGGACAGCCGCACCACTGTACATAATATCAAACGAATAGCTGTCAATTACCCATATCTGCATGATTAACAGCGTATTGACGTACCAATTTTACAAGAAGGCGAAGTAAGTGAAACAAGGCGCAACAATATCCCTTCAACGAATGGATGTGACAGAGCAAATGAGTTATAACGATTGCGGTCAGCAAACAGGCTTCCTGGGCATGATAAAAAAAGTGAAACCCCTTGCGGCGCGCGATTGCTCGGTAGGTGCCGAGGAAGAAAACAGGCTTATCCCCCTTATGCTGAAGGGTGCGTTTCATATCGCAACCCAAATCAGCAGCTTTGACCTAAAGCTGTCGTTTTTTGGCAAGGAAATTCGACGTGCGGTAGAGGATATTCGGTACATGTCCACCGGCGTGGCATCCGCTTCGGAGGAGATATCCACCTCCACCGCGCAGATTGTCAACGCAAATGCCGAGCTGTATGGCTCAATTGACCGCATTGCCCATGAAGCCGCTTTGCTGCGGGAGAATACCGGCAAAAGCAGCGAGCTCCTGCTGGCGGTAAAGCAGGAAAACGCCGACATGCAGCTGGTCTCGCAGGATATGGAGAAAAGCGTGTACGACCTGCTGACGGTAATTGAGAAGATCAATGACGCGGTGAAAAGCATTAATAAAATCTCTGACCAGACAAAGCTGTTATCTCTTAACGCGTCCATTGAGGCAGCCAGAGCGGGTGAAGCGGGTAAGGGATTTGCGGTAGTGGCGGAGGAGATACGTTCTCTTTCGGGCACGACCAAGGCTCTCACAACAGACATAGGCGAATTGCTCCACGCCATTAACGACGCATCCAACCGGAGCAAAGCTAGCGTGGAAAAAACAGCCTGTTCCATTCTGTCGGTAAGCGGAAGCATTCAAGCGGTATCGGATATCACGCTGGAAAATGTTCAGACCATCGGGAATATCTCCGAGCGGCTTACCTCTGTTTCAGCCACCAGTAAGGAGATTAACGATTCGCTGCAAGAATCCTCCACTGCGTTGGAGTCGGTGAATTCCGACCTGCAAACGCTGACGCAGTCCGCAGAGGAGCTCGAGCAGGTCAGCAATTCCATCCATGAGGTCTCAGCGGCTATGGGTGATATCGAAGGCCATGTCAACGAAGTGGCGGTGCTGGGAGGCAAGATTGTAAACAGCAGGCGCTTCGGACTTTCTAATGATGATTTTGTTTTGACGGTGGATAACGCCGTAAAGGCGCACAAGGTATGGGTTTTAAGCTTAAAGGAAATGGCGAAAACCATGAAGCTTACCCCAACTCAGACCGATGAGCACAAATGTGGGTTCGGGCACTTCTATTATGCCGTAAAGCCTTGCTCCCCCCAAATGGTCGGTCTGTGGGAAGGAATTGAGAAGCTTCATCATGACCTGCATAAAAAAGGGGAAAGCGTCATAGGGTTTGTGAACCAAAACGATTCCCGACAGGCAATGCAAGCGGCCGGAGAGGCGGAGCAGCTTTCAGCGGAGATTATTGGCACCTTCGAGAAGATGATTTTGCTGGCCAAACAGATGAGCCGCAGTGGGGAAGCGGTGTTTTAAGCCAACACCCAAGGGCATGGGCGGAGCCGGCGCCAATGAAATGATAGGCGCTGTATAAAGTTCTGTTTTAAACGAAAACGCAAAGAGGAAAAGACCCGCCTTCACGAGGAGGGTCTTTTTGCTTTTTATAAGCCATACAACAAAAATCCATAAGAATGAACGTTTTGGCTGTTGTAAAACGGAGGTGCGCGGTTTAAGCTATATATAAGGACCTTACTAATACTAATCTCCTCAAAAAGAGTCGATAAAAATCCGCGTGAAAACCCATAAATTAAAGCTTTTCACTTGATTTTTATACTCTTTTAAATCGGATATTAGTATAATACTATTCTCCGATAAAAGTGTAGAGCTTTTAGATGATAATCCACGTGAAAACCAACAGATTGCAGTTTTTGGAGTATCCTAGATTGGTTTTATAAACATCGTGCGTGTTTATTGGGCTTTTAAGTAATCATCATCAAGTTGTTGGAACGTCGGCTCCCGCGCCGACAGGCGGCTTACTTTTCTTGTTCGAGAAAAGTAAGCAATTAAGTAAAGCGAAGCAGGGACACCCTGCACCCAGCTCAAAGCAAGGGCAAACGTAGCATAGCTTGTGTGACCAATACTAATCCCCTCAAAAAGTGTAGATAAAAATCAAGTAAAAACCCATAAACTAAAGCTTTTCACTTGATTTTTATACACTTTTAAATCGGTTATTGGTATAAGGCTCATTGCGCGTCACAACAAACAGGGCAAAACAGGGCAATGTGCGCGGCGCACAACCCATAAGCGGAAAGGGATGGATTATAATATGCTGACCTCTGCCATAAAAACGAAACTGACCCAAGGCGGGTATACCGAAACCTTTGCGCGCCTGTACTGCGCCGATGTCGGCGGAGTACAGGCGCAGGTAAAGCGCTATCTTGAAGCAGCCGGAGAGTTTGAGGCGTTGTTTGGCGCCGAGCGGGAGGTGTCGCTGTTTAGCGCTCCCGGACGCACTGAAATTGGCGGCAATCACACCGATCATCAGCGGGGCAGGGTGCTTGCCGCGGCGGTGAATCTGGATGTAATCGGGCTTGCCTCCAAAAACAACGACAATGTCATCCGCATAAAAAGTGCGGGATATGAGCAGGACAACGTTTCACTGGACAGCCTTCAGCCGGTTGGGGAGGAGAAAAACAGAGCCATCGCGCTCATTCGGGGAATTGCGGCGCGGTTTGCCGAGCTTGGCTACAAAATCGGCGGCTTTGACGCGTACACCACCACCAATGTGCTTCAAGGCTCGGGGCTTTCCTCCTCAGCAGCCTTTGAGGTGTTGGTAGGCACCATGCTCAGCCATCTTTATAATGACGGCAGAGTAACGCCGGTGGAGGTGGCGCAGATTGGGCAATACTCCGAGAACAAATATTTTGGCAAGCCCTGCGGGCTTATGGATCAAACAGCCTCGGCGGTGGGCGGCTTTGTGGCCATCGATTTCTGCGACCCCGCCAACCCGAAGGTGGAGAAGCTGGACTTTGATTTTGCAGCCTCCGGCTACGCCCTGTGCATCATCAACACCGGCGGAAACCACGCCGACCTGACCCCAGACTATGCGGCTATCCCCGCCGAGATGAAGGCGGTAGCGGCATACTTTGGCAAAGGCGCCCTTCGCGAGGTGGACAAGGAGGAGTTTTTCGCCGCGCTCGGCGACCTGCGGCAAAGGGTGGGCGACCGTGCAATCCTGCGCGCGATGCACTTTTTTGCCGATGATAACCGTGTTCCGCAGCAGGCCAGCGCACTGAGACAAAACAATTTTGACGCGTTTAAACGCCTGATACTTGAGTCCGGCAAATCCTCCTTTGAGTATTTGCAAAACGTGTATTCTCCCCGCAGTCCGCAGGAGCAGGGGGTATCGCTTGCACTTGCGGTAAGCGAGCGTGTCCTTGCGGGGCGCGGCGCGTGGCGTGTACATGGCGGCGGCTTTGCGGGAACCACACAGGCGTTTGTGCCCCTTGACCTCTTAGAGGATTTTCGCCGGCAGATTGAGCAGGTGATGGGAAAAGGCGCCTGCCATGTGCTTTCGGTTCGCCCTGACGGAGGGGTGCGGGTAATATAGTAAGCGATTTTAAGCGCTGAGATTAGGCACCGCCGCACGGCGGCGGGATGGAGGTAAAAATGGCTGAGTTAAGATGGCATCCGTTGACACAGGATTGGGTGATGATCGCATCCAACCGGCAGGGCAGGCCGCAGATGCCCAAGGGCTGGTGTCCCTTCTGCCCGGGCTCCGGTAAGGTGCCGGACGATTTTGAGGTATATAAATATGATAATGATTTCCCCGCCCTCTCCGTAACACCGCCGGAGCCGGACGATGTGGCGACGGATTTCTTTGAGGTGGAAAAGGCCTATGGAAAATGTGAGGTCATCCTTTATTCTCCGGGGCATACCACTACGGTGCCGGAGCTGTCGAACGACCATGTGGTCAAGCTGGTGGATCTCTGGTGCGAGCGCTTTCGCGAGATATCCGCAGATGAAAAGATTAAATACTGCTTTATCTTTGAAAACCGCGGCGACGTGGTAGGGGTCACCATGCCACATCCTCACGGTCAGATTTACGGCTATCCGTTCATCCCCAAAAAAATTGCGCTTGAAACCGAGTCGGCAAAAGAGTATCATAAAAAGAACGGGCGCTGCCTGTTTTGTGAGCTACTAGAGAATGAGAAAAAAGCGGATAGACGCATTATCTTCGAGAACGAGCATTTTACGGTGTTTCTGCCCTTTTTCACCGAGTATCCCTATGGCGTATACATCATCTCAAAAGCCCACAAGCAGTATATTACAGAGTTCAATGAGGACGAGCGCCGGGCGCTGGCTATCGCGTTTAAGTCCACGGTGGGGATGCTCGATAGCCTGTTTGAATACCCCTTCCCTTATATGATGTGTATGCACAATGCACCGGTTAACGATGAAAGCAGGGAGCAGGACTACCATTTTCACATCGAGTTCTTCCCCCCCATGCGGTCGGCGGATAAGCAGAAGTTCAACGCCTCGAGTGAAACCGGTGTGTGGGCGCACTGCAACCCCACCTGCCCGGAGGAGACAGCCGAGGAGCTGCGAAAGGCGTACCATAAATACTGTAATAAGCCGTAATTACAAATAGACACAACAAGGAGAGGATGGGTACTCCATGAAAATTTTAGTCACCGGCGGCGCCGGCTTTATTGGCAGCCACACCTGTGTGGAGCTGCTGCAGGCCGGCTATGAAGTGGTTATTGCCGATAACCTTTCCAACGCGAAAGAGGAAGTCGTGGGGCGTATCGAGCAGATTGCCCGGAAGAAGGTCGTGTTTTACAACGCGGATATCCGCGACAGGGCCGCCATGGATGCAATCTTTGAGGAACATGAAATCGGTGCAGTCATCCATTTCGCGGGGCTCAAGGCTGTGGGGGAATCCGTGCAGATTCCGCTGACCTATTATGATAACAACCTCTCGGGCAGCATTGCTCTGTGCGAGGTTATGGAAAAGGCTGGATGTAAAACCATTGTGTTTTCCTCCTCCGCTACCGTTTACGGCATGAATAACCCTGTGCCGTTTTGTGAGGATTATCCAACCTCCGCCACCAATCCCTATGGCTATACCAAGGTAGCCATTGAACGCATCCTCACCGACGCGGCTTATGCGGACGCGCAATGGAGCGTGGCGCTGCTGCGTTACTTTAACCCCATTGGCGCGCATGAGAGCGGGCTCATCGGCGAAAACCCCAACGGAATCCCCAACAACCTTCTGCCCTATGTGGCGCAGGTTGCGGCGGGCAAGCTGTCTCATCTGAACGTATATGGAAATGACTACGATACCCCGGATGGCACCGGCGTGCGCGATTATATTCATGTGGTCGATCTTGCAATCGGTCACCTGAAGGCGTTGGATTACGCGCTGGCACACAAGGGTGCCCAGGCGGTAAACCTTGGTACAGGCAAGGGTACCAGTGTGCTTGAGATTGTTAAGGCATACAAGGATGCCAGCGGCAGAGATATTCCCGTCGTTTTTGCCCCCCGCCGCCCCGGTGATATCGCCACCTGCTATGCGGATACCGCCAAAGCCCGTGAGCTGTTAGGCTGGCAGGCACGGCGCGGAATTGAGGAGATGTGTGTAGACAGCTGGCGCTTCATTCAGGCCGCAAGCGGCGTTTAAGGCGAACTTCGTCGGTCAGAAATAGAAGCTTTATTATGTTTAAAACCGGTGCGTCGCACCGGTTTTATTTTGCATTAATAATTATTTCAAATCGATATAGGTGCAAATAAATCATGTAAAAAGCTTTTGCCTATGGGTTTTTACGCGAATTTTTACCTAAAATCCCACTCTTTTTGAGGGGATTAGTGCTAGACTGGATTCGTATAATACTGTTTTGGTAGGGTTATAAAACAAAACCGGTGTTCAAATATAATAATAATTCCATTTAAAGCATATTTATGAATATGGAAATCGTGGAGCTTACCGGTGGTATAGGTTCCAGTTTGTCAATAGTGTAGGGATGCATTGAAGAAGCTGGCGATATCAACAAAAAAGAGTTTTTTCAAACAGAATGTAAATATAAAAACCTTAAATAAGACATAGAATTACGAATAATGGACTGTAATTTCAAGTCGATTTTGGTTGTATTTTGTTGAGAAACTGTTAATTATATGCTATAGTTATGCTGTAACAGCAAAGATTTTGCAAAACCTCTCCCCCTCGTTAGATTTGCTCTTTCGCCTAATCCTTTTTTACTTCCTGCTAAGCCAAGCGCCGAGAAGGTAATTGCTGACACTTCGTAATATAACATAGAATTCGCAGAGGATGACACTATGATGAGCGACCTTGGCAAAATAATGCGTCTGATTACACTGGCGCTGCTTCTGTTGGCCTTTATGCTAATCGCTCTGGTGGGATTGGGGGCTTTCTGCGTGTTCTTTGGCAACTATGCGCAGGATTCTACTCTCTACAAGGCAGCTGCCGCGTTCATGTCTTTGCCGTATCAAGTAACGATATTTTCTGTACTCATCGCCCTGCTTGGCATTGTGCTTGCGGTACTGCTTGCACTGCGCTTTCGCACAAAAGAACAGCTGGCGCAAATGACTTATATGGATAGTGTCACAGGCTTTGCTAATTATTTTGCCTTTCGTGAAAACGCTCTCAAATATATTAAGAACGGCAGAAAGTACGCGTATGTGCTGTTTGACATAAGCAGGTTTGAGGCGATTAACACCGCGTATGGCTTTCGTGAGGGAAACCTCATCCTACGCCATATCGCCAAACGCATCAATGCCTTTATCGGCCCCGATGAGGAGCTGTTTGCCCGATCCTCGGACGATAACTTTGCCATGCTGCTTTGCTATGATTGTGCCGAGCAGCTGCAGGCCCGCCTACAGCACCTGTTTGAGAACATGAATCATTACCACCCCGATTCGTCGAATAACTGCTACACACTAAACTACGCCTGCGGCATTTACTTGATGGAGAACGGCGGCGAGCAGATTGATTATTGCCATGAAAGCGCCCAAATTGCACGCAATCGGATTAAGGCGCTCTACGATACCTCCATCAATTTTTACGATGACAGGCTGCGCCAGCAGGTGACAGAAACACAGATTGTAGAAGCGTCTATGTACGACGGGCTGGCAAACAATGAGTTTGAGGTATATATACAACCCAAATACGAACTGAAAAACGAAACCATCGTTGGAGGAGAGGCGCTGATACGCTGGCATCACCCGACCATGGGTTTTTTGATGCCCAGCCATTTTATCCCCATCTTTGAACAGAACGGGTTTCTGCTAAAGCTGGATTGCTGTGTGAACGAACAGATATGCCGTGTGCTGCAAACATGGATTGCTGCACGTCAGAAGGCGCTGCCCATCGCGGTGAATATGTCGCGCCTGCATGTCCGCCAGCCGGATTTTGTGGACCGCTTTGAGGCGACGGTTCGCCGTTACGATGTGCCCACCGGTCTGATTGAGGTGGAGCTCACCGAATCGGCATTCTTGGAGGATACCCAGCAGATTATCGACGTGATGAACCGGCTCAGGGAGAAGGGCTTTTGCCTTTCCATGGACGACTTCGGCACAGGGTACTCCTCCTTAAACCTGTTAAACGTACTGCCTATGGATATTATTAAGCTTGATCGCATGATGTTTATCGATTTAGAAAATGATGTAAGGAGCAAAAAGGTGGTTACCAACGCGGTGCACATTGTTCGCGACCTGGATATGAAGGTCGTTGCCGAGGGTATAGAGACCAGGGAGCAGGTGGACTTTTTAAAGGAAATAGATTGCGACATGGTGCAGGGCTATTATTTTGCAAAACCTATGCCAGTCTCGGAGTTTGAAAAGCTTGCCTATGGCAGGGTAATTAACGGCGATACCTTTATTTAAGTTCTTTCGTTAACGAATATGGGCGCGGCGCGAAACAGCCGTTAGCCAAAAGCCTAAGAAAAATTCGGGCAACGCTGTAGGCGTTACCGCCAGTACGATTATCCGATTAAAAGCGTATAAGCGTGAGCAGCACTTTTGTCGGGCAATAGTAAAAAATGTTTCTTCGGTTTTTTGGCTGGCGAACGTATCGCGCCGCGCCGTTGCGCGGACCCGTTTTGTGGTGTTATACTAATACTAATATCCGATTTAAAAGAGTATAAAAATCAAGTGAAAAGCTTTAATTTATGAGTTTTCATGCGGATTTTTATCGACTCTTTTTGAGGGGATTAGTATAATACCTATCTGCATCTTTAGTGGGAATTAGTTTTAGACGGTGCGTTTTCAGGTTCGTTGCACGACGAGAACCGCATCAGCATCGATGAAAAAGGGGATTACAATGGAAGAATGTCTGGAAAGGCTTGTGGGAGAGAGCGAGCGCGTGGTGTTTTTCGGCGGAGCGGGGGTGTCCACGGAGAGTGGCATCCCCGATTTTCGCAGTGCGGACGGGCTGTATCGCGAACATTCCCAGCAGCGCGGCCTGTACTCGCCGGAGACGATACTCAGCCGCAGCTTCTTTGATGCTCACACGGCGGAGTTCTTTGATTTTTACAGGGGAAAGATGCTCTGTCTGCACGCAAAGCCCAACAAGGCACACGACGCGCTTGCCCGCCTCGAGCAAAGCGGCAAGCTCCTCGCCGTCATTACGCAGAATATTGACGGTCTGCATCAGATGGCGGGCAGTAAAAGGGTTCTTGAACTTCACGGCAGCGTACACCGCAATTCTTGTATGGATTGCGGACGGGCGTATCCGGTGAGGGATATCGCACAAAGCAGCGGGGTTCCGCGCTGTGCCTGCGGCGGGGTGATTAAGCCCGATGTGGTGCTGTATGAGGAGGGTCTCGACAGCGGCGTACTCACCGCTGCCGCCAATGCCCTGCGCCGCGCCGACCTGCTTATCATTGCAGGGACAAGCCTCGCCGTCTATCCGGCCGCGGGGCTTGTGGATTATTACGGCGGTCGTGAGCTTGTTGTAATTAACAAAACCCCCACCCGTTTTGACCGTCGCGCGACCCTGCTTATACAGGGCAGTGTTGGCGAAGCGCTGGGTATTCAATAGCGGGCGCCCCGTCACGATTGGGGCAGGTTAACGGTTTATCAGCAGGGCGGCCGGCAGAAGTACTGCAAGAAATACGACGTTGAGTACGGTAAAGACAATAAGGTACAGCCCGGGTCGCGCGTTATCATACTTGTTGTAATATTTAAAGGAAATGAGGCTGGCCAAAGAGGCAATCAGGGTGCCGAGCCCGCCGATGTTGGTACCCGCAATTAACGCAGCGGACTGGTCGGTAAAGGCAGAGAGCATCACGGCCGCCGGCACGTTGCTGATAAGCTGCGACAGCGCGGCAGAGAATAAAAGCTCCCGCCCCGCGATGAGCCCTGAGGTAAGCTTTTGAATGGATTCGATGCGACCGACATTCCCCACAAAGATAAAAAAGCAGACAAACGTAATTAATAGGGAATAATCCACCCTGGCAAGCAGGCGCGGCTTTGCTATGGCAACCGAGAGCAGCACAACCCCAAGAACAATCCAGTGGCTGAGAACGCCCAGCACCCCTGCAATACTTACCGCAAACAATATGGCATACAGGTACGGACGTTTGCTGTCCCGAAAGGCAACCTGCTTTGCAAAGCTGACTGTTACCGCTTTGTTTGTGGGTATGACGCACAGAACAAGCAATAAAAGTGCGCTGAGGGCGACGAAGGGTAGGGTGACATGCATGAACTGCCCGGCGCTCAGGCTGTAGTGAGCGTACAAAAACAGGTTTTGCGGGTTCCCCATGGGGGTGAGCGAGCTGCCCGGATTGGCGGCGATAGTCTCGAGCACCACGACGTAGATTAGCTTTTTGGCATCCGCGAACCCCAGAACCAGCAGGGTGAACGGCACAAAGGTGATGAGCGCCACATCGTTGGTGATGAGCATAGAGGAGAAAAAGCAAAGAAAAACCAGAGAAAGCGTCAGCTTACGAATACTTCCCGCTCCGCGGATCATCCACTGGGCAAGAGCATCAAACAGCCCGGCGTCCTGAAAGCCCGCCACAACGGTCATCAGGCTAAGCAGCAGCGACAGCACCTTGGGGTCCACATACTCAAGGTATTGCACGTCAGGCGGAACAAACAGCATAGAGACAATGGCGGCAAGCGCCGCGAGTATTAGCACCGCCTCGGCTTTTATAATTTCCCAGGGTCTTTTTAGTGACATAAACCTCATCCGTTCCCGCGATTGCAGTCCAAGCGGCTTCGCGTGTGTTTGGAATATTCTTTAGGTCAGTGGTTGATAAAGCGGTTGGCAGGGGATAGCGATAACCGCGAGGAATAGCAATGAATTTTAACCTTGTGTATCTGCGCAAAGGCCGTCTGTGAAATCCAATATGTAACGCTCCAGTTGCTCAAGCCCCAGCTGCTCAATCGGGAAATGTCCCGCGCCCTCCAGCATTCGCAGGGTTTTGGGGCAGGCAAGCTTCTTAAAAAAACGCAAACTCAAGGAAACATCCGTCCAGTAATCCGCTTCCGGATGTACCAGCAAAAAGGGGCATTGCGTAAAATCCTCCGGCTCCGTTTCAAGCTCCGGTGAAATCATGGTAGCGGCAAAGGATAGCGGTACCCTTATCCCCGCCGACTTCTCATCACGCATCAGCAGGTTGGAAACCTCCTTATTGTTTGAAATTCGCTTCATGTTGGCAATTGCCTTCATAGGCAGGCGCAGCTCAGGCAGCAGCTTGGCTGCCGCTTTCAAAAAGGGTGGTGCGATAGCGCCCAACAGGGGATTTACGGCTGTTTTTTTGGTGATATAAGCGTCGCGCTGGTCTAATACACAGGTAGCAATAATGCCGCGCACCTGCGCGCAGCCGCAGGCCGCTTGATATGCAAGCAAGCCGCCGGCGCTTAATCCAAATACGAAGAGCGGGCTGATGTCTGAAAACCGGTGCACCAGCATTTTTGCGACATCCACCCAATCGGCATAGGTGATGGTGCCGCTATAGCCGGTGCAGCCGTATAACGGCAAATCGGGGCAGATTACATCATAGCCCGCGCGGTGCAGCGGCTCTGCAATAAATGATAACAGCCGCCCGTTTCCGCCTACCCCATGCAGCAAGAGAAGCCTTCCCTTAGGCTTTGGGTGGAGGTAGTGATCCAAATGGATGGAAAACCGTTCGTAATCAATAAAGTACTCCTGTGGCGGGGTGTCGTTGGCTAACCGGTTGTGCGGAGGAAGATAAGCCTGCATCTGCATCCAGAAATTGTCTGTTTGATAATTCATAGCAAACTCCTTTAAAACATGGTGTCAAAGAACGATATCCTATTAAAAACATTATTATTCGATTAACAATACCATCAGTGTATCGAACATGCGTATTGTTGTCAATCATTTAACAAAAGGCGCGCCAATTGCGCTCATGAAGTTGCGGCAGGCAGACAAATGCGTTATAATGATAGCAATCGCAATACCGTAAAAAGAAAAAAGGCGGCGTGTAAATGATGAAATATACGACAAAATGGGGACAGAGCGACGAGGTCTATGATGATGCCGCCAAGCTGCGCACCGAGATATTTGTGGTGGAGCAGGGATTCATCGAGGAGTTTGATGAGATCGATGAGATTGCACAGCATATGGTCGTATATGATGAGGACGGCGCACCTGTGGCGACGGGCAGATTGTATGAAGAAGAGGGCGACCAGGTTCACGCGGGGCGCATTGCGGTCGTCAAGCGTTTGCGCGGTGCGGGGCTTGGACGCGTCATAATGGAGGAGCTGGAGCGCAAGGCGGCAGAGATGGGCGCAAAACGTATTATTCTTGGTGCGCAGGTGCGTGTCAAGGGCTTTTACGCGGCGCTTGGTTACCGTGAAAACGGGGACGTCTACCGGGAAGAGTACTGTGAGCATGTGCCAATGGCAAAGGATATTGCCTAACCGCGGGAACGAAGCCCCATATAGCGTTTTAAAATATATATTTCCGAAGGGGATGGGTTTTACGATGAATACAATCGGCGTAATTGGCGCAATGGAAACGGAAGTTGAGCTCTTAAAGGGCTCGCTGACGGATTGTGAACAGAAGGAGTTTGCTCATACCTCCTTTTTTGTGGGGCAATATTGCGGCAAGCGTCTGGTGGTTGCGTGCAGCGGCATAGGTAAGGTAAACGCTGCCTGCACCACCCAGATTATGATAGACCGCTTTGGCGTGGATTGTGTCATTAACACCGGCATTGCGGGCGGTTTATCCGGTAAGGTGGCGGTAGGGGACGTCGTGGTTTCTAAAACCATGTATTACCACGATTTTGAGCTGCGCTTTTTAACCTACCGCTACCCCTTCACGGAACGGTTTGACGCGGACGCGGTGCTGGTGGAAGCCGCAAAACGCGCTTGTACTGCCGCGGGAATCAGCCGGCTGTTTGTGGAGGATATCACGACGGGAGACGCGTTTGTCACCGACAGCGCGCTCAAAAAAGACATTGTGGAGAGGGCGTCCACAGCCTATTGTGTCGAGATGGAGGGCGCCGCCATCGCCCACGCCTGTGCGATTAACGATGTGCCCTTTGTGGTAATCCGCACAATTTCGGATAATGCGGATGACAACGCAGAGTTTTCCTTCGAACAGTTCGCGGAGAAAACCGCGCAAATTTCTTCCCGGCTGGTGCTTGCAATGGCAGGAGAGCTAAAATAGCCCGCCTGGTTTATGGTTGA
Organism: Bacillota bacterium; assembly: GCA_023433405.1. Taxonomy (GTDB): domain Bacteria; phylum Bacillota; class Clostridia; order Oscillospirales; family Ruminococcaceae; genus Acetanaerobacterium. The sequence goes on along the minus strand of JAEZCT010000027.1, from coordinate 54,968 downwards.
CACGAATAGGTGCTACAGAGGTAATGAGGTAACCGCTGATTTTGCCGCAGGGCAGGGAAAAAGCCGCACAAGCGGCTTTTTCCGAATCAGTCATTACATAGATAGAGTTTGCATATGAAAGGGATGGTAATACCAATGAAGACACAAACTACACAAAAAGTACAAACCAAAAACATGGTTCTCTGCGCGCTGTTCGCCGCAGTGACGGCGGTTCTTTCTCAGCTTGCGGTGCCACTGCCGTTTACTCCCGTACCCATTAACCTGGCAACGCTCAGCGTATTGGTGGCAGGTGGTCTATTGGGACCGCTGTACGGCGCTATCAGCCTTACGATTTATGTAGTGATGGGCGCAGTTGGGTTGCCGGTTTTTGCCCAGTTTTCCGGTGGAGCGGCTATTGTCGTCGGTCCTACCGGCGGCTATATCATCGGCTACATAGCGGTCGCGTTTGTAACGGGTCTTTTGGTTAACCGTCTGCCTCAGAAGTTATGGGGTATCGTGGTGGCGATGATAGCGGGTTCTCTTACCTTATACACCTTGGGTACGGCGTGGTTTATGTTCTCCACCGGCACCGGCTTCTTAGCCGCACTGGGTATGTGTGTGATCCCTTTCCTGATTGGCGACGCACTGAAAATTGCCGTCGGCTCAGTACTGGTTCAAACCGTAGCAAAGGCTGTAAAGTAGATGTCGCTAATTACCCTGCGCCCCCACCATGGCTTGTGCGTCCTGCATTTTGTGGGTAAGGGCTACTCTGAGGGCTTTGTGGATAACATGACGCGCATTGTGCTTGAGCTAAAGCATTCAAACCCCATGATTTTGCTTGGGGAGGGTGCGGATGATATCTGCGTATGCTGTCCCCATAACCTTTCCTCCGGCTGCGAGTCGGGGCAAAAGCCCGCCCAGATTGACGCGCGCTGCCTTTCGCTATGCGGCTTTTCCGCAAATCAGGTGGTTTCTTGGGCGGAGTACCGCGACGCGTTGCGCAGGAATATCCTTAGCGCGGGTCAGCTGAACCGTGTTTGCGAAGGCTGTCAGTGGCTTTCTATTTGTAATGAGCCCGTAACCGCTGTTACCGCACTCATTATAAGGGTGGAGCCTTGAGCGGGCATAGCTTTGAGCCTTTTGTCTGATGAGAATAGGCTCTATCTGCCCCAATAAAGGGAGTATAATACTAATCCCCTCAAAAAGAGTCGATAAAAATCCGCGTGAAATCCCATAAATTAAAGCTTTTCACTTGATTTTTATACTCTTTTAAATCGGATATTAGTATAAGGAAAGCCGCGCGGTGGGTTAAAGCAAACCGGCCCCGCGGCTTTCCTTTTGCACGTTAACTGCTGGGTTATCCACAACCAAAGAGTGGAACCGAAAAATAAGAAGCATTGCCACCTGTCGATACCGGCAAATGGGATGTTATACGGGGGCGTTATGGATTGTCCAAAGTGGTTGTCAAGGTACCGTAATACCATAATGATAGAGCACAAATGGTATGATTATGCCCGTTCCCGCCTTGGTTACCCTTTTCCGAATTATCACTATGTAAAATATACCAGACCGCCGCTCATGCGGGTGGAAAGATACCAAAGCCGTAGGTCAAAGCTGATACACCGTCCCTCGTCCGAGGCCTCCGCCGTCAAGCTGTTATGACCGAGTTCCGCCTTCGTAATGGTAATCCAGTGCCAGCTTTGCAGCGTTTTCACCCTGCCTCGGGTCAGGTTGAGAAACCCCAGCGGGCAGTTTGCCTCCAGACCCGCCATTACAAAAGCCGTAAACTGTGACACATCGGGGCGACTTAGCGAGAGGTTACCCATCACGTTAAATACATGCGGACGAAGGGTTATCCCCCTGCTTTTCGCAAAGCTTACAGCCCCCTCCGAGAACATCTCGGCGCGGTTTACCCCCATATTACCTGGGGTGATGAATGCAAAAAGCTCCTCCATATGTTTTGTAAAGCTTTCTTGGCTCAGCGTATCATAGCCATACAGTCCGCGCAGCTCCGGCTTGGTGAATGCCAGATAGGAGAGTACATTTGCCGCGCAGGTAGGCCCGCAGCCCGCCCGTTTGCCCCATTCGGCAGCGTACCAGATTTGGTTTCCGCCAAAGGAAGCGTGTTTACCGCTTTGAGTAGTGATTGTTAGCAGCTCGGGATTAGTAATTGAATAGAGCATCTTGACTCCTCGTTTAACCCTTAAAATGTTTGTGCAGGTAAAATTGTACGCCTTGTTTTCACATAAAGCCGCAATGGAGCCGAGCGTTTGTGACGAAACGGAAAAAATTAAATATAAAAACAGTATAGCCGATTTTGCCCGCTTATGCAAAGGCAAAATGATTCCTGTCACCCGTATTCCGGGTAAAATATTCGCGTTATATGTTCGCATGGAATGAAGTATTTGGAAAATGCCGAATAAAATGAATGGGCTCTCGGACTCATTATTATTTTATTCCCGACGCTTTCAAAGGGTTTCTAACGCTTGACAAACGGCGTTTTTTATTTTATCCTTAAATTGAACATCGTTCAATTTAAGGGAGGTTTTTGTCAAACCAATGAAATCAGACATCACAAAGGAGAATATAATTAAGCACACCATAGCCCTCATACGAGAGACCGACGGTAACACCGACAGCATTACGATGAGGAAGATTGCCCAGCGGGCGGGCGTGGGCGTGGGGCTAATCAACCACTATTTTGTCTCAAAGGATCATCTCATTGAGGTATGCGTACAGAGCATCATTGGCAGTGTAATCCTCTCCTTTCGTCCTCAGCCCTCCCCGGCAGGAGAAAGCACAATAACTCCAGGCGACGTTGCCAAGCAGGTCATGGATTTTCTGATACAGCACAAGCAAATCTCACGCGTTTCCATCCTAGGGGATATGAACCGCCCCGCGGAGGACGATAACACGATGAAAACCGCTTTGGGGCTCACCAAAAGTATGTCCGGCGGGCGGATTACCCCAAAAAACATGATGGAATCGTTTATGATTATCTCCGTCTTGCAGGCCGCCTTTCTGCGAAAGGAAGTACTCAAGGAATGCATTGGGGTGGATATGTATGATAAAGTGCAGCGCGACGAACTGATAGACACAATTACAGAAAGGTTTTGGACTAAATGAAATACCTGATACTTAACGGCAGTCCCCGAAAAGGAAACACCTGGAAACTAACGGAGCTTGCAAAGGAACAGCTCCAGACACTGGATGGCAAGGCGGAATTCTCCGAAATCCATATGAATAATCAAAAGCTTCCGTTTTGCTGCGGCTGCAGCAGCTGTTTTCGCACAGGCCATGAGACCTGCCCCCACAGCGCGATTATCCTGCCTATCATTTCGGCAATGGAGGAGGCGGACGGCATTATCGTATCCTCCACCTCCTACGCGATGCGGGAAACCTCGCTGCTTAAGAATTTGTTTGACCACTTGTGCTTTATGCTGCATCGACCACACTTTTTTCAAAAAAAGGCGCTGATCCTTACCACTGCAGGCGGTATCGGCGCAAAGCAGGCGGCAAAAAGTATCGCGGCCTTTTTGTCTGGAATTGGATTTAACCGCTGTTACCAGTTTGGCGTAGCAACCTACAGCTGGAACGATTACCAGGTAAACGAAAAAACAAGGCTTGCGCTAGAGAAAAGTACCAAGAAATTTTACCGTGACCTTGCTTCCCGCAAGCTGCACAGCCCAACGGTCCCCCTATTAATTCCTTACAATATATTCCGCGGCATGTCCCTGTGTTATGTGAAGGGAACCGAATACGCGACGCTGGACGGCGACTACTGGACAGAGGAAGCGCGCATAAAGGGCGTGTATGACCGCTCTGTTCCCGTACCGTTCTATAAAAGACCGGTGGGACACTTATTCTATCTTATCGGTAAGTACGCGGGCAAAAGTGTTGTCGTGAGCTATAAAAAGTGAGCCTTGATAACGGAGCATCATCCGGCGGCGTGGTTATTCTGATGGTGTATTCGCAGCGCCCGTCCCGCTGTCCGATTGGCAGGCGGAACGCTGCGCCGCTATGATGGCCAGATTATCGCCGATTGCGCTGAAAAAACCGCTTAAGATGTTAATATCGTCAAGATCAAACTCCTCGGCAAGGGCAACGGCAAAGGTTGTGGCGAGAAGAGCCAGCTTTTCACCCGGGATGCATTTGAGCCGCGACATAGACAAACCACCTCGAAATTATTATATGTGCCGTGGCGACGCTTTAAAATGTCTCGCAGAAAGTTATGCACCAAACGGATAATGATTTCGAAAGCTTTGCCATCATCTGAGCGGGTATTTGATGCTCTCCTGCGACTATGATAATATGGTGCATGGATTGCACGGCATTCGCTTGGCCTCTTTGCTATACTAAGCAAGTAAGGACAACCAAAGCAAAAAAGCTGCCTGTATTATAGGGAACTGGAAGGCTTAACGACTAGGAGGATGCGCATGGACTGGCTTGACCGAATGAACGGCGCGATGGATTACATTGAGAGCCACCTTGATAAAAAGATTGAGTTTGCCAAGGCGGCCAAGGTCGCCTGCTGCTCGGTGTACCACTTTCAGCGGATGTTTTCTTTTATCACCGACGTTCCCCTGTCAGAGTATATCCGGCGCAGGCGGCTGACCCTTGCGGCGTTTGAGCTGCGCCAGACCAAGTCTAAAGTCATTGACGTGGCGCTCAAATACGGGTATGAATCATCGGAGGCCTTCTCCCGTGCGTTTAAGGCGCTGCACGGAGTCATGCCTATTCTTGCGCGGGATGAGCATACCCAGCTCAAAGCCTTTCCCAGGATGTCCTTTCACATTTCAATTAAAGGAGAGGTCGAGATGAATTATCGCATTGAAGACAAAGCGGCGTTTACCATGGCAGGGCTTTCATTCGAAATAAGCGCGGTGGATAACCGCCAATACAACGACTTACCCAAGCTGTGGGAGGAGCTTTACCAAAACGGCACCTTAGACCGGGTGCACCGGGATTTTGGCATCCCTGAGGACCAGTGTCTGCACGCGGGTCTTTACAACTTCCGGGAAGGCATATTCTCCTACATTATAGGGGTAATCGCCGACGGCATAGAGATTCCCGATGGATACGACCTCCTGAAGGTGCCGGCCTTCACCTGGGCAATCTTTCCCACAGGGGAATGCACAGAAGAAAACGGCACCGAAATGATTCACAGTGTGTGGAAACGCATTTTTCCCGATTGGTTCCCCACCTCCGGCTACGAGCATGCCGACGGACCGGAATTTGAGATGTACTATTCCCTTGGAAACGGCAAGTACAACCAAGAGGTTTGGATCCCTGTAATGAAAAGATAGTACTTGGCTAATACTATTCTCCGATAAAAGTGTTGATAAAAATCCGCGTCAAAATCCATAAATTAATGATTTTTACACGGATTTTTATACACTTTTTAATCGGATAATAGTATAATTTTAAAAATAGAGTCCCCAAAAAGCCCGAACAGCGGCAATCCTTTTGCCGCTGTTCGGGCTTTCTTTTTAAAATCCTTCTTAAAACGGGATGTGTATTAGCTGCTCGCGCTTTTGTAGCGCTTTAAGCCAAACCGCCAGAAGCGCTGGGCAAACACGGTGAAAATAAGCACGATAACCCCCGCGTATAAAATCCCCGCGGGGGTAGTGGTGCCCAGCAGAATTTGCGTGGGAACGGTGGCAATCAGCCCATAGGGGAGCAAAAAGCAAAACAGAAGCTTGTATACGCCTTGGAACACCACCCCGGGTATCTTCATGCAAAGCTCAATAAAGCTGCCCTCCAGCTCAAAAAGGGTGTCGGCTGCTATCACAAAGAGCGAAATAGTTCGCATAATCAGGCTTAAATCGTACCATAACAGCGTCATTAAAAGTATAAACACGATGTACAGGATTATGCTTTGAGGAGTAATGACGGCCCCTTGAACCGTTACCCCATACAGAATAATCACGATACTGAGCAGGATAAGGGGGGAGGAACCGATGTCTATGCTCTCAAAGGTAAGGCGTAGTAAAGGATTCATGGGCTTTGTCAGGTAGTGGTCAAGCGCCCCGTTTTGCACTTTGTAGGGAATCTCAATTAGACCAAAGAAGAATACTGTCATGTTAATGGCGTTGACGAGTGAAAAGGTGCCCACGAAGACCAGTACCTCACCCCGTACCCACCCGCCAATGGTATCCACCTGAGAGTAGATGGCGTTAAACATTAAAAGCTGCAGGATAAATAAGCTGCCGTCGATGAACAGCGCCCCGAAAAAGGAAAGCCGGAACACCATGCTGCGTGCAAGGCGCAGCTTAAACAGCGTCATGATAAAGCGTAAATTTCTCACTATATTCCCACCCCGTCGTAACGTGTCCTTATTTGCTTGTAAAGCAGCGGGTTAATTATGCCAAAGAAAACAACCCAACCGGTAAGCACCAAAAGACCGATGCCCGCCTCTCCCGCGTTTTGGCCGATTACCAGCATAGAGGGCAGGTAACCGATATAATAAAAGGGGAAATACCGCATAACGCCCAAGACCCCCTCCGGCAGCAGGGAAAGCGGCACCATTGCGCCGGTAATAAATGCGATAAGGTTGCTTTTAATCATGAGAAACAGCCAAATATCCTCATACCGAAAGGTGAGGATACCCAGAAAAAAATTGAGCTGTATGAGAAATATAAACCCCAACACCGCCAAAGCAGCGGCGGCCGCCAGCATGGGGGGGCTTTGGGTAAATACAAACCGGATTCCGAACAAAAATGCCCCGGCAACGGCGGCAATCAGGGTAAAAACGCCATAAAACGCTGTTTTGCCCACCGCCTGTGCCATGAAATACCCTTCAACCCGAACGGGAATGATCATGTATTTTGAAAATGTTCCATTGCGGATGCGATCCTGGAGCTCCTCGCTGACGGTATGGGATTTATCCATCTGCGTCAAGAAGGAGTTGACGATGTAATAGGACAGCATACTGGAGAAGGTAAACCCCGCCACCATATCCCTCTGCCCAAAGATTGCGCCCCACAGCAGGTAGGCAAACAAAATTCTTGCCACGGTAAACACAATATTCATCACCACGTCAAACCGCCACGCAAGCTGATTTTTAAAGCTGATTTTAACAATCTCCAAGTACTTTTTCACTTTCACTTTCACTTTCACTTTCACTTTTGCTCCCTCTTTCCTTCCCACATGGTGTCCTGATAGATACGCTCCACCACGCTGCCGATTTCCTCCTCCTCAATGGTAATGTCGGTAAGCCCGCCGCAGGTCATAAGCTCCCGCAAAATTTCCTGCGACCGCTCTCGAGATATTAAAAACGACAGCTTATTCTCTCTTTGCTCCAGTGGCGCACAGCCTTCGGGCAGCTTGGCGGGAGCCTGCTGCTCAAAGGACGCCGTCACCTTCTTTTGTCCCTGATAGCGTTCAAACAGCGTGTCGGTATCCCCGTCGTAGATTTTCACACCGTGGTTGACCACTACGCTTCGCCTGCACAGGCTTTTAATATCCTCCATGTAATGGGAGGTAAGCAGGATTGTGGTGCCCTTTTGGTCGTTGACCTCCTTTAAAAACCCCCGCACCTGCTTTTGCGCCACCGCGTCCAGTCCGATTGTCGGCTCGTCAAGAAATAGCACCCTTGGGTTATGTAGGAGGGCGACAATCAGCTCCATCTTCATACGCTCGCCCAAAGAAAGGGTGCGCACCTGAACATTCAGGTACTGGGAAACCTGAAACAGCTCCACAAAATAGTCTAGATTTTTCTTATACTGCTCGTCGCTAATGCCGTAAAGCTCCTTAAAGAGCAGAAAGGTATCCGCCGCAGTAAGCTCAAAGAACAGCTGGCTTTTTTGCCCCATCACCACGGCGTATTGCTGCTTAAACGCGTTTTCGAGCTTATTTGGGTAATAACCCATAACCGAAACGGAGCCGGAGGTGGGTGCGATTATGCCGGTGAGCATCTTGACAAGCGTGGTCTTACCCGCTCCGTTGGGGCCGATAAGCCCCACAAACTCCCCCTCCTCCACCGAGAGATCAAAGTTTGCGAGTGCGGTTTTGTTGGTATATTTTCGCTGAAATAGGGCCTTAAAGCTTCCTTTTAGCCCTGCCTCCTTTTCGTAGTGACGATAGGTCTTGGCTAGTCCCTTTGTCTCAATAATCATCCTTGCGTCCATCCTTTTTGGTTGTAAAATCTTAGGTGTTTGCAGTGATATCGTTTATACGTTTCGGCAAACATATAGAAATTCTAGTTATACGAATATCCGATCGGCAAACATATAGAAATTCTAGTTATACGAATATCCGATTTAAAGAGTATAAAAATCAAGTGAAAAGCTTTAATTTATGGGTTTTCACGCGGATTTTTATCGACTCTTTTTGAGGGGATTAGTATTACACCACGCGGCGGCAATCCTTTTCGCTGCTGTGCGGGTGAGTGTTAATGGGTTTGGTCGTTCGGGCTGCCCTTCTCAATTACAATCTCCAAATCGGGACGATGTCCCTTGCCCATGGCGTGGCGCGCCTTGCGGTTTGCCACCGTATCAAAGACAATGGAAAAATCGTAGTTGTCTGGGTACAGCTCCTCTGCGGGAACCAGCAGCTTGAGGCGCTTGTGGTTAACCAGTTTCTTTTCCCGCTTTATCAGTACCTCCAAGAATCCCCTCTCATTACAGCGCCTGCATACAATGCCAATCTCCTTTTCGGGCAGCACCTGCACGCTGTCGCCCAGACTAAACTGCTCCCCGTCATGCTTAATTAGCCGGACAGTGGCCTCTTTTTCCAGCATTCCGGTTCTTTTCCTTACCACATCGGGTTCTTCCCCGTCGCGCAGCCGCAGCTGGGCGGGGAGCCCCTCCTCCCCGTATGCCGCAGAATAGGCGCGGCGCAAGAGGCGGGCGGGGAGCCCCAGCCGCTGGGCGATATAAAGCGCACAGCTTTCTCCCGCCTCCCCCAGCTGCAGCCGATACAGCGGGCGCAGGCTTTCACGGTCAAACGCCATACGGGCGTTAATCAGGCGCGGCGTGATGCGGGCAAATTCTTTAAGCTCGGGGTAATGGGTGGTGGCAACAAACAAACAGCCCTGACTCAGCAGCTCCTCCAAAATGGCCACGGCAAGCCCCATGCCCTCCATCGGGTCGGTGCCCGAGCCCAGCTCATCGAGCAGCACCAGGGTTTGGGTGGTGGTTTCGCTTAAGATGCGGTTGATACTGGTGACATGCGCCGAGAAGGTGGAAAGGTTTTCGGCAATGCTCTGCCCGTCGCCAATATCGCACAGGATGCGGTCGTTCATACAAAACACACTGCCCGGCCCCGCCGGTACATGCAGGCCGCTCTGCGCCATCCAGCAAAGCAGCCCCACTGTTTTAAGCGCTACTGTTTTACCACCGGTGTTTGGTCCCGTAATGACTACGCCGTCCACCGCGCCGCCCAGCTCAAAATCCAGCGGCACACAGCTTTTGCGGTCAAGCAGCGGGTGCCGTCCTTGGCGGATAATCAGCCGTCGCTCGGTGGTAATTGCCGCGGGTGCGGCATCCATCTGCGCCGAAAGCTTTGCCTTTGCAAACAAAAAATCCAGCCTTTGCATCAGTTCCTTGTTGCCTGTAATCTGCGTCCCATAGCCATCCACCGAGGCGGTGAGGGTGTACAGGATGCGGATGACCTCGTTTGCCTCCTCCACCTCCAGTGCGGTAACCTCATCCTGAAGCTTGCGGATGGCGGCGGGCTCGATAAAATAGGTGCCGCCGGTGTTGGAAATCTCCACTACGGTTCCGGCTACCTGGCTTTTGTACTCCCTCTTTACAGGCAGCACACTGCGCCCACTTCGCACCGTGACATAGGACTCGGAGAAATACTCCTTTTTGCCCCGTAATATCTGCTCCAGCTTGCTTTTTACCGAGGATTTCTTGCTATCCAGCCTACGGCGGCAGTCGGCGAGGGCGGAGGAGGCCGTGTCGTTTACGCGGTCGTCGCGGACAGCGTAGTCAATCTCCTCTATCAACGCACCCAAATCCTGAAATTGCGGGCCGCAATACGCAAGCCCTGCGTTTAGATTCTCCGCACGCTTTAGATAGCTGCGCATTCGATTGCAGGAACGCAAAAAACCTGCCACGGAGGTCAGCTGCTCCGGCAAGAGCATAGCCCCCTTTTGCAGTGACAGGAGAATGCTTTCAAGCTCGGTCATGGCGGTAAGCGGCGGTGTGCCCAGGGTATCCAAAATGGCTCGCGCTTCGTTGGTATCGCGCATCCGGCGACGACATTCCACCTCCGACAGCGTCGGTGTAAGTGCCATCGCCTCTTTTTTTGCGTAAACGCTTACGGTAAGCTCCGCAAGCTGTTCTTGTATCTTTTTAAATTCCAGTGCATCCATTGTGTTCATAGCGTACCCTTCCTTTAAGCCTTTTTTAATACTAATTTCCACAGAAAGAGTGGAATTGCAGATAAAAATCAGCGTGAATACCCATAAACGAAAGCTCTTCACTTTAATTCTCACTTGAAATTGGATATTAGTATAAGCGGACAACGATAAAAACGCCCATGAGAGAAACCGATCAAATGCGGCGGCCGGCTGTGCGGCATAGCGCAATTGGACAGAATACCCCCATAGGCGCAGTTGTTCCGCCAGGTCTGGCGGGAAGCGGCACCAAATATCTATCAAGACATAAAAAAGCACGACAGGAAATACCCGTCGTGCTCCGTCAAACGGCCACAAAACAGCGCCGTCTGTCATCTATCGTGTCATGATGAATGGAGTAGTCTGCAAGGCATGTTCCAAAGGCACAACAACATAGACGGGACTAAACCCGCCGAGCTATCGTCAGCCTCTCTCAACAATATTAGTTGAAAAGAACCCCTACAGATACTTCCGACATCAAAAACATCCTCTCTTTGTTCTAGCAGTTTTAAAGCACAAATCTTTGTGCGAAAATACAATACCATGTTTTCTAATAACCGTCAAGCTTTATTTTAGGCTTTGCCTTAGCCTGAAATACCAAAAGAATAAAAATCAAGTGATATGCCTTAACCTATTGGTTTTCACGCGTATTTTCATCGATTATTCTACTCTTTTTGAAAAGAGTAGAATTTTCTCAGTATTTTCTGCCGGTCTCCGTGGGTGAGAGGGGGGTTATTTTACGCCCACACGCATACGATAGCAAAAATCCACGGTAAACTCCCGGTTGCCATACAGCGCAACGATTCTGCGGCGAAAGGTTTCCACCTGGTCGGCCACAAGCTCGGGCTTACGCTTTAGGATGCCTTGCAGGCCGCCCTGACTCAGCGCGAGCCCCACAAACCGTTCCGCCGTGCAGGGCTCACGGTTTGAAAACACAATCTCCCTGCAATAACGAAACCACCCGCTCCGCCGGATATTCTCAAGGTGCTTTTTCTTATCCCATCTAAAATAGCTTTGCTGAAATTCGGGGTTTGCGTGCTCCACCGCACTCACATGGTCGATAAGCGCAAGATATGCTTCCTCCGCCTGCCAGTCGCCCACCGGCGGCCAGTCGCAATCTACCGTGGCAAAAACGCCGCCCTGACGCAGAATCCGGTTCACCTCCGTGAGGGTGACGACGGGTTCCATCCAGTGAAAGGACTGCGAGCAAACCACCGCGTCGGCGCAGCCCTCTGCAAGCCCGGTTTCGTGGGCGTACCCCTTGATAAACGTGAGGTTCTCTCCCTCCTTGGCGGAGGCAACCGCACGCATATCATCGCTGGGCTCCACCCCCACGACCGCGTCGGCATACGCCTTCCATATCTCGCTGGATAAGCCCGTGCCGCAGCCAAGATCCGCCACCAGCTTTGGACGCTTGCCCAGATACCCGGTAATGATCTCCACCGGGTACAGAGGCATCCTCGGTCGCGCGTTGTCGTATAGCTCTGCAAAACCCATGAATCGGTTCGCGTTTTTTGACAGGTTCTCCATAGGTGTTCATCCTCACTTTTCTTAGTTAATTGGTTCATATGAGATTCGTATTATCACCGCAATAACTCCCGGTATTGTTAATCATATATCGCAAAATGAGGGGTTATTACAATTATCGTGCAACAAGAGCCAACTTATCCTTGAAATTTTAGTTTGCCTATAATATTTGAGCCGATTAAACCGATATATTAATATTACCTTACTGTCAGCGGGAACGCGTAGTGGCCTTAAAGCTATATAGCTTTAAGGTCAAGCAAAAAGCCTGAAGGGAGCTTAACCGTTTACCAAAAACGCACAGAAATAAGAGGCGGGGGAAAGGAACGTGCAAATGCTATGAAAAACTTAAGCATTCGTACAAAAATGCTGATTTTATCAATTACCATGTCGGCACTGATTATTCTGGTTTGGGCTCTGTCGGTTGTGATGTCAGACAGCACCAGGATTGGCGGCAAGCTGTACGACGAAATTATGCTAACAAACGAGCTGACGGCGGATATTCTGCCGCCGCCGGAGTACATCATCGAATCCTATTCCATAGCGCTCGAATACATAACCACCTATGAGGAGGCCCCCAGAGCCGAGCTGTACCAATCCCTTAAGAAATTAAAGGCAACCTATGAGCAGCGAAACGCGATATGGATTAATCGGCTTACCGATCCTGAAATTAAGCAGTATTTTTTGCAGGACTCCTACAGCGCCGCTATGCAATTTTACGAAATCTTTGAGCAGAAGGTTGTTCCGGCAGTGGAGTCAAAGAACGCGTTTCAGGTTCGGCTGATGCAAAGCGAGCTGAAAGCCGCATACCTTGAGCACCGCAAGGCCATAGACAAAACGGTGCTGCTGGCGGAGCAGTGGCGCACCGATGCTACGATGGCCGCGGAGTCCATGACCAGACGCAACCTCGTTTTGGTGCTTGCCACGGTTGTGGGCGGTATTGCGGCGGGGATATTTGTGAGTGTGGCGATATCGCTTCCGCTTATTAAAAGAACCCGCTACATCTCCTCGGTACTTGGACAAATTGCGGGCGGAGACCTTACGGTGAGGGTTGATGAGAAGTATATCTCCCGCGATGAGGTCGGTAAGCTTTGCGCCTCTACCAAGATGACCGCAAAGCGTTTAAACGATTACCGCTCTTATATCGGGGAGGTTACCGCCGTACTGGACGCAATGGCGGCGGGTAACATGCAGGTAAGCCTGCAATATGATTACAGCGGCGAATTTTCTGCCGTAAAGCGCGCCCTGCTCGGCATAGCCGCGTCGCTGCGGCAAACCTTGGATACGATATCCACTGCGTCGCATCAGGTGAACACCGGAGCCCGTCAGATATCCGAAGGAGCGCGCTCTCTCTCCGAAGGCGCCCAAACACAGTCAAGCTCTGTGGAGGAGCTTACCGCCTCCATCCAAAGCGTTTCCGGCCAGGCAAAGGAGAACGCGAGTCACGCAAAGGACGCGGCCGGACAGGTGGAGCAGGCGGTGCTTAGCATGGAGCAAAGCAACCGGCTCATGCAGAGAATGCTGGGCGCCATGGAACAGATAAACGCATCCTCCGCCGAAATCGGCAAGATTATAAAGGTGATTGACGATATCGCGTTTCAGACCAACATCCTTGCGCTTAACGCCGCGGTAGAGGCGGCACGGGCGGGCTCCGCAGGCAAGGGCTTTGCGGTAGTAGCGGAGGAGGTGCGCACCCTTGCCAGCCGTTCGGCGGAAGCCGCAAAGCAAACCACCGAGCTGATTGAAGCTTCCCTTCGTTCCGTTTTGAGCGGGTCGCGAATCTCTGAGGACGCCGCAAAGGAGCTCAACGAAACTGCAGAGCGCGCCGGTGAGATTATTACAGTAATTCAAAAAATAGAAAGTGCCTCGGTTTCTCAGGCCACGGCGATCGAGCAGGTGACTTTGGTGCTTGGGCAGGTAGCCACTATTGTACAGCGCAACGCCGCCGCCTCGGAGCAAAGCGCCGCTGCCGCGGAGGAAATGTTCCGGCAATCGAACCTGCTTAGCGGGGAGCTTAGGCGGTTTGCACTGTAGTTTTGTTACCCGCACCCTGCTTTAAAACGAATGCCCCATCCCAAGGCATAAACGGATAACCTGATGGGTCTAGAAAAACAGATCCGCCGCGAGCTTAATAAAGAGAAGCCCGATGACCAAAAAGATGGTGTAACGAACGTACTTGCTGCCGCCGGCTACAGCCAACCTTGCCCCAAGGTAGTATCCCGCCATGGAAAACACTGCAGCAGGGATAGCAAGGGCGATGATTGCCTTTTTATTGAGAGTAAAAACAATCATCGACGCGATGTTGGACATCAGGTTTACCACCTTAGCGCAGCCGGATGATTTGAGCAGGTCAAAGCCCAAAAGGCCTGTAAGGGCAAGGACTAAAAACGTGCCGGTTCCCGGCCCGATTAAGCCGTCATATCCGCCGATTACAAGCCCAATGGTGAGGGACAACGCCGACAGCCGAACCGCGCTCATTGGCTTGGTCTGCTCTGTGGAGATACCAAAATCCTTCTTTATCAGCAAAAAAACCGCCACCGCCGGTAAAACAAGGAGCATAACAAGCTTTAGAGCCTCATCGCTGATCATCAGCGCGACTGCGCTGCCGCCCAGTGACCCGAGAAAGGAGCCGATGCCGGCCAGTATGCTCGCTTTCCAGTTAATCTGCCCTGACTTAATAAAGCGAAGAGCAGCGGTAAAGGTGCCAAAGCTTGAGGCAATTTTACTGGTGCCCATGGCATAATGCGCGGGCAGTCCAGCCAGCAGGTATGCCGGCATTGATATCAGTCCGCCACCGCCGGCGATAGCATCCACAAACCCCGCAAGAAAGACTAGCGGGCAGACGATAAGGTGCGTTTGGAATGACAGGTATTGCATCTCGTCCATGGTGTCGTCAAAGCTCCTCTTTATGCAAGGGATAGAACTTTCGCCGCCTATGCGCTCTCTCGCTTTGCTTTTACGCGAATAAAGTAAAAAACCGCTCACAAAAAACAGAAATATCGTAACACAAAAATCGAAAGAAGTCTATTCTTGCGAATAAACTTCTTTCGATTTTTATCTTTGCTTGCCATGCGCAATCGCGTTAAGCCATTTTCAGCTTGAATTTATCGATGAGGTCTTGAAGCATCTGTGCCTGCCCGGAAAGCTCCTCACTTGCCGCCGCGCTTTCTTCGGCGGTGGCGCTGTTGGTTTGCACCACGGTGGATATCTGATCAAACCCCGTATTAACCTGAGTGATTGCGGTTTTTTGGTCGGAGCTTGCGTTCGCGATATTTTGAATAATGCCCGATATCGTTTCGGAGTTTGAGATTACATCCCGCAGCGCAGTGGCGGTTTCAGCCACAATTTTACTGCCGTTTTCAACTGCTGCGAGTGCGCCCTCAATCAGGGTCGCGGTGTTTTTAGCACTCTCGGCAGATTTACCCGCTAAGTTGCGCACTTCATCGGCAACAACGGCAAAGCCTTTACCGGCGGAGCCTGCGCGTGCCGCCTCTACCGCCGCGTTGAGTGCCAGGATATTGGTCTGAAACGCAATGGCCTCTATGTTTTGAATAATTTTGCCGATTTCGCTGGATTTATTGCTGATATCCTCCATAGCCGCGACCATAGTTTCCATGCGCTGCTGTCCCAAAGCAATGGATAGGTTGGATTGAAGGGTAATACTTTTCGCGGAAGCGGTGTTTTCCTCCGACTCCTCCGCCCGCACCGAGATATCCCGAATGGTTGCGGAGAGCTCCTCTATGGCGCTGGCCTGTTCGGTAGCACCCTGAGATAAAGCCTGCGCCCCCGCCGAAACCTGTTCCGCACCGGCCGCAACCTGTTCTGCCGACCTGCGACACTCGGACAGTGTTTCGCTTAGCATGGCAGAGGTGCTTTGCAGCGCGTCCTTTATATGAGCAAACTCGCCGTCATAGGCCTGTACAAATTTTAGGTTTAGGTTGCCGTTACCCATGGTTTTTAGTAAATCGGATATCTCATCGATGTAAGCGGTGTAGGTCTTTAGACGGTTGACCAGCGATTGCATGGATGCTGCCAGCTGACCGATCTCATCCCGCGAGCGTACCGTAATCTGTGCTTCAAAATCGCCGCTAGCCAGCCGGTTGGTAACCTGAATGAATTTTTTCATGGGTCCTACGATACTGTTTACAATATAAATGCTTAACAGGATGAGAATCGACAGGCATATGATGACAACCGCCACAAGCTCAAAGATGGAATCGGAGATTTCTTTCTCAATTACAGCCTTCTGCTCCGCAACATAGCTGTCAATATAATCCGTATAATTGCCTGTGCCGATTACCCAACCAAAGGGTTCAAATGACTTTGAGTAGGAGCGCTTGGGCGAAGGCTCCGTTTCGTTGGCCTTTGGAAAGTGATAATCGGAGAAGCCTCCGTCCGGTTGCCGTCCTACACTAATAATCTCCTTGGCAATTTCCACCCCATTGGCGTCCTTTAAATCCAGACGATTCGTACCCTCCGAAGCGCCGCCTAACAGTACAATATTGAATCCCTCATAGGTGTCCGCCCAAAAATAGCCGTCCGCGCCGTAGCGAAGGTTTCTAAGCAGGTCTGCGCCCAGTTTTTTTGCCTGCTCAAGTGTGATCTCTCCTGCCTGCGATTTATCGTATACACCCTGCAAAAGAGTACAGGCATTTTCCACCTGCTGCTTTACATTCGTGTCAAAATTATCGCGAATCACTTTTTCTAACTGCTCCACAGAGCTATCCTTTTGCACATTCATTTGATAGATTGCAATTACCCCAAGCAAAGTACCCGCAATTATCACGATTATCATCAGCAATGCCATTTTGTGTTTGATGCTTATGTTTTTCATTCTGTCGCCTTCCTTAATCCGCTCTGCAAATACGAGCATGGTCTGCGCGTTCTCTCTAACGGCTTTTCGCGCATTTTCGCGCAAAAATGGCGCAATTCGATATTTTATTGTATCATAAAGTGCAGGTTATTACCATATATTACTTTTTGTTTTTAAATATTTTGCTGAGATTTTCTTAGGTAAACTATGTATTATATTTACGAATGTCATAAAGTGTGGCACAATTTTTCGGCTTTTCGCGTCAGGATAAATTTTTTGTCTCCGTGCAAATGAAAAATTTCAATAGTCAAAACCATAATCATTCTTCCGGCTATAATAATAAGACCACTATAGACCTATAACTTTCTTCATATTGCAGTCTTAGTTCCAATTGCTTGCTTTGAATAAAAAATGCATTTTTTAATTTTTAACATAAATAAAATTTAAAGCCATGCATGAGTTTAAAACTCATGCATGGCTTTAAGGTGGTGCGCCCGACAGGAGTCGAACCTGCGGCCTTTAGAGTCGGAGTCTAACGCTCTATCCAGCTGAGCTACGGGCGCAAATCCTTGCGACGTTATTTAAGCTTGCGCTCATTGACACCAGCGCATCTTTATTAAACGCAAGAAATATTATACCACAGGTTTTAATGAAAGCAAAGCCTTTTTTAAGATTTCCTTGCGGGCTCATTCTGCCGTGTTTTTTGGCTGCAAACGGCTTGACATCACTGGCGATGTATTGTATTATATTAAAGCTGTATTTATGTTGGATTTTGTTTTTGAATGTGGTTCAGAGGTAGAGCAACGCACTCATAATACGCAGGTCTTTGGTTGTAGATAGGGCAGACCGTTTGGTAACGCAGCGGAAGCGATTTTTTTACAAATATAAACAGGGAGAACGGCTTTTTTCTTTCTCATATATGCTACTGTGGCTCAGGGGTAGAGCAGCTCACTCGTAATGAGCAGGTCGTGAGTTCGATTCTCACCAGTAGCTCCAAAAAGACATATCTTCCGTAATGGACGATATGTCTTTTGCGTGGAGAAAAATAGCCGAAAGGCCAAGGCACAGCTTGGTAACCGTTTAGTCCATGCACCCCCGGCAAGAAGATACCGGTCCCCTTCAACAGCCGGATATTCAGCAACAGGCAAAAAAACGCTCCGAGGGGCGTAGTGCCTCCATCTACAATGAAATCTGTTATTCGTATTACTTCGTTTTAAGATTTAAGTTGAGCCAGTTGACACACAAAAAAACAAAATTTTTATCAAGTCGTCTTCAGGGATTACGACAAAAAGTTTAGCTTCTCTTTCGTGTTTACATATTGTACAAATTATGATACATTTAACCGACAAAATCTTAACGGCTTTTTTTGAGCAAATTGACCAGCGAGTATACGGCAAAGAGGGTTATTACGGCAGGTATAACAACGTGCGCTATTTTAATAACGACGATTGGTTGAGTTATAGTGTTTTAAATAACCTTGATATTTTGCTTTTTCAGGCAAAACCCAGAGCTTTGATCAAGACGGCTACTATTATCAAACAAAACCCTATACCTTTAATTATGACCGTCCGGACGAGGGCTACTCCGGCGTACAAGAGGATGTAGCAAGCGTGACGGTATTTTACTCTCGAGCGAAGAAATTATCCAGCTTTTGTCTCCAAACCAAAGGCTGTACCGTCACTACTTTAGCTCTGGGTTACTGTGGGGCTTTATTATCCCATACTAATACTAATCCCCTCAAAAAGAGTCGATAAAAATCCGCGTGAAAACCCATAAATTAAAGCTTTTCACTTGATTTTCATACCCTTTTAAATCGGATATTAGTATAATATAAAAAGAATCTCATGATAAAACGCGTTGCAGCGAATGATTGCCGCCGCGAGTTTTACCATGAGATTCTTTCAGTTTGCGTGAACCGTTATCAATGAAAACAGCTTAAAAATCAGCCCTCCGTCCGAATTGCCTGCATTTGCGCCCTTACGCACAATTCTGCCGCTTTAAAGGCGTGCGCCTGGGTCATAGCATACTCGGTACGGTGAACACAATCCAATATCAGCTCTCCAAAGAAAGGGAAGCCAACCTTGCCGGCGAGCCGGAAGTGCTGCTCGCCATCCTTGTTGACCAAAAACAGGTGATCTCCCTCTTTTTCAGTCGCCACGTTAACGTATTTACGCAGCTCAATGGTTCCCTCGGTGCCCAGCAGGAAGGTGCGCCCGTCCCCCCAGGAGGAGAGCGCGTCAGGGGTAAACCAGTCCACACGAAAATACTGGGTCGCGCCGTTGTCTCCGGTGAGCATACAGTCACCAAAATCCTCAAGCTCCGGGTATTGGGGGTGGTTGTAGTTGGCAACCCGGCTGCCTGTTATCACCGCGTCGGCGGCGCCGGTATAAAATAAAAACTGCTCGATCTGGTGGCTGCCAATGTCGCAGAGAATCCCGCCGTACTTTTCAAACTCAAAGAACCAGCCGGGGCGCGAGGGTGCGCTTAGCCGGTGTGGCCCCATGCCGATTACCTGCAAAACACGCCCGATGGCGCCATCACGCACCAGCTGTCCGGCGAAAACGGCGCTCTCCACATGCAGGCGTTCGCTGTAGTATACCATGTACTTCTTTTGGGTCCGGTTTACGGCATCCTTGGCCTGCTCAAGCTGCTCAAGGGTGGTTAACGGCGCTTTGTCGGTAAAATAATCCTTACCCGCCTCCATTACCTGAAGACCCAGCTTACACCGCTTACTTGGAACTGCCGCCGCGGCCACCAGGAGTATCTCGGGGTCGTTGAGAACCTGCTCCAGGCTATCCGCGCGCATGGCCTGTGGAAAGGCTTTGCAAAACGCCGTAACCTTCTCCGGATCTGGGTCATAAACCCATTTCAGCTCGGCACCGGCCTCTGTCAGTCCGTTTATCATGCCGTAGATATGCCCATGGTCAAGCGCAACCGCTGCGATGGGGAACTGGCCTTTCTCCACCACCGGCGCGGGTTTTCCTTTGGGTGCGTAGTTCATTCCGTCCTGTTTGCTCATAAAAGATCCTCCTTGTATATCAAATTAGCTTTTTCGGTTTAAACACCCTAGCAAACAGGCTAAAATCTCACATAAGCCGCGTGGAGGTGATACCCCTTGCCGCCACTGCTTTTGAGAACGCCGTGTTTGTGTTTAAGCGTCCCTAAAGCCACCCTGTTTCGGCAAGGCGTGAGGCAACCGGCATTTCGGTCAGTAGCCGGCAAATGCTCCCCGAACATGGAGGTGGTGGGGTAGACGGTTATGAACCACCTCCGGTCGAACCTCGGCAAGCAATTCTTTATAGCCGGTGTAAAATGGGGTGTTTTCAGGAAAAAGAGCTTTCCTGCTAGTGTTTGAATCACGGGCGGCGATAAGCCGCGCCAGCTGCGCGTAGCATGAGCTTCCTCCTAATAGCTCCCGGTGGTATCAAAGACGACTCCCGTGTCCGACTTGGTGCGGGAGCTTGCGCGGCGTTTATCCAGCTCCTTTTTAAACAACGACTCGTCCAACGGCAGGTCAACGGTTTTGTCAAGCCAGCTGGAAAGATGCATGGCATTTGAGAGGGTAAGGCCGCGTATGCCCTCCTCACCGGCGGCTACAAGCGGCTCCCCATGCAGGATGTGTGCGGTGAATGCCTTTAAGACGCCGTTGTGCTGCTCGTTTTGACCGTCTGTCTCAACCTCAAAGCTGGAGCAGGGTGGTGTATCAAACCCTCCCTTTGCGGTCTTACAGAACTCCCGCTCGTTTACCTCAAGCTTAGTGAGGGTCAGATGGTTATTTTCGCACACCAGCTTGCCCATTTCAAGGGTGACCTCAAAGCGGTTGGTACCCGGCGCGTCGGCTGTGGTGGTAATAAAGGTGCCGGTCGCGCCGTTTGGGTACTCAAGGTATGCGGTAACGTCGTCCTCTACCTCAATATCATGCCATTTTCCCTCGTGGCAGAAGGCACGCACACGGCTTGGCATCCCGCAAATCCATTGCAGCAGGTCAAGCTGGTGGGGGCACTGATTTAAAAGCACTCCGCCACCCTCACCGTTCCAGGTGGCGCGCCAGTCTCCGGAATCGTAGTAGGCCTGCGTGCGGTACCAGTCGGTAATAATCCAGCTCACGCGTTTTACGGCGCCAAGCTCCCCGCCGGTAACCAGCTCGTGCATCTTGCGGTAAAGGCAGTTGGTGCGCTGGTTAAACATTAGAGCAAACGTTCTGTCACTTTGGGCGGCTGCTTCGTTCATCCTCCGCACCTCGGCGGTGTACACACCGGCGGGCTTCTCAAGCAGCACATGTTTTTTTCCTTGCAGGGCGCGTACTGCTAACTCCGGGTGCTGATAGTGGGGGGTGGCAATCAGCACCGCGTCGCAGACATCGCTGTCAATCAGCGCGGAGCCCTCCTCAAATAAGGTTACCTCACCGCCAAGGGCTTGCGCTGCCCACTCCCTGCGCGCCGCCTTGCGGTCTGCCACGGCCACCAGCTTCATACCGGGAATATTCCCGGCAAGGATCGATTTGGCGTGTGAGGAGCCCATGTTTCCGACACCAATAATACCCATGCGCAAAACTTCCATTGATAAACCTCTTTTCTTTATTGGGGTGCTTCTAAAGTGATGACTGAATCAGACAACGCCGCCGTTTTCGCGAAATTCGCGCCATATGTTCTCAAAGAAATCATCATCCTCAGGGATAGGGCGAACCTTACGCCAGCTTAAGCGGCAGCCATCGTCTGTATAAGCCGCCTCTTGAACAAGAGCTGCCCGGCTGCCGTCGTCCAAAACGAAGGTAAAGGTATCGGGCAGGCTGGCATAAGGCTTTTGCCCGGCATGGTCGGTGTACAGCGCGCTGCCCCGGCTTTTTCCTCCCGTTTCCGCGTAATTTTCCATCGCCCGCAAATACACCAGCTGGCAAAGAAGGGTATCCCTCAAACGAAATACCCAGCACAGGCGGCGCGGGTCGGCGACGCGAACGGTTGCTTGAAAGCTTGACAGCTGTTCGGCCACCTCTTTCGCCGCCAGACGGATTCCGCACAGGTCGCGGATGGGGCCGCCAAACCTGCTCATCCGGCGCTTGGCTGTTTCCCACAGCTGTTGCACATTATCCTCACCGCCGGTTGCCCCATCTGCGAGAGTAAGCGCCGATAAAATCTGTTGTATGGCCGCGCCGCCAAGTTCCGGCTCCGGTTCTCCGGTTCGGTGTGCGGCAATATATTGTGCCGCGCGGGTGGAGCCGACCTGTCCCGCATTCAGCGCGCTTCCCCCTGGGCGGTAAACCCCATGGCTTGCCGCCGCCTCACCGACGGCGAAGATGCCGCGTATGTTGGTTTGCCACCAGCTGTCGATATCAAGTCCGCCGTTGTTGTGCTGTGCGCACAGGGCAATCTCCAGGGGCTCAGCCGCAAGGTCAACCCCCTTTTCCCGGTAAAACTCTACCGCCGGGCTGTTCATGTGCGCAAGACGCTCCAGCGGGGTCCCGTAACAGGCTCCCGCCTTCTCCAAATATCCGTGCGCCTCAGGGCAAAGAGTCCAAAAGCTTATGGGTCTGCCACCGGGGTTGCTCCTAAAATCCAGAAATACCCGGCGGCCCTTGCAGCCTTCCAGATAAACCAGAATATCGATGATAGAGGAGCCGCCTGACACCTTGCGCACGTCAAATGGCCATTGATACCCTTTTAAAAACACCATATCCAGCAGGCTGCCCTCGTCGGGAAAGAAGTCGCGGAGAAATTCGCGCTCGCCGCCGCCATGCAGGTCTGTTGATATAAAGCGGGGCAGCGATTGCATATAGGTGCCCGATACATTCCAGCGCGGACGGACAGAGGCAAGACCATACTGCCATTCCGTGAGGTTTTTTCCGTTTATCCCCGCCTCAAAGGCAATGCCGGAGGCACCGTAATGACCGTGCGGATATACGCTGTCGGCATAAATGCCCGCCGGTCCGCCGGTGGCCCACACCACGTTGTCGCAGCGAAAGACCGCAAACGGGCAATCATCCTTTTTGGCGTCCAGCGCAAGGCACAAAATACCCCGCAACGCGCCGTCATCCACAAGAAGCTTGATTACCTGTAAACGATCCATTACCCTTATGCGCTTTTTTTCCGCCGCTTGCTGCAGCCGTTCGGTCATAAGCTTTGAGGTATACGGGCCGACGCTGGTTGCCCGCCGCCGCGGGTCGTGGTCGGTTTTATAGCCAATGAACTCCCCAAACCGGTTGCGGGGGAAGGGTACCCCAAGCTCCACAAGCCGGAGAAAGCTGGGGGCGGAAAGGGCCGCCTCGCAAAGGGCGTGGTCGCCGTCCACGCATTGTCCTTCAAACAGCGTTTGAGCCATCTCCCGCACACTGTCGGGTTCGCCGCCGGAGAGGGTAAGCTTGTAGTAGGTCTGCTTGTCGGAGCCGGTATTGCGGGAGGTTCCTGCGTAAACCCCCTCTGTCACAATCGCGATATCAGTCTGACCGTATTGGTGCAGACGGTCGGCCGCGTTGTAACCAGAGGCGCCGGTACCCACGACGACGGTGTTGCACAGGTAAACCGGAATATCATACCGTCCCAGCTGTATGGTGGTCTCTTTCATGCTAAACCGCCCCCCTTACAGCCGCTTGATGTGAAAGCCGCCATCCACATCCACATAATTGCCGGTGGTATACAAAAATAAATCTCCCGCAAAGGCGGAAACCGCTCCGGCAACATCCTCGGGAGTACCCCAGCGGGCAATGGGGAAGGTGCCGGCGGCAATCAGGTCGTCGTATTTTTTTTGCACGGCGGCGGTCATATCGGTGGCGATGATGCCGGGGCGCACCTCGTGAACCAGTATCCCCTCGGCTGCCAGACGGTGGGCGTACAGGGAGGTAAGCATGGAAACGCCGGCCTTGGAAACACAGTATTCCCCCCGGCCAATGGAGGAGGCCTCGGCGGAACAGCTTGAGATATTAATGATCGTCCCCCGTTTTTTCCCCGCAAACTCCTGGCAAAGCATCTGCCGGGCGACTGCCTGGGTTAGGAACATGGTGCTTTTGGTGTTAATGTCCATCACCCGGTCGTAGCTTTCCTCGGTCATATCCAGCAGGTCCCGGCGCTCCAGCGGGGCAACCCCCGCATTGTTCACCAGAACATGAATGCCCCCGAAGGCCTCCACGGATTCTTTCACAATTCGGGTGCGGTCCTCTCCCGACGCAATATCCGCCTGCACATACCGCACATTAGTGGGGGAGATTCCTTCCCTTGCCAGCATATCCAGGCTGGGGGCTACGGCATCGGGTGGGCGAACACCCACCAGCACAACGTAAAACCCGTCAAGCCCCAGCTGCTTTGCGATAGCAAGCCCGATTCCTCTTGTGCCGCCTGTGACAATCGCGGTCTGTCTCATCCTTGTTCCTCCTACTGCTCCGCTTATCAGAACATAATAATAACTCATCACCATTTTAATACGAATCCCCTCAAAAAGAGTGGAATTTGCAGATAATAGCCGCGAAAAACCAAAAATGGGATAGTGTTTGGTGCTGTTTCTGGCTGCTCTTATAAAACGGCGTTCATGTCAGGCCTTGCTGTCCCCCGCGCGAGCCTCAGCGTCCCGCCGCGCGTCAAGGTACAGTGCGCCGTAAACCTTTGCGTCCCGAACCACACAGCCGGTGCGACCGTGATCTCTCATAATCTGTGTGCATTTTGAACAGGCGACACAGCATTTTTTGGGGTCCATCCCGCTGCCCGAAAGAATGTCGCGGGGGGCGTCGGGGTAAGCGAATGCCTGCCTGCCAAGACCGACGAAGACGCAGTTCCCGGCCGCAAGGTTCGCCGCCCCGGCATAGGGCAGATACTGCCTAAGCCAGGTGTAGCCGTTGCCCACCACAGGTATAGACCCCGCCGCCTTTTGAATCTGACGGGTAAAACGAAAAAGCCGCGCGATGCTTTCTAGTGGATGCTCCTCCGGCACCGGTATTCCCATACTGGATTGATCGAAGGGGCGTGTCACCTGCGGGTAGAGGTAATAGGGGTTGCCCGCCGAGTTGCTTAGCAGTCCGACGCCGTTTTCGCAAAGCATCCGCACCAGCTGCATCGGCTCGGCGGGGTCGTACTCCATAAAATCATCCTTGTGTTCCCCAAAGCCATAGGGGTAGGGGTGGGCGTCAAATACGTTAAAGCGGCAGGCAATCAGGCAATCCTCCCCCAATTGACTGCGCACCTCTGTGATGATCTCGCGCAACAGGCGGCTGCGGTTTTCAAAGCTGCCGCCGTATTTACCTTCACGGGTGTGGCTTGCCAGCAGCTCGCTAAGAAGATATCGGTGGCAGGCCTTGATGTCCACACCGTCAAAGCCCGCTTCGAGGGCAAGCCTTGCCGACTGCACATAATGCTCCACAAGGCCTTCAAGATAGGCGTCGGTTAGTACGGGGGAGTCCTTCGTCAGTCCCACCCGGGGGTCAAGAATCGGGTCGTG
Organism: Bacillota bacterium; assembly: GCA_023433405.1. GTDB lineage: Bacteria > Bacillota > Clostridia > Oscillospirales > Ruminococcaceae > Acetanaerobacterium. The sequence goes on along the minus strand of JAEZCT010000027.1, from coordinate 29,889 downwards.
CTGGGGTATCAGCGGCATGGGCTTATGTCCGCTTGGGCGGGAATAGCGGCCGGAGTGTGTAAGCTGCAAGATGTGAACGGGCCGGTGACCGTTGGCGCACTCCGCCTCACGGTTCACCGACTTCATAAGACCTGCAAACTGAGGAAGGTTTTCCTTTGTCAGCATCATCTGCAAGGGGTTTGCCCGGCCTTCTTCCGCTACCGCGCACGCTTCCCACCATAAAAGACCCGCACCACCCGCCCCTAGGCGGTTATACCGGCGCTTCACCAGCTCGGACGGGCTGCCATCCGGGTTCGAGTCGCAGCCCTCCATCGGCAAAATCGCAAGTGCGTTGGGAGCGGTGCGGCCTCCTGCCGTTACCTGCCTTCCTAAAGAAGAGAGGTCGTCGTGAAGCTCAATATCTACCTGTAGCTGCGAGATTTTTTCTTTTAGCGCATGTAGAGTTTCAAATAAAAAGGCCTCGTGCTTTGCCATGTTTTTCACCATCCTATGTAAATTGCGGGAGCAAGCGACTTGCCCTTATATCTTACTATATTACCATGCGGCGGCGTCATACTGCAATCAGATAACAGGCACGCTCAAGCCGGAGAGGTCGAGCACGGTGTCCTTAACCGCCCAAGCACAGCCTGCCTCATACGGTGTGCGCGAGCTGTCAAAGCAGTTCTTCAAATCCCGGCACAGGCCGTGTACAAACCAGCCGTCCGGTCTTGAGGAACGGTACACAAGGCTTTTGGGGAATTCCTTAATGGAAAGCTGGTCAAACGCCGCCCCGCAAACGGCCTGATGGGGCAGCACTGCGTCAATGGGGCAGGGCAGGGGGGAGCCGTCGCGAATCGACGCAAAGAAGGTCTTGAGCTTATGACTGTCGCTTTCGGGGGTGGATATTTCACCGTAATCAATCTCTTTTCCCTCAAGATATCCGCGCACCGTGGGGGTTTTTGTGTTGGTATCAATGCGAATTACGCCCTTCTCAAAGGCATACTCCACCACCGGGTTAATGCCTTCATCTCCGCTGTGGGTGCTCAGGAAAAGAAAAGACGCGCCGTTTGCAAAGCTGCCCTTAAAAAAGCAGGTATCAAAGCTTTCTATGGGCTTTGCCCGGTAAACAGACCCCCACGCCCGCGCGGGCATCAGAGAGGACTCCATTGCCTCTCCCATCATAAAGAAGATGTTGTGGAGATAATGGGCGGTTGCGTTGGTGACCACCGAGTCGCGGACGATATTGCCCTGCGTGTCCACTATTCTCCCCTTCCATGGACTGGTGCTGTAATAATCGTCATATCGCTGCCAGGAGATAAGCGCCTTGAACTCCTTGGGGCCTCCATACACATTGGAGAGGATGTCCCGTTTTGCCCGCAGCATGGAGGGGGCATAGGACCACTGAAAGCCAATGCCAAAGGGCATTTTGTGATGCGTCCAGGTCGAACGCAGACTGAGGGTATCCTCAAGCAGCGCGGTCAGCGGCTTTTCGCAAAGGATTGCACAGCCGTGCGCAATAGCCGTCTCACACTGCTGCTTGTGATAGGGAATGGGGCTTGCGATATACAGCGCGTCCACCTGCTGCTTTGCAAAAAGCTCCTCCGCGCTGTCATACAGCGGGATGTTATGCTCCAAAAAGTACTGATATCGCGGTGCGCGATCGGCATAAGGGTCCGCGATTCCAACAAGCTGATACTCCTCCGGGGGGATATGATTGATTAAAAGGCTTAGGCAGTAGTCGGCATATCCGCCCGCGCCGGCAAAGGCAATTTTTATGGGTTCCATTATCTTGACTCCTATTAATCAACTAAAAAAAGCCGCGCAGCGGCATTTTGATATGCCGCTGTATGACCCTTTATTATATGGTTTACAACAATTTCTATACTTTAATGCGAAAAACGGGATTAGAATTAGCTTACCCCTTAATGCCTTCGGAGCTGATACCCTCGACCAGATACTTCTGGCAGAAGATAAAGATCAGCATAATCGGCAGGATAGACAGGGTAGCCATCGCAAACATCGCGCCCCAATCCGAGCCGGAGTTTGGGTCGGAGAACATTTTAAGCGCGATGGAAACCGTATACTGCTTGGGAGCATTTAAGTAGAGCAGGGAGGATAGAAAGTCGTCCCATTTCCACATAAAGGCGAAGATTCCGGCGGTAACGACAGCCGGCACAATTAGCGGCAGAATAATGCGGCCATAGATGCCGTACCAGGAGCACCCGTCTATCTTGGCCGCTTCGTCCAGCTCTCGCGGGATACCGTCGATAAATTGGATGATGAGGAAGATAAAGAAGGCGCCGCCGAAATAACTGGGTATGATAAGGGGCAGAATCGACCCCACCCAGCCCAGGTTGTGAAAAATTATATATTGGGGAATCATAATAATCTGAAAAGGCAGCATCATGGTTAGCAGCATCAAGCTAAACCATACCCTTCTCCCTTTAAACCGCAGGCGCGCGAAGCCAAAGGCAATAAAGGGGGAGGAGAGCAGCGATCCCAGCGTGGCAAGACTTGAGATGACAAAAGAATTTGAAAAAAAGTCGGCAAAGCTGTAGCCCGCAAAGCCTCTCCACCCGTTGGAATAGTTATAGGTGACAAACTCCTTTGGAATCAAGCGGATGGCATCGGTAAAAATCTCGTTTAAGGGCTTAAAGGAGCTGCCGACCATCCAAATAAGCGGATAGATCATGATAAAGCCGATCAAAATCACGCTGACGTGATATACTATCTTCAGGATTAGCTTTTTGGTCCGGTAGGACATGTGCTCAGACCGGGGCAGATGTACTGTGGGGTTGCTTTCAACCGTTTTCATTGGTGTTCCTCCCTTTCCTTTCCAAGGTTTTAGTTCGACGCTCTGTATACCCATTTGTTGGAGCTTTTGAAGATCAGGGCGGTAAGCAGAGCGATTACAAAGAGCATAAACCACGCCATAGCCGCACCATAGCCCATCTCCGAATATTCAAACGAACGCCGGTACATATAAACCGTGTAGAAAAGTGTGGAATCCAAGGGCTTGCCGTTGGTGATAATGTAGCTTTGTGTAAATGCGGTAAACGCGTTAATCGTCTGCTGTATCACGTTAAAGAAGATCACGGGGGTAATCATGGGCAGGGTGATGGAGGTAAACTGCCGGATCTTAGAGCATCCGTCCACCGTCGCAGCCTCATAGAGTGATGTGGGAATCTGCTTGAGTCCGCCTAAGAAAACAAGCATGGAGGAGCCAAACTGCCAAACCGACAGCACGATGAGTGTCCATATTGCGGTGTCGGTGCGGCTGAGCCAGCCTATTGTGCTTTCGATACCCAGTGCGCCCAGCAGGCTGTTAAGCACGCCGTCCACCGCGAACAGGCGCTTCCAAAGCACGGCTACTGCCACGCTGCTGCCCAGAATGGAGGGCAGATAATATATGCCGCGGTAAATGGAGATTACACGGGCGCCGCGGTAAAAAAGCATAGCCACAAACAGCGCCATAATCAGCTTCAGGGGGACAGATACTACCGCGTAAAAAAAAGTAACCCGAAAACTCTTCCAAAAGGTCGGGTCCTGAGTGAACATTCGTATGTAGTTGTCAACACCGGCGAATACCGGGCTTGAGAGGATATCGTACCTTGTGAAGGAAAGCGCAAGTGAAATAATAATTGGCAAAATGGTAAAGGCCAAGAGACCGATGATAAAGGGCAAAATGAAAACATAGCCCGCCACTTGCTCTCGGTTAAAAAAGGAGGAGACACTGCCCCTAGACGCGGGAAGGTTTGTTTTATTCATAGCCGGGACCATTCCTTTCATAGGGTCAAAGTAACAGATTAATCGGATATTAGTATAAGGAAACTGTGTTTGAGCAAAGGTCACGAATTTTTTAAAACCACTATAGCCATTCCGAAACTGGTATGGCTATAGTGGCGACACAGCTATACGAACCGATGGGGCGGGTTATCAGCCTTGGGCTGCTCTTGCAAGGATGTCATTGGCCTCGGGGAGGAAGCGCGCGGTAGCTGCTTCGGGGGTCAGCTCGCCGTAACGTACCAGGTCGGTCAGGTCGTCAAGCAGCTTATTGACCTCGTTTGCGCCGGTGGGCTGAGGCGGATCGAAGGGAACCGCTATCTTGGTCACTTCCGCGATGTAGTCAAAAATCTTCTGCTGTACGGCGCCAAGCTGGGGCTTGAGGTATTCCGCCATTACGCTGGAAACCGGCACGCCGCGCTCCGCCTGCAGGATATCCTGTGCCTTCTCGGCATTGGTGTAGAAGTTGATGATATCTGCGGCGACTTCCTTGTTTTTAGAGGCTTCGATAATGCTCCAGAACATAGAGGGGCGCAGGTACATGCTCTCCTTGGTGGCGTCGCTGAGCTTTGTATACATTACCATAGCAAGCTCGTCCTCAATGGGTGCCTGATGAGCCGCCATCATGTTGGAGCCGCCGGGGAACTCGTTAAAGCCGGTGCCTTTGCTTAGGGGCTTATCCTCAACGCCTGAGGTGCTTGCTTCCTGAATCATATCCAGAGAGAAATGCCATTTGCTGTTGATACCGGTTTTAATCAGGTTAAAGTATTTTAAAACAGTCGCTTCGCTTGCGCCAATCTTTTTGTTGGCGACGTCATAAAACACCTCACCCATATCGCGCGCCATCATGGTAATTGCGCCGTTAGCGGCGGGAACCGCGGAGGGAACGCCTGTGGCTTCATAAACCTTAGCGGCAATCTCCATAAACTGCTCATAGGTGGGGCGCAAGGGAACCTCAACGCCCGCTTCCTTGGCAAGCCGTGTATTGTAAAGCATACCAACGGCATTTACGCCCGCGCACAGCGCGTACAGCTTACCGTCAAAGCTGCCCAATGACAAAATGCTGTCGCTTACATTGCTTACATCAATCTTGCCGGAGTCTACAAACTCACTGAGACTTGCAAGCTGATTTCTGCTGTGGTACTGCGCAATGTACGCATAGTCCTGCTGAACGATGTCGGGCAGGTTGTTCGATGCGGCCTGGGTGGCCAGCTTATCCCAATAACCGCTCCAGTCGGTGAACTCGGCTTCATACTTAACATTGGGGTTTTCCGCTACAAAAGCGTCGAGCATGGCTACGGTCGTATCGTTGCGCAGCTGGTTGCCCCACCAGGCAATACGAATGCTGGTTTGACCACCTGCAGATGCAGCCTGAGAGCCTGAGGATTGGGGGGTGCCACCCGATGCAGGGGCATTTGCGCCGCCGGAGCATCCGGCAAATGCGCTGATAATCATGACCCCTGCCAGCAGGACTGTAGCAATTCTTTTAATAATATTGTTGTTTTTCATGCGTAGGTTCCCTCCATATGCTGTAGTTATGGTGAAAACATTCATTTATTTTCACCATCCGATACTAATTATAGTGATAACTTATAGGTTTGAATAGTAAAAAAACCGATTCGATAGGTTAAAAAAACCTACATATCATTAAAAAAACAATAGATTTATTTTAATGGTTTGTGTTATAAATATAATATACTATTTTATCAGGTCTTCCGCCATAGCCAAAACAGCAATAAGCGCGTGGCAATTTTGTATAAACCGACCGCTTTCACGGTATCTTATGTTATGCTAACAGCCGATAAAAAAGTGCATAAAAATTATGTGAAAAGCTTTAGCTTAGGGCATTTCACGCTGGTTTTCTGTAAGTGCACGCTTTTTGAGGGGATTCGTATGAAGCTGCTCGGCAGCATAACAGATAACCGCCGCAAGGTTTAGCCTGAGTTTTTGTCAGTTTGCTTGAAATGTTTTTTAAGCTAAGTTAGTATTTAGTATGAGGAATAACATTAATAATATAAGGAATTGAAATCATATGCTGCAAGCGTTACACGGTAAGTTTGCTATTCGGGATATGCCGATTCTTCGTAAGATGGTGGCGGTTACCTTGGTGGTGGCTTTACTCATCGGCACCATATCATTCGTAGGGTTTCAGCTGGTTATCCGCCAGTCCAACCGCATGATTTACACCCAAACCGCCGAATCTCTGAATACAATCTCAGACAAAATCGCATCCCGCCTAAATAATCTCATGGAAAACTCACTGTACATTGCGGTCAACCGGGAATTTCAAAGCAATCTGTTCACCGTCAACGGCAAGCCGACCACCTCCGCCCATTCGCTTTCGCGGTCACAGATATTCACCCTAATCTCTCGCACCTTTCACAGCGACATCGTCACCATTTCCGTTTATCCAAGAAACGCAAGCCCTATCGTGCTTGGCTATAACTCCACGCAGGAGGATGAGGCTGTATATAAAAGGGCGCTGATTTTGGCGGCCGAGGCCAAAGGGGCGCCGGTATGGCTATCCTCCGGGCGCGACGACAGCAGTGTGCTGCTAGCCCGAGAAGTACGCAGCCTGGACGAGCCTTTCTTGGAGCCAATGGGGCTTTTGCTGCTGCGGGTTAACCTCAAAAAGATTGTGCGGGAGTCTGCGGAGGGCATTCTGTCAGGGGAGTACGACGCGGCAATCAGCCAAAATGGGGAGCACCTGTATCCTTATCCCGCCAACGGAACATCATCGCTGAACCACTCATTTTTGCCGGGCGACACGCGTTACGCCATCCACAGGCAAAACGGCGAAATGTATTTCGATACCCGCTCGAGCATCCGGGCCTTTCGCCTGAACTGGGATTTTGTTCTGAGCATCCCTTATGGGGAGGTGTACCGCTCTCTGATACTCACCAATGTTCTGTTCGCAATCTGCCTGGTGCTCTCGGTGGTGCTGACGATGTTTCTTTCCCGCCGGATGCTCGATGGGATTAACCGCGATATCCACCTGCTTACCAGCAAAATGGACCGTGTGCGGCAGGGAGATTTAGAGCCGTACCCAAACCCGCCTGTCTTAAGCCGGGACGAGCTGGGTACATTGAACAGGTACTTTGACGAGATGACCGCGGATTTTAAGCAGGTTATTGAGGATAACTACGTCAAACAGCTGCTTTTGACGCAGACCCAGCTAAAGGCGCTCGAGCAGCAAATTAACCCCCACTTTCTATATAATTCCCTGGAGGCAATCAACTGGTTTTCCCGCTCCGGTGACGGCAGGCAGGTCGCTTCCATCGCACAGGCTCTCGGGCGGCTCCTTCGCAGCACGCTCTCCGAAAATGAGGATCGCATCCCCCTTCGGCAGGAGCTATACATTCTTGAGAGCTACCTTAGCATTCAGCGCATCCGTTTCCCCGATACCCTGCGGGTGCATACCCAGGCGGAGGAATCGGCGCTGGATGCTCTGGTTCCCAAAATGAGCATACAACCTCTGGTGGAAAACGCCATCATTCATTCGTTGGAGGAAAACATCGGGGAATGCCATATCTATATCCGCATCACCCTCAAGGGCGGGCAGGTTAAGGTTGAGGTTGAAAACGACGGCTCAGAGATCGACGAGGATATCCTGAACAAGCTGCGTGAAAAGAAAATTCAGCCCAAGGGCCACGGCATCGGGCTGATTAACATCGATTCCCGCATTAAGCTGTTGTTTGGGCAGGAGTATGGAATTCGTCTGAAAAGTATGAATGACCGTGTAATCGTATCCTTTTGCATTCCGGCAAATACCGGCGAGGCTTCTGATTCTATAAAACCTGAAGAAAAGGATGGTGTTTAGATGCTGAACCTGTTGATCGCAGATGACGAAAAAGTAATTCGGGAATCCATTGCTAAGTGTCTTGACTGGGAGGGGATGGGAATACAGGTTGTAGGGTGCTGCGCAAACGGTCTGGAGGCGCTTGACTGTATCATCGACGAATCCCCGGACATTATCATGACCGATATCAATATGCCCGGACTGGACGGGCTGGAGCTTATCAGCAAGATGCAGGATATCGACCGGGAAATCGAGTACATCATTATTTCGGGCTACCGGGAGTTCGATTTTGCCAAGAAGGCAATGGAACTTGGGGTTCGGCGGTACCTTTTAAAGCCGGTAAGCGAGCAGCAGGTGCTGGACGCGGTACGGGACGCCGCAAAGGGATGTGAGAGACGGCGAAGCGTCAAGGCGGCGCTGGAGGAGCGCAATAAGCTGCGACAGCAGCTAACCCAGTACCGGCGCCTCTATTTACAGTATGCGATGCTCTTTCAGGGCGATTCGCTGGAGCAGGCGGTGGATACCTATCTTGAGCGCTTCTCCGGTCAGGAGGGCGGCTACTTTGTCGCGTCCCTTACCATACGTCGGCTTGAGGAGGATTGGAACCGGGTTCGTGCCATGACTGCCCGGCTTGTGCCTGTGGGTGTAGCCCCGGTAACCAATTTTTTCTACGCAAAGGAAACGCTTTCGGTCATACTGCACGGCAGCGGGGAACAGGCGGCAGGGCTATTTATAAAGCTGGCATCGGAAAACGGCTTTCATCTTCTCGCCCATGCTGGGGCGCAAACCTCTTTAAAATCCTGTGTCCGAAGCCTTCACCAGGAGCTAACCCGGCATTCCCGGGTTTATACGGTGGATGATGCGGGCAATGCCTACGAGCTGCACAGCTCAGGGCCCTTTTTGGAGGCGACTCAGAATTTACCGGAGCAGCTGCTGGTTATGGCGGAAAACGGAGAGACAGAGGAGATGGAGTCGCACATCCGCTCCTGTCTCGCGGCGGTGGAGGAGTTGCACGCACTGCGCGCCGCCGGTGCGCACCTGCTGGTGGGCATTCTGACCCAAAGCCCCTACCCAAGCTTGGCGGAGGATGCTTTGGAGGGTGTTTTTGACGAGATATACCGGGAAAACCATCGGGACGCAATCGAGGGTCGGGTGGTTGCCATCGCCCTTTCTCTGCTGCGCAAGGATCAGGGGGGTAACGATCTTGTGCAGAAGGTAAAAAGCTATGTGTGCAGTAACCTTGCCGACTCCTCTCTTTCCCTCAAGCGCATCGCCGTCCAATACGCCCATGCAAACGCGGACTATCTCAGCCGCCTCTTTGTGCAGGAAACGGGGGAGAAATTCTCCCACTACCTCAATCGCAAGCGGGTGGAAAAGGCAAAGCAGCTCTTGCAGGAGGACGCGGGCAAGGTGTATCTTGTGGCGGAACAGGTTGGTTTGGGTCATAATCCCCGTTATTTCTGTCAGGTATTTAAAAAGTATACGGGGCTAACCCCCTCCGCCTATACCGAAACACAAAAAGAGAAGAGCGCGCGGACTTCCTTTTGACATACTGTCAGTTTGCGGATACGAGCATGCGATTTATGGGCGCATAATGCAAACATCAAGTAAAAAGCCTCGGTTTATGGGTTTTCGCTCGCATTCTATTTGCAATTGTATACTTTTAGGGAAGATTGACTAAAACGTGTAAAAGCAAATTCAATATCAAAAAGAGCTAGCCCCCCTTTCGCATTGAGCGAAAGGGGGGCTAGCTGCCGTAAGAAAAGAATGGACTATATTTAAAAAAACGAGGTATCGTTGTTGCTAAGGTTTTGCACCGCTGTTTTAATCCGCTTTTTTGCGTCTCTTGCGTCTGAGCAGGATTGGATATAGCCAATCAGCCTTGTTTTGTCGCTGTCCCCGAGATTTTCAAAGCAGCTGCGAGCCGCGGGCTGCTGCATCAGCGACATGCCAAGCCCCAGGGGGATATCGGGAACGTTGGGGTTTGGGTTATGACCCATACCAATAAAATCATCGCCCGGATTCAAAAGGAGCACCTCCTTGAAGTACCTGATACTTTGAGTCTCGCCCGTCACTGCTATTATTAGCCGGGCAAAGCCGAATATGCGTGGGAATATGGATTCCGTTTAAAAATTAAAATTAATTTAAGGGAGAATCGTATGGAAAGGGCAGCGGACGGGGAAGCCTCCCGGTTCGCTGCCTTTTCGGGGCGCGCTTTATCCGTGCCGCGCTGACTGTAATCAGGTTTTCTTAATAAAATGGTTTGCACATTTCGGGCAGGTAATCTCAATTTTGCCTTTGCCCCGGGGCACGCGCAAACGTTGCTTGCAAATGGAGCAGCTGTAATAGCGGTATTGCCTGCGGGTGACAAGCTCCTGCCTTCGGGTGGAAAACCAGCGCAGGATGCCACGCTTTTTGCTCATATACTTTGCGTTTTCCGCCGAACGCCTGGCCAGATTGCGGGAAAAAGTGCGGTAAAACGCCACGCAAAAGATCAGAAAGCCCAAAATATATAGGACATAGATATGAGTAAACAGGTCAACGAACATGAGCACCAGCGCTAAGATGTTCAGGTCGCGCGAAAGAGTATCCGCCCCGTTCCGGCCCGCCATCCACGACTGGAACCGGTAACGCACACGCGAGAGAAAACCCATAAAAACCAAGCCTTTCCGGCGTGAGGAATACTCAAACGCCAATACAGATGCAATTATTATGTTTGCAAAAGACTACCCCTTTTGGGGAACAGCCATTATCATACTATAAAACACGCGTTGTATCTTGAATAAATCGCGGTGGACTTGTTAAAAGAATGAAAACTTATCCAGTGCCGCTGCCCCTGCGGCCGCCCTGTTTTGGGCTTTCAGGTACGCTTTTGAAATATGGAAATAAAATCCAGCAATATATGCGAGTTTTTTGTTTAAATTGGCAACAAACAATCTTTCTTTCAACCGCCTGTTTTGCTATTATAACAACAGTGTCGTGACTCATGCAACAAAATGCCGTTGTCATTGGGCCGGTTAATAAGTAATTATCACGAAATAACGGTCGCCATCCTCCGCGTCTGCGGATTTTTGCCGTAGGCAGCGGTCACGCTTGGTTGTTTCGGTAGTATTTGCGGTAACGGTTTGGGGATAGCCCCGTACTGGTTTTAAAAACACGGCTGAAGTGAGAGCTTGTCTGAAAGCCCGTTTTCTCAGCAATATCGGTCACCTTAAGCGAGGTGGTATCTAGTAGGTGCATCGCGGCGCGCACCCGCACGCTGTTGATGTACTCTACAATCGAGATATCCATCGTCTTTTTGAAAAGGCGGCTTAGGTGATAGGGGCTGATGTAAAACTGCGCCGCAATCTGCCCGAGCGTCAGGTTTTGCATGTAGTTTTCGCTGATGTACTTTGCGATTTTATCAATGGTTTTATTGTACAGCTTGGGGGATTCGTAGTTTGCGTTAAGACGTTCCTGCGCATATCGCCGAAGGTCAATCAGCAGCTCGGAAAGCAGAAGAACCCGCAGGGTGTCGGTATCCGGCTCGTTTTCCTGCGTAAGCTCCAATAGGCGCTCCATAAGGCTGGATATCAGCACCTTTTGCTTTGGCGAAAGCGCCAGCACCCGCACACCCAGGGAGAAGATGGCCAGCAGCTCAGAGGGATGCGCAAGCCCCGAAAGTCGGTCAAGGTAATCGTGGTTAAAGTTTAGGACAATGCGGGTATGGGGCGAATTGTTGGTAGAACCGGTTTTGTGGGCGTCATCCTGATCGATAATGACAACATCCCCGGGACCTACCATATATACTGCGTCGCCGATGAAATATTTGCGTGAACCATCAACCTGATAGTAAAGCTCATACTTTTTATGTATATGAAACGAGCTCATTTCATAGCCGCTTTCCCGATGCGCTTTATCTATAAAAAAGTCATAATGCGGGGAATAGACGACCTCTTTAATCATGCAAATTCCCTCCTTGCGCGATATTCACAAAATATTCTCTGAACTGTTAGTAGATAGTGTAGCATATCAAACAGGATGCAGTAAAGAAAAAAATGCGCAAGCAATCCTGTTGTAACGTTTCAAAGCGCACAGGCAAAGCCAGGCTTGACCATAGCGGCGGCACTGCCGAAAAAACAGCGGAAAAAGGAGCGGCACGGGAATACCCAAGGTCCCTTAACGCTTGCAATATTTTTTGTTGCTTTATATTGATTAACCGCCTGCGAAAGACAGCGCAAAAAGGATGATAGACCATGAAATTTTCCATACTAAAAATCTTTAACCGCAGCGCGACCATCGAGCTGGACAACGAGGATCGCTATACCAGCCAAACTCCTTATAGCCTGACCCTTAACGGTGAGAGGATTGCGGAAGACCGCACCGAGAATGTGTACAGTATTTACGATCTTGAACCGGATACCCGCTATGCGGTTACCCTTACGGCGGATGGTTTAAGCCATACCGAAACCTTTGTGACGCTTCGGGAGTCGGTGCGGCTGGATGTTACACGTTTTGGCGCGGTAGGGGATGCAAGCACGGTGAACACCGGCGCCATTCAGGCGGCAATCCTGTGCTGTCCGCTTATGGGTACCGTCTATATCCCCAAAGGGGTGTTCATGACGGGGCCTATTTTTCTAAAAAGCGATATGACGCTGGAGCTTGATGAGGGCGCGGTGCTGCGCGGCATTACTGAGCGGGAGCAATACCCCATCCTGCCCGGCATGACCATGACGACGGATGAAAGCGACGAGTATAACCTTGGCACCTGGGAGGGCGACCCCTTATCCTGCATGGCAAGCCTGATAACGGGCATCCATGTAAAAAATGTAACGATTACCGGGCGGGGCGTGATTGACGGCAACGCCCAAAACGGGGACTGGTGGATAAACCCCCGCGTCAAGCGGCGCGCTTGGCGACCCCGCACCGTATTTTTCAACGGCTGCCGCAAGATGTGCATTCACGGTGTAACAGTGCAAAACTCCCCATCGTGGACGCTGCACGGCTACTTTACCAGAGAGCTTGAGTTTGTAAATATCCGCATCTTCAACCATTCCGACAGTCCAAACACCGACGGAATAGACCTTGAATCATGCAGCAACGTCGAAATTCTTGGCGTACATATCTCGGTGGGCGACGACTGCATCGCAATCAAATCGGGTAAGATGTACATGGGGCGCAAGCACAAAACCCCCTCCCGAGAGATTGTGGCGCGCAACTGCCTGATGGAGCGAGGGCATGGCGCACTGGTTATCGGCAGCGAAACCTCCGCCGGAGTTAATCATATCCGGGTAGAAAAATGCATCTTCCAGGATACCGACAGGGGGCTGCGCCTGAAAACGCGGCGGGGACGCGGCAACCTTTCGGTGCTTGACCGCATTACCATAGAAAATGTCTATATGAACGGGGTTCTGACCCCCTTTGTGGCAAATATGTTCTATTTTTGCGACATTGACGGAAAGAGCGAGTATGTTTACAGCAAAGAGAAGCTTCCTGTGGACGACTACACCCCCCAAATCGGCTCCATCGAATGCCGGCGCGTGACCTGTGAGAACTGTTCTGTCGCAGGCATGTTTTTTTACGGCCTGCCCGAAATGCCCATCCAGCGCATTGAGCTGACCGATGTGAGTGTATCCTTTGCCCCCGGCGCAGAACCCGGTCAGCCCGCCATGATGGACGGCATAGCGGATGTGAAGTGCCTTGGCTTATTTGCCGCAAACGTCGAAACCCTGCGACTGAAAAACGTAAGGATTATCGGCTACGAAGGCGAAAAGCTGCGCCTGAGCGGGATTGGCAGTGTGGCGGAGGAGGAGTAATTATTGCTTTGAGCTTAAAAAAACAAATACACAGCGCAGGGAACGCAATGCCGCACAACGGTTTTTTACCGTCCGCGGGCGATCCTGATTTTTAGAAATATGATTTGTCAGCGAAAGGATGATTACCCGCATGTCGGACCATAAGGAGCTTTTACATAAAATCGGCGGTTATACCGAGTACCTGGTCAACAACAGTACCCACCAAAGCCCCGTTTGGAATAAAGAACAGCAGCGAAGCGGAAAGCCTAACAAATGGAACTACATCGACGGCTGTATGCTAAGCGCGATCCTTTCCCTGTATGCGCTCAATAAAAATTCGTTGTTTCTCTCCTTTTCCGACGGGTATATGTCCGCCTTTGTCAAGGAGGATGGCTCCATAAACACCTATCGTCAGGAGGAATACAACCTAGACAACATAAATTCCGGCAAGGCGCTGTTTGCGCTGTATGACCTGACCGGAAAGCAGCGCTACCGCCTGGGCATTGAGACATTGTACCGTCAGCTCCAGAACTCCCCGCGCACCGCGCAGGGCAGCTTCTGGCATAAAAAAATCTATCCCAATCAGGTATGGCTGGACGGTTTATACATGGCAATGCCCTTTTATATGGAGTACGAAACCCGGTTTCACCAGATGAAAAGCTATCTCGATATCATCCGGCAGTTTCGCACCGTGCGTCAGCATATGCGCAGCCCGCTGACCGGACTTTACTTCCATGGCTACGACGAAACCAGGGAAATGCCGTGGGCGGACCCTGAAACCGGCTGTTCCCCCTGTGTGTGGTCCCGCTCCATCGGTTGGTTCGCAATGGCGTTGACCGATACCATTGAGAAGATGGATGAGCGCATCTATTTTGAGTACCGGGAGCTGTGTACGATGCTTAAGGAGCTGGTGGACGCGCTGCTGCCGTACCAGCATGAGGGCGGCATGTTTTATCAGGTGGTTGACCAGCCCGAAGCACAGGGGAACTATCCCGAAACCAGCGGCACCTCAATGATTGCGTATGCCATCCTTAAAGCGGCGCGGATGGGAATCTTGCCCGCGCGTTACCGAAAATACGGGGAGAAGGCCTTTTGGGGTACGGCGGAGCGGTATCTGCGTTTTGACGGCGAAGCGATCCACCTTGGGGGCATCTGTTTGGTGGCGGGGCTTGGCGGCGAGAGCCGCCGGGATGGCAGCCTGGGGTACTACCTCAGCGAGCCAGTGGTGGAGAACGAGGCAAAGGGCGTCGCGCCGTTTGTTATGGCATATACGGAGATTCTGCGTGACAAAGGGAACCTATCATTGGCATTGTAACGATTTAGCGGATGAGGGCGGAAGGGCTCGGCGCGGGGTACCCCGCGCCTGGCAGACGGCGTCGCCCACCATTAGTAGCGTAAAGCTGCGTCTTGCAATGGAATAATAATCAAAATATGATAAAATATTGATTACAGTCGCAAAATTTCACTCTATGTAAAACCGGCAATAGCTTATGTGTCTTCACCTGCTCAAGCCTTCTCTGAGTATCGCAGTTAAACTATTAAAACAAACACATCTTTCTTTTTTTACAGTGAAAACTAAAAAGTATCTTCCAAAATCTTAATTGTATGATATCATATAATAAGCGCTTGGATCAGGTACCATTTGCTTAATAACTCGACTGCTGTAGGCGGGGTCGTTTGCTCCCTTGTTGCAGTGGGGCTACCGGGCACAAAAAGTAAAACAGCAAAGATTATAATACTAATCTCCTCAAAAAGAGTCGATAAAAATCCGCGTGAAAACCCATAAATTAAAGCTTTTCACTTGATTTTTATACTCTTTTAAATCGGATATTAGTATAAGGAGATATTGCCCATGAAAAACGGGATGAAAATTGGGGTGCGCGCCCATGATTACGGCACAGATACGCCCCACAATTTATTTGGGCGCATTCGTGAGCATGGTTTTGAAAGCGTACAGCTTGCCATAAAAAAAGCGATTGCGGGCATTCGGGGCATGGAGGATATTACCCCCGGGGTAATTGACGAAATCGCTGACGCGCTGCGGGTAAACAACCTATCGGTGGCGGTGCTGGGTGCGTACATAGAGCCGTCTGTCGCCGAGGAAGAAAGGCGCAAACAGGAGGTGGAGGAGTTTATCGCAAGCCTTTCCGTAGCAAAGGCGCTGGGTGCCGGGTGCGTCGGCACCGAAACCACCAACCTAGCCAATCACTCTCTTACGCGTGCGGAAGCGTACAAGAACCTATGCCAATCGCTGGAGGAGATTCTGCCCGAGGCGGAGCGGCTGGGGGTTATAACGGCGATTGAACCGGTGCATTATCACACCATAAATACTCCAGAGCTTGCGGCACAGCTGTTGCGGGAGATGGCATCGCCTAATCTTGCACTGATACTCGACCCCGTCAACCTGTTTGCCCCCGAGCATTACGAGAGCCAGTACGAGCTGTGGGACAGGGCTTTTGCGTTCTTTGGCGAGCACATTCAGGCGGTACATCTTAAGGGTTTTGCGCTGGGTGAGGACGGCAGGCCCTTCAGCCCCCCGTTGTGGGAATCCATGGTGGACAACGCCTACCTGCTGGAGCGCCTTAGCGTGCTAAAGCTCCCTGTCAGTGTTCTGCGCGAGGAGGCAATGCCCCCGCTTGCGAAAAAGGATATTGAGTATCTTAAAAACCTGATGCTGTAGCGAGTACTTCCCTCTGTATCCGGCAGTCCAAATTTCGTTTACCCGTGGCTGCTTGGGAGGCGGCTGAATAAAAACAGGGAACACCATTCACCCCGCCGGTTTATTGGCAGCAAAAAAGGTGAACATATCAAAGAACATGAATAAAGGGCTTTATTACACATAGATACGTTAGCCACAATGCACATAGCGGTTTACGCGATACTTGCGGTGAGAATATTGAAAGGATTTGAGTAAAATGTTGAAAAGACTTAGTTATGATGTGCTTTACGAAACCCATCCCGAGGACTATGCATTAAAAGACGCACCGGTTCGGGTTCTTCAGTTTGGCGAGGGCAATTTCCTGCGGGGCTTCGTCAATTATTTTATTGACATTCTCAACGAAAAAACCGGCTTTAAGGGCAAGGTAACGGTGGTACAGCCCATCGCGGCAGGGCTTGCTTCCATGCTTAACGAACAGGAGGGGCTTTATACGCTGTATCTGCGCGGCATGGAAAACGGCGAGAAGGTGAACCGCCGCCGGGTAATCAGCTGCATTGACAGCGCCCTCAACCCCTACACGGAGTTTGATGCCTTCCTGCAAACGGCGCACAACCCCGACCTGCGCTTTATCGCCTCCAACACCACCGAGGCGGGTATTGTGTACAGCGAGGAGGATGCCTTTGACGACAAGCCCCAAAACTCCTTTCCCGCAAAGCTGACAAGGCTGCTTTATGAGCGTTTTACCGCGTTTTCAGGCGATAAGGGCAAGGGTCTGGTCATCCTTTCCTGCGAGCTGATAGACAATAACGGCGCGGAGTTAAAAAAATGCGTGGAAAAGACCGCGCGGCGCTGGGCGCTGGGGGAGGACTTTTTTACCTGGCTTTCGGAAGCGAATGTCTTTTGCAGCACGCTGGTGGATCGTATCGTAACCGGTTACCCGCGCGCGGAGGCCGCCGCACTGTGTGAGGAGAATGGCTATGAGGATAAGCTCTTTAACACGGCGGAGGTTTTCGGCTTTTGGGTCATTGAAGGTCCGGGCAGCATCGCCCGAGAGCTGCCCTTTGAGCAGGCGGGTCTGCCGGTTATTGTGGTGGACGACCACACCCCCTATAAAAAGCGCAAGGTGCGCATCTTAAACGGTGCGCATACCTCCATGGTTCCCGCCGCTTATCTTGCCGGGCAGGAGATTGTACGCGACTGCATGTACGACGACCAAATAGGCTCCTTTCTGCGCCGCGCGGTGTACGACGAGATTATTCCCACGCTAACACTGCAAAAGGAGGAGCTGGAGGAGTTTGCGGCGGCAGTGACCGAGCGGTTTAAAAACCCCTACATCGACCATCAGCTGCTTTCCATCACCCTCAATTCGGTTTCCAAATGGCGCGCCCGCGTGCTGCCAAGCGTTACAGAATATGCCGCGAAGTTTGGCAAGCTGCCGCGCCTGCTCACCTTCTCCTTTGCGGCGCTCATGCAGTTTTACACCATCACCGCCGAAGTGGACGGCAAGTATTACGGCACCCGGGAGGGGCGGCAGTATGAGATATTGGACGACGCGGCGGCACTGAAGCTTTGCGCCAGAATCAGCGGGGATACCGACGGGTACCTGCGTGTTTTCCTGCGGGAGAAGAACTTCTGGGGCGTCGAGCTTTCCGACATCCCGGGCTTTGAGCAGCAGGTGAGAAACGACCTCGTTTTAATTCGCGAAAAAGGTATGAAGGAGGCGCTGGCGACGGTCTTGGGTTAAGGCCGCGCCGGAAAAACCGGGATGGGTAACATTACAAAAAGTACAAAATATATAAAAATAAACAGTTTAGATAATGTTGCGGTCGCGCTCCACGGTCTTGGCAAGGGGGAAACGGTATCGCCGGAGGGGAACGACCTCCTGCTGCTCGAGGATATCCCCGCCGGGCACAAGTTTGCGATTGCGGATATCGCCGCGGGCAGTGGCGTAATCAAATACGGCTTTGCCATCGGCGCCGCGAAAACCGATATTCACAAAGGGGAATGGGTGCATACCCACAATGTGAAAACCGGCCTTGGGGAGGATGTAGAATATACCTATCAGCCTAATTTTTCTCCCCTTGCCCAGAGGGAGCGTCGTACCTTTGCGGGCTATCGCCGCGCTGACGGTTCGGTGGGAGTGCGCAACGAGGTGTGGATTATCCCCACCGTGGGCTGTGTCAACTCCATCGCCGAGCAGCTTGCGCGGGTTGCCTCGCAACACCTGCCGAACGGGGTAGGGGGCGTGTTCTCCTTTCCCCACCCTTACGGCTGCTCCCAGATGGGCGGCGACCATGTTAATACCCAAAAGGTGCTGGCGTCCCTTGTGCGCCACCCTAACGCCGCCGCCGTACTGGTGCTGGGCTTAGGCTGTGAAAACAACAATATCGCCGAGTTTCAAAAGGTACTGGGTCCCTATGACGGCGAGCGGGTACGGTTTTTGGAGTGTCAGTCAAGCGACGACGAATACGAGGAGGGCGGACGGCTTCTGGAGGAGCTGAAGTCCTACGCGACCCGCTTTCACCGCGAGCCCGTCGACGCGGGTGAGCTGATTGTGGGGCTGAAATGCGGCGGCTCGGACGGTCTTTCCGGCATTACGGCAAACCCGCTGGTGGGACGGTTCTCCGACCTGCTGGTTGCAAGGGGTGGGACTGCCATCCTCACCGAGGTGCCCGAGATGTTCGGCGCCGAAACCATCCTGATGAACCGCTGCCGGGACGAAGCAACCTTCCGCCGAACCGTGGAGCTGATTAACGGCTTTAAGGAGTATTATCGCCGCCACGATCAGGTGATTTATGAGAATCCTTCTCCCGGCAATAAAAAGGGCGGTATTACGACGCTGGAGGATAAATCCCTGGGCTGCATCCAAAAAGGAGGCGCCGCTGAGGTTAGCGATGTGCTTGGCTACGGCGAGCAGGCGGTAACCAAGGGGCTTAACCTGCTTGAGGCCCCGGGCAACGATCTTGTGGCATCCACCGCACTGGTAGCGTCCGGCGCGCAGATTGTTTTGTTTACCACAGGGCGCGGCACCCCCTTCGGCTCGCCGGTGCCTACGGTAAAAATTTCTTCCAACACTCCGCTGTTTGAAAAAAAACGCGGCTGGATTGACTTTAACGCGGGTGTGCTAGCCGAGAACGGGGACTTTGATGCCCTGGGGGAGGAGTTTTTCGATTACATCCTGTGCGTGGCCTCCGGCGAGCCGGTTAACGCCGAAAAAAACGGCTGCCGCGATTTTGCCATCTTTAAGCAGGGCGTTACACTTTAACGAAATTTTTTCGTTAAAAGCTTTTAGAAGAGGCATGAAATGTGTTAAACTAAAGGAGGAGCTGTAGGGTGATAAAACGCTTTTTGGATGAAGACTTTTTATTGGAGACGAAGCCTGCGAAATCGCTGTATCACGATTACGCCAAGGATATGCCCATTATCGACTACCACTGCCACATTAACCCCAAGGAAATAGCCGAAAACAAGCGGTACCGCACCATTACCGAGGTGTGGCTGGGCGGCGACCATTACAAATGGCGCATTATGCGCGCAAACGGTGCCGACGAGCGCTGTGTTACGGGCGATGCCGACGATTTTGACAAATTTTTGGCCTACGCAAAGGCGTTGGAACGGTCGGTGGGCAACCCCCTGTACCACTGGTCTCATCTGGAGCTTTCCCGGTATTTTGGCATAAACGAGCCCCTCACCGCTCAAAACGCGCGCGCTGTCTTTGACCGCTGTAACGAGGCGCTGGCGCATGAGGATTTAAGCGCCAGGGGAATTATCGTAAAATCCAACGTCCGGGTCATCTGCACCACCGACGACCCAGCCGATACCTTGGAGTATCACGAGGCCATAGCGGCGGATCAGAGCTTTGCCCCCAAGGTGCTGCCGGCCACCCGCCCCGATAAGGCGGTGAACATCGACAAGCCGGATTTCGCCCAGTATATACAAAAGCTTTCCGGAGTGGTGGGGTACCCCATCACCGATTTAAAGGCACTCAAAAAGGCGCTCAGCGAGCGGCTGCAATACTTTAAGGCTCATGGAGCAACGGTCTCAGACCACGCGCTGCTTTCCTGCGTTTACGCGCCTGCCACCGAGAACGAGGTGGAGGAGATCTTCGCGCAGGCGCTTACGGGGAAGGGCGTTGACGACAATCAGGCGGAGCGCTACCGCACCCATATCCTGCTGTATCTTGGTCGCGAATATGCCAAAAACGGGTTTGTCATGCAGCTGCATTTTGGCTGCCGCCGGGATAACAACACTCGCATGTTTGAACGTCTCGGGCCGGATACCGGTTATGACACGATCTATACCGACACGCGGCTGGATAAGCTCGCGCAGTTTTTGGATGCGCTGGCCAAAGAGGACAGCCTGCCTAAAACCATCCTGTATTCCCTAAACCCCTACGACAACGAGGCCATCTGCTCGTTGATGGGCTGTTTTCAGGGCGGCGCTCAGGGCAAGCTGCAGCACGGCAGCGCGTGGTGGTTTAACGACACCAAGCCCGGGATGCTTGCGCAGCTTACAGCCCTTTCGCAAAGCGGCGTATTGGGCAACTTTGTGGGGATGCTCACCGACTCCCGCAGCTTTTTATCCTACACCCGTCACGAATATTTCCGGCGCATCCTGTGCAACTTCATCGGCGCGCTGGTAGAAAACGGCGAATATCCAAGTGACCTTGCCTATCTTGGCAGCCTTGTGCGGGATATCTCCTACAACAACGCCGCGCGTTACTTTGGCTTTGATCTTTAGGGCATTTTAAACGCTTAAAATGTTGATGAAATAATACTCAAAAGAGCGGTTCCCCCGTTTTTCACGATAGAAAGGAATGGAAGCAAACATGAAACTTGAGGTACGGCACCCCAGCGGCCCGCAGGACGCGAAGCATTACACCACAGACCGGCTGCGGGAGGAATACCTGATCCCCGTGCTGTTTGAAGAGGATGAGGCGCTCTTGGTGTACAGCCACTTCGACCGCATAATAGCGGGCGGCATAATGCCGGTAAAAAAGGCCGTAAGGCTCGAAGGCTCCAAGGAGCTTGCCTGTGAGCATTTTCTTGACCACCGTGAGCTTGGTGTCATAAATATCGGCGGTCCGGGTCGGGTCACGGTGGATGATACGGCCTACGAGCTGGGTGCGCGCGACGGGCTTTATGTGGGTATGGGCGCAAAGGAGCTCTCCTTTGAGAGCGTGGATAAAAAGAATCCCGCCAAATTTTACATCAACTCCGCCACGGCCCACACCACTTATCCCAGCCGCAAAATCAGCATCTCTCAGGCTAATCCCCGCCCGCTGGGCGCGCCCGAAACCTGCAACCGCCGCACCATCTATCAGTACCTGCATCCGGCGGTATTAAAGACCTGCCAGCTCTGCATGGGTATGACCATGCTGGAAAAGGGCAGCAACTGGAACACAATGCCCTGCCACACCCATGAGCGCAGGATGGAGGTTTACCTCTATTTCGACCTGCCCAAGGATGGCGCGGTATTTCACATGATGGGAGAGCCGAGCGAGACCCGCCATATTGTCATGCACAGCGAGCAGGCGGTTATCAGCCCTAGCTGGTCCATTCACTCGGGGGTCGGCACCACAAACTACACCTTTATATGGGGTATGGTGGGCGAAAACCAGGAGTTTGACGATATGGATCATGTGCCTGCCGCCGACATCCGGTAGTACTTCTTTATCAGCCGACAGGTCGCGGCGGCCTGTAAAAATAAAATAAACTGATTAAGCCAAAGACCGCAGGTTAGTTTCCCTGCATACCGGGTAGCGCCTTGTATGCTTAGGATATGAAAACGGCGAACCCATCGCTGTTGATGGCGGATGGCTTGCCAGACAGGAGAAAATTATGAATTCAATTATCAACGACATTGCAGCAATTGGTATAGTTCCGGTTATTAAAATTGACGATCCCCAAAACGCGGTGCCCCTTGCCCGCGCGTTGTTCGACGGAGGAATTCCGGCGGCGGAGGTTACCTTCCGCACCGCCTGTGCCAAGGAGGCAATTGCGCTCATCGCCAAGGCGCTCCCCGACATGCTGCTGGGAGCCGGCACCGTGCTGACCACAAAGCAGGCGGATGAAGCCATTGAGGCAGGGGCAAAGTTTATCGTCAGCCCCGGCTTAAACCCCACGGTGGTGCGCCACTGTGTGAGCAAGGGCATTCCCATTGTTCCCGGCTGCGCAAACCCCAGCGATATTGAGGCCGCGCTGGAGCTTGGCCTTGACGTGGTCAAGTTCTTTCCCGCCGAGCAGGCGGGCGGCATTAACATGATCAAGGCAATGGCGGCCCCCTATACGAACGTTAAGTTCATGCCCACCGGGGGCATTAACCCCAAGAACCTGATGGATTATCTCTCCTTCCCCAAGGTTTTGGCATGTGGCGGCAGCTGGATGGTCAAGGAGGAGCTTATTAACGAGGGACGCTTTGACGAAATCAAGGCACTTTCCCGCGAGGCAATTACTACCATGCTGGGCTTTGAGCTTGCGCATATTGGCATTAACCCCGAAAAGGATGAGAACCCGGACACGATTGCGGGTACCTTTGAAAACCTGTTCGCGTTTACCAAAAAGGTGGGCTCGAGTTCTATCTTTGCCGGTTCTGCGGTAGAGGTGATGAAGACCCCGTACCTCGGCAAAAAGGGGCATATCGCCATTCGCACCAACAGCATCGAGCGCGCCATCCGTTACCTTAAGTTTATGGGTGCCAGGTTTGACGAGGATACCGCCAAATATAACGCAAAAAATCAGATGGTCGCAATCTACCTTTCCGAAGAAATCGGCGGCTTTGCGGTACATCTGTTACAAAAATAACCAACAATAATTAGTATAACAAGGAGAAATATTTACAATGGGTAAAATAGTTACATTTGGCGAGATCATGCTGCGCCTTGCCCCCGAGGGCTACTATCGTTTTGTGCAGGTGGATAAGCTGGGCGCCACCTTTGGTGGCGGCGAGGCGAATGTCGCGGTTTCGCTGAGCAATTTCGGCCTAGACGCCGCTTTTGTTACAAAGCTCCCCAAGCATGAAATAGGACAGTCCGCCGTGAACTCCCTGCGCCGCTTTGGGGTAGACACCTCGCTCATCACCCGCGGCGGCAGCCGTGTGGGCATCTACTTCCTGGAGAAGGGAGCGAGTCAGCGTCCGTCCAAGGTCATCTATGACCGCGCTGGCGCGGCGATTGCAGAGGCAAAGCAAGAGGATTTTGACTGGGATAAGATTTTTGCGGACTGCACATGGTTCCATTTTACCGGCATCACACCGGCGTTGGGCCAGAATGTTGCCGACATCTGCCTGACGGCGTGCAAAAAGGCGAAAGAGAAAAAGATTACCGTCAGCTGCGACCTGAACTTCCGCAAGAATCTCTGGACAAGCGAGCAGGCGGGCAAGACCATGGGCGAGCTTATGCCCTATGTGGATGTTATCATCGCCAATGAGGAGGACGCCGACAAGGTGTTCGGCATCAAGGCGGCAGGCACCGACGTAGACAGCGGCAAGCTCGACCACGGCGCTTATAAGAGTGTGGCAAAGCAGCTTGCCGACCGTTTTGGCAGCAAATACGTCGCCATCACCCTGCGTACCAGCATTTCTGCCAGTGACAACGACTGGGCGGCAATGCTGTATGACTCCAAGGACTATCATTTCTCCAAAAGCTATGCCGTGCGCATCGTTGACCGTGTAGGCGGCGGCGACAGCTTTGGCGCAGGCTTAATCTACGCGCTGTCCGAGGGCTACGATTCCAAGGCGGCAATTGAGTTTGCAACCGCCGCTTCCTGCCTCAAGCACTCGATTGAGACCGACTTTAACCATGTCTCGGTTGCGGAGGTCACCGCTCTGGCTGGCGGAGACGGCTCGGGACGCGTACAAAGATAACAAAAAAATAACGGAAGAAACAGTTTGCATGGGCGATAGAAGCCTTGGCGTGTTGTTCCCGTATTAAAAGTAAATAAAATAATAGACAGGGGATAGGCAGTTTTGCCCATCCCCTGTCTATTTATCCTGGTGCCGCTACCTCGCTACTCCATATTTTCCCACGATAGAACCGACCAGCCTTTTCCTTTGTAGGCGTTATACCCTCGGGAGTGGGCAAAGCCGGTCACCAGAATATTTCCATATTTTTGTTTCTCAATAACATAACCGTAGGGGTTGCCGCCCACTGCCTGTTTTGTGGCTCCCATGCTAGTTAGATCCTTATTCATCATAGCCTTGTCGTTTTTGGATAAAATAACCTTGCCAAGCTCGTTGATAACCACGATATCACCCTCCGGGCTGACCTTGGCGTTTTCAATAATATCG
This sequence comes from Bacillota bacterium, assembly GCA_023433405.1. GTDB lineage: Bacteria > Bacillota > Clostridia > Oscillospirales > Ruminococcaceae > Acetanaerobacterium. The sequence goes on along the minus strand of JAEZCT010000027.1, from coordinate 5,609 downwards.
CTCACAAAGCTCCAGTTAAAGCGTGTGGAGAATATTCCAAGCATCTCACCCGCAGTGTTTCTAACGGGACAGCTGTACGCAACTGTATACCCTTTGACCGAATCGGAATAATACAGGTCGGATACGGTAACGGATTGAGACCGCACGGTTTCCATATACCAGTTCTTTTTAGAGACATCCTTACCAACCAGGGATTGCTCCATCCCGGCGGCAACCACCTTTCCAGCCAGATCCGCCAAAAAAACATCGTAATACACCTCGTGGATGTGTACGATGTTTTTAAGAAGCGCCGAAACCTCCTTGTGATCCCGCTCGTCGAGGGTCTCCAAAAACAGACGCACCTTATCAAATGTTGCCCAGGCCTGAACGTCACAGTTTCGCTCAAACAAATTGCGCTCAATCTTGTCCATAACGTCATAGGCCACATCCGCAATCCGGGTGGCAATTATCATCTGCATCTTTTTTTCAATGTCGGTAATTAGCGATACGCTTTGCTGATTGGCGGCAAGACTTTTTTCCGCGATGCGTTTAATCTCCTTTGCCACCACTTCAAAGCCTTTACCGGCAGCACCAGCATGGGCTGCCTCTATGGCGGAATTAAGAGCCAGAAGCTTCGTGTGTGTGGAAATTTCTTCAATGCTTTTTTCAATTTTAAGGATGTTTTGATAGGATGTCTGCAGTTCCTTGATTAAATCAGAAAAATTGGCATCCTTGAGTCCGGTTGTGCTCATAGAGTCCCGTTCCTCCTCAGAAAATACTTATGTCGGGCATAAAACCCGGTTATGCCTTTTATTTAAAGTCGGAATAATTGCTTGCTGGAGGATAACAGGATTGCATACGATAACAGAATATCGAATATTGCATTGATACTGCAAAATTACGAAAACGTAATGGTCTAATTTTAGCATGATTTGTATGCATTAATCAATAGAATTGGCACAAATGAGTTGAATTTTTGTGTGTGATTTATCATATCGGCTGTTTATACTGAAAATTCCAAGAAAAACCGTACCGCTTGCGCGGGATAAAAAAGCTTGACAAATGATATTGTAGATTCTATAATTATCCATGCAGTTGCAAAGTATTTGCATTTGCAAGTAGGAAGAGGCTAGGACTGTTACGATACTAAACCCGATCTAAGCAGAATCAAAAATAAAAGACCGCACGGCAGCGTGAAGTATTACCACCGCGCGGTTTATTATTTAAGTCAATCCGTTTTATTTTCACGTTTTAGAGCGGGATTAGCATAAGAACAGCGCGTAAACAATAAGGAGAATGAATATGTCCACGCTTAAAAAAATCACGGCGGCCCTCACGGCCGCCCTCGTGTTGTCGTTGGCGGCAGGCTGCGCCACGCAAGCTGCGCCGGAGGCCTCCTCCCAGACCCCGGCAAACGCCTCATCCGGGCAGTCTATTTTAGAAGAAGTCGGTAAGCTGAGCGTTTATGCCAGCTTTTACCCCATGTACGATTTTGCCGCAAAGGTAGGCGGCGACCGCATTAAGCTTACCAATATGATGCCCGCAGGCACCGAGGCGCACGACTGGGAGCCTACCGCCGCTGACATTGCCGGGCTTGAAAAAGCGGATGTTTTCATCTATAATGGTTCTGGAATGGAGTCCTGGGCGGATAAGGTGCTTTCCTCCCTTCAAAACAAAGACCTGATTCATGTCGAGGCCTCGCATGGCATTGAACTGATAGAGGGGCACCATCATCACGACGAGGACGAGGACGAGCATACCGAAGAGCATGAGGATGAAGAACACAGCTTGGATCCTCATGTATGGGTAGGTATTCGCAGCGCAAAGCAGATGATGGAGAACATCAAAAACGCGCTGGTCGCCGCCGACCCCGATAATGCGACCTATTATGAGGAAAACTATGCGAAGTACGCCGCGGAGTTTGATAAGCTGGATAAAGAGTTTACCGAAGCTGTCGCCGCACTGCCAAGCAAGACCATTGTGGTATCTCATCAGGCGTTTGGCTATCTATGCCACGAATATGGACTGACTCAGATGGCTGTGGAGGGACTAACCCCCGATTCCGAGCCTGATGCGGCTCGCATGGTGGAAATTATTCGGTTTTGCAGAGAAAACAACGTGAAAACCATCTATTTTGAGGAGCTTGCAAGCCCAAAGGTTGCGGAGACAATCTCCAGAGAAACCGGAGCTAAGGTTGCGGTTCTCAGCCCAGTAGAATCTCTGACCAAAGAGCAGGCTGCCGCCGGGGACGATTACCTCTCAGTCATGCGCATTAATCTGAAAGCGCTGGTGGAGGGTCAGTAATACCAATCGCGGGCTAGAGGAAAGCTATGCGCGCAGGATTATACATCTACGCAGACAACAATGACAACAATACAGGCATATGCTTTACAGAGGTATTTCTGCAAAGCATAGTTCTGTTTTTCCGAAGGAAAGGCTTGGTCAAAAGGATGCAAAAGGCAATAGAGGTGGAAGGGCTAAGTTTTGGATATACCGCAGAGCCGATATTGGATGGTATTGGCTTTTCAATAATGCAGGGTGATTTTGCCGCGTTAATTGGTTCAAACGGTACCGGAAAAAGCACGCTGCTGCGTCTATTGCTGGGGGAGCTGCCACCGGATAAGGGTACAATACGCCTTTTGGGAGAGGATATCTCCCACTTTCGCGGTTGGAGCAGGCTTGGTTATGTGCCTCAAAATGCCGCAGGCTCTCTTTCCGGTTTTCCGGCAAACGTTCTCGAGATTGTACGGGCTGGGCTGTATGCCCGGATTGGGCTTCTTCGCCCCATAAAAAAGGAGCACACCCTCGCCGCAATGGAGGCATTGGAGCAGGTTGGCATGCAGGATTACGCGCGGGAGATGATTGGCAACCTGTCCGGCGGGCAGCAGCAGCGGGTAATGCTGGCGCGCGTGCTGGCAGCAAGCCCCTCTCTTATGCTGTTGGACGAGCCGACCACCGGTGTGGATGCCGTATCAACGACCTCGCTCTATGAGCTTTTAGCGCGCTTAAACAAAAAAAATGGGCTTACCGTTGTTATGGTAACCCACGACGTGGCGCGGGCGGCGCCCTATACAAGCCGCACGCTGTGTCTGGAGCACGGATCGATGGTGGAGCTGAAGCGGGACCAGCTGGAGCGGGAGCTTTTTTACAAGCATACGCATCCCGATGGGAAGGAAGTGCATAAAGAGCATGGATATTTTTGATTATGAGTTTATGCGCCGCGCGTTTTTGGTAGGGGCATTGCTTGCGGCAATTGTCCCCTGTATCGGCGTTATCGTGGTGCTCAAGCGCCTTTCTATGATTGGCGACGCGCTCTCGCACAGCTCGCTATCTGGTGTTGCCGCGGGGCTGTTGCTTGGCGTTAACCCCGTGCTCGGGGCGGTGGCGGTATGCGTGCTTGCCGCACTGGGCATAGAGGCAATACGCAAGAGGCTTCCGCGTTACGCCGAGCTGTCGATTGCCATTGTCATGAGCGCGGGCATCGGTCTCGCGGGCGTGCTTTCGGGGCTGGTGGACAACGCGGCGGGCTTTAACAGCTTCTTATTTGGCAGTATCGTCGCCATTAGTGATTTTGAGCTGACTATGGTTTTAATCATCAGCTTTGCGGTTCTGCTATCCTTTTTATTACTATACAAGGAGCTCTTTTACGTCGCGTTTGATGAGCGTGCCGCCCGTCTTGCGGGGGTACCGGTAAGGACTGTTAATTTTATCTTTACCATTCTTACCGCGGTCACCGTCTCTGTGGCTGCCCGGACAGTCGGCGCTCTGGTGGTTTCCTCCATGATGGTAGTTCCCGTAGCGTGTGCCATGCAGTTTAGCAAGAGCTATAAGCAGACGGTGTGGTATTCGGTTGGCTTTGCCATGTTGTTTACCCTTTCGGGGCTTACTATCTCATATTACAGGCGGCTCAAGCCCGGTGGAACCATTGTGCTCGTAGGCGTCGCCGCACTGCTGCTGATTTTGGCGGTAAAATGGCTGATTAGCCTTGTAGCCAGAACAGATTTTGCACGGGTAAGGCCGGGTAAATAAAGCAGAACCTAATTTCGCTAAAACCATTGCAAGCAAACAGTTATACTGATAAACGATTAAATGGGTATACAATTCTACATTTTTTAAGGAAATTAGTTTTAGTCGCTCATGAAAAACCGTATAGCGGCAAATCCTTTGCCGCTATACGGTTTTTACGTTTATAATTTTTTTAAAACACAAGCCCGCCCACTTTTTAAGGGGGCGGGCTTTGAGTTTTTGCGGCGTCGCGTAAAAAGTGGTAGGATTTCGCCGTGAAGTTTAGAATGAATGAATGGATATGCGCAACAAAATGAGTATATGGAATACCAATCTTTCTTATACTTTTATCGGATAATAGTATTAAATAGTGTAGAACTGCTGATACAAACTATAAACTAAAGCTTTTCACTTCATTATTATCTCTTTCAAATCGGTTAGTATTGCTATAACTAATTGTCAAGATGCCTTCGCAATACAAGTAGCGCTTTTTTTTCGATGCGGGATACATTCGGACGCTGAAATTAGAAATATTTAGAAATTAATAATATCATTCTCTAGAGAATGATTCAATTCCTTGAAGCGAAAGTGAATGGTGACTTCTTTTTCCTCACTAAGCTCGATGCGGGAGATGAGGCTGACCAGCAGCTCCTTGTTTGTGTCCACACTGTCGATGAAGCTTTGAATCAGCTGCTCTGCATCCAGTTCGGGCGCGGAGCCTTTTTTCTCGGAGATTTTAAGTGACTTCAATCTATCCTGCAATGCAGCCCGTTCCTGCTTGATGCGGTCATATATCCGCTGAAAATCCGCTTCATCCAGTGTCCCGGTGAGCTTGTCGTTGTAGACCTTGTCAAGGTGGGCGGTGAGCTTGGTGAATTGTTGCTCCGCTTGCTTGATTTCGTCTTCGATATTTACCTTATTCGTCGTCTTTTGGGATAAGGATTTGACCTGATTGGCGCAGATTTCGCGGTCAAGATACGCCATGCAGATTGCCCGGACCTTCTCAAGCACCGCCTCGGTGATGGTATCCACGCGTGTGCAGTGGCAGGTGCATTTTCGCTCGGTCGTAAAGCGCTGATAGGTTCGGCAAACGAAGTAGAGCACCTTTCTGCCCCCTGCCAGCGTCCGTTCCAAAACCCCCAGCGGATATCCGCATTCATGGCAGTAGATTAAGCCCTTGAGCAAAAATTCGTGGGTGCGGGAACGGGTGTTGGTTCGGCTGGCAATCATCATCCCCGCCCTGCGAAAGGTTTCCTCGTCAATAATCGGCTCATGAGAACCCTACCTATAGCGAAGCTTAAAGTGTTTTTTATTTGTCGGGCAACAACCCGACATACTTCCAATAGATATCAATTTTCTGCGTTCGGGACTTTCCGGTGCCTTCCGCTTGCCAAACCACAATCTTCTCGATAAGTTCACGCAGGAGCGATTCCGTCAACTCTGTCACACCCTTGTACCCTGAAAGCACCTTTAGAAAACTCCCGGCATTCATAAGGCTGTCATGCTTTTTGTTTAGCACAGACTGTAACTGCCGTATCTTTTCCGCAAGCTCCATCTGCTCGGATTCATATTCCCTTGAAAGCTGCGCGAAGCGTTCATCGGTCAAAGTACCCAGTGCATTCTGC
>JAEZCT010000029.1 GCA_023433405.1 Bacillota bacterium | reverse complement strand
AAAAAGGAAGAACTACAGACCAGGGCGAAAAGCAAGGGCAAAATACGCGAGGCACCAGGATTTTGCCGAAGGGTAAAAATGATAAATAATTTTCGCAAAAAATTATTTATCATTTTCGCAAGCGCGTAACGCAGCTACCCCACTGAGCTTTACGCGCTTGCGCCGAAGGTCCTTCGTCTCACTAGCTATGCTCCGTTTGCCCTTGCTTTGAGCTGGGTGCAGGGTGTCCCTGCTTCGCTTTTGATTACTTTTCTCGAACAAGAAAAGTAATCCGCCTGTCGGCGCGGGTGCCGACGTTCCAACAACTTGATGATGATTACCTAAAAGCCGACCAACTCACAAAGCTTATAAAATCGACTTTTGGATACTCCAATGAACCATACTTGTGAGCTGGATATTAGTATTAGCGTTCAGGTAATAAGCCTATGCGTCAACGTCTTTGTAGCAGCTCAAATAAGCCATAAAACAAGGAGGAATATCATGGAGATTATTCAGTTCATTCAGAGCTTTGCAAGCCCCTTTTTTGACGGGTTCTTTCAGCTTGCCACCATGCTGGGGGAGGAAACCTTTTATGTCGTCGTGCTGGCGCTTGTGTACTGGTGCGTGGATAAACGGTTTGGCTACAGGCTTTCCTTTGCGTTTTTATTTAGCAGCATGGTCAACGGGGTCATCAAAGGGCTTGTGAACGCGCCGCGCCCCATCGGGGTTAAGGGCATTCGCAGCCTGCGGGTAGAGACCGCCACCGGCTCCTCCTTTCCCAGCGGGCATACCCAAAGCATAGCCTCCTTTATGGTATCTGTTATGAGGCAGCTGCGCAAATGGTGGATATACGCGGCCGGCAGTGTGCTTGTGCTGCTGGTGGGGGTATCCAGGCTGTATCTGGGCGTGCATTGGCCTGTGGATGTATTGGGCGGCATCGTGTTTGGCATTGTGTCGGTATTGCTTGCCGACCTCGCGTTAGCGTATGTGGAGCGCAAAAACCTCCGCTGGCTGCCTATGCTGCTGCTGATTCCCACGCTGGCGGCAGTGCTTGTGTGGAGCGATTATGGCGACCTTGTAAAAACAGCGGGAACCTTCGGCGGTTTTTTGGTGGGATATTGGGCGGAGTCAACCTTTATCCGGTTTGAGACAAAGGCGCCGGTTTGGAAAAGGGTCGTTAAATTCGCGGTTGGCATGGCGATTGTTATGGCAATAAAGGAGGGGCTCAAGCTGGTATTGCCCCACGCGCCCATTTATGACTTTTTGCGTTACTTTGTAATGGGTCTGTGGATTACCGTGGGCGCGCCGCTGTTATTCTCCGCGCTTCGGCTGCAAGGGAGCTTACAGAAGGCCGAGAAAGAACCGGCGGCTATTAGCCGATAAAAAGTTAAATTTATTAAAGGAGCGAATCATATGAGTGGAGAGGCGTTTATCAGAAATGCGCAAACAGCTCAGTGCATCCATAAAGAGGATCACCCGGGCTATGAGTGCAATAAAAAGGTGATTGTGGGCAATGAGGATTCTCAAAAAATGAACGTGTCCATCTACGAGGTGCCGCCGGGCAAGGCCGCGGTGCCCTACCACTACCACCTGAAGAATGAGGAGGTGTTCTATATTCTCAGCGGAAAGGGGCTGTTACGGTCGCCGCAGGGGGAGCGGACGGTTACCGCGGGGGATTTTCTTTACTTCCCAAGCAATGAAGCGGGCGCGCACAAGCTCACAAACACATCCGACACCGAAACGCTGGTTTATGCCGATTTTGATGTAATGCATGACCTGGAGGTTGTGTTTTATCCCGATTCCGATAAGGCAGGGATCTTTGGCATGGGCAAACGCCTGTTGTTCCCTATATCGCAGCAGGTGGGTTACTACGACGGCGAATAGGCAGTGCGGATAAGAATCCGCTTTCGTTAACGAAATTCGAGTATTAAACAACCATAACGCAAAACCGCACAGCGGCAGTGTTTCACGCCGCTGTGCGGTTTTGCGTTATGCGCAAGGGGTTACTCCTTACGTTATGATTCCCTATCAAACAGCTGTGATTACCAATATTTTATATCCTCTCCACCGAGATTTTAGGTCCGGTTTACGATGTACTGCTTTGGATTTTACCCGCCGCGCTTATAATTATAAGCGTTAACCTATCGTAAACACCCATACAGTAAGCCCTGATGGTGACGCACCGTGACATAAGGTAAAACACAGGGCAAGGTACGGTTGGTCAGTCTAAAACAAAAGCATGTGGAGGAGAATGTAAAATGAAGAAGAAGGTATGGCTGGCTCTGGTGCTGTGCGTGGTTATGCTCGCCAGTGTTCTGGTAGGCTGCGATTCCACCGCGACGGTTCCCCAGGCTCCCGCGTCCTCTGAGACGGTTAGCGTAGCTCCGGTTGTAAAAGCAAAGGCACCCAAATATGTATTTCTGTTTATTGGCGACGGCATGAGCCATGTACAGGTAAACGCTGCGCAGGTTTACCTTGGCAACAACACCTCGGGTGAGGTCGCCACAAAAAACCTCAACTTTACACAGTTCCCTGTATCCGGCGTAGCCACCACGCACGATTCCACCTCGTTCTGCCCCGATTCCGCTTCCACCGCCACAGCAATCTCCTGCGGGGTTAAGACTCACAGCGGCGTTCTCGGTCTTGAGGTGGATAAGACCACCGCGCCCGAGAGCATTACGGAGAAGCTCAAGGCTGCCGGCAAGAAGATTGGTATTGTTTCCAGCGTAACCATCAACCACGCCACCCCCGCCGCGTTTTACGCGCATGTCCCATCAAGAAACGATTATTACGATATCGCCCTTCAGCTGGCCGACAGCGGGTTCGATTATTTCGGCGGCGGCACCGTAAGCCAGAATACCGGCAAAGACAAGGATAAGCAGGATGCCTATGAAATCATCGCTTCCAAGGGCTACAAGATTGTAAAAACCAAGGAAGACATTATGGCACTAGACGCCTCAGCGGGCAAGGTTTACGCCGTATCCCCCATAACACAGGACAGCGGCGCGCTGCCTTATACCATCGATAACAAGTCCGGCGACCTGACCCTTGCCGACTATGTCACCAAGGGCATTGACGTAATGGATAACGACAGCGGCTTTTTTATGATGTGTGAATCGGGCAAAATTGACTGGGCCTGTCATGCAAACGATGCGCTAAGCACCATTACCGATACCATCGGTTTTGAAGACGCCATTCAGGTGGCGGTAAATTTTGCGAACCAGCACCCCGATGAAACACTGATTCTGGTAACAGGCGACCATGAAACCGGCGGTATGACTATTGGCTACGCCGCAACCGGCTATAACACCGCGTTTGACATCCTCAGCAAGCAGAAGATGTCCTATGTGGCGTTTGACACACTCATTGGTGAGATGAAAACCGCAAACCCCAAGCTGGCACTTGCGGATGTACTCCCCATCATCAAGGACAATTTTGGTCTGATAGCACCCTCAGACCCCGACGCACAGGTGGAGGCCAACAAAAACTATGTGATGACCGAGTTTGAGTATAAAAAGCTCGAATCCGGCTTTGCCGAGTCCATGAAGCCTGCCGAGGAGAGAGCCAAGGGAGAAGAAGTTGCACTGCTGTACGGCACCTACGACCCGTTCTCGGTAACACTTACCCATATCATTAACAACAAGGCGGGCATTGGCTGGACCTCTTACGCCCACACCGGAACTCCGGTGCCTGTGTATGCCACAGGAAGCGGCAGCGAGCTGTTTGGCGGCTCCTACGACAACACCGATATCTTTAGTAAGCTGGTTGAGGTGTGTGGGCTGTAATACGGCTTATCCATAAAGGGCAGGCCTAAATGAAAAATGCATAGGACGTCATGAAAGCACATGGCCTAGACCCGAAATGACATGAGCGGATGTGCTCATAAGCCTGTTCCACGAACCTTCATATATTTCGGACGTGAAAAACGGCGAAAACGGGTCGGAGCCGTCCGGCCCGTTTTCCCGCAATATTTTCCCATCGGAAAGGACCGATACAGTGCGAAATAAGTTGCTAAAAAAAATAAACCGCAAGGAAGCGGTGTTTATTCTTGTATTTATCGCAATGCTTATTGTGCTTGCGGTGATGCCCAGCGGCTTTGAGAAGCAGATATACCTAAATGCCGAGGGTGTTAGGGCAACCGTGGTTGCGGTGAACAATTCGGGAAGCTACAGTACAGGGTTAATCCGCCAGGGCGCGCAGTCCTGCACCATTGTCATCGAAAGCGGCGAGCATAAAGGGGAAACAGTGGACGCCACCAATCTCTACACCGGAAAAATGGAGTTTGACAAGGTTTTTCTTGAGGGAGAGCAGGCGTGGGTACTGCTGGAGCGGGATGCGGATAACCGCATTATTTTTGCAAACATGGTGGACCATTACCGCATTACCAAGGAGCTTTTGCTCATAGCCGTGTTTGCGGCGTGTATGATTTTGTTTTCGGGCTTTACAGGGGCTCGAACCCTGCTCTCCTTTGCCATAGCGTTTTTAAGCATCTGGAAGGTGCTTATTCCACTCATGCTAAAGGGGTATCCTCCCATATGGGTAGCGCTCGTGGTGGGTAACCTCATAACCGTCACAACGCTTTTGCTGGTGGCGGGCTTTACCCTAAAGGCGTATACGGCGATAGCCGGCGCTGTGCTGTGCTCTTTGGTCACCTGCCTGCTGGCCATATTTTGGGGGCGGGTGTTCGGCATTAGCGGTGTGGTCATGCAGTGGTCGGAGTCGCTGCTATACGCGGGCTATGAGTACCTTGACCTGACGGGAATCTTTCAGGCGGGCATCTACCTGGCCTGTTCCGGCGCAATCCTGGACCTTGCCGTTGATATATCCTCGGCACTCGATGAGATTGTAAACAACAACCCCTCCATTTCCCAGCGCAAGCTTTTTGCCTCCGGTCTTACAATCGGTAAATCGGTGGTAGGCAGCCAAACGACGACGCTGCTGCTCGCTTATATGGGCAGCTATATATCAGTGATGATGGTGTACATGGCACAGGGTACGCCGGTGATGAATATTTTTAACTCCAAAACCATAGCCTCCGAGATACTGCACACCTTTGTGGGCTGTATCGGGCTTGTGCTTGTGTCGCCGCTTACCTCTGCTATCTGTGCCTTTGCCTATCAGCGCCGAGCAAGGCTTTCCCGCATTACCGTGGAGACGGCTGGTGCCGGCAAGCCAAAAGAGGAGACGGCGGCGCCGTCCAAGGAGCGCGAGGCGGTCGCGTTAAAATAGGACGCGGTATTTCCCCTCCGGTAAGCTTTCTGCCTCCTATTCATATTTCTTCCGAATCACAAGCAGCAATGCGGTGCAACGGGCTGTCACCTTAGAGGTGCCAGCCCGTTGCATTTTTTCTGTGGCGTATTCTTCTAACCAACCCATGTATCACGAAAAAATTATACAATCGATGCGCCGAAGGGCATCATAGCAAGCTTTGCAAGCTTAAAGCACTGCACCCCAAAGGGTATGCCAATAATCGTGACGCAGAATAAAAAGCCGAGGATAACCGCGCCGAGCGCAAGGGGAATACCGCCTACGACAATCCAAACAATATTAAGCAGCAGAGACACCGGACCGCCGCCGTACCGAACCTCCTTGCCGAACGGGAAAAAAGAAAGCTGGGCAAACTTAAAGCATTGCATCCCTACGGGAATGCCCACAATGGTTATGCACCACAAAATGCCCTCCAATATCCAACCAAGACCCAGCCACACCCCGCCGAATAAGAACCATAACATATTACCAAGACAACCCATAGCGGTTTTCGAGCCTTCCCCACCCGGCGCACCGGTACCCGAAAGGCTCTGCTCCTTCCGTTACTATTTAAAGCTGCGCGGCGCAGCCCTGTACTAAAATAACTGAATTTTTTAAACGCGTTGAAGTATGAGTGATGTCCCTGCTTCGCTTTTGCTTACTTTTCTCGAACAAGAAAAGTAAGCCGCCTGTCGGCGCGGGAGCCGACGCTCCAACAATCTGATGATAATTCCCTAAAAACCGACCATTTCACGAAGTTCATTATCCCCAGAGACCCTCACAATAATAAAACGAGCCGGTTTGCCTTCTGGCTTCACAAACGGCTCGTTTTCGACAAATTAACCGGCTATCGGTTGGGCTTGCAAAGCGCATATCAACCCGAAATCTCCTCCAGCTTTACCGCTGTCGCCTGAGGGGGGTAGCTCTCGCGAATCTCCGGCCAAATGGTGACCTTAACCTTTTGCCCAACAAACAGGTCAAAGCCAACCGGCTCCATATCCTTATCATACCAGGCATAGATCTGGTCGGTACCCTCAAGGTCTTGTGTGGATACGAGTATCCCGTTCTCCGCAATCTCCATAATCTCGCCTGTAAATACTACCGTTTCGCGCTGTGGGGCGCAGCCGCCCAGCAGCATAACGGCGAATAATAAAATAAAAGCCCTCTTAAGCATTTGCGTTCCGCCTTTCTTCATTCTTTCCTGTAGCGTGGGGCTGACTGCCCCACCCATAGATACAGTGGCGGTTTTGGGCTAAATCATTGCGTATAAGCTGTTATTCGTATTTTTGGCAAATTTGCTGCGCAATTTCCGCCAGCCTTTCCCGCAAAAAAAGGGGGGACAGCACCTCGGCGTTTTCTCCATACGACAGAAGGTAGCCATATGACCATTCTCCCAGAGGCAGCTCGGTCATTACGGTAAAGCTGCCGTCTTCGTTTAAAGCTACCTGGTTTTCGTCAAACTCATCGTAAACGCGAAAGGCAAGGCTTTTATTAAACCTTAGCACCACCGCCGTGGTTTTGCTGTAAAAGATAGGCTCCTCATCCTCATAGGCAGCGGAATAATCCCGCTCCGCAAAGCTTTCTCCCGTCAGACTTAGGTTTTTCATTCTGCCTACCTTAAACAGCCGGTAAGCGCCGCGGGTGCGGCAGTAAGCATACAAATACCACCCCAGCCCCTTAAACAGAAGGCGGAGCGGCTCCGCTGCCCGGGTGGTCTTTTGCCCGGAGATGCCGTAGTAGTCAAAGGTGACGACCCCCCAACTGAGGATGGCCTGTTTAAGCAGCTCAAACCGCGCGCGGTCTGCCGTACCGCCGCCCCAGTGCGAAAAGTCAATATCCAGCCAATGCGTCGGCTTTTTGCGAAACAGCGCCGCAAGCTTTGTAAGCACCGGCTCCGCCTCCATCGCGTTCAGGGCGGTTACGCTCTCAAGGCTTGCTAAAATCTCATTCTGCTCCCGCTCCGAAAGCAGGGAGCGCTCCAGCATAAAATCCTTTAGCAGATGGATTCCCCCACCCTTACCGCGGCTGGCGTAAATGGGTATGCCGGCACCGCTTAACAGGTCGATGTCTCGGTATACGGTGCGCACCGATATCTCAAAACGCTCAGCAAACTCCGCCGCTGTCATACTTTCACGCTGGGTTAACAGGTATACCATCTCAAACAACCGGCGAATCTGCATACGGCACCCCTCCTATATTGCGACAATGAGAGCACACTTCCCTGCCTTGCTACCCCTGGGGGTCCTCTTTAATGATATCAGGTGGTGACACCCCAAAGTTTGCCGGGTTATCCCGGGCGGAAAAAAGCTGTTCCATGCGGGCAAAGACCTCCGGTCTGGCGGTCAGCCCCGCCGCGTAAGACTGCAAAAGCTGCCCCAAGGAATGCTCGATTTCGGCCGGGGCGTCAAATATCCACCATGGGGCGGCTGCACCCTCCCTCATCGCCTTTTGCGTCTCACTGCCAAGCGGCGTATCGGCGGCCTCGCCCTCCCGAAAAGGCGAAAGCTGCCTCACCTGCCCGGAAAACCATTCCCTGCCGACCTTTGAGGTATACAGCCAGGTTAAAAAACCAAGGGCTTCCTCAAGCTCCGCAGAGCTTTTGCTGACGCGAAAGACCAGGTTGGAATCCACCGCAATTACCCCCTTGCCGTCAAGCCGCGGGGATAGCAGGTACCCAAGCTCTATACGCGGGTTGTGCTTTAATATTGTTTTCTCCGCCCAAATGCCCTGATGGATAATTGCCGCCGTTTCGTCGGCAAACTCCTTGCATTGGGCGTCAAAATCGGAGGTCATGGGGCTTTCGCCGCCGTATTGCCGCACCAAATCAATCACATCCAGCGCGAACGCAAACTCCGGGAGCTGTTCCGGTGTTGCCAAGCCATCCTTGAGGCTTTGGTACAGCCCTTCATAATCCCCGCCGTTTACATCGCTTGCGGAGGGGTAAAAGATTTGCGGCAGCACCCACCAGTCGGCAAAGCCGGTGGAAAATGGGGTGAATCCCTTGTGCGCAAGCGCCTCACACGCCTCGCGGTACTCCTTAAGCGTCTCGGGCGGCTCGGTAATACCCGCAAGACGAAACAGCCTTTTGTTATATATAAAAGAATGGGACTGCACCAAAAAGGGACAACCGGTAATATTCCCGTTAACCGTAACATTATTAAGCAGCTGGGGGTCAAGCTCTTTAATAAACGGCTCATTGGTCAGGTGATACACATAGCTTTCATAAATATCATTGTCTTTGTAGGCGCCCGTTAAGAAGATGTCGGGCGCGTCACCCGCGTTAAGCTTGGTTTTAAGCACCTGGGGGTAATCGTTTTGCCGGATATCCAGCCTAAGGCTCACGATACCGCTCACCGCCAGATAGGAGTCTGCGAGCGCACGGTACTGCTCGGTAAGCTCAGGGCTGTTTAGCATAACATCAAGGACAACAGTCCTTGCTCCGTTCGCCGGGGAGCTAAACTGGGAGGGCATAATCGGCTGGCCCGCACAGCCCGCAGATATACCCAGTAAGCACCCCGCAGCAAGCAAAAAGCAAAGCGCCTGCTTTACCCGCATAATATCCCTCCTGTTAAAATGGAAATCCTCCACTTTTTAATGACTATGCTGCAAGGTTTTTCGCCAGAAAACAGCGCAAAGCATTGTTTTATTCGGAACTATAGCAGAATAATATATCCGTTCTACTGCCTTCTATTTGAGTATAGCTTGAAAATCGCGCGTTGTAAATCTTTTGTTGAATTTTATTGTATTTTGAGGAAAACAGTTATATTGTAAAGCAATATATGGTATAATGTATATGAATTGCAGAAAATTTTATGTCAATATTGTGACATTTTTATATGTTGTTTTCTGCAAATTAGCGGGCGCCCAAAAAATGCCTGTGACAACCAAATGCAAACGGGTTTAGGAGAAAACCGTCCGTCACGCAAGCGGCTGTTTTCGGCGCTATCAGCTGTTCCGAATCTTTGACCGGTAATTCTCAAAACAAGCTCTTTGCGCGGGAGGACGAAAATGGAGCCCTTATTCCACAGACACAAAAAACACGCGACTCATAAGAAACGAAATCGCAATGCCCGTTTTTCACTCTCCGGCAAGCTTACCATGGTCGCCGCTTTCTTAGCCTGCCTTGCGATTGCCGCCTTTGCGGTGTTTGTGGGCAGCCGCGCGGGCGAGCTTTTTAAAACCGTTGTCACCGATTCCACCCGCGCCGTAATTGACGCGTCGCTCAAGGACCTGGATACCTATTACGGCACGCTCAAAACCTATTCCCTGTCCCTGCGCAATGACGACACCTTTATGGCAATTATCTCCTCAAAGCAAGCCCGGGATTACCGGTACGACAGCTACATGCAGACCCTGCTGCGCAACCATTTTTACGCGCGCGACGACATTGATTCTTACTCGCTGTATATTATAAACAGCGGCACCCGCTACACCATGACCAAAGATTCCCCCAATGTAAACATCCGGCCAAACCCGCCGCTGACCGAAATTCCGGGCTTTGAGGAATCCTCTAAATCGCCGCCATATCATTCGCTCAAGCGTTCGAACGAGGGACTGTTTACAATTACGCGCACGATTGTGGATATTCAAAGCAATACCCCCCTTGCCGTTGTGGAGCTAACGGTAGATTCCATATTTTTTGACACCCTGTCCCAAAACAGCATCTATACCCAGGGGGCGCTGTGCCTGTTTTGCCCCGACAGCAAGCTCTTGTACACCAACCGTCCGGATATTGTAAACCCGGGGATGCTCGTAGAGCTTAGTCCCGCCCTTGTTGCCTCCCTTGGGCGCGGCAACACCTCGACGACACTAGGCGGAACGGAGTACACGGTGGTGGCCTTGGATTCCCCCCTGAGCGGCTTTAAGCTGGCGCACCTGCTGCCCAAGGCCTTTGTAGCCGGGCAAAGTGACCGGCTAAGCAAGGAGCTTACGCTGTTTATCCTATTGGCACTGCTGCTTTTCGTGCTGTTTTTACACCTGTATTCCCGCTACCTCACCTACCCGTTTTACCGCTTCTCGGAGGATACCACCGCACGCGACACGGGCTGGCGTAAGACTTTGCGCCAGCTTGACAACAGCGCGGAGATTCACATGCTTACCGACCGGTTGGGCACACTCACCCAACGCGCAAAGACCCTTGAGAAGCAAAGCGCCGAGATTGCAGACGAGCGAAGCGCCGCGCTGCTGTTTGGGCTGGAGGTACAGGCAGGCTCTATGTTTTTGCGGCGCACCGTAATCGTGCTGTCCTCCCCTCTCATCCATGGGGCGGAAAGTAAGCTGCCTGCCGCCGCCAACGCGCTTACCACCCTGTTTGATTATGTATCGCGCTCCGGCGAGACCGCCGCGGTGAAGGACGCCCTTTTGCTTGCCGAGGCATACCTTGACCTGACCAAGAACCATGCGCGCACACTCCTTCATTTCCATGTGGAGGCAGAGGAAAACGCGAAGCGGATGCGCATTCCCCGAATGCTCATCTTTCCGCTCATCGACCATGCACTCGACCGCGTGCCCTCCCCCCGCTATGCGGCAATAACCTTTGAACTGCGCGCGCTGGTGCAGGGCAACCGGCTGGTTATCGTCGCGCGCGACAGCGGCCCCCCGCTTTCCCCCGGCAGGCTGGAGGAGCTGCGCCGCCTAACAGACCTTAGCGCGGTGACCCCGTCGGTGAATTTCGGTTCGGTCCTCACAAACCTTGTCACCCGGCTAAAGCTGCTGTACGGCGACAGCGCTGCCGTCACCTTTTGCACCGACCCCGACGGGCTGACAGCGGTTACCCTATCCCTCCCCGCCATGGAAGAGGAGGAGTAATAGCTATCCCAGCTGTTAAGATTAAAAAATATAAAACCGTGCGGCGTCAATTTCTTTGCGCCGCACGGTTTTGTGTTTTGCTTTGTCTTATAATTTGAAACCCGCCTAAAAAATAGTACAAAAAAATAAAAAGCACCCCTTTACAGCGTAACAATGTTATGTTATGCTAAAGGCAAGACAAAAAAGACATAACTGAAAGGGGGGAATCATGACATGGATGAGGAGCTGATTGCGAAAAAGGACCTGCTGGAGTTAACGGGCATCTCCTACGGGCAGCTGTACCGTTGGAAGCGCAAGGGGCTTATCCCTGACGATTGGTTCATTAAGCGTTCCTCCTACACGGGGCAGGAGACCTTTCTGCCCAAGGAGAAGGTGCTTTCGCGCATTGACAAGATTAAGAGCATGAAAGAGGAGGTTTCACTCGATGACCTGGCGGGGCTGTTCTCCCCGGCGCAAAGCCCGCTCTCTCTGAACGCAGAGGAGCTAATGAAACGAAACATTGTTGCGAAGGAAGTTCTCGAAAACTACCTGCAATGGCGCGGCTCGGATTCGCTGGAGGAACCGCAGCTCAGCGGGGTGCTGAATTTTGAGGATGTGCTGACCCTTTATATCCTCAATAAGCTCATCCTAGCGGGCTGCATTAACCTGGATGAGGGCAGGACGCTTGCCGAGACGCTGGGCGGAGAAAACGGTGGCTTTGGTATGTCCCCGGCGGGAGGGGAGCTGTATCTCATACGCAAGCTGGGGGTTTTCTCCTGCTTTGCGGTTTCACCGCCCTGCGAGGTGGTTTTTGACAAAGGGGTGCGGCTCATAGAGCGCATTGCAAGCGCCGCCGCGATTGAGGAATTAAAGCTGCTGCTGGTATAGGCGGCAAGGAGCAAAGGATAAGCATATAGGTTCGTTGTGCGGCGTACAGTGCAAAGCACACTGACGCGGAAAGGATAGGGTATTTATGATAAACGATAACACGGCACACGGGGATATTCACATCAGCGGGTCCGGACGGGTGGAGGGCGGCAGCTACCGTTCGGTAAAAATCAGCGGGTCGGGCTCCGTTTCGGGCGCGTCCTTTGAAAACGTCGAGATTACGGGCTCGGGCAAGGTTACCGGTACCGGCGAGGCCGGAGGCAGCGAGGGCTCTGCCAGGAATATTAAGATTAACGGTTCCGGGTGCGCGGGCGGCGGAAGCTACGACACCGTCGTCATTAACGGCTCCGGGAAAATAAGCGGCGACCTGGTTTGCCGCGAGCTGTCAATTTCGGGATCCGGCAGCATGCAGGGCAGCGTAAAAGGCGAGGAGATCACAATCAGCGGTTCCGCTAAAATTGATGGCGACCTACACGGCAAAAAAGCGATATTTCACGGCTCCTCCAACATCAAAGGAGAGGTAAACTGCGGGGATTTTTCCGCGTATGGCTCCGTGTCGGTGAATAAGGGGCTAAAGGCGCAGAATCTTTCGGTGGGCGGCTCCCTTTCGGTGCGGCAAGATTGCAGTGCTGAAACCTTTGAGCCCGAAGGCGTGTTCGACATCGGCGGTTTACTCAATGCCGATACGATACGAGTCAAGCTGCATTCCCACACCAGCCGCGCGCGGGAGATTGGCGGCGAACGGATAGAGGTGCGCACCAGCTTGCAGGTGCTCGGCTTTTTTAAAAGCATCCTGGGCATCCATACCCCAAGGCTTGAGACAGAGCTCATAGAGGGCAACGAGATTTCGCTTGAGAACACCACGGCCAAGGTGGTTCGCGGCAACCTTATTACCATAGGCAGAGGGTGCGACATCGGGCTGGTAGAGTACCAGGGCTGCTTAAATCGTTCCGACGACGCGAGAATCGGCGAGGAACGAAAGGTTTAATTATGGTTTATTGGAGTATCAAAAAACCGATTTTATAAACTTTGTGATTTGGTGGGCTTTTAGGTAATCATCATCAAGTTGTTGGAACGTCGGCACCCGCGCCGACAGGCGGCTTACTTTTCTTGTTCGAGAAAAGTAAGCGATTTAGTAAAGCGAAGCAGGGACACCCTGAACCCAGCTCAAAGCAAGGGCAAACGAAGCATGACTTGTGACCAATACTAATCCCCTCAAAAAGTGTAGATAAAAATCAAGTAAAAACCCATAAACTAAAGCTTTTCACTTGATTTTTATACACT
>JAEZCT010000049.1 GCA_023433405.1 Bacillota bacterium | reverse complement strand
GGTCTGCCCGGCTTACCTGTTCTCTCTGGTGGTAGCATATGCTTTATTCGATTCCATGCTTCATCGCTTATTTCGTATCCATTTGTCATCATTTTTATCACCCAGCATCTATTCTATCACTCTTTGTGCGTTTCTACAATTGTCGGATAGACCCTAAATTGATTACTTTTCTCGAACAAGAAAAGTAAGCCGCCTGTCGGCTCGGGTGCCGACGTTCCAACAACTTGATGATGATTACCTAAAAGCCGAACCATTCACGAAGTGTATAAGGTTGGTTATAGTAACTCCGACAATCCATATAGTATATTTAAGACTTAACATTACAAAACACAGGAGTCTATTCCAGCCGCCATTTAATGCCTTGGGGCGTATCCTCCAGCACAACGCCCATCTCCTTGAGACGGTCGCGAATCTCATCGGCTCTCTTAAAGTCCCGGGACTTTCTGGCCTCCTGCCGCTCTGCGATGAGTGTCTCCACCTCGGCGCCCAGGCTGTCGTCTTTCTTGCGGTTATACAAAAGACCCAGCACCCCGGTCAGCTCGTCGAACAGATCGCGGGCGGCCTCTATCGCCTTCTTAGACCCCAGCTCGGTGCCGGTGGTAAGCAGGTTAATTTCACGAACCAGCTCAAACACCGCCGCCAGCGCGTCGGCGGTATTAAGGTCGTTATCCATTGCCTCCTTAAACTGCTCCCGGCGGGAAAGAATGCTGCCAAGCAGCGCCTCCTCCCCAGCCTGCGGGGCTTCCCCAGCGCTTTTGAGAGCAAAATCGATGTTCTCACGGCAGGTATACAGGCGCGCAAGGGAGGCCTGCGCGGAGAGGATAATCTCCTCGCTGTAATTTAGCGGGGTGCGGTAATGGGCCGACAGCATAATAAATCGAATAGGCTCATACCCGTAATGCTCCCCAATCTCCCGCGTGGTACGGAAATTGCCAAGGGATTTTGACATTTTTTTGTTGTTAATGTTCAGGTATTCGTTGTGCATCCAATACCGGGCAAACGGGTGACCCCATGCGCACTCGCTCTGGGCAATCTCATTTTCGTGATGGGGAAAGATCAGGTCAAGCCCGCCGCAATGCAGGTCGATGGTCTCGCCAAGGTAGCGCTTTGCCATCGCGGAGCATTCAATATGCCAGCCGGGGCGGCCTTCTCCCCACGGCGAAGGCCAGGTGGGCTCGCCGGGCTTAGCGCCCTTCCACAGCGCGAAATCCACGGGCGATTCCTTGTGCTCGCCAATATCGATGCGGGCGCCCGCCTCCAGCTCCTCCAGCGGTTGGTGAGACAGCTTGCCGTATTCCTCAAAACGGTCGGTGCGAAAGTAAACATCCCCGTTTGCCGCATAGGCAAAGCCCTTCTCCACCAGTGCGCCGATAATCTCAATAATTACATCAATGCTCTCGGTAGCGCGGGGATGAAAGGTCGCCTCACGGACATTTAGCCCCTTTGCGTCGGTTTTATACTCGGCAATATAGCGCTCGGCGACGCCTAAAAAGCCGGTGCCCTCTTCATTGGCGCGGCGAATAATCTTATCATCAATATCGGTAAAGTTTTGCACAAACACCACCTGATAGCCGCTGTACTCCAAATACCGGCGCATGGTGTCAAAGACACAGATGGGCCGCGCGTTGCCGATGTGGATGAAGTTGTAGACGGTGGGTCCGCACACATACATGCGCACCTCGCCCTCTTTAATGGGGATAAACTCCTCTTTGGTTCTTGTCAGGGTGTTAAATATCTTCATATCTCGTCAGCCTTTCCCGCTAAAATGATGCGTGCTTGCTTGTCCGCACAAAGACCTGGGCGCGGCGACCCGCGCAGCATAAGAATGCAATGGTTTTAGTGCTAATCCCTGAATCGGATATTAGCATGAGCATATAACTCCGCTTTCATTCTATGTTATCCTTATCCTTGGGCGATTCCAGTTGTTTTATCCTTTTTTCCAGCTGCTCCAGCATAATGTTCATTCTGCAAAGCTCCTGCGAAAGGGGGTCGGGGATATGCACCTGGTCGAGCTCCTCCGGGCAGAGCTTCACCCCGTTTTGCTTTACCACCCGGGCGGGAACGCCCACGGCGGTGGAATTTGGGGGTATAGCCTCCAGCACCACGGCGTTAGCCGCTATTTTTGAATTATCGCCCACCGTAAAGGGGCCGAGCACCTTTGCACCGCTGCCAATCATGACGTTTGAGCCGATGGTGGGGTGCCGCTTGCCCCTGTGCTTGCCCGTGCCGCCCAGCGTAACACCCTGATAAATGGTGCAGTTGTCACCTACCTCGGCGGTCTCGCCGATGACAACCCCGGAGCCGTGGTCGATAAAAACACCCGAGCCGATGATTGCGGCGGGGTGAATCTCGATTTGGGTAAAAAACCGCCCCACCTGAGAATGGAGCCGCGCCAAAAAGCGCAGCCTATGGTTATAAAGCCAATGGGAAACCCGGTGAAACATGATGGCGTGCAGGCCGGAGTACAAGAGCAAAACCTCCAGCGAACTGCGCGCCGCCGGATCGCGTTCCTTGATCGCGTTAATATCCGTTCTTAGCCGTCGAAACATGCAGCCCTCCATAATCCCTGTTCAAATGATGTATATCCTAAATCCTGTAATTTCGTGCTCTGCATCAAAAAAAGCCTCTGCTGCCTATACTTCCGGGAAGATTGCTTCACAAAAGTATATCACAACGGAGGCGGTCAAACCCGCGGTTCCACTCCGATTTATCACTCGTTTGCCCGCATATCCTGCCGGTATATCGCCGCGCCGGGTTGGGCTGTCATAAATCCTAAAGCCCCTTAACGCGGGGCAACGCAGACGGATACTGCGCCCATCGGCGGTTCCCTCGTCCGTGCTTGCAAAGGCATTTCCCCAAGAGCCGCGCACGGCCGCTTTCAGCCTAAGACCGCCGTTCTCTGTTGCCGCGGTAAACTTTCCCGGGTACTTGTTTTGCTTCCAAAGCGCTTTACGCTTTTCGCATTGTCACTATTTAGTTGTACAATTTGTGTTTCAATGTGATAAATATACTTTTTGTTTATTTAAGGGAAATCGAATAAGACGCCACACCAATAGATATACCATAGCCCGGCGTTTGATGCAAGCTATTTTTCGGGGTGAATAAAATTACGGTTCGCCCACATGTACTGCACACCCGAAATTACGGTAACCGCCGCAACCACCCACATCATAGCCTCTGTTACCATGTTATGCGGAAAGGTGGAGCGAAGTGCGCCAAGGGCTAACAGCTCGTGCAGCAGCATGGTGACGATGACCGCAACAATCTGCATCACGGTTTTCACCTTACCCAGCGTTCCCGCCGCTATCACGGTGCCATCCCCCACCGCAATCAGGCGCAGGGAGGTAACCATAAACTCACGGGCGATGATAACCATAGTGACCACGCCACTGATAAAGCCCAGCTGTACAAAGCAAAGCAGCGCGCCGGTTATCAGCATTTTATCCGCCAGAGGGTCTAAAAACTTGCCGAAGTTGGTAACCAGCCCATGCTTTCTGGCGAGATGCCCGTCAAAAAAATCGGTAACGGAGGCCGCCGCAAACAGCAGTGTCGCCCAAAAAAAGTGGTGGGGTATCGAGTCCGCCAGCAAAAACACCATATAGGTGGGAACCAGCAGGATGCGCAGGAGTGTTAATTTATTCGGTGTATTGAGTTTCATTCGCATCGTCTCCCTCAAAGCGTGTTTGCCGGCCGTTTACTCTGCTACCGATCCGGTCAGGTCATAATCGAGAACATCCTCCACCTTTACCATCACAAATTTGCCGATGGCGAGAGGGGTCTTTGCGGTGAAGAATATCTTACCGTCAATGTCGGGCGCATCCGCGGCGGTGCGTCCAAAGAAGCATTCCGCATAGCGGTCAAAGCCCTCCACAACCGCCTCCACGGTTTTGCCTATTAGCGCTTGGTTGTGGTGTTCTGCCACCGTGGTCTGCTCGGTCATGACGATATCGGCGCGCCGCTGCTTCTCCCGGTCGTCGAGCTGGTCGTCCATTTCCGCAGCGGGGGTGCCTTCCTCCTGAGAGTAGGCAAAGCAGCCAAGGCGTTCAAACCTCATCTCCTTAACAAAGGAGCAAAGGTCTTCAAACTGCTCCTTCGTCTCGCCCGGAAAGCCCGCAATCAGTGTGGTGCGCAGGGTAATGCCCGGAATGGAGGCGCGCAGCCTGCCAATCAGCTCCTCCAACGACCGGCGGCTTCCGCCCCGGCGCATGGCGTGCAAAACCTCAGCGTTACAGTGCTGCAACGGGAGGTCGATGTATTTTACCACCTTGTCGTATCGGGCAAGGGCGTCAATCAGCTCGTCGGTAATCCGCTCCGGGTAACAGTACAGCACCCGAATCCAGTGCAGTCCCTCTATGGCATTGAGCTCTCCAAGAAGCCTTGGCAGCGCGCTTTTGCCGTACAGGTCGTCCCCATAGCGGGTGGTATCCTGCGCCACCAGCACAAGCTCGGTAACCCCCCGCGCGGCTAGCTCCCTCGCCTCGGCCACCACGTTCTCGATAGGGCGGCTGCGAAAGGCGCCGCGTATGGCGGGAATGGCGCAAAAGGAGCAGCGGTTGTCGCAGCCCTCGGCTATTTTAATGTACGAATAAAAGGGCAGTGTGGTCAAAACGCGGTCGCCCTCCAGCGGCAGGCAAAGGCGGTCGGGAAATTGCTCGGTTTTCTCGCCGCTTTGCAAAAACTCCCGAATAATGCCCACGAGCTCGGCGTTTGCCCCTATGCCGACGATGACGTCGGCCTCGGGAATCTCCCTTGCCACCTCGTCGCGGTAGCGCTCGGCAAGGCAGCCTGTCACCGCCACGCAGCGGATCTTGCCCTCCTTCTTCAGCCCGCAAAACTCCAAAATGTTGTCGATGGATTCGCGTTTCGCGTCCTCGATAAAACCGCAGGTGTTTATAATAACCACGTCGGCAAGTGCCGCGTCCGCCGTTATTTCAAAGCCCGCCTTTTTAAAATCCGAAAGCAGAATCTCGGCGTCCACCTGATTTTTGGGACAGCCCAGGGATACCATGCCTACTCGTGTACTCATTCGATTCGGTGTGTTCCTTTCCGGTTGTGGTGTTTACAATATTAAAATCAAAAAAAATTTTATTGTGGCTGCGATTTACGGTGTTCGCTTTGCCGGTGCTACTCGCCGTCGAGCTCTACCTCGGCAAAGCGGGAGAGCGCGGCGCGGATATCGTCAAAGCCGTAGCCCAGGCGCGCAAGGGAGCGAACCGTTTTATCCACACCCTTGCGGTCGCCGAGATATCGGGCATACTTGCGTTCAATCAGGGTATCCAAGACGTTTTCGTTCTCCGGCTCAAGCTCCTCGGCAAGCTCTGCGGCAAGCTCACGGTCTATGCCCCTATGGGCAAGCTCCTGCTCCACACGTCGCCGCCCGTACCCCTTTATGGAGTATAAATCGGCGGCGCAGCGCCGGGCATAGGCATCATCGTCAATCAGCCCAAGCTCCTCCATGCGGTCTGCCACCCCGTCGGCGGCATCCTCGCCGCCTTCGCGCGCAAGGCGCTGAATCAGCGCCTTTTTGGTGTAGCTTTTATACCCAAGCAGCGACAGCGCCCGCTCCTTCCAGTAGCGTTCCTCCGCTTCCATCCGAAGCGCCTCAAGCTCACAAAGCTCTGTCTGCGAGCCCACGGTCAGGCGGCTGGAAAGCAAGGTTTGGGCATCCACCGAAAACAAAAACTCCCCGTCCGCAAAGATGGCATAACGACCCTGTTTGGTTTTTTTAAGCGCGGTAATACGCACAAGGCCTCACACCCTTTCGGCAACGGTTTTATGAACACCGGCTGTCGTCAAGCGGTATGCGGCTTATTCCTCCGACTCGGGCTCCTCGTCCTCTTCCTCATCCACCACAGCCGCCGTGGCCTTGCCCTTTACCTTACGGTCGGATTTCCCCCGAACGAGAACCAGCTTATCCGCGTTGGCGCGAATCTGCTTATCAATCTCCGCCATAAACTCCGGGTGCTCTTTCATATAAATCTTTACGTTGTCGCGGCCCTGTCCAAGGCGGGTTTCACCAACCGAGAACCACGCGCCGCTTTTATTGATAAGGTCCAGCTTTACGGCAAGGTCAACCAGCTCTCCCTCACGCGAAATACCCGTGCCGTACATGATATCAAACTCCGCCTCCCGGAAGGGCGGCGCCACCTTGTTTTTAACGACCTTTGCCCGGGTGCGGTTACCAATAATCTCATTGCCGTTTTTAAGCGGCTCACCCTTGCGGATATCAATACGCACCGAGGAATAGAACTTTAAGGCGCGCCCGCCGGGAGTGGTTTCGGGGTTGCCGTACACAACGCCCACCTTTTCACGCAGCTGATTGATAAAGATGGCGACGCAGTTGCCTTTAGAGATAACGCTTGTGAGCTTGCGCAATGCCTGAGACATAAGCCGTGCCTGAAGACCCACATGGGTATCACCCATTTCGCCTTCAATTTCAGCGCGAGGAACCATGGCCGCCACCGAGTCGATGACAATTGCGTCAATCGCGCCGGAGCGCACCAATGCTTCGGTAATCTCCAGCGCCTGCTCGCCGGTATCGGGCTGTGAAACCAGCAGCGCGTCCACATTCACACCCAGCGCGCGGGCATATACGGGGTCGAGGGCGTGCTCCACATCAATAAACGCAACATCGCCGCCCGCCTTTTGCGCCTCGGCAATAATATGCAGCGCCACGGTGGTTTTGCCCGAGCTTTCCGGTCCGAATACCTCGATGATACGTCCGCGGGGAACACCGCCGATGCCAAGCGCAAGATCAAGCGAGATCGAGCCCGTGGAGATGACCTCCACGTTCATAGAGGTGTTCTCACCCATCTTCATAACCGCGCCCTTGCCAAACTGCTTTTCAATCTGTGCCAGTGCCGTGTCCAAGGCCTTTTTCTTATCCATAATTTCCTCCCGTTTATGCCGATTCTATCAAAGGCAACGCGTTTGTCAGCCCTGCCCTCGGTCGGACGCGGCAGTGTGCTCAGGCGCCGTCAGCTCATCATTTACAATCATTCCGCTAACATTATAGCGTAAATAAAACGTCAACGCAATCCAAGCGCATGCATTGTTAAGCTTACATAAACAGTATAACATATGTACTGGGTGCTTGAACGGACAGTTCTGCATGAAATTAATAAAAACAGCCCTTAAAACTATAAAAGACCTTCCTTGGGAAGCCAGCCCGCAACCACGCGGTCCAGCCCGCTTAAATCCGTCGTGACGGTAACATGCTCAAAGCCGTTTGCCTCCAAAATCTCCGCCACCGCCTTGGCCTGTGAAAAGCCAATCTCATAAAGGATTGCACCGCCGGGCTTTAGGCACGGCTTCCACAGCGGGGTAAGCTCCCGGTAAAAGTGCAGACCGTCCGCAAGTCCGTCCAGCGCCATAGCGGGCTCAAAGCCTACCTCCACTGAGAGCTCCTTCATTTCCTGGGTTGTTATGTAAGGGGGATTGCACACAATCATGTCAAAGGTGCCGGTGAGCTCTTTGGTGATAGGACCTAGTGCGTCCGCCAGCAGCGGCAGTACATTCCCCGCCTTGTTATACTCAACATTCCTCTCAAGGTACGCAAACGCCTCCGGGGATTTTTCCACGGCGGTCAGCCGGGCATCCTGCCGCTTTCGGGCGATGGCAACCGCCACACACCCGCTGCCGGAGCAAAGATCGGCCACCACCGGCTGCGCGATGGGCTGCAGGGAGGACAGTGCCTTATCCACCAGCAGCTCGGTTTCGGGGCGGGGAATAAGCACCCCTTCACCCACAAAAAATGGGCAGGAGTAAAACTCCCATATCCCCGCAAGGTACTGCAAGGGAAATCCTCCCAGGCGCTTTTGCACCGCGTCGTCAATGCGTTTCTGCTCCTCATCGGTGAGAATCATGTCCCCGTGCAGGAAAATATCTCCCCGATGCAGCTTGCATAGGCTTTCCACCAGAAAACGGGCTTCCCGAAGGGGCGATTCGATGCCCGCCGCCTTTAGCTGTTCCTTTACCGCATCCGCTGTTTTCTTGATTGTCATAGATGTCCCTTATCCCTCTTTCTCCATGCAGGCCTGAAATACATTGATGTCAACCGCGGTAATTATTATTAGCCGCGAAGTCTTACCAGTTATCGTCCTCGCCGTCCCGGGGAAGCACTGCCTTGAGGGAGGCGATTGCCACCTCTATCTGGCTGTCGTCCGGTTCGCGCGTAGTCAGCCGCTGAAGCCACAGCCCGGGTGCCGAGATGACACGCATAACCACATTTTCGCTGTGACGGCCCGCAAGCTTGATAATCTCATACCCAATGCCCACCACCACGGGTAAAAGCGCCAGCTTATATACGACGCGCAGCAGCCCGCTGCCCCAGGGCAGGAAGGAAAACACCAGGATGCTGATGATAAGGACTATGAGGATAAAGCTTGTGCCGCAGCGGGGATGAAAGCGGGAAAAGCTCCGCACATTCTCAACGGTAAGCTCCTTTTTCCCCTCGTAGCAGGCAATGCTCTTATGCTCGCCGCCGTGGTATTGGAACAGGCGCCGGATATCGGGCATCAGCCCGATGAGCGAAAGGTACGCCACAAACAGGGTAATTTTAATGGCGCCCTCCAGCAGGGTTTTCCACATGCCAAGGTCGCCCGCCAGGTATTCAATGAGCTTTACAAGGTAGGTAGGCAGCAGCATAAACAGCCCCACCGCCAGCAGTACCCCCAATACCCCCGAAAAGCCGGTGATTACACCCATAAACTTATCGCCCAGCTTGTTTTTAAGCATAATCTCAAACTTTGAGGGCTGCTCCTCCTCAAGGCCCGCCTTCTCCGCCGATTTCATCAGGCATTTATAGCCGAGGCGCATGGAGTCCACAAAGTTAAAAATGCCGCGTACAAACGGTACGGTGCGAAACCATTTCCCCTTTTTCTCGCTTTGTGTCTCCCAGGTTTCCACATCAATCTCACCGGTGGGCAGACGGTTGGCCATGGCGGTGACCGATACCCCGCGCATCATCACGCCTTCTATGAGTGCCTGACCGCCAATGCTGGTTTTTTTCTTATCCTTTGTATTGTTCATTACTGTAGCCGATTTTATCATTTGCATTGCTTCCTTTCGTAAGTACACGAGTTCGGGCGCCGACCAAGCATACGCGTTCATGGGGTTTCGCCCGACTTTGCCAGGGTGGGCAGCGTTATCGTCACGGTGGTGCCTTTTCCCTTTTCACTTGCAAGCTCAAGGGATCCGCCGTGCATGGCTACAATCTCATCCGCCACCGCAAGGCCTATGCCCGAGCCGCGCCGGGAGGAGGTTCCCTTGTAAAACTTGGTTTTTACCTTGGGCAGGTCCTCGGGGCTGATGCCCGCGCCCGTATCGCCGATGGCGATGACAATATCCCTCTGCAAGGTCTCCCGCACCGTTACTGTCACAGTCCCGCCGCTGTCGGAGTATTTCAGGGCATTATCAAGTATGTTAACAAACACCTGCCTCAAGCGGTTTTTATCGCCAAAAACAGGGCTTAGGGTTTCCGGCTCCAGGTAACGCAGGTCTACGCCCTCGCGCTGCGCGCGCTGGGTAAACATGAGCACCGCCTCACCAAGCTCGGCGAGGATATCCATACGGGTCTTTGCAAGGGTCAGCCGCCCGCTCTGCATCCGCGAAAAATCCAACAGCTCCTCCACCATGCCCGAAAGGCGCTCCGTCTCATTGATGATGACGCGCATCCCCTTCTCACGCATGGCGGTCTCGGAGGGGGCGGTGTTGGCAATGGTCTCCGCCCATCCCTTTATAGCGGTGAGCGGCGTGCGCAGCTCATGGGATACGGAGGAGATAAAATCGTTTTTAATGCGTTCGCTGGCTGAAAGCTCCCCCGCCATATAATTTATAATATCGCACAGCTCGCCAATCTCATCGTCGAACTTCTTCTTAAGGCGCACATTAAAGTCACCCGCCGCTATCTTGCGCGCGGTTACACCCACCTCACCCACCGGGATAACGATGGACTTGATAAAGTAGGAGCTGGTGTACACCACAAAAAAGATAATAGCGATTCCAATGAGGGTCAGTATGGCGACAATCATCAAAATTTGATTGTTCACAAGCTCTAAAGAAACGATATAGCGCAGCGCGGAATAGCTGCGCGCACCCCCCGGTACGCGTACCGTAACCGCCATAAACGCTTCTCCGCTCGGCAGCGTTCCGGTAAACTGGCCATAACGGCCGGGGGAGCTCATGGCCGCCTCATAATCGGGCATGGTGGTGTCGTTTCTTGGTGTAAAGCCGCTGGAGGTGAGCTCAACCTGCCCGTCGGAGCCGATGGCCATCATCTCCATGCGGTTCTTATGTTCAAAATCCTCCACAGCGCTGCGAATTTCCGCGTCAACATCCACCCCTGTTTTCTCTTGGGCGTTGGTGAGCACGTTTAGCACCGTATTCGCCTGGGTATCAAGCACCTGATTGACACTGCTGTAATAATACTCCCGCACGCCGATGCTTACGGCAATCTCAACAACGACAAGGATTACCAGTATCACACCCAGGCTGTTAAACAACCATCGCTTCGTAATGCTTTTCATCCCCATCGTTCGTCTGCCTGCCTCTCCGGCATTCTGCGCTTACATTGGCGCAAAACGCGTATCATAATCCGCCGCGCTGCCTGCGTATCAAGCTAGCCAACCCATTTATACCCAAAGCCCCACACGGTGTGGATGAATACGGGGTTTGAGGGCTCGTCCTCCACCTTCATGCGCAGGCGGCGAATGTTTACGTCCACGATCTTGACATCCCCGTAATATTCCGCCCCCCACACCTTAGAGAGAATCTCCGCCCGTTCCAGCGCGGTGTTGGGGTTTTTTAAAAAAAGCTCCATGATCTGAAATTCCACCTGCGTCAGCTCAATGGGCATACCGTTTTTTACAAGGGAACGGCTTCTGACATTAAGAGCAAACGGACCGGACCGCAGCTCGTCCGAAGGGGCATGTGCCGGACCGACCGAAGAGGATACCCGACGGCAGATGGCATCCACCCGCGCCACAAGCTCCGAGGGGCTGAAGGGCTTGGTCACATAATCATCGGCGCCAATCATCAGTCCGCCCACCTTGTCCATCTCCTGTGTTTTCGCGGTGAGCATAATGATACCCACCGAGCTGCTCTTTTGCCGCAGACGCTTGCACACGGTAAAGCCGTCAATACCCGGCATCATCACATCCAATAGCACCACATCAAACGCGCCCTGCTCGTTCTCAAAAACGCGCAGCGCCGCTTCGCCGTTATTGACGTCGGTCACATCATAGCCCGCCCGCTGGAGGTTTATTACCACAAAATCTCTGATGACATCCTCGTCCTCGACCACCAATATCCGCTTCATTGCTGTCACCAACCCTTTCTGATGCGCTGTAAAGCTACAACGCTGATATTAACGCGGTTTATCACTGTTTGCATTTATACGTCAAAGGTTTAAAAGTGAAACAGGGAAACCAGCTCATCCCAGCCAATTTGCATGTTCTCGGCGCTGACTTCCGTTTCGGGCAGTCTGGCGTAGTACACATACTCCTCGTTACCGCCGATGCGGCTGTAGCCCTCCGCGCTGGTATTGTCAAAATAGTCGTTGTTTTGGTACACCCGGATGCGCAGAAGCTCGGGGCCGACCCCTTTCTCGTCATAGCCGTCCTGGTCTGCCAGATGCGCGTCAAACTCATATATACGCCATTCAAACCCGTCGCTTTGTTCTTTTACGGAAATATTGGTGCCGTTCCATGAGGGCGGATAATCCAAAGAAAAGCCGAAGGTTTCGTGTATCAGGGTATGGGTGGTCGGTAAAAGCGCGTCGTCGATATAGTTATACCACTGGATGAGCTTCACCGGGCTTTCCTCTGAGGCGATGCTCCAGTTCTGGATGGCGATGCCGGCGGGAATGTCCATAATCCCGTCGTGGTTCCGGTCCTGGGTCATCAGCGCGGTAGAGCGAAGGGTGGCCTTCATCGCAAACTGATCCAGCCTGTTCGTGAGGGTGTTATTGCTTATGCCCACCACCTCGGTGTAATAGGAGCCGCCGGAGGAGCGTCCGTCAATGCAGATGTTATAGTATTCCTTCACCGCAGCGCCCTCTTTGCCCTCTTCCACACGGTGCTCCACACTCAGCTTAACATATTCGCTGACCTCAGGGCTCAAATCAATCTCGTTCATGACGGTAAGCGGGCCGATGTTAAACAGCGTGTCCACCAATGACGCCTTGGCTATCTGCAGGTCGTACACCTTATACAGCAAAAACAGCTCAGCCCGGTTGTCGCCGTCAAAATCCTGAATAATGCAGTCGGTATAATCGGCGCTGAACTCTTCTATAAGCTTTGAATCCTTAAAGGAATAAACGCAGAGCTTTTTCTGCTTGCGCGAAAGAAGGTCAAACGAAACCACAATATTATTGCGGTCATTGCGGGTGATGTAGGGAAAGCTGATGCTGGTCACCTCAGGGCCAAGACCCACGCCATCGTACATGGAGTACCACTTATCCCCGCGTCGGTCAAGAATATTCAGGCGCACATTTCCTCCCGCCGCTGTGGTGTAAAAGACCAACGCCTCTTCCTCGCCGTCGTAATCGATATCGTTCATAATAAACGCGGAACGAAACTCTCCCTCCTGCGGGTATTTGAGCAGAATTTCCTCCCCGATGGCGGCGCTGAGAGCGGAGTAGATGTTTTGCTGCTCGGCGGAAAGCTTGGGCGGACGCATCAGATCCTCGGCATTCATGCCGAAGTTTGAGCAGCCTGTGAGCAGCACGACTGTCGCCAAAAGTATAAAAAGGATACGCAGCCTCATACTCAATGTTCCACCCCTTCCGGGCATCACGCCCTGTTTTATATCGCGTTTTTTTGCACTTCCCTGCCTTGTAGCACAAGGAAAGACACGCGGCATATACCTTATATACGCGGCTTATTTATGGTACGGGTTAAGCCTTGCCCAAAAATCCTTATTCAAAAAATAATTATAGCATATCACTGACAATTATGATATGGATTATTTTTGAACTCTTAATATCCTATACAAAAGTGTCCCCCGTAACCCGGCACCAAAGTAGCCTTGTGTGGCAGGTGTGGAAAAAAAGGAAGAACTAAAGACCAGGGCGAAAAGCAAGGGCAAAAATTATTTATTATTTTCGCAAGCGCGCAACGCAGCTACCCCACTGAGCTTTACGCGCTTGCGCGGATATTTATCTGCTCCTTTCGCGAGGAGAATCGTGTTGCCGCCCCGCGCAAATGCCCGCCGAATTTTCTCCGGCGGGCATTCTTCCCACAGCAGCTTTAAGCCTGCTTTATGTAACCGAGTCACGAAAAGCTCTTGTACTAATTGTCCGAATGAATTGGGAATATACCCATAACGGAATTATGAATCACTATAGTATTAATACCCAAGCTCTTCTCCCACCAAAATAACCTTAACCCTTCCTTTTACCCTCTGACGACCCATGACGACAAAGTTTGCGCACACCCGTCGGTCAGAGGTACAGCCGGACGCCATTTCGCCGCCCTTCAAGAGAGACACACACTCCCCCGTTTTGGCGCAGTAGGTGCCGCAGTCAAGCCTGGCCGCGTTTGCGGGCGCGGCAATGGTTTTTACACGGCGCACCGCCTCGTCAAGATTATTCACCAGCTTATTGCGCCCCACCACCATGATGACGGATGTCGGCCCGAACAAAATGGCGGACACGCGGTTGGAGTTGCCGTCCACGTTGTAGATTTCCCCCTGTGTCGTTACCGCGTTGGCGCTGCACAGATATGCGTCCGCCGAAAAAACCCGGCGGAACAGGGTGTTTATCTGCTCGGCGGTAAGCCCCTCCTCATAACGGTCTAAGTAATGATACCGTCCGCTTTTCAGGTGGTCGATTACCCCCGCCTCGGTCAAGGACGCCGAACCGCCGGTGGATACGGTGTCCCCCTCATGCAGCAGCTGTGCCACCTTGTCAACGACATCCTTTGCGCTAGGCACATAGTAGGCGGTCATATTGTTGGCCTCCAGCGCCTTGATGGTTTTTTGCACATGCAGCTCGAAGATCTCTTTCAGGCTCGCATTCATTGTATTATCCGTCCTTTTTTAGAGTTTTATCCGGCAGGCAGCCGCATTGGGGTGCCTGTCGGTTATTCCTGCGCGTAGTCATCGTACTGCGCTGTATCCGCATCCCCCGCCGGCTGATATTGTGCCCGGGCATCCTCTGACCTGCCCCGCTCTATGTGATAACGGGCAAACAGCGCGAAGGTGCTTTGCATATACGGCACGGCATAGATGGCGGGCAAAATAAACAGGCAGGAAAGCGTCCACAGCAAAAAGGAGCAGCCAAGACCGATTAAACGGGGCTGCACGCCCCGCATATACCGCACCGACTGGCGCACCGCCTTGGTTACGCTCGGGCGCTCCTGCTCGCAAAACAGGTATGGCGCAAGAAAATAGCGCAGGGAAAGAAACAGGGCGTATATAAGCCCAAGGAGCGAAAGCGCGGCACCCATAACCACCGCGATGGTGCCAAGCAGTCTCGCGTTTCTCACCGCGATTCTTGCAGTGAGCATGGCAATGCCGGCGGTGCCAAGGAGAGCGCCCGGCAAGAGCAGGACGTATACCCACAAAAACGAGCGCAGCGAGATATCGAGCAGCAGCAGCAGCGACTTTATGAACATCCGTGGTGTTTCGTAGTAGCCAAACACCTCCCCAATGCTGTCGGATTGACCGGACGAAAGCCGGTAGTACCAGCGCTTTGACCCCACAACCAGCGGCGCGATGATGACAATGCCAAGCAGCACAAGAGAGGCCGTTACCGCAACGTTAATTGGTGAAACCATAGGCATCTGCGCAAGCAGCCCGCCAAGCGTCCCCCCGCTGGCGGCGGAGGCGGAAAAGCCGAGCGCATTTACAATAAGCAGGCAGATGGTTTCCAGCGCCTTAAACAGCGCCGCGGCGCTTAGCAGTATTAGGGTTATTGCCACACCGCGGGCAAGGTTGTTGTGCAGCAGCAGGCGTGCGCTGCGTTTCATCCTAGTTATCATATATCTCGTTGTCCTTTTTCGCTTTTTACTTTTTACATATCCGTTTTCAGCTGAGGCTTGTGAGTTTTTACGCGGATTTTTAACTTTAACTCTACACTTTTGAGGAGTTTATAGTCTATTGAAGTTTCCAAAAGCCGATTTTATAAACCTTGTGATTTGATCGGCTTTTAGGTAATCATCATCAAGTTGTTGGAACGTCGGCACCCGCGCCGACAGGCGGCTTACTTTTCTTGTTCGAGAAAAGTAAGCAAAAGCGAAGCAGGGACACCCTGCACCCGCTCTAAGCAA
>JAEZCT010000026.1 GCA_023433405.1 Bacillota bacterium | reverse complement strand
GCCCTTGCTTTGAGCTGGGTGCAGGGTGTCCCTGCTTCGCTTTACTAAATTGCTTACTTTTCTCGAACAAGAAAAGTAAGCCGCCTGTCGGCGCGGGAGCCGACGTTCCTACAACTTGATGATGATTACCTAAAAGCCGACCAATTCACGAAGTTTATAAGGTTGTTTTTTAGAATTTCTAATATCCCATGGTTAATCGGAGTTTCCAAAAGCAACCTTAGTGTCGGGTTACGGGGGTACTCTAGGAATAATCCGTTGTATCTCCCTTCCCCCGAAATATCCGCCCCATTGCAACTCTGCTGTCATTCCTGTCCCTTGGGGGTAAACTCCCCCGCCATATCCGCACTTGCAAAATTGGTCAGCGGCAGACGTACCGGCGCGCCATCCCTTTGACTTTTATAAATTGCAAGCACCAGCTCCAGCGCATTTTTTCCCGCCACCGCATCGACATAGGGTGCGCGATTTTGCTTTATCGCATCCATCATATCCGCATACAGGCCGGTGTGACCGTTGCCATACACATTCTCTGTCTGCTCCGCTATCCGGCTCCTGGTGCCGTCCTCCTCAGTCTGGTCGGCAAACTGCCAAATTTCTATCGTGTTTACCGATTTCCCCCCCAGCTTCACTGTGCCCTTTTCACCAAACAGGTACAGCGTCTCCTCTAAATTATGGGGATACACATTGGTGCTGCCTTCAATGGTACCAAGCGCTCCGTTTTGAAACCGTACCACCGCAAGCCCTACATCCTCGGCCTCAATATATCCCTTCATACAGCGGTTGGTTGCGCCGTACACCTCCCGCACCTCATCCCCCAGCATCCAGCGCAAAAGATCTATGCCATGAATGCATTGGTTCATCAGCGCGCCGCCGTCATGCGCCCATGTACCTCGCCAGGGTGCCTGATGGTAGTAGTCCTCTCCCCGGTTCCACCGCACATGCACGGTGCCGTGAGACAGGCGCCCAAACCGCCCCGATTCCACCGCGCGGCGCAGCTCCATTACCGCAAGATTAAACCGGTTTTGATGACACGCGCTTACCTTTACCCCCTTTTGCCGCGAACGGCGAATAATCTCCTCCGCATCGGCAATGGATAACGCCATGGGCTTTTCTATAATTACGTTAACCCCCGCGTCAATACAATCCAGCGCTATTTGCGCGTGGGAGCCGCTCTCGGTGGCAATCCCCACAAGCTGGGGCGCAAGCTCCCCTAGCAGCTTGCGGTAATCGGTATAGCGGCGAATATCGTTATTTGCGCCTAACCCGTTGCCACGCAGGATATTCTCCATTGCGTCGGGGTTTATATCGCAAACAGCGGCAAGCTCCAGCCGGTTATTGATGACAGCCCTTATATGATTGACGGCAATCCTCCCGCAGCCAATCAGTGCATATTTCATGGCAATCCTGCCCTTCCGGTTGTGTTGAGTTCTTGAGAATGCGCGTGGGAATAATTAAGATAATCGGGGCGAATTATTGTAAAACCCGCTCCAAAATACCCGTAATACGCAGTGCCGCATCGCCTTGCCCGTATAGGTCGGCTGGATACTCCGGCGAAACTGCGGTATGCAGAACCTTATCCACAATATCCTGTGCGTCGGGGCTTGCCAGTATGTTGCGCGCACCCTGCAGGGTCTCCACCCATTCGGTCTGTTCTCTCACTGTCACGCAGGGAACCCCCAGCATATAGGACTCCTTTTGCAGGCCGCCGGAATCGGTAATAACCTTGCGCGCGTTTTTTAGCAGGTACAGCATATCCAAATACCCCACCGGCTCCAGGTAAACGGTGTTGCGGGTGGGCTGCTCCACGCAAAGCCTGGCCACCAGGCTTTTGGTGCGGGGATGCACCGGGAAAATTACCGGTGCATCCAGGTTCTCAAAGGCAAGCAGAATTTCTCTTACCTTTTCTGGCGTGTCGGTATTTTCCGCCCGGTGTATGGTGGCAAGGTACCACTCGCGTAACGGCTTTACCTGCCCAAATAAACCGGGGAGCCGTTGAAAAAACGTCCCCCGCGCTACCTGCGCGGTTTTTTGGGAGTAGTAGCGCACCGCGTCGCACATCACATCCCCCACCTCGTAAACCCCGCTTGTCAGGTTCTCTGCGCGCAGGTTTTCCACCGCGGCTTTGGTGGGACAAAACAGTATTGCCGAGATATGGTCGGTGAGGATGCGGTTTTGCTCCTCCGGCATAGCGGGGAGAAAGGAGCGCAGCCCCGCCTCCACATGAGCAACCGGAATATGGAGCTTTGCCCCCGCAATGGCACCCGCGAGTGTGGAGTTTGTGTCGCCGTATACCAAGAGACAATCCGGCTTATGCTCGAGCAAAATATCCTCTATCCCGACCATCATCGCGGCGGTTTGGCGGGCATGAGTATTCGAGCCCACCCCCAGATGATAATCCGGCTTTGGTATTTCAAGCTCCGCAAAAAAGATATCGGACATATTTGTGTCGTAATGCTGACCGGTATGCACCAGTATTTCGTTAAATTGTGCCCGCAAAACGCGGGAAACCGCCGCAGCCTTAATAAACTGCGGTCTTGCCCCAATAATCGTTACTATCTTCATATATTAAAACATGCCCTGAGTTTTGCGCTTTATACTACGAATATTGCATCCAGCCTGTTATCGGCAAAGGGTGTGACGAAGAACTTTCGGCACAAGATCCCCATGCTTTATGCTTGGGGAATTATTCCGCTTGACTATTCCGGCCTTATGTTATATATTTATATCATAAAGAGCTAAATATATAACATAAAGGAGAGTTACTATGAAAAACAAGCTGGCTTATCTGGGGTTTTTAGGGCTGCTGGGGGTTCTGGGCATTTTTACGAATCCTCTTCTCCTGTGCAATTTCAGCTACTTTTTATTTTTTATCTATGCTAGGGTGGTGCCCGATGAACTGTTTTGGAGTAATGTTCGCCGTTCGGCCTCCGTCGGGTTCTTTCTTTTCTCTGTTCCGGCGGCAATTTTAGTCGCCCTTTGCGTCGCCCTCTCGGCCGTACTCCCTGAGGTAAGCAAAATACTTATTTTGGGAATGGTAATTATCCAGACGGTCAGCGAGCTTGCGTTTTTGGTGTGCCTGCATGTGCTGGAAGTCAGGGAGAAAAATGAGATGAGCAGGGCGGGAAAAGGCGAATGACGATTGTAACAAAAATTAAGGAATATCGCGCAGGGCGGGGTATGAAGCAGGAGGAGCTGGCAAGGCTTGTTGGGGTACGCCGTGAAACAATTTACCACCTGGAGAGCGGAAAGTACAACCCCTCGCTGGCACTTGCCTGGTCCATTGCCAAGGTTTTTGAAGTACCCATTGAAGAGATTTTTACAATTTGTGAGGATTAGACCTGCAAAAAAGGGGGCGCTGAACACCAGCGTCCCCTTTTTTATACTAATATCAGATTTAAAAGAGTATAAAAATCAAGTGAAAAGCTTTAATTTATGGGTTTTCACGCGGATTTTTATCGACTCTTTTTGAGGAGATTAGTATTATTATGCCGGGCTTTATAGTATTCCCGCCGCGCGGCTTAACATTAACCAAGCATCACCGCAAAAGCGCAAGATTCCAAGGACTTTTTTTATGTTTCATTAACTTCTTTACTGTTCTAATCGCGTCATAAAAGTTTAGGTTTATACCGCCCCATAACGCGCGCCCCACAATATACGCCCTGCCGAAGGCCGCCCAATCGGCATAGATTGACGAGCTTTCCCGCTGCGCAGATAATATGTACTCCCATGCCTGGCTTTCTGAGATATACCCCAAATCATAGCTGTATCTTGCAACATTGACCATACGTCCCATATCCCAGGCGGTTACATCAAGGCGCTCAAGCTCAGAGGGATTGCTCCCTAAGAACCCGTCTTCCCGCAAGCCTTTGAGCGTTTGCTTCAGGTTATCGATACGGCTTGCATATATAAGGCATTGCTCATAGAACAGACGATAGATTTGGATGCAGACAGAAAATGTACCTTCGTCTCCAAACAAAGACTGGAGATGCTTAATATCCTCATAGGAGGATGCATTTAACAGCTCATCAATTAAGTCAATATGCTTCTCCGCAAGCGCGACCTCGTCCGCATATTCCGTTAGTAGCCCGTCATCAAGCAGCTTAAACCCTGTTTGATTATAAATGTCACGGGGACCTACAGATGACTGCCCCTCTGCTGCAAGCAGCTGTGAAGAATTTTTCAGGATAAAGCTGTTCATTAGGCGGTGTCCGCTAACTTTGAGGCTTTCCAGTGTCTTTATCGCATCTTCGTGAGAGCTTATCCCCCAATCCCGCTCCAAAATTTCTGCAATCGTTCTTTTTGCAACCGCTTTGCTTGTTTGCAGGCTATCGCAAAAGTCGCTGTTACTTCCCGCAAGAATAGCACCGACATTCAACGCGCGCTGCTGTTCATACGACAGCGCGCCGCCTTTCGGATTGCGCGGGAATGCGTTGCTGGGGTTAATCCCCTTTTGCCGCCATTTTGCCAGGTATAGCGAGCCTACAGTAATAACTACCCCAAACACAGCGCAAACAATAATTACAGCCGCTATTCCGATAACCATTTCTATTGTACTCAATTTTTCGTCCTCTCCTCTTCATATATAAAAAATACTTGCCAAGAATCGACATTCAAAAATGTATAAAAGCATAAGCTGGATAAGGCGTTACCCTAAATCGAACCGGTCTACCAGGTCCTTTAACAGCTGCGCCTGACTGTTGAGCTCCTCGGAGGCGGCGGCGCTTTGCTCGGCGGTGGCGGAGTTTGTTTGCACCACCGTGGAGATATGCTCAATGCCGTCGGTAATCTGCATGACGGCGTTCGCCTGTTCGTTGGAGGCCTTGGATATTTCGCTTACCAAACGAATGGTGTCCTGCGCCTTCTCCTTTACCTCCGCAAGCGCCCTTGCTGTTTCGGTTACCAAAGAGCTGCCCTTGTTTACGATGCTTACCGACTCGGCGATAAGGTCCCCCGTATTTCTCGCGGCCTCTGCGCTCTTTGCGGCAAGGCTGCGCACCTCGCCCGCCACTACGGCAAAGCCCTTGCCCGCCGCGCCCGCACGGGCGGCCTCCACCGCCGCGTTAAGAGCCAGAATGTTTGTTTGAAACGCGATATCGTCAATGGTCTTAATAATCCTTTCAATTTGCGTGGAGGATTTCGCAATGTCCTCCATGGCGCCGACCAGCAGGGTCATGTGCCGGTTTACATGCTCTACAACCTCGCCGGTTTCCTGCGCCTTGCTGTTGGTCTGCTGCGCGGACTGGGCGTTTTGCTTAATCCGCCCGGAAATTTCGGCCACCGTTGCCGATAGCTCCTCTACCGTACCTGCCTGCTCTGTTGCGCCGTGGCTTAGTGCCTGCGCGCCGCTAGCCACCTGAGCGGAGCCGCTTGCCACCTGCTCGGCCGCCTGATTGATATCGGTGAGCGTTTGGTTTAGTGAGGAGATAATCTCCTCCATCGCCACCTTAATGGGCGCGTAATCGCCCACATACTCAAGCTCCACCGTCGCGGTCATATCCCCCTGTGCCATGCGCCCCAGAACCTCGGAGATATTGCCGATGTATCCCCACAGGGTGGACATCATCGAGCGCATTCCGTTGGCAAGGTTGCCAAGTTCATCCCGGGAGGAGTACCGTATCTGCACATCCAGCTCGCCGTTTGCCATACGGTAGGCGGCCGCCTCCAGCTCGCGCAGGGGCTTTGTCAGGCTGCGGATGATATATGTACAGAAGATAAGGATGAAAATAAGGGAGCCCAAGGAAACCGCCGAAAGCAGTATAAACGCGGTTTGCTGCATCCACAGCCCGTCGTGATAGGCCTGGGCGGCACTTTGCTGCGCAATTTCGCTGATTTCGCCGAGCTTATTGTTGGCCTCCTCGATAATAGCCGCGTATTTTCCCTGGTATAGGTCCTGCGCCTTGGAGAGCTTTTGGTCATTAAGCTCACGGGTTATTTCCTCCCGCACGAGCGCGCCTTTGCTTAAAATGTCCTTAAACTCCTCTATCAGGTGCTGCTGTCCGACAAACTTGCTCTCAAGCACCGGGATGCTTTCATGCACCTCCGCAAGTGTGGCGGTACACTTAATCATTTTTATAAGCGCCATCTGTCTGCTTGGCTGTATAAACGCGATTACCATCATTTTTTCGGCTTCCTGAAAGCCTCTTTGCATGGTTAAAGTGGTTTTTACCACCTCATAAGAATTCAGGTAAAATTCGGATAAGCTGTCGGCCATAAACCCCATGCCTACCAGACCCATCGCTACCGACGATAAGAAGAAAACAACCACAACACCAAACACTACAATCAGCTTTTTCCCGATTTTAAGGTTTTTCATGGTACCATCCCCTTCAATGTAATTAGTCGTTTCTGTCACCAGTTGTCGCTATTTTTTTCTTTATTTGGGTAAAATCAAAAAACTTCATCAAAGAGCTCTTCGATGAAGTTTAACTTAACCCTACCTATTTATGTTTGCAAGGTTGTCAGGAATATAAAAAGCTTAAAAACCCTAAAGCGGTTAAACTGCATTGCGTTGTCACACCCTTCCGACAGCTAATGAGCCCGCCGCGCAAAAGGGTAAGAATCCACAAAGCGACGAATTGGCTTATCATGTTTATCGGCTATACTGCCCAATAGTTAAGGGTGTGACAAGCCAAAATTATGAAATACCCGCCTAATTACTGCTTATTCCGGGAAAATTCCGCTTTCTATGCCATCTATTATCCCTACCCGACGGGCATGGCGACCACCCTCAAACTCGGCGCTTAAAAAGGCCTCCAGAATCATCTTGGCAAACTCGGTACCCACAACCCTTGCGCCCAAGGCAAGGATGTTCGCGTCGTTGTGCAGGCGGGAGTATTTTGCGGTATACGGCTCGCTGCAATTGACGGCGCGAATGCCCTGCACCTTATTGGCGGCAAGCGATATTCCGCACCCCGTGCCGCACAGAATAACGCCCAGCTCACACTCCCCCTCCTTTACCGCCTTCGCAACCCGGTAGCCGGCTACCGGATAATCGGGGGCAAAGCCATAATCCTTCGCGTCGTGTCCTAAGCCGCGCGCGTGCTCCAACAGCGCGTCCTTCATCTCGGTTGCGGTATGGTCGCAGGAAAAACCAATCTTCATAAAAAGTACGATCCCTTCCGTATTATATATTCTCATTCTAAGCTCGTAAAGTATCAATAAAAACGCGGGCAAAAACCGTCGGCCTATGCCCTTGCTCTTATATTAAGTGCCTTTATGCCGCGTAATTGTGTAAGGCTATTATACCCCAAAACGCGCGGGAAGTACAGTCCGCGCACACGCGCACACCCCGCGTGCTGCCGTTTTCCGGTGGTTTTTTTGGTAAGAAAACGAGTGGTCCGCCTATTGCTACCCGCTACTTACTGGTGCTATAATATTTTCTGCATACCGCAAGTTTTGCAATTTTTTAGCCTGCCGGAAAGGATGTAAACCCGCTATGCGCATCCGCCACAAACCCTGGGCGCGGCCCGAGCTTGCCGCCTGCCCCTTTTTTATTGACGAACCCACCCAAATAAAAGGACAATGGAACCGACAGTTCCCACGCCCTGCCCAACCTCTGCACCTCGAGCTTGGGTGCGGCAAGGGAGGGTTTATTGCCCAAATGTCTGTGACAAACCCCCAGATTAACTACCTTGCCATTGATATTAAAAACGAGATGCTTGGTCTTGCCAAGCGCAACACCGAAAAGGCCTTTGCGGCGGCGGGGAGAGAGCCCGATAACATCCTGCTCACAAGCTTTGATATCGAGCGGCTGCCCCTTATTTTGGAGCCCGCCGATGTGGTAGAGCGCATCTATATCAATTTTTGCAACCCCTGGCCCAAGGTCAAGCACCATAAAAAGCGGCTTACCCACACCCGCCAGCTCAGCCTGTACCAGCAGTTTTTGCGCCCGGGCGGCGAGCTTTGGTTTAAGACGGACAGCGCGCCGCTTTTTTTGGCGACCCAGCGTTATTTGGCGGAGCTTGAGGGGTATACCGTTACTTACCTCACCCACGACCTGCATAAAAGCGGCTTTGTGGGCAGCCTGCCCACCGAGCACGAGCGGATGTTCTCAGAGCAGGGGCTTGCCATTCACTTTTTAATCGCCCGCCGGGACCCCGCGCAAAGCCTGTGATGCATTTTTCCGGGCGCCCGCTCCCCTTGCAGGAGCCTTGGCGCGGGGTTGTTTACAAATTTACGCTATATTTTAAAGAATCGGTTCGCTATACTATAATTATGGCAACCGCATAACGCTACTACTTATAAATTCTCTTGTATTACCGGGATTCCTATTCCCAACCAAACGCGGCACTTTGCCGTTTTTCGGCTCTTGAAAAATACCCAAGCGTAGCGATTCTGTGCCGTGAAAGGAAGACGCGTGATGGCTCAAGACCCGTTTTATCCTAATATGGGACAAGGCCCGAATGATAAACCCTATGCTTCCTATGGCTCTCCTCCACAGGGGCCACCCCCTGCCGGTCGTCCCACCGCCGAGTTTTGCTCCCCGCAAAACTATTGCTTCGTGCAGGGAATTGGCTTTGTTCTGCGCGCTCCCGAGGAGTTTGAGCGCCGGCAGCTGCGGCGCGAGGGCACAAGGCTTGGTCTTTCGCTGCTGTTATCGGTGGCTCTGTTTTACATCCTTCGCACCCTACTGCTTTCCATAGGTCAGATGACCGTGTTCGGAAGGGTGTCCGTCGCGCTGCAAAACATAATTAACCTTGCGCTCATTTTGCTTTCCTACAGCCTTTCACTCACGCCGTTTTTTATATATAAGCGGTCGGTGGGCATACCCTCCCGCGTTGCATTCCCCATAAAGGCGCCGCGCGCCCTGTTTGTGGTGTGCGGGCTGTTTTGCACCCTTGCGCTTTCCTCCCTTGGCAGCATTACCGTGGACCATATTAACACCGCGCTGGGCTTACTTGGTCTGCGCGTTACCAGCGGCACAACCCCCCTGCCCTACGGTCTTTGGGAGATCGCGGTATACATCCTTGCCTTTGTGGTCATTACCCCGGTATTGGAGGAGGTTGTGTTTCGCGGCATCCTTTTGCAAGCCCTGCGGCAGTATGGCGACGGGTTTGCGGTGCTGGTGTCGGCAGCGCTGTTTGCGCTTATGCACCTGAGCATTACCGCCCTGCCCTTCGCGTTTTTAGCCGGGCTGTGCATCGGCTATTTTGTCGTGCGCACCGGCTCGCTGATAAGCGGCATTATCATCCACATCGCAAACAATTTGCTGGTGGTGGTGTACGAGGCCCTTGCCCGGGGTATGGCGCCCCGGCTCGGCACACTGTTTACTGCGGCGGTGTTTGCCGTTTATCTCTTACTTGGTTTAATTTTGCTTGTGGTCTGCGCAAAGCGCGACCCCATTTTGTTTATGCTGCACCCCGCAAACAGCCGCCTTACCGGCGCAAGCCGGGTGCGCTACCTGTTTTCTGCTGGCGTTATGGCGTTCTGGCTTGCCTGCGTTAGCCTGCTTATGCTCACCGCCGTCCACTCTGTCAGCTTTCCTTGGTAGCGTTTGGCTTCGCCTCCGGTTACCGCATCCTGCCGCTATAATTGGTTCTTCACTTATTTTAACGTAAACCGTATTACG
Source organism: Bacillota bacterium (assembly GCA_023433405.1). Lineage (GTDB taxonomy): Bacteria > Bacillota > Clostridia > Oscillospirales > Ruminococcaceae > Acetanaerobacterium. The sequence goes on along the minus strand of JAEZCT010000026.1, from coordinate 20,897 downwards.
GGGCGGCTAATACGCCGCCTTATACTATTATCCGATTATAAAGTGTATAAAAATCAAGTCAAAACCTTTAATTTATGGATTTTGACGCGGATTTTTATCAACACTTTTATCGGAGAATAGTATTATGGATAGCCCAAAGCCTTTTTAGGTCAGGATGGAGGATTAGAATGCCACAGCCCGCAGAGAACCACGAAGCCTATATGTCCCTTGCGCTTGGGCAGGCGCGTCTTGCCTATGAGCTTGGCGAGGTACCCGTGGGCGCCGTTGTTATGCTGGATGGCAGGGTTGTGGGTGCCGGCTATAACCGCAGGGAAACCGACCGCTGCGCCACCCTTCACGCCGAGCTGACCGCCATAGAAAGCGCCTGCCGCACCCTTGGCAGCTGGCGGCTTTCGGACTGCGACCTGTATGTGACACTGGAGCCCTGCCCAATGTGCGCGGGCGCGATTATTAACGCACGCGTGCGCCGCGTAATCATCGGCGCGCTGGACCCCAAGGCCGGGGCGGTGCGCAGCGTAGCCGCGCTGTTTGAAATGCCGTTTAACCATCGCCCCCTTGTCACCTGCGGGATACTTGAAAAGGAGTGCGCCGGGATTCTTTCGGAGTTTTTTGAGCTGCTGCGAAAAAAGAGACAATAAATTACAAAATTAGTCCTTCTTTGTGTCGTTGTTCACGAAGTATTCATAATTTTGTTATATTTAACTGTTATAATTAGTACTGTTGGAACAGTTTAACTGTTCTAGACAATCCCCCTCCTTTATAATTTAATTTTATACTGATTTGAACTTGGGCTCTCGTTAGCCCACTTTTTTTGCCCGATTTTATTTTCCGTATTTATCTAACTTTTCTACGTTTTAACTTCCCCTATGGCGCTGCTTCGTGGTTTCTCTTTTTATACTAGGGCGCGTTATACTAAGCCCCTCAAAAAGAGCAAGACCTTATAATAAGAAACCGCGTGAAAACCCATAAATTAAAGCTTTTCACTTGATTTTTATACTCTTTTAAATCGGATATAAGTATAAGGAAAGGGAGCGTGCCTTTTTTTCTTGCCTTTGTGTAAAAATTCCGAAAAATCCGCTTGGCGCAGCGGTTTGTGACACAAAAATGTTTTTAACGCCTTTTAACGAAGGATGTTGAAAACTGTGTTGAAATGGTGGAAATCAAAAATAGCGGCGCAAAATATAACACTTCGTAATCGTTAGGCTGTGTTTGTGCCGCCTACACCATATCTGGTAACAATTATTTTACGCATTGGCATATATTCATGATATAGTATATTTCTACAAATGCCCCCCAGCGCCGCAATTTTGCCCCCGCGCCGCCTTTTTTCGACATTTCCACACCCCCGCTGTTGAAAACCGGCGCAAACGGCGCGAAAAGGGGCGGGAGTTTCCAACGGTTATGTTGAAAACTCCCGCCCCTTTTGTATGCTTCTCCCCCTCCTACCAAGTTTCGCTTCAAACGGGCTTGGTATAGGCTTTATACGAATAACCGAGCTAAAAGGGTATTCTGTATAAAATCAGTTGAAACGCTTTCGTTTATGGGTTTTCACGAGTACTCTTATCTGCAATTCTACTCTTTATGAGGGATTAGTATCAGTTCCTTTATTCAATGATATTTTAACGGGGTTTTGCAGGCTTTTTACGGGGTCTCTGTATCTTTTTAGTATCACCTTATTATCCTGCGGCCAGGCTACGGTTATGCTGTACTGCGTTTTACCGCCATCCTGGCTGGAACGCTGATAATCCGTCATAACATGCGCATTGCTTTTTTGATCCTCATAGCGGGTATCGAATACCACGATATCATCCATACTCAGACCGCGAACGGAAGACTCAAAGGTAATGTGCGCGTTGCTTCCCCGTTTTTCTATATTTTTAATATACAAATCGGGCAGGGCGGGCAACATTGTCTTTTCTGTTAGGTTTACGGTTACCTTTTCTTCAGCCTTCATAAACATGCCTACGCCCGTAAGCTCCAGCTCGGATAGGGACGCGTCGCCGAAATAGTTGTTTTCTAAATAGTAAATAATGTCCGCCGAGGCATCATGAAAGGTCACCGCCTGTGCTGACGTTTCTGGCATTTTCCAGATTCCGCCTTTTTCATCAATACCCCTGAATTCCAGACCGCTGATAATTGCGGTGCCGTCGTTCGGCGCCGTCGCCCGAATCTCAACGCCGGTGGCGTATTCGGTTACAGACTCAAGCATTACGGTCTGCCCAAGCACCTGCACCCGTCGGTCTAACCGCGTGGTAACCGGCTGTGCAAAATCGTTTAGCCTAAGCTTAAACTGGTAGCTGGCTAAAACCGCAGGCTTTCCCTCTATATTTTCATTAGGGACTGCACTGGAGTTGTCCTTATTGGCGTCTTTCGTCTTGCCGTTTAGCCGCACAAGCGAAATGGGGATGGTAATCTCCTTGGGAATTTCAGACTCATCGGTGCGTATGCTTATGGCCTGCAGCCCGCGCAAGGCGGCATTCTCATGCTCCGCAAGATTCCAGTAGTTAACGCTTGCTGCATCAAGCGTGCGAAAGATACTGTCATCCGCCAAGACCTGATATGCATCCTTACCGCCCTGATTAAGCAGCTTTTCCGGCATTTGAAAGAGAAGTACCAGCCTCTTGCTGTCGGCAATTACATACGGCAGCTCTAAGGTGTAGCCGTTCGCGCTCTGCTTAAGGTTTACCTCCTGCGCATACCGGTTATTTATTGCGTTGTGCAGCCCCCGGTCAAATTTCATAATATCCGCCAAATCGCCGATAATGGGGATGCTGTTAACCGTCTGCGCAAAGACCGCGGAGGTGTTAACCAACGCGGCAAAAAGAACCATGCAACCAACAAAGGCGGACGTGTTTGCTATCACACGCTGGGTAAACCGCCGCCGTAATCTCTGGCTTAGCCGTTTATTTACGCCGTTAAGCTCCTGCGGGTAATCAAAGGTATCCCGCACGAGACCGTCGTATTCGATATATCGATCTTGATCCATACTTTTACCCCTCTCTGTCTCTCAATAAGTTTTTGCCATCGGTTGTTATAGCAGCTCGAGCCTTAGCAAGGCAAGCGCCCTTCGCTCTCTGGTTGCTACGGTGCCTTGGGGCACCTTTAAAATCGCCGCCGTTTCCGCGAGGGTGTAGCCGCCAAAAAAGCGCAGATAGATAATGCTTGCAAGCTCCTGAGAAAGCTTGCTTAACGCTTCTTTTATGGGAAAAGCGTCCATCTCCTCCGACGTCATATGTGGGTTATTAAGCGCCGCCGCGTTACCGGAGAGCTCATCAACCAAAACCTCCCGCTTTTTCTTGCGCAGCTGCTGCAGGCATTCGTTTACTACAATCCGGGTAATCCATGTTTTAAAGCACTCCTCTTTTTGTAATTTGCCTCTGTTCACATAACCCTTGTAAACGGCTTCATCCACGGCATCCATTGCAAGGGCTTGCTCCCTCATGTAGCTGTAGGCGACGCGGTACAGGCTTTTTTTGTTCTGCTCCACCTGCTCTACATAGTCTTTTTTACTAATTCCCATTTCGGCTCTCCTCTCTCAAAGTATAGATGCATAAGACGGCTGTTTTTATTGCTCTGCAAAATGTTATATCAATCTTTTTTTCTTCACTTTTTAAGGGAATCGGAAGAATACCCCACGCGTCATGATATATATAATACTATTCTCCGATAAAAGTGTAGATAAAAATCCGCGTCAAAATCCATAAGTTAAAGATTTTGACTTGATTTTTATACACTTTTTAATCGGATAATAGTATAAATCAAATAAGCCGAAAATGCACACTCGCACATGTGCATTTTCGGTCCCTTTTTGCTCCAGTTGAGATTTACCGCACCCTTTTTACCGGCAGGCGCAGGATGGTGCGCCTCTTGTGGGGTGCAAGCTTTCGCGGGTCGCCCAGGTACAGCTCGTGGTGACGGCGGGGCATTCCGTCCGAAGAAGGGCTGCCAAGGTCGCTTGCCAGCGCATTGTGTGCCATAAACTCCTCCATTTTCCGGATGGTCTCCGGCTCGGAGTCGTAGGCGCCAATGTGCATGGCCTGCACACAAAGCCCCTCGTCATAGCTTTGCAGGCGCAGCCCCGCGGTATCCGGCCCCTTCTTTCGCGCAGCCCTCGCCCACTCAAACACCTCCTGCGTCACAAAATCCGGCTGGCGTATCATGGACGTCCAGCAGTATTTCTCCTTTTGCGAGAAATCAAGGGTGGTGTCGTCGTCCAGCCACCACAAGCCCTCCAGCGGCGCGACGGTAAAATCCACATACCCCGCCGGCTGAAACGCCCCCTGCTTACTCATTTTTATGGTGTAGCTCACGGCGTACAATAGCTCCACCGCCCGCTGATAGTCTCCGCCCGCTTCATTGGGGTTCCCCCTCCCATCCACCATCAAAAAGCGCATCGCCGGCACGGTAACCAGCGACGGCTGGACGGACGGGTTATACAGCTCCTTGCTATCCTTTTTAAAGTCCAGCTTTTTTAAAGGGCTTGCCTGCTCTTTTTTATTTAGCACCGCTTACTTCCCCTCCTTCTCATTCATGGGCTGTCCTTATGCGGTCCTCCAGCGCTTGAGGGAGGGGAACCATTCGAGCATCTGCTGCTTTGCTTGGTCGCGGTCGGTATACAGACCCTCCTCCATGCCGAAATTCAGGCAAAGCTCGATCATCTCCTCCATGGTCATCATCTCTGTGAAGGCTCCTTCTTGAAGGCAGTAGCTGCAATACTCCTCGCTCTTTGAGCCGTCTTTGTTGGAACCCTTGTCTTCCTGCTTTTCAAGTGGCATTCCACAGCTTTGGCAGTACAGTTTAGCTTGTTCACTCATTTTTAAGCTCTCCCTACTATATTTACTTGGCTCCGGGTCTGGCGGCCTTGATACTACTATCCGCTTATCCGCTTTAAAAGGCTGTCTGCATAAAAATCAGGTGAAAGGCTTTTGCTCCGGGGTTTTCACGCGGATTTTTATCTTCAATTCTGCACTTCAGCATTTTATGAGGATAGCGGTATTATGCTTGCGGCACCCTGCCCGTGCGATAGCCTTATTCTAGCAGGCTGTATATGACAAGTAGTGTCATGTTTAAAATTAAAATCACAGCCATTCTCATTTTGCTAAAGCGAAGCCGGATATAATGATTTTTGACGTTTTTATGGTTGCTTGTAACAAGAAAAGAATGGTATAATACTGCTGGATTATAATAGAAAACTAAAGTGAGGCTTAAAGGCAGGCTATGTGAGCTTAACAGTGCAGAGAATGCGGTTTCCGGTAAACTTAAAGGTACTATTTACAGAAAAAACACTACCGTTTGCATTGCAGTAACGGATTAACTAATTCAAGGAGTGGACGCGTATGCTGCTCGTCCAAAGCATTCTGCTTATTCTATCCATCATCGTGCTTTCCCTTCTCGCCGTATTTGTCGCAACCCGCAGTAAGATTATGGGTGCGACCGACCTGTTTATGATGATTCTGGCGGTTTTAATCTGGTCGCTGTGCGCGTTTATGGAGCTGCAAGCCTCCGATGTCGCCGCCATGCTGTTTTGGCGCGATTTGCAGCAGGTGGGGGTTTTTTTGTCGCCCCTCGCAACCCTGTGGTTTGCCGTCCGCTACACCATGAATCATCGGCTCATGCTGTTTGTGTGGATCTCCACCGCGTTTGACGCGGCGGCGCTGCTTCTCGTCTTTACCGACGTAAACCATCACCTCATGCGCAAAAGCTTTGCCGTACAGCACAGCGAGCTATTCGGCAGCGTGCTTGTTATAAAATCCACCACGCTTGGCACCCTTGCGCTGGCGTTTAACTTTTGTTTGGTCTTTATCGCTATCATTATCCTTCTGCTGTTTCTGCGCAAGCTGTCGCGCCGGCAGCGCAAGCCGCTGCTTATCATTATTGTAAGCCTTGTCTCTATCTCGCTGCTTACCCTTATCAAGACCGCCTTTTTGGAGGATATGGGTCTATACATCTCCATGTCGGTGCTGCACGCGCCATGGATGCTGTTATTTAGCTATGCCCTGTTTCGCAACGAGTTTCTGGGGCTCTCTCCCATTGCACGAAACAAGGTGTTTGAGGTGATGGATGAAGGGGTGCTGGTGCTGGACGAAAACGGTACGATTATTGATTTTAACAGTGCCGCCGCCCGCCTGACCCGCGAGGTGACACCCACGGGCGATGTAAAGCTGGGCGCGCATCTCTATGATCTTCTGCCCGTGCCGGATGCCTGCTTTATTGACGACGAAGCCCGGGACGAGCGGTATGAAACCGAGATAAAGCTCCCCGCGGGCGGCGGCTGCCTCTCCTTTAAGCGCTACCGCCTGGGCAGACAAGCCGATGAGCCTCTGGGGTATGTGGTGGTGCTTACCGATATCTCGGCGCAGAAGGATAACGAGTACAAGCTGCGGCAAATGGCGCAAACCGACCCGCTGACCGGCATCTTTAACCGGGAGGGCATCGACCACGCCTACCGTGGTTTTCAGCACCTGCCCTGTGACAGCGATACCTGTGTTACCGTTTTTATCATTGACATTGACCATTTTAAGGATATTAACGACACCTACGGTCACCAAACCGGCGACCGGGTGCTAAAAAGCTTTGCACGAACCGCCCAAGCCCTGCTGGAGGGCGAAGGCGTGCTGGGGAGACTTGGCGGCGACGAGTTTACCATGATATTGCCGTACCTAAACCTGCGCGAGGCCTGCATAATTGCCGAGCGGCTGCTAAAGGCAGTGCAGGCCGCCGACGAATCGGTTTGCTTTACCGTCAGCATCGGGGTGACGGGCAGCCCGACTATGAGCCGGCACTTTCAGTCCCTTTTGCACGACGCGGATATCGCGCTGTACCAGGCCAAGGTGCGGGGCAGAAACGGCATTGCGGTTTATTTCTCGGAGCCCGATTGCTCGCACTATTCCAGTGGGGTAATTTTAAACTAGGCCTTGCTTTTATAAGCCATAGCCTATACTTTTTTCTAGGGAAAAGCAAAGGCTGCTTTCCTTTATCCGCCAAAACCGCAAGCGAACCGGCGCGGCGGCTCCTTGCGCGGATAAATAGACGATAATGAATATTAAGGGGCTTGCTTCAAAGCAAGCGTTTTAGGAGGCTACTCACCCGATGCTGACACACGCAGGAACACAGGAGCTTGTAACCGAACGAATGCTATTAAGACCCTTTCGCCGCACCGACGCCCAAGGGATGCATAAAAACTGGGCAGCCGACAAAAAGGTGCAGCACCGCTACGGCGAGCCGGTTTACCCCACCCTTGCGGAGGTAAACGGGCTGCTGGATAAGTACCTGCCGGGCTACCAGCGCAAGGACTATTACCGCTGGGCTATCCTGGAGCAGGAAAGCGGCGAATGCATCGGACAGATTGCGTATTTTCTGGTGGACAGCAGCAATCACTTCGCCGAAATCGAATACTGCATCGGGCGCGCCTATCAGGGCAAGGGGCTTGCCACCGAGGCGGCAAGGGCGATTATTACCTATGGGTTTGAGAGGATAAACCTGCACAAGGTGCAAATATGCCACAACTCCCTCAACATGCCCTCGAAGCGGGTTATAGAAAAGTGCGGGTTTGTATACGAAGGGACGCTGAGGGACTTCTTTTTTATAGAAGGCGGCTACGCCGACCGGCTGTACTACTCCATTTTAAGAAGCGAATATACGCGGTTTTGATATATTCATCAAATTCTATATATTCTCCGTTGGCTCTGTTTTGAAAAAATATGATGGCATAAGAACCCCTGTTTCCCTTTCGGTTTGCCGCTTTGGGTAACCCAGACACCATTTTTACGGTTTTTCTGCGTCCGCTTAATAAAAACCCCCCGCCTGCCCCGCCTTTTTCAGGCGGAGTGGGCGGGGGGCGCGCTATATCGATATTTATAAATATTTATACGTTAAAGCGGAACAGTACGACATCGCCGTCCTGCATTACATACTCCTTGCCCTCCAGGCGCACAAGACCCTTTTCCTTTGCCGCCGCCATGCTGCCGCTTGCCAGCAGGTCGTTGTAGGATACGATCTCGGCGCGGATAAACCCGCGCTCAAAGTCGGTGTGAATCTTGCCCGCCGCCTGCGGCGCCTTGGTACCCCGGGTAATTGTCCACGCGCGCACCTCCTGCTTACCGGCAGTGAGGTAGGAGATAAGCCCGAGCAGCGAGTAGCATTCGCGTATCATACGGTCAAGGCCCGATTCCTCAAGACCAAGCTCCGCAAGGAACATCGCCTTATCCTCCTTGCTCATATCCGATATCTCCGCCTCTATTTTCGCGCAGATGGGCAGAACCCCGGCGTTCTCCTCCCTTGCAATGGCACAAACCTCCTGGTAATGGCGGTTGGTGTCAATGCTGTGGGCAAAATCGTCCTCAGAAAGGTTCGCGGCGTAGATAATCGGCTTTGCCGAAAGCAGCGGAATCTCGGCAAGTATCTCCGCCTCCTCCCTTTCGCAGGGGAAGGCGCGGGCGGGCTTGCCCTCCTCCATAAACTCGGTCAGGCGGTTTAAAAACTCCACCTCGGCGGCGTATTTTTTATCGGCCTTTGCCATCTTCTGCGAACGATCCACCCTGCGGGCGAGCATTTCAAGGTCGGCAAACACAAGCTCCAGCGAGATGGTTTCCACATCCTTGCGGGGGCCTATCTCCCCATCCACATGAATAATGTTATCGTCCTCAAAGCAGCGCACCACATGCACAATGGCTTCGCATTCGCGGATGTTTGCAAGAAACTTGTTGCCCAGCCCCTCACCCTTAGAGGCGCCCTTTACAAGCCCCGCAATATCCACAAACTCCACCACGGCGGGGGTGTATTTATCCGGCTCATACATCTCGGCAAGCTTGTCCAGCCTTTTATCGGGTACCGCTACAACACCTACATTCGGCTCTATGGTGCAAAACGGGTAGTTGGCGCTCTCCGCCCCCGCGTTGGTAATGGCGTTAAACAGGGTGCTTTTGCCAACGTTTGGCAGTCCTACTATTCCCAGCTTCATATATCGTTTTTTTCCTTTCCTTGCTGCCCGGCAAAAGCGCCGTTCAAGCGATGGGGCGGGTGTCTCCCGCTGTAGAATTTTTTGCAGTCACTCTTTATTATAACGAAATTGCGGTATAAAGCAAGTTATCACGCTACGCCATCTTTGCCACGCGCTGGGTTTTCTAAAAATAGTGACAATACCCATTGACTTGTAATTGTACCGGTAGTATGATTATAGCACCTAGAGTATTAGAAAGGGGCTTTGCGTTGAGAAAAGAGCGTTTGGAGCAGTTTAACCGGCAAAACATTCTGTGTGCGGCAAAGGCATTCTTTTTAAAAAAAGGGGTGGACAAAACCTCGATGGATGACATCGCCAAGGGGTCCGATACCAGCAAATCTACCCTTTATGCGTATTTTAAAAGCAAGGACGACATCTATTACTCCATTGCGCGTGAGTATATGCAGCTGTTGTACAATGCCATTGCCGACTGTGTGACCAAGGGTGGCGGCGCGCGAACGGTGTTTGACGGAATATGTACGGTTCTTGTGGATTTTGAGCGCCGCTACCCCATGTGTTTTGACTACATCCTGGGAAAGATTGATTGTGAGCCGGAGGATTTTGAGCGGCTGCCGGTGCTGCTTGATATCTATGATATGGGGGAGGATATTAACCGCCTGATAGTCGAGTTCTTCACGCAGGCTATCCGCTCCGGCGACTTCCCAGCCGATACTCAGGCTTTGCCCGCCGTTTTTGTGCTGTGGTCGAGCCTGTGCGCAATTATTTCGATGTCAAGTAACAAGGAGCGGTATATTAAAACCCATATGAAGCTGAGCCGCGAGGAGTTTTTGCGCTTTGGCTTTGACCGCCTGTACCTCACGCTAATAAGATAAGGGGTTGGAGATATTATGATAGCAGGCTTTATTTCGGCGGGTATTGTGCTTTTTTTATGTGCGGGCGGGTTAATGCGGCGTTATGTCAGCGCCCGGGCGGTGCGGTTTTTTAATTTAGCCCTGCTCCCCTGCTGGCTGCTGCTTACGGCCGCCACCGTGGTACATATGCTCCTTACCCTGCCCCTGTTTTCCCAGCGCCCGGTGGTCATTTACATCTTAGGCTTTGTTATGCTGGCAGCAGAGCTTTGCGCGCTGCCCGCGCTGTTCTTACGCAAAAAAGCCTTAGCCGCCGCCTATCTTGTTCGCTTTGTCACCCTGTTTGTGGGTATTTTAATGGTTTTTCACGCCCTGTTTGGCATACTCAGCTTTCAGTCCTACCAAGCCGATGTGAGCGAGCTCACGGTTTCGGATGTTGCTCTCTCCGCCCTTTCGGATGGAGAGTATACCGGCGAGTGTGATGTGGGCTACATCTACGCAAGGACGGCTGTAACCGTAAAGGATGGCAAAATTGCAGAGATTATTTTGCTCGAGCACCGCAACGAGCGCGGCGCAACCGCCGAAGCAATGCCCGAGCGCATTGTAGGCGCGCAAAGCATTACCGTGGATGCCGTTACCGGCGCAACCAACTCCAGCACCGTAATCCAAAAGGCGGTGGAAAACGCCTTAACCCATCCCCTTTTGGTTATCTCCGATACCCCCTAAATCGGCTATTGATATAAGCCGCAGCCGGGCTTTGCATAATAATTTTCGTTAATAATGAAAGGGTGTTTATTAATTATGAAAGATACGGCAGTGCTCTATTACTCTAAGCATCACGGCAACACCGAGAAGGTGTTAAGGCACCTTGCCGCACACTATTCCATCGACCTGTATGATGTGACAGGCGACGCCGTCCCAAGCCTTTCCGACTACAAGGCCGTGGGCTTTGCCTCGGGAGTGTATATGTCCAACCTGCACAAATCGTTGTTCGGGCAGGTTAGCGCACACCCGGAGCTTGCGGGCAAGCCCTGCTTTATTGTTCACACCTCAGGGGCGCCAATGGGTATTTATTCGGGCGCGCTTGCAAAAAGCCTGACCGAACAGGGCGCCGACTATTTGGGAACGTTTCGCTGCCGCGGGTTTGATACCTATGGTCCCCTTCGGCTGATAGGCGGCATTGCAAAACAACACCCCAACCAAGCCGACCTGCAAAAAGCGGAGGAATTTTATAAAACGACTGTGCTTGCCGCTCTTTAATGCAAACCGCGAAAACTGACGATAATGCCCGGAGAAAAGCCGACTGGCGGTCTTTCTCCGGGCATATGGGCTTCTATGGGTTGATGCTAATACTATTCTCCGATAAAAGTGTCGATAAAAATCCGCGTGAAAACCCATAAATTAAAGCTTTTCACTTGATTTTTATACACTTTTTAATCGGATAATAGTATAAGATAAAGGACAGGGCAGCCCGCTTTGAATGCGGCTCCCCTGTCTTTTGCTGTGATACGCTTTAAAGCCTGAAAACTGACGTATTACAGGATAATAGAGTACCCCCGTACCCCCAGCACCAAAATAGCTTTGTGTGGCAGGTGTGGGAAAAAAGGAAGAACTACAGACCAGGGCGAAAAGCAAGGGCAAAATACGCGAAACGACGCTACCTTATGCCGGCTGCTTACTGCTTTTCATAGAGCGGAGTGCCCCTTATTTTACAGGCAGTCATGAGGGCGAAATGTCCTCTGGGTGCTCGACGGCATATTGCGTGCCCCACTGGTTCATCTGCAGCAGCACGGGCATCAGGCTTTTGCCAAACTCGGTGAGCGAGTATTCCACCTTGGGGGGTATCTGATGATAGATAACGCGGCTAATCAGCCCGTCGCGCTCAAGGTCGCGCAGCTGTTGGGTCAGCATCTTTTGTGATACCTTGGGGAACATGCGCCGCAGCTCATTAAAGCGCTGTACCTTCAAGGACAGTTGCCACAGGATGAGCGACTTCCACTTGCCGCCAATCAGGTCAAGTGTCATCTCCATCGGGCATTCGTACTGCCGGTTGTGAAAGGTTATCATTGCTTCACTCCTTGCCAATAAGGTAACCAAAATGTAACCAGGTCACCAAGCCGTGCCTAGATTACGCATAAGTGCGTACTTGTAAACAACTGCCGTATCCATTACAGTTATATCATAAAACATGCAGGAGGAGAAGTCATGACAGACCAAGTACTTAACATTATTCTTACAAGGCGCAGCGTGCGCAATTTTAAAGACGAGAGGGTGCCCCGTGAGACGCTTATCACCCTTTTGCGGGCGGGTATGAACGCGCCTTCGGCCTGCAACCAGCAGCCGTGGAGCTTTATAGCCGTCGAGGACAAAAAAATTCTGGGGGCGCTCTCCCAGGTACACCGCGGGTGCGGCGCTCTGCAAAAGGCGCCCCTTGCCATTGCGGTGTGCGGCAGCCCAAACACGGCGACCCTACCCCAGTTCTGGCAGCAGGATTGCGCCGCCGCCACCGAGAATATCCTGCTTGCGGCGCACGCGCTGGGGCTGGGAGCGGTATGGATTGGGGTTAACCCCGCCTCTCCGGGTGATTATGCGGCGATTCGCGAGATTTTGGGTATTCCGGTGGAGGTGGTGCCGTTCGGTTTTATTGCCCTGGGCTTTTCCGCCGAGCAGCGCATATTTGAGGATAGGTACGACCAAGCCAAGGCTCATCTCAACAGCGCGTGGTAATATTTAAGGTTAAAATGTATCTCATACTATTCTCCGATAAAAGTGTTGATAAAAATCCGCGTCTAAATCCATAAATTAAAAATTTTTACTAGATTTTTATACTCTTTTAAATCGGATATTAGTATAAGTATAATCAGCAAAGGCAAAACTGCCTGTCGTAAAACGGCCACCCTAAGCGGGTGGCCGTTTTACGGTATAATACCAATTACCCCAGCACCAGCGGCGTAATCATGCGCTGCGCTTCGTCAAGATCCTGCGCGATGCCAAAGGTGGCAAGCTCCTCTAGGGGGGGCAGCATATCGGGTACCATCAGCACGGGTATGCCCGCCGCGTTTGCCGCGCGAATGCCGTTGTACGAGTCCTCAATAATTAAGGTATCCTCCGGCGTGCCGCCCAGCCTTGCACAGGCTGTGAGAAAAATCTCGGGGTCCGGCTTTGCTCTTTTTACCTCGTCGCCGCACACCGTCTCCTGAAAACAGGCAAGCAAGCCCGCGCGGTTGAGCATATCCTCGGCGGTATAGCGGCGTGTGGAGGTCGCAAGGGCAATGCGTACCCCATTATCCTTTAAAAAGTCGAGGATATTATGTACGCCCTTTTTTAGCGGGATGCGTCCGTTTTTCATCTCATTTAAGATATGGGCGCGGATATCGGCGCGAAAGGCGTCAAAATCAAACGGACCGTATTCCGCTATAAAGATTTCGCGGCTTACCGCCTCTGAGGTGCCTACGGTTTTTAAAAACATATCATGGGTGGGCGTAATTCCGTACTTTTGGGCATTGCTGTACATCGCTTCCTCATAGGTGCGCTCACTGTCAAAGATCACGCCGTCCATATCAAAGATCATATTGCGTAACTTCATGGGGTTCCTTTCCGGCGAGAAGCCTTAGCTCATTTTTTAAACCATGCGCCGCCCTGCTTTTGCGCGGCTTTTGGCTACAGCCGAAAGCTGATTGCTTTATCCGAGGGCACATACTGCCGGTAGGCAACCCCTGCCGAGACCAGCATTCGCTTAGCGGCTATGACAATATCGCTTTGGGCATATTTATCGTCATAAAAAATAATCTCCTTTATCCCCTTTTGAATAATGGCCTTGGTGCATTCATTGCAGGGAAACAGGGTGGTGTAAAGCTTATAGCCTTGCATACTGCCGCCGTTATAGCTTAAAATTGCGTTAAGCTCGGCATGGCAAACGTACACATATTTCGTATCCAGCTGTTCGCCGTCCCGCTCCCATGGGTATTCGTCATCCGAGCAGCCTGCCGGCATCCCGTTATAGCCTACAGAGGCAATACGGTTTGTATCGCTCACAATACAGCAGCCCACCTGCGTTCCCGGGTCCTTGCTGCGCATTGCCGATATTAGAGCAATGCCCATAAAATATTCGTCCCATGAAATATAGTCACTCCGTTTTGCCATCGCTGCAATCCATCCCTTCCCGTGCAAAATTAAAAAGTAAACAGGCAAGATTAACAAGCAATATTTTAGCACACCACGCCATAAAAGAGAAGCCCCGTCACACTTTCATAAAAAAAGGCACAAAACGCACAGAACCCCTATTTTTACAGGTTTATTACATGATAAATCCTACAATCATTGCTTTGTTTCTTGCAAATAAAGACCAAAAACAATATAATTACACTAATATCGTATTTTACCCAAAGCAGTATTAGGACGTGTGCCGATTTTTTTAAGGCCCGATAGTCAAAGGCATTGGTAATACTATTCTCCGATAATAAAAGTGTTGATAAAAATCCGCGTTAAAATCCATAAATTAAAGATTTTAACTTGATTTTTATACACTTTTTAATCGGATAATAGTATAAAGCAATTTTTTGCAGGCAATGCGCCCAGACTAACACTATAACAGATGGAGTAATAATAATGCAGCATAAAAATGACGTAGTTGTTATGATGGACTACAAGATGCCTAATTTTCTTAATTACATTATTACCTGCGGGGCGGCAATATTGTTCTATGTTTCCAACGTCCTCAGCAACAACCATTCCACCGACTTTGCATTATTTGGCGGCATTATTGTCGCCAACCTCCTGTATTGGCCAAGGTTTATCCCACAGGTTATCAAGGGCATTCTGCTGCCCCTTGCCCCGCCGGTGATGGATATGGCTTTAGCCATCGCCTTAGGGGAGCAGCCCAGCTTTTATATCATTATGATATGCAGCCTGATGCTGGGCGGGCTTTACTACCAGCGAAAGCTGATTGTGGTTCATGTGGTGGTAATCAACCTGTTTTCGGTCATTACCATGCTGGTGTTAAACAACGGGGTAATTACCGCCGAAATGTCGGTGCTTGAAGGGCTTTCTCAGCTATTGCGCATGAACGCCGCCTCGGCTATCCTGTTTGCGCTGGTGCGCCGGGGGTATCGTTATATCTACGACGCGACAGAGGCAAAGCAAAAAGCCGACAGCCTGCTTACCCGCCTAAACGAGCTGATGGAATCGGTAAAAAAGACCGTGGGCTTTCTTGACCGCAATATTCAGGAGACCGGCGCGAATATGGAGGAAGCCGTAGTCGCAAGCGAATCGGTGATGTCGGCCACCACGCAGATGGTGGAGGGGATTTCAAGCCAAACGGATGAGGCCTCGGCGGTTACCTCCCTTGCCGCAAGCTCCCTGCACCGGATTGAGCAAACCAAGGAGCTCTCGCAAAGGGCGGTGAGCACCGCCGGAAGCCTGCGCACCGAGATTGAGCATAATGTGGAGCAGGCAAACACCATGAACCGGGAGATTGGGCAGCTGCGGCTAAGCTCCGACGCGGCATATGAGACCATGACGGCGTTTCATGAGAATATGACGCGGGTAAACGGGCTGCTTGGCGAGATATCAAACATCTCGCGCAAAACAAACCTGCTTGCGATTAACGCCTCCATTGAGGCGGCGCGCGCCGGGGAGCACGGCAAGGGCTTTGCGGTTGTGGCGGGCGAGGTCAAGGAGCTTGCCGCGCAAACCCGTGTTACCGCCACCGAGATTGAGGATATCATCCGCGCCATTTCCTCCTCCGCCAACGCCGCCCTGACCTTAGTAAGCGCCCAAAAGCAATCGGTAGAAACCGGCGGCAGTATTATGGATGCGCTGGTGATAAGCTTTGAGGAGATGCGGGCGGGCTTTTTGGCTCTTGATACGATTATACGGGAAGAAAACGGCTTTATGGAGGAGGTTGCCTCCAACGACACCGGCATTATGGAGCGCATAGAACGCATTGCCGACATCTCGGCGGAAAACTCCGCGGCGGCGGAGGAGATTAACGCGGCGATTACCGAGCAAAGCGCCTACCTTACCACCATTGGCGGCAATATGCAAACCCTTAGGACACAATCTGTTGAGCTGAAGGGACAGCTGCAAGAGTCGCGGTAGTTTAATGCCCGCCCCGCAAGCTAAAGCGAATAACCGTTTTTTGCTTATAGAATAAAGCTCGACACCAGCTTATCCACCCGCTCCGGCAGCTGCTTGCCTATTTCCTGCTGGTCCTCAAAGGTCAGCCCCAGGGCGTTTAATATCTGGTTATTTGCGTACATGCTGTTATGAATATTGAGCAGCTTTTCATAATAATTTGTACCGATGGTATCGGCTAAAAACATTATGTAGATAGTCTGTTCATCCTCCTTACACAAAAAGGGCGTGTGATGGTACTGTACCACACGGGTAATTTCAGGCGTAAAATTCCACCGTTCACACAGCCACGCGCCTATTTGGTCGTGGGTCGTCCCCCCCAGCACGGCCTTTTCCGCCACGATTTGAGGGATACCGCTCATAATTTTTGTTGTAATGGCATCCAGCTCCTCGGGTAGGCAGGCATTCATCGCAAGCAACCCAATATCGTGGTTGAGGCCGTAGGTAAACATCCGATAGCGGTTTGGGTGACCCAGCCGTTCCGAGATTAGGTCCGCCGCCACCGAGGTCGCCAAAACATGCCGCCAGTATTTCTTCATGCTAAAAATTACCGACCTGCCCGGCTCAAGTATTTCAAAGAATTTTTGCGCAATAAAAAAGATTAGCAGGTTTTGCACAGCTTCAAGCCCCAGCAGCGTCACCGCCTGCTTAATATCCGAGATAGACCGAATGCCAAAATACCCCGAACTTATGCGGGATAGCATAAGCTGTTTGAGCTCCGCGTCCTCCTCCAGCTTTTCGGCAAGCAGGTCAACGTTAACAAGGCTCGGCGTACTTAAGAGCAGGAATATCAGCCGTGTTTTTTCGGGCAGTCTGGGCAGAAACAGGGACTCCTCAATTTTGCGGTACAATTCTTCCTTATCAATCGTAAGCATTTCGTTCCTCCTTGTTGTCCATGGTTTGGCAGACGTGCATTGGGGTAACTATTATTTGCGATATTTTGGGCAAACGCCTCCTTTATGCCTTTTGTTTGGTTCATTATACTAATATCCGATTTAATAGTGTATAACCACGCCCCCTCCCACCGCTGCTCGGTGAAAGGGGGCGTGTGTTTTGCCGTGTGCTAATCCTACAGCTTCGCAAGCTGGTGAAAGCTCTCCTTTAGCTGGGGGTACAGGGCGCGGTAAATTTGGTAATAGCCCTCATACCTTGCACTGTTTTCGACTATGGGCGCCTGCTCGGGGTTCACCTTAATCAGCTGCTCGCAGGCATCCTGCACGCTTGCGTAAACGCCCGCGCCCACGCCGGCCAGAATTGCCACGCCAAGGGCGGGACCTTCGCGGTTGGCAATGGTGTTGACGGGCATGTTAAATACATCCGCCATCATCTGGCGCCAGATGGGGCTGGTGCCGCCGCCGCCGGTTGCGGCGACTACGCCGGTTTTTACACCCATATCCAAAAGCAGGTCGAGGCACTGGCGCTGGGAGTAGATAACCCCCTCCATCACCGCGCGCAGAAGATCCTGACGGGTGTGAATGGCGCTAAGGCCAAAGAATACGCCGCGGGCGTTCTCATCGAGCAGCGGGCTGCGCTCCCCCATGAGGTACGGCAGGTAAACCAGACGGTTTGCGCCAATGGGTACCTTCGCCGCCTCCTGGTCCATGAGATAATACGGGTCTACCCCCATCCCGGCGGCAACGCGAATCTCGGCGGGGCAGAACTGGTCACGGAACCATTTTAACGACAGCCCCGCGGCAAGCGTACAGCTCATAACCACCCATGCGCCGGGTACGGCACCGCAGAAGGTATGCACACGACCCTCCGGCTGAATGCAAACCTTATCCGTATGGGCAAACACCACGCCGCTGGTGCCAATGGTGGCAAACATCTTCCCCTCACGCACCACGCCGGTGCCGATGGCGGCGGCGGCGTTATCGCCCGCGCCACCCACAACAATGGTTCCGGCACTCAGTCCGGTAAGCCTTGCCGCCTCATCGGTGACAGAGCCGGTAACCTCGCAGCTTTCATACATTTTGCCAAGCAGGGCAATATCAATCCCCAGCTTATCAAGCACCTCTGTAGACCAGCAGCGTCCCGGCACATCCATAAGCTGCATACCCGAGGCATCGCTTACCTCGGTGGCAAACTCACCGGTAAGCTTGTAGCGAATATAGTCCTTGGGTAACAGAATATGGGCGCAGCGCTTGTACAGCTCCGGCTCATGCTTTTTTACCCACATAATTTTTGAGGCGGTAAAGCCGGTGAGCGCGGGGTTTGCTGTAATCTCAATCAGGCGCTTCGCGCCGATAATCTCGGTCATTTCGCGGCATTCCTCACCGGTTCTGCCGTCGCACCAAATAATACTTGGGCGCAGGACCTCTCCTGCCGCATCCAGCATAACCAGACCATGCATCTGGCCCGAGATACCGATACCCGCAATATCCTTGGAGCTCGCCCCGCTTTTTTCAAGCACTACACGGATGGTGCGTACCGCCGCATCCCACCAATCGGCGGGAGCCTGCTCTGCCCAGCCGTTTTGCGGCTGTGCCATGGGGTATTCTACGGTGCTCGAGGCAACCGCCTCACCCGCCGTTGTAAACAATACCGTTTTGGTGCCGGAGGTTCCAAGATCAATACCCAGCAAATACTTCATACTTGACGGTTCCTTTCTCTTTCTGGCAGCGATACAATACTAATACTATTCTCCGATAAAAGTGTTGATAAAAATCCGCGTCAAAATTCATAAATTAAAGCTTTTCACATGATTTTCATACACTTTTAAATCGGATAATAGTATAAACTGTATCAATTTTTGCCCTTACTGTTCGTCAAACTATTCTTGGCTTAAAAGGATGCGATAGAACTCAATAAACCCTGCCGCTGCGCTTTGCTTTGGTTGGGGGATTAGGATAAGCCGCCGTCTTGTACAGGGAGAAGAGAAGCAAGTTTGGTTTTTCACAAACTAACCCCGTACAGTTCGGCGGCTGATATTTTTACTCGTTAATTATGCGCGAAACAGGATGTTGTTAACAACACTCTCTAAATACTCCTGCTTACCGGAGCCGGGCAGCGCGGGCTTGCCCATTGCCTCGGCAGCCTTTGCAAGCTCCTCAAGGTCGGTTGTACCATCTACAATCTTCTTGCCAAGGCCGGTTTTAAAGCTTGCATAGCGCTCCTCAACAAAGCCGTCAATTCTGCCATCCTCAATAATTGCGGCAGCCTTGATTAAGCCAAGGGCAAAGGAATCCATACCCAGGATAAAGCTTAGGAACATATCCTCATAGGTATAGCTGGGACGGCGGGTTTTCGAGTCGAAGTTTAAGCCGCCGGTCAAGCCGCCTGCCTTGATGATTTCATACATGGCAAGGGTGGTGTCGTATACGTTGGAGGGGAATTGGTCGGTATCCCAGCCTAAGAGCATATCGCCCTGGTTTGCGTCTACGCTGCCCAGCATACCGTTAATGGCGCTGATGCGCAGGTCGTGCTGGAAGGTATGCCCCGCAAGGGTGGCATGGTTTGCTTCAATATTCATTTTAAAGTCTTTATCCAGACCATGCTGACGAACAAAGCCGATAGCGGTCGCGGCATCAAAATCATACTGGTGCTTCATCGGCTCCTTGGGCTTTGGCTCGATGTAGAAATCGCCGGTAAAGCCAATCTTACGGCCGTAAGCTACCGCCATCTTCATTAAGCGGGCAATATTATCGGTCTCGAACTTAATATCGGTGTTAAGCAGGGTCTCATAGCCCTCACGGCCGCCCCAGAATACATAGCCCTTACCGCCAAGCTTTACGGTAATATCCAGCGCCTTTTTCACCTGTGCCGCCGCAAAGAGGTATACGTCGGCGGAGTTTGTGCTGCCTGCGCCGTTCATAAAGCGGGGGTTGGAGAACATGTTTGCGGTACCCCACAAAAGCTTCTTGCCGGTTTCCTTCATCTTAACCAGGATGTAATCGCTAATCTCGTCCAGACGTGCGTTGGTCTCGGCAATGGTAGCGCCTTCGGGAACGATATCGGTGTCGTGGAAGCAGAAGTATTCAATACCCAGCTTCTGCATAAACTCAAAGCCCGCGTCTACCTTGGCCTTGGCATGATCCATGGTGCCGGTCTCGGCAGCGCCAAAGTGCTTATCGGTGGTGCCTGCGCCAAACATATCGCCGCCTACCGCGCAAAGGTTGTGCCACCATGCCATTGCAAAGGGCAGGTGTTCCTTCATGGGCTTACCAAGAATGGTACGGTTAGCATCGTAATACTTAAACGCAAAGGGGTTTTTGCTCTCGGGTCCTTCGTATTTTACTGTGGGCAGTCCTGCAAAGATTTCGCTCATAAACTGACACTCCTTTAATTCTTTAAATTTGTGGACCAAATATCCTTATAAAACCGGTTCTTGCAAAAAAACACTTGCAAAACAGGGCTTAAACGGGCATTTTTAGCTGTTTGTGTAAGGCTAAACCGCTTTACATTACGGTACATGACCTGTTAACGACTGCGGGCAAGCTTACCCGCTGCGGCTCGGGCTTTTCTTTGGTTATGGTTTAATGGCGTACCCCCGTACCCCCAGCACCAAAGTAGCCTTGTGTGGCAGGTGTGGGAAAAAAGGAAGTACTACAGACCAGGGCGAAAAGCAAGGGCAAAATACGGGGGGCATCAGGATTTTGCCGAAGGGTAAAACTTATAAAGAATTTTTGGATAAAATTCTTTATAAGTTTCGCAAGCGCGTAACGCAGCTACCCCACTGAGCTTTACGCGCTTGCGCCGAAGGTTCTTATACTAATAACCGATTTAAAAGTGTATAAAAATCATGTAAAAAGCTTTAGTTTATGGGTTTTTACTTGATTTTTATCTACACTTTTTGAGGGGATTAGTATTGGTCACACAAGCAATGCTCCGTTTGCCCTTGCTTTGAGCTGGGTGCAGGGTGTCCCTGCTTCGCTTTTGCTTACTTTTCTCGAACAAGAAAAGTAAGCCGCCTGTCGGCGCGGGAGCCGACGTTCCAACAATTTAATGATGATTCT
>JAEZCT010000032.1 GCA_023433405.1 Bacillota bacterium | reverse complement strand
ATCCTATACAGAAGACGCTCAAGAAAGTGGAGCGTGAAGTAGCTAATGTTGAGCAAGTCCTCACGACGGGCTTTCATTCATCTGCCGATAAAGAGCAAGTAGCCGCTGGGCTTGCCGCGACAAGACGCGACCTACATGCCATTCCGAAGAACGCTCCTGTTGAAGTCGTAGAACAGAAAAAGGCTCTGATGGAACGTCTCACTTTGCTTTCGGTTGAAGTCGACGAGTCAACGAATTTTAAAGTGAAGAAGGACATTCCGGCTTGCTTTTCAAAAGCGGAGAAAAAGGTAGTTCAGGCGATGATGGAAGTATTATCACGTAACTTTGAACGCATGACCGTTGAGAGCCTTTACCGCGAATTCCTTGAGGAACTGAAGATGGGAGGTAAAAAGTGATGCTACAAGTCTATCCCGAAAAATACGAGCAATTGGAACTGTCGGTTGACGAGAAGTCATTCCTGCGGACTGTAGAGCGGGCTTTCTCCAATGAAGAGATGGCTTATTATGTACTGCACATAAACCCGCGCAGGAAGGAAGCAGGCGAAGGGAAACCCGAACTATTCAATCTTTTGCTCGTCAACAAAGGGATACTGTTGTTTCGCTTTATTGAAGTGCCTGACTTAGTGGCTCAAATGACCATCAAGACTCTTGGCAATCCTGCTGTCTATGAAATGCTCAGAAGCGATATTGCAAAAAGGCTTGAAGAGAGTCGTTATCTCATCGACATGTCTGGAAGACTACGGTTTGCTCTTAACGTATGCTTTGTGTTTCCGAAAGCAGATGAAGAACAAGTGACATCTGGTCTTAATGAAAGCGCGCGCCAGTTTTGTTCCGGCCATGTCCTATTTAAAGGCACCGTAGCACAAATTCGCAAAATAGGAGCGGCTGCAGTAAAAAGCTATTTGGATGAAACTGACGAACTTCAGGAAGACCAAGTCAACAATGTATTTCAACGGCTCTGTCCTGAAATCACCATACCGCGAAAGTATATTCTTAATGAGAACGGAACTGTATGCGGCACGGATGGTGCTTTGGATACAACAGATAGGGCCGTTCAATCTTACCGCCTAGACAGCAAACAAATAGACATCATCAATAAGATTGCAAAGGGTAACCAGCTTATCCTTGCTTGTGCAGGCAGCGGAAAAAGCATACTCTTATTATCCAAGTGCTTCAAACTGGCAAGTCTTAATCCTAGTGAAAATTTCCTCATCACCTGCTACAACAGGAATTTGAACAACTATTATACTTGGGCAATAGCTCAAGCAGGCTTTACGGATAGAAATGTGCGTTGCTCAACCTTTTTCTCTCTATGCAAATCATTATTAGAGAGCAATGGCATCCCTCTCCCTTCGGCAAATCATCGTGACCAAAACGCTTCCTACGACAGACTGTTTGAGGTAGCCAATAATGCATTGGCGCAAGAAAGAATCAAGGAGAGATTTTACGGAATCTTCATTGACGAAGTTCAGATTTTCAAGCCAGATTGGTATCGTTTTTGCTACAATCTTCTCAAAAGCAAAAACGCCGAGGAACACTTCTTTATCATTGCCGGAGACAAATCGCAAGATGTAAAAAACAATATTAAGCAGGGCAAGGCACCTTGGCAAGGTGGTGGAGATGCTTATCCCGAGTACCGTGGCAAGACTCTGCCAATAGAGACAAACTATCGCAATTCGAAGCCGATTAACGACGCGATTGACAGATACGTTTCGGCAGCAAAGGAACTAGGTTTGAATTTGGGTATCGACCTAGCTACAGATCCTGAATTGTTCTTGCGCGGGACTGCGTATCGCCCCGGCAATGCCCCTACATTGGTTGAACTGAGCGAATTAAGTAACACTGGAGAGGCAAAAGCCATTGGGGATGCAATTAAAAGCCTTATTGAAGAAAAAGGTCTTAGTGAAGTTGATATAGCCATCATCCTCTTTAACGAAAGTGCAAAATACACGACAAAGGGATGGCAAACCCATTATTACAAGCTTAAGCCGTACATTATCCAATACTTCAATGCAAACGGGTGGGAATCGCCGGCGTTTTTATACCAAGGTCAATCTGAGGGTGCAACATATGGCTCGCGGCGCGGCGTTACGGTTGTATCAATAGAGGGTTGCCTTGGACTTGATTTTAGGGCAGTCGTGCTGGCAGGATTGCGGCCTTTGGGAACGCACGAAAAAACTAGGATAATGGCAGAGTTTGAGTCGGCTACGCAGGAGCAACTTCCCGATAAACTCGAAGCTTTTAAGAAAAACATTAACCTTATTTATACGGCCTGCACGAGAGCCAAAGACGATTTAACCATCATTCTCTCCGCCTCGAAAGGTGAATCAATATATATGGATTTGCTTAGGCAATCAATGCAGGAGGTTAGCAATTGATGACTACATACGACGACAAGACGAAGGTCATAGTCGATTCAGGTGGGCGATTCATCTTGCCGATTTGCAAGGAGTATGACGATGTTACTTTCAAAGCCAGCTACGTCGTTGTTCCAAGCATCAAGTGCAAAGGAAAGATAACCGCACTCTTTGATCTTATTGTGCTTGGAGATGTTGAGGCAAAAGAAATCGATGTCAAAGGCAAATTCGTATGCCTTGGCAACTGTGCGGTCAGTGGTTCTGTTGTCGTTCAAAACGAAATCTGGGCAAACGACCTCCGTGCATCGAGCATTGAGTCCCACGATAGAATTGTCGCCCAGGAAATCGACGCCGGCACTATCATCTCTGACGGCAGCATTGTGGTCGGCAAAATCCTTGCTGTAGAGAAACTTGCAAAGAGCGACAAATACATTGTTTGCGGAGAAACAGCCTACGGAGCGGGCAAGGTTGCTGCCAATACTATCATTACTGGAGAACCGATTGACCTAGATGACGGCGAA
This sequence comes from Bacillota bacterium, assembly GCA_023433405.1. Lineage (GTDB taxonomy): Bacteria > Bacillota > Clostridia > Oscillospirales > Ruminococcaceae > Acetanaerobacterium. The sequence goes on along the minus strand of JAEZCT010000032.1, from coordinate 1,993 downwards.
GATGCGGTTGAGTCGCCAAACTTGTACAGACCAGTTGCGGCTCAGCCTCAACCGTTGCAGACGACCGTAACGCCCACAGAGCCGATAGACTTAATTGCTCACGGCGAATCGGAGTATGCACCATCGGGTGATTATACAGGCTATTTAGATTTTTTGGTTGCGACAGTTAATGACGAGGAGAGCAAGCTAAAGTTTGCCCGTTGGAAAGAAGTTCTCAGCGAAGCAGAAGCCATAAGGCAAAGTGGAATCGACGAATACACAAACATTGCCATCATCATTTGGTTAGTTGAAATAGCCTGGTCGGATTACTTTAAAAACTGGGATACAGTGGATGACATTTTTGATACCTTTGAAATCCACTTTAAAGGTTTGCTGGAAAGTGATATAGCCGCCATAGGTTGTGCCATTGATTGCTATGGAAAGTGGTTGGAAGCCCTTACAATCCTCAACCGTTTTGGGGTTTTGATCGACGGAGCCGTATACGGCGTCGCATTTAAACTCGTGGTTTCTAATCTCGGGCTAAAGGCGAAGTTCGTGTCTGAAAGATTAAGTGAAAAGGGATGGGGAGTTCATGCCGAATAACAGGGAAATACTGGCAAGTAACATTATCGATAGGTTTGTAGCTTCAGTCTCTGGAACGGACAAAGAGCAGTGGCTATTCAACAATCCCGAAGACAGGATCTATGTTGGCAAACTATCTCCGCAAAGCGCCGAGGACAGCTTTTCTTCGAGCGTACTGATTAAGCAAATCAGCGTCGACTTTCGCATCCCTAAAAAGGACATTGACGAAGCTTCTTTGAAGATTTTCCCACAGGGAAACTTCTTCTTTAGGGTTCTACCGACCCTCGACCAACAGCGGGCGTTTTTCATTAAGAATTTTGAATCTACATTCACTGAATCCCGGTTTGCCGAATTCACAGCACTTGCTGATGCATTCAGTGCTGGTGAGTTAACGTCTGAAATGCGCGCTCACAAGGTTCAACTCCTACCCGTCTACGAGAAAATTGCTATCGACCGGGACAAAGCCTTCGTTGAAGTAAAAATCGCAGACATATACAACCCGAAGTTTGACTGCGGAAGTGTGCCAGCAAATGCTCAGTTTTATGAAGAGATAAAGCGGCAAGTCGAGGCTCTTTGCACGGAGGTAAAGGTCCGTCCAAACATTATGCCGTGCCAGTTCAGAGACAAACTGAAGATTGGAGACCTGATGACCGAAGAAAATTGGCAGGCGTACATTAAGAAACAGCGGACTCGCGAGGAGTTCGATATGTTCCTCCGTTTTGACTACTCCATGAGTGTGGACTTAAAAGGCAGCGGCGATAATCTTAATGTAACCGTCGCCCTAAGTAATGAAACCCCTTGGGGAGATGAAAGTGCAGGTTTCGGGCAGGCCGCCGCGAAGACGGACAAGTACCGTATTAGCACGCTCTTCAATTCGGGCTTAAAGGTGAAATGCCTTAATACAGAATTTGTTCCGATTGAACTGGACTATTTTACCGATGACTACAAATATGACAGGTTCGTCTTTGCGCTTGGGAACAACTGCAATGTGTCCTACGATAAGGAAAATGTTGAAATTCAAACGACACATGTGCCGTACTTCATTCAGCACCGGTTGAAGACGAACGACAAAATGGCTATCAAGTTTGAAGACTTGATTGCCGACCCCATTAAGACACTCAAAGGCATTCACGCGCAGATGCAAAAAGAGCTGAGGCGTTGGGAAGCTGACTTTGACGGGCGACATAGCTCCCTTACGCCGAATGGAGTGCGGCAGTTCGGAAATGAGATTGCGGCTTTCAAGTTGGAAATGACGCGGTTTGCCACAGGTATCGAACTGCTTGGAAAATACAATATGCTTAGTGATGCTTTCCGTTATATGAACCAAGCCTTCAGAGATTCCGCGAGAAACAAGGGCTATGATAGTTGGCGTCTGTTTCAGGTTGTCTTTATTGTTTCGTTGATTCTCGATGTCGTGGCACATGAACAAGAC
>JAEZCT010000004.1 GCA_023433405.1 Bacillota bacterium | reverse complement strand
CAATAGTACAGCACACCATCCTTCAGATTCATGTAAAGCCCCGCTTCATCCATCGCCAAGCTGCTCTCCCCCGTCTCCGGATTGGATCTGACCAGACTGCCCTTCGGGTATGCATCCCCGCTCGTGTATCGCACAAGCAGCTCATCGCCATCCTTGACCGCAAAGCCGCCGTTTAGAATATTGCCCGTCGTGGTGCCGTTCAACAGTTGCTCCGGCTGTTCCTCCCCTCCACCCAGGCCGAACATGTCCGACAGCGATGTACATCCCGCCGCCAGTATCACCAAAAACAGCAGCATCAAGGCCGACGTTCTCTTGAGCGCACGCTTCGTATTTCCGCCCATTCCGTATCTCAATAAACTCCAAATATTATCGTGCAATGTATAGCCTCCGCAATGCCGCTTTTTATCTATTATATATCGACTAGCAAAAGAAAACTTTCTTCATTTGTAATTCCGTTGGGCATGGTGTGCAGCCGCAGACTCCAATCTCATTCTACACAACTTCGTAAACAAAAAATCCGGCGCCTGTCATCCAAACGCCGGATCATTGTTATACTGATTTCACGCTTTGCCAGCGCAGCCCAGCACCACTTCGATCTTGTGCTTGACCATCTCTTTGATGGCGGAGCGCGCCGGCTTCAGGTACTGCCGGGGGTCAAAGTGAGACGGATTCTCCGCAAAGTACTTGCGCAGCGTGCCCGTCATGGCCAACCGCAGGTCGGAGTCGATGTTGATCTTGCAGACCGCGCTCTTGGCCGCCTGACGCAGCATGTCTTCCGGAACGCCCTGTGCACCCGGCATGCTGCCGCCGTACTTGTTGATCATCTCGACATACTCCGGGATAACGGACGATGCGCCGTGCAGCACGATCGGGAAACCGGGTATCTTTCGCTCAATCTCTTCGAGTATATCGAAACGCAGCTTGGCTTCACCCTTAAACTTGAATGCGCCGTGGCTCGTTCCAATAGCGATAGCCAGAGAGTCCACGCCCGTCTTGCTGACGAACTCTTCGACTTCTTCGGGACGGGTGTAGGACGAATCCTCAGCCGATACGCTGACCTCGTCTTCCACGCCAGCCAGACGACCCAGCTCCGCTTCCACCACCACGCCGCGGTCGTGCGCGTATTCGACGACCTTCTTTGTCAGCGCGATATTGTCCTCAAACGAGTGGTGAGAACCATCGATCATAACGGACGTGAAGCCGCCGTCGATGCAGTCCTTGCAGGTCTCGAATGTATCGCCATGGTCGAGGTGCAGACAGATCGGCAGGCCGGTATCTTCCAGTGCTGCTTCCACCAGCTTGCGCAGGTAGATCGGGTTGGCATAAGCGCGCGCGCCCTTGGAAACCTGAAGAATCAACGGGGCGTTCAGCTCTTTGGCTGCCTCGGTGATGCCCTGAACGATTTCCATGTTGTTCACGTTGAATGCGCCGATGGCATAGCCGCCTTCGTACGCCTTCTTAAACATTTCGGTTGTGGTTACTAATGGCATTGTATTTCCTCCTTATTTAAATCGATAATAGAAATCGATATACCCCTTAATAGCGTATTATATATTATATTTCCACCCTTTTAAAGAAAAAAATATAACGCGCGGCGAAATTATTGTCAAGACAAGACTGTTTGCTTGCTAAGCCCGGCCTCACATGATACCATCTGCATATAACAACCCGTAATTACATACTTCCCGGGAGGCATATATGGATTTCACCACTACATACAGGCTGGAGCAGAAGGATTTTTATTCGTTCAACCTGCACCACTCAAAGATGCGCCTGATACTCGTCCCCATCGTCTTTATACTGATTATTTCTGTGGCATTTTTATGGTCGCTGCTGAGCGCTGCTCCGAATGAAACGTCGACGAGCTTGCCCAATATCTATATCGTTTACATCTTAGCCATTATTATTGTGCTGCCTTTTATAAACATTCTTATGATACGGGGAATAGCAGCCAAGCAGTACCGCAGCGTTATGCATAAGGATATCACCTTACAGCTTAACGAGGAGGGGTTGAAGTATTCCGGGTCTTTCGGAGAGTCACAACTGCCCTGGACTGCTGTGTACAGAGTGTCCGAATCAGCGGCCGGTGTGTACTTTTATTTCTCTGCGGCGCAGGCCGTCATCATACCCAAACGCGCCATGTCTCACGCGCAATACGAAAAATTGCGCACACTATGCCGTAAACACCTCACCCCCAAGAAATGCCGGTTGAAATAAGCGGCAGAGGAACCGACATGCTGCATGTGGTCGTGGTGGACGCACAGGGCGGAGGCCTTGGCGCATCCATCGTAAAAAAGTTGGTCGAAAAATGCGGACATCGCATCCGTCTGACCGCGGTCGGTGTCAACTCGGCCGCCACCGCCGCGATGCGAAAAAGCGGGGCGCAAGTATACTATACCGGCGAACGCGCCGTGTGTGAATGCTCGCAGGAGGCGGACGTCATCGTCGGAGGGCTCGGCATCATTGCGGCAGGCGGTATGCTGGGCGAAATCACGCCGCGCATGGCGCGTGTCATCGCCGAAAGCCCCGCCAAAAAGGTGCTGATCCCCATATCCCGGTGCAACTTCATTATCCCCGGTACAGACGACTTGCCCGCCAAAGAGCTTATCGAGCTGGCGGTTCAGGCC
>JAEZCT010000075.1 GCA_023433405.1 Bacillota bacterium | reverse complement strand
TGCGGCTCTTGCAAAGCTTTGGGAGCTATGAGCGTTTTAATAAAACATCCTGCTCATACTTTTTCACCGCGTCAAACCACTCGCTGCCGGCGGGTACGCCCTGGGTCTCGCAGTAGTGCGCCCAGATATCGCCGAAGGGGAAGGTTTTAAGCTCCTCCTGCACAACCAAGAGCTCGGTAAAGCTGCCGGTATCCTGTAATTTTTTAAGCCTTGCGTGGGGCAAAAGCAGCGCGTACAAAAGCGCCTTTTGCATGTTGCGGGTGCCTACCACCCACGCCGCGATGCGGTTAATGGACGCGTCAAAGAAATCAAGCCCGATTAACACACGCTCCAGCGCGTCGTTGCGCACAATTTCTTTGGCAATCTCCTTTAGCTCGTCGTCAAGCACCACCACATGGTCGCTGTCCCAGCGCACGGGGCGGGTGACGTGGAGGGGAAGCTTCTCAAAGTAGGCAAGCAGGGCGGGTATTTTATCGCTCACCACCTCTGTGGGGTGGTAGTGGCCGTTATCCAAAAGGTTATACACCCCGGGGTGAGAGGCGGCGTAGGCGAGGTAAAACTCGTTGGAGCCCACGGTGTAGCTCTCGACGCCAATGCCGAACACCTTGCTCTCCACGCAGTCGATAACGCCCTCAAGCTGTTCGGCAAAAATTTCGTCAAGGCTTTTTTTCAGGCGCAGGCGGGGGCCGAGGCGGTCGGCGGGTACATCCTTAAAGCCGTCGGGAATCCACACATTGTTGACAACGGGGGTACCCAGCTCCTTCGCGATATATGCCGCAACGCGGCGGCACGCTATGCCGTGGCGCACCCAGTAGGAGCGCACCGCCTCGTCGGGGCTTGAAAGGGTCAGACCGTCCCGAACCTTGGGGTGGCTAAAGAAGGTGGGGTTAAAGTCAATGCCGATATGCCGGCTTTTTGCGTACTCCACCCATTTTGCAAAGTGTTTTGGCTCCAGCGCGTCGCGGCCGGCCGGCGCGCCGTCAAAGATGGCGTAGCAGGCGTGCAGGTTGATGCGCTTTTTGCCGGGGATGAGAGAGATGGCCTTATCGAAATCCGCCATCAGCTCTTCGGGGGTTGCCGCCTTGCCCGGATAGTTGCCGGTGGCCTGTATGCCGCCCGAAAGCGCCTCCCCCGTATGCTCAAACCCGCCCACGTCGTCCCCCTGCCAGCAGTGAATGGAGATAGGGGTAGCGCGAAGCTGTGCAAGCGCCTTCTCTACATCCACGCCCAGCGCCTCATAGCGTTCCTTTGCCGTATTGTAGCTGCTCATAATAAAACATCCTTCCTTATACTGATTTTTGATAGGAGTGGCGCGGCAAGACAACCGTAGTTAATACCGCGGTTGCGCGCCGGGCTTTTTTGCCGAGCGGCTTTGCGCCATCTATTATTCAGTATACGGATATTCTTTAAAAATAACAGGACGGGGCTTTCATTTCGTTCACGTCCTTATTTAACCCGGCGGGCTTTGTCCGGCACGGTACTCTCTGGGCGCCTGCCCGTACCTTGCGCGAAAGGCGCGGTGAAAAAAGCTGGTGTTTTCGTAGCCGACGGCGGCAATAATCTCCTGCACCGAAAGCTGGGTTTGACGCAAAAGCTGTGCCGACTTTGCCACGCGTTTTTCCACCAGCAGCTCCTTAAAGCTTTTACCGGTCGCCTCTTTCACCAGACGGCTGACGTAGGCAAGGGAAACGTTGCGCCGCAGTGCCACCGCCGAAAGGCTGGCGTGGCGGTAGTTCTCCTCCACCTCCCGCAGCGCCTCCACCACCAGCAGTCTGTTGCCGCCCTGCCTGGGCGCGGGCATTTCGAGAAGCTGGGTGTAGTTTAACAGCTGTAAAAACAACAGCCCCATGGTTACCTGACTAATGCGCCGGTTGTTTGCCTGCTTTTGCACAATGCCCCAGATCATATTCTCCACCAGGTTTTGCACGGGCAGGATATCGGCAACCGCAAAGTGCAGGTAGCTTACCTCCCCCGCGTCCTGCCTTAGGCTTGCGGCTAAGAACCTGCCAAGGGCGTTATCGGGTCCTATCATATCAAACGCGGTATCGAAAAAGCCGGGGAGCACGATGAAATTGACGGCAATGTCCTCTTCCTCCGCCCGACGGATGGAATGGGTGACATGCTGGTTTAAAAACAGAAGCTCGCCGGTATCCAGCCGCAGGGTTTTATCGCCATTAATAATGTGGGTGGTGCTGCCTGAGGCCATGTAAATAAGCTCCACATAGTTGTGGCTGTGGGCGGGAAAGTCCACAAAGCGGGTGTGCGGGCGCACCGAAATGAGGGTGCCGGTCTCCAAGAGCTTATCGCTATCCACCACAAAGCGGCGGTTTTCGGAGTATTTTTCCCGCTCAAGGGGTACGCCCTCCAGCAGCTGGCGCTCCTCCTGTGTTATTACAGAAAGCTGGCGGAGCAGCCCGGGGCTTATCAGTTTGCGCTCTGCCACGATGCGTCGTTCCCTCCCCTGTTCGGGTATCCCAACCGCAAAGACGGCTTTTTGTGGGATATATTTTGCAGCATAGCATTGAAGGGCGGCGGGTAATCCTGCGCCCGGAGAAAGCTATGGCTGCGCCAAAAGGTAAACCGCCGCGTCGTGGGGAGCAAGCTCCGCGCTGATTCTGCCCTGCACGGTGCCAAGTGCCTTGCCCTGCCACAGGTCGCGCACCGTTGCGGCGCCGCGAATGCCGAGAAGGGAGAGCGGCAGTTCGGGTCTTGCGGGGGACCAGGTGGTGTTAAACAGGGCAAGATAGGTTTGCCCCCGCTCGTTGTTACCCACCCACGCAACCATGCCCTCGTTGTGTAAAAGCTCCCGCGCGCCCCGGCAGTTTTGGTGCATGGCAAGAATATCGGGGTTGGTGAGCAAAGAGAGCGTAAACGCATCGTTATCGCGCAGCTCGCCGCCCACCATGAGGGGGGAGCGGAAGATGCACCACAGCGACAGCATGGTGCGCTGCTCGGCCTGCGAGAAGTTGGTATAGCGGGCGTGTTTGTCATGCCCGGGTGTATTAAGCCCAATATGACCCACCGGCAGCATGTCGCAATCCGGCCAGCAGCCCTCCGAGACATAGGGACTCCAGTCCCGGCAGAGTGCGAACATCTCATACAGCTGCGGCCAGTTATCCCAAAAATCGCCGCTCATGCGCCACAGGTTTGCGTTTGCGCACAGGTGTGCGGCCTCCTTAATGGGGGCGGGACCGGGGGAAAGGCTTAGCACCATACTGCGCCCGCAGCGGTCTATGGCCCTGCGTATCAGCTCAATCTCACGCTTTGCGGAGTAGGGGTCGTGCGGCTTAAACTCGGTGACGCAGATGTCGTCTACCTTCACATAATCCACCCCCCAGCCCGCATACAGCGCAAACAGGGAGTCGTAATACTCCTGCGCGCCGGGGGCGTCGGGGTTTACGCCGTACATGTCGGTATTCCACGGGCAAAGGGAAAAGCCCTGGGCAATATCCCGCGCCGTGGCGGTGCTGCCCAAAACCGGTGTGGCGGCGTGTACCGCCTGGCGGGGGATGCCCCGCATGATGTGTATGCCAAATTTAAGCCCCAAACCGTGGATGTACTCCGCAAGCGTAGCAAAGCCCCTGCCCCCCGTAGCGGAGGGAAAGCGGTTGACCGCCGGAATAAGGCGGGAGTACTCGTCCATTTCGAGCGGGTAGAAGCTGTTGTATTCGGTGGATTTTGCCCGGGGCTCGTACCACTGGATATCGCAAACAATGTACTCCCACCCAAAGGACTTCATATGGCGCGCCATATAGTCCGCGTTGCCGCGGATAATATCCTCGGTGACGGAGGCGCCGTAGCAGTCCCAGCTGTTCCAGCCCATGGGCGGGGTTTTTGCCGCGCTGTTTTTATCCATAACATTCCCACATCCTTTCGGGTGAACCTGATAGCCTTATACTAATATCCGATTTAAAAGAGTATAAAAATCAAGTGAAAAGCTTTAATTTATGGGTTTTCACGCGGATTTTTATCGACTCTTTTTGAGGAGATTAGTATTACAATGATACGCCTGCCTATGCGTAAGGCGTCTTATCAAAAGGGTTAACCCAATGCCTACGAAAATACAGCAAGGCATTGCCGATAAGTTTGATTATACCTAAAATAAAACCGCACATGTCATAAATCGTTTGCGGGATTGATTTGATGTCGGGTTTTGTGCTATTATTTTAGGCAATAAGGGGGGCAGGAAATGCAAGCCGCACAAAAAAGCCTGTATGACGCACGGTTTTGGCAGGGGTGGCTGACCGTGCGCCGTTACTATTCGGTAAACCACCAGTTTTTCGAGATGGCTCCGCACGCCCATACCGAGCTTGAAATAATGTATGTCGCAAGCGGGCGCTGCACCATTACCCTGCCCGACGGCCCCCACAGCCTTCGGGAGGGGGAGTATGTTTTTTTGGACAGCCTTACCCCACACGACCTGCGGGTGGAGCGGGGCAGCCCCTGCCGGGTGCTGAATATTGAGGCGGAGCCTGTCGAAGCCTGCGGGCCTATCCGCCTGGGGCCGCTGACCGCCGACCGGCGGCTTCGCGGGCTGCTTGCGGCGGAGCCGTCCGCGTTTGTGTGCGAGGACCGGGATGGGATCCTGCGCACCGCGCTTATTAACCTTATGCGCCTTATGCAGCGGCACCCGGAGGTCTCGGACAATTTGGAGGCCGATTTGCAGCTGGCTCTTATCCTGCTCGAGCTTGGCGGGCAGTATGCCGAGGGCAGGCGCAGGCGTGAGCTTGGGGTACCCGCGTATATCCGGCGCGCGGCGCTTTATATTGGGGAATGCTACGACCAGGACATTACGGTTGATGATATTGCCCGCGCCGCGGGGGTCTCCCGCTCTCATTTGCAGCGCACCTTTCACGAGGCGCTGGGCTGCACCATTGTGGGGAGGATTACCGAGCTTAGGCTCGAAAAGGCAAAATACCTGCTGGAAACAAGCACCCTGCCTGTAGCCGATGTGGCAAGCGGCGTGGGCTATAACAGCCGCCAGCATTTTTCGGAGGTTTTTACCAAATACATCGGGTATACGCCCGCCTATTACCGTGCGCACCGCACCGCCGGGAACCTATCCAGGGGGCATTACAAAGAGGATTGGGAGAAGGGCTAGGGGCGGCTATCGCCCCCGCGGTGCAATTTGCTGTTACTGTAATGCGCAAAGGGGCGCAGAATATCAATCGCGTTTAAATGAGCCAAACGAAACGAGTAAGGAGCAGCGTCAAAGGTACGGCTTTTGACGCTGCTTTTGTTGCGGCTTTTCATGGTGTCGGTTCATAGTTTTACTCCATTGCCTTTAGCCGCTCCATCAGCTGGCGGGCGGCGCGGGGGGAGCGGCCGCCGCGTTCGGTGGCAAAGCGCTCGGCGGCAAGGCAGAGGCTGTCGTCATCCATCTCTATACCGAACAGCGGTCGAAGGCTTTTGACAATGGCAAGGTATTGCAGCTTATCCGGCTGGTTAAACCGCACCGCCAGCCCGAAGCGGTCGGAAAGAGAGCAGATCTCCTGTATGGTTTCGTTGACGTGAATGTCGTCCCTTCCGCGGTCGGCAAAGCTCTCCTTAACCAGATGGCGGCGGTTGCTGGTGACATAAACCGCAAAGTTTGCCGCCCGCGCGGCGGAGGAACCCTCGAGCACTGCCTTTAGGGTGTTAAAGTCGTCCCCCACCGCGGTAAACGACAAGTCGTCGATAAACAGGATAAACCGCAACGGGTTATCACTAAGGCTGTTAATAAGCCGGGGAATCGAGCTTAGCTGGTGCTTGCCAATTTCTATGAGCCGTAGCCCCTGAGGGGCGTACTCATTGACCACCGCCTTAACGGTGGAGGATTTGCCGGTGCCGGCGTCGCCATACAGCAGCACGTTGGCGGCGGGCTTACCCGACAAAAGGGCTAGGGTGTTATCGACCACCTCTTTTCGCTCAAGCGGGTAGCCCGCCAGCTCGCAAAGGCGAACGGGGTCGGGGGACGGCACCGGCACCGGCGAGCCCTCCGTTACCGTAAACATATGGTGCGAAGCGTAAATGCCATAGCCGCGCGTTCCCAAGGTACTCATGCGCTCGCGGTGGGCGGCGCGAAAATCCACCGAATGGGTGCGCCACAAAGGCAAATACCCATCGTAGCCAAGCTGCGCGCGCACCGCGCCCGCCTCCAGACGGGAGAGAGTCTCAAGCTTTATTAGCTCCTGCTCGGCGCAGGCGGCAAGCTCCGGGGGCAGGGCGTCTCCCCGGGCAAGAACCCGCACATACAGGTTGTCATCGTCTAAAACGTGTTTTAGCAGGTAGTCGGTGAGACTGCCGCCCTTTTCAAACAGTGCGGCGGCAAACGCCGCGTACCGCGAAACACGGGTAAGGGGCGGTTCAGTCAGGGAGGCGAGAAGCTCATCCAGGCTGCAAAGCGTCTCGTCGTTTTTAAGAGAGCTGAAAATGACGAGGGAGTGTAGATCGGCTCGGAGCCGGCATAGCTGTTCGGGGCTCATGTTTGATACTTCCTTTTAAAAGAGTGTGTAATACTAATCTCCTCAAAAAGAGTCGATAAAAATCCGCGTGAAAACCCATAAATTAAAGCTTTTCACTTGATTTTTATACTCTTTTTAATCGGATATTAGTATAAATATTGCTGTTTATAATTGGGGCGGCTATCCTGAGCGGCTCCCCGCGCAAAGGCTTTGGCGGGTTGCTGTGGAGTTGCCTCTTTATGCGGCTTACTTTATAATGATGTTAATTTCATTTTTCATTTTTCATTTTGCATAACGGGTTTTAGTAACAGAAGCAGTTTAAATAAGTACATGGGGGTATCTTTCGGCTATGATTATAATTCCTCCCTTGGCGTGGGTTACACTGGCGGTTATTATTTTTAACGGGATCTGCGGGCTGGTGCGGCATAAGATTGCGGGACTCGTTCATATTATAATATCCTTTTTGTTTTCTGTCATTGGTTTTGGGGGCATTTTGCTTTTGCGTCCGAATTTGCTGCAAGGGCTTGGAAAAAACCCTCAGCTTATGGCTATGGATTCCATCGTGTTTGAGGGCTGGGCAACAAAAACCTTCGACCGCTTCGCCTTTTTTTCGCTGATTGCTTTGGCGGTTCTGCTCGTTACCTTTGGGGGTGTGCTGTTTTGGGACAAAAGGAGAGGGAAAGTGAGCTTTTTAACCCGTGACCTGACCGCCTATACGGTGGGCGCAATGGCGGCGTTTATCATTGCCGGGCTGTGGGCGAGCTTTTATACCATCAATAAAATCTTTGACCTTGCGTCCTATATCTCCGGGCTTAGCCTGTGCGAGGCCTTTGCCCTGTACCTGCCGCTTGCGGTGAAGCGGGTGCTTGGGCTTTGCGATCGCCCGGCGGGACTTGAGACGGAGCAAATAAGCGGCGAAACGGCTGGCTGAGCCAGTGCAGCAGAAGAAAACAGCCCGCCGCAAAGCCCGCTGACCTCCGCTTTTTGATAGAATTGCAATTTGTCGCCGGTAACGATTTAAAACAGACTTAGTTTTAGGGATAATCCGCCCGCATGTGGAAAAACTTTAATATACAAATTTGCATTCCATCAATGCGGAGGAAAGAATCTATGCAGGATAAGATTATTAAAGCGCTTAAAATCGCCATCATTGTCGCGCTCAACCTTTGCATCATCGCCCTGGTGGTTTATACCTATGGCGTCTCAACCTTTCAAACTCAGGCCATCGAGGTTCTTTCGCGCATGGGCTCAAGGGGCGAGGAGGTCAAAAAGATTCAAACCAACCTCAAAAAATGGGGATATTACGACGGGGCGGTAGACGGCATATTTGGCAGCAAAACAGAGAAGGCCGTGCGCCTCTTTCAAAAGCGCAACGGACTGACGGTGGATGGTATTGCCGGTCCCGCGACGCTTGCGGCCATAGGAATTGCGGGCGGCTCCTCCGGTGGCTCGTCGGGCGGCTCCTCCGGCGGCTCCTCTGCCAACGCGTCCGTCTCCAGCAAGGATCAACGGCTGCTGGCGGTTATCATCTCGGCGGAATCCCGGGGCGAGCCTTATGAGGGTCAGGTGGCGGTGGGGGCCTGTGTGCTTAACCGCGTAAAGCACCCGTCCTTCCCCAATACCCTTGCGGGTGTGGTTTATCAGCCCGGGGCGTTTACCGCCGTGACCGACGGGCAGATTGACCAGCCGGTCTCCGAAAGCTCGGTGCGTGCGGCGCAGGATGCCTTAAACGGCTGGGATCCCTCGGGCGGCGCGATATACTACTTTAACCCCGATAAGACCTCGAATAAGTGGATACGCACCCGTCCCGTCATCAAGCGCATTGGCAGTCACCTGTTTTGCAGCTGATACGGAGCTTTTATCAAAGAGGTTCGTATGAGGAAGCTTTGCGGTCGGCTGTGCAACAAAGTATGAAAAGAGAGAGCCAATCAAACGGCTCTCTCTTTTTTTGCATGGACGTATAACCCTGCTCTGGTGCAAAATACCGTTGCGGACCTTTTGGGGTACAGGGCAATAAAACTCCTTTTTATTGCCACTTGTTTAGCGGCGTGGTATAATAACCGCAAGGCGGTTAAAACGAAATTTAAGGACTGTCTGCAATAATAACAGGGAATGGTGTGCGGCGCGCACACATTAAGAACGGAAAGAGAAAGCATATGGATATGAATAAGCTTAAGGGACAATCAAACGAAAGGTACCGCCAGGCGTTTTTGCTGGGGCTTGCAGTTGCGGCGGTGATGTTTCTGCCGTTTGTCATTTACGACCGGGGGTATTTTTTCTTTTTCGGTGACTTTAATGTTCAGCAAATCCCCTTTTATAAGCTCGCCCATGAGGCGGTGCGCTCGGGGGCGATATATTGGAATGAATTTACGGACCTTGGCGCGAACTTTATTGGCTCCTACAGCTTTTATCTTTTGGGCAGCCCCTTTTTCTGGCTGACGCTGCCCTTTCCCACCGCGTGGGTGCCGTATATGATGGCGCCGCTTTTATGCTTAAAATTTGGGGTAATTACACTAACCGGCTATGGGTTTATCACCCGCTTTGTAAAGAACAAGGACTACGCGCTCATGGGCGCGATTTTGTACGCGTTCTCCGGCTTTTCTATTTACAACGTATTTTTCAATCATTTTCATGAGGCCATTGCCTTCTTTCCCCTGCTGCTCATCTCCATGGAGGAGCACCTGCAAAACAACCGGCGGGGCTTTTTTGCCCTTTCGGTTTTCATCTGCGCTCTTTCCAATTATTTCTTCTTCGCGGGGCAGGTGGTGTTTGTATTTATCTATTTCTTCATCCGAACCCTTGGGGGGCATTACCGGCTGACGGTTTCTAAGTTTCTCACCCTAGCGCTGGAGGCGGTGCTGGGTGTTGCTCTTTCGGCGGTGCTGCTTTTGCCCTCGGTGCTTGCGGTGATGGATAACCCCCGGGTGGATGACTTTTTAAGCGGCTGGAACGCCCTTTTTTATAATAACGTGCAGCGGTACGGCGCAATACTTCAAACCTTCTTCTTCCCGCCAGACCTGCCCAGCCGCCCCAACTTCTTCCCCGACGGCAACGTTAAATGGGCGTCGGTGGCGGGCTGGCTGCCCCTTGCGGGCATGTGCGGGGTTATTGCGTTTATTCAAAAAAACAGGGGACATTTTGTCAAGCGCATGATTCTCACAAGCCTTGTTTTTGCGCTGGTGCCGGTGTTAAACAGCTCGTTTTTTATGTTTAACGGCAGCTATTATGCCCGCTGGTTTTATATGCCCATCCTCTTTCTTGCGCTTGCCACAGTAATGGCGTTTGAGGACCCCGAAACGGATATTCAAAGCGGCATACGGCAGTCGGCGTTTGTCACAGGCGCGATTGCTGTCGCAATCGGGCTTATGCCGGTGAAGAAGGATGACACCTACACCATCGGTCTTGAGGAATACCCCGAGCGGTATTGGGTGTTTGTGGGCGTCGCGGTGCTCTGCCTTATCCTGATGGCGGTATTGTTCCGGGGCTTTGCGCGCAATAAGAAGCTGCCGCGCTATGCGCTGATTACCGCCTGCGTAATCTCCTGCGCCTATGGCATGATGTTTATCGGTCTTGGCAAATCCCATTCCTATTCCACAAGCTATATCATCGACACGGCGCTGGAGGCACGGGATAAATTTGACCTGCCGGAAACCGAAAACCAGTTCTACCGGGTGGATGTTTATGAGGGGATGGATAATCAGGCGATGTTTTGGCACATGCCCTCCATACAGGCCTTTCACAGCATTGTGCCTGTTTCGGTGATGGATTTTTACCCTGAGGTGGGGGTGGAACGGGCGGTGGGGTCGCGCCCCGAAACCAAGTATTACGCCCTGCGCTCCCTCTTATCGGTGCGCTGGCTGTTTGTGAATGAGGACAGCGACCGGGAGTTTGGAATGCCCGGCTACGAATATTACGGCACACAGAACGGCTATGAGATATACGAGAACAAAAACTATATTCCCATGGCGTTTGTTTACGACAGCTATGCGGATGAAATGCAGTTTGACAGCGTCTCGAAGCTTCTGCGCGGCAACCTTTTGGTACACTCGGTGTACCTGGATTGGGAAACCGCCGACCGCAATATGGATATCCTCCGTCCCACCGAGGATTTGGAGGTTGATAACCTTAACGAGACCCAGTTCCAAGCGGACTGCGCCGCCCGCCGCGCCCGGAGCGCCCATTACTTTGCCTTTGACAGCACCGGCTTTTCCGCGGGCATAAAGCTTGAGAAGGAGAGCTTTGTGTTTTTCTCTGTGCCCTATGAGAAGGGCTTTAGCGCGTATATTAACGGGAAGCCCGCCCTGATTGAGAAGGCCAATATCGGCTTTATGGCGCTGCGGGTACCTGCGGGAGAAAACGTCATACGGTTTGAATACAACACCCCCGGGCTTTATGAGGGGATGTTTATCTCCCTGGGCGCGCTGCTGGTATTGGGGCTGTATCTGCTCACCTATTATCTCATACGCCGCCGGCGCGGGCCGGAGCCGCCCCCAGAGGAGCAGGCGCCGTCCGCCGGGCAAACCTCTTTGTATTTTGAGGACGAGGCACCAAACCTTTCGGTGGAGCCGCTGGACGGCACTTACCGGCTTGAGGGTGCAAAGGCGCAGGGTGCCTCCCCCGGGCTTCGCACCCGCCGCCATGAGAATCTTTCGGCCGTCTCGCGGTTTGGCAGGCCCCCGGCCGAGCCTCAGGCTGGCATTCTCCCCCCGGGGGGGATAGCTCCCCCGGAGGGCTTCGTTCCTCCCCCCGGAGCAAGGCCGCCTGTCGGCTTTTACCCGCAAGCAGGGTTTACGCCCTCCCCCCGTATCCCCTCAGACTCCGACGCGCCGCCTACGGGACGCGGAGGATTTCGGGCGGGTGTCCCCGCCGATACGGTGCTGGATGATTTGGATGCCCCGCCAAGAGGCAGGGTGCCGTTAAGCCCGGAGATGCCAAAGCTTCGCGACCAGCGCGGGGTTGAGCCGCCGCCACCACAGGTTGACGCAGCGTCCGACCCCGACGCGCCGCCTATAGGGCGCACGCCGTCGGCGTCGGAGCCGACCCCCTCCGACCGCACCGCGCCGAAGGAAAGCCGCCCGTCACGCACCTTCGGCCAGGTCCCTGAGGGAGGCGAGCCGGATCAATCTCAGCGGGATGGCGGCTTCTACCCCGCCTCCGGCAGCGCGGAGGAGCAGCCCCTGAAAAACCGCTTAAAGCGGATGCTCTCCTCCGACGAGCAGTTTATTATCGGCATAAATGAAAAGAAAGAGGGCGACAATCAAGAGGAGTGATTTCGTCGACGAAAAAGCGCCTCGTGATAAACCCTGCGCTTCGCCTAAGCCGCGGGGCAAGGGCTTTGATGAAATAATGATATGGGAAAGAGTGTAAGAAGCATGACCACACTATATATTGTTGTGCCCTGCTATAATGAGGAGGAGGTTCTGCCCGAAAGCAGCAAGCGCTTTCTCGCAAAGCTTTCGGCGCTCATGGAGCAGGGGCGAATCTCCCGGGAAAGCCGCATTCTGTTTGTAAACGACGGCAGCCGCGACAAAACCTGGGAGCAAATTGAGCGGTACCATGAGGAGGATAAGCGCATCTGCGGGCTGAAGCTCTCGCGCAACCGCGGGCACCAAAACGCCCTGCTTGCGGGGCTTATGACCGCAAAGGAGCACGCGGACTGCGTGGTGTCTCTGGACGCCGACCTGCAGGACGACATAAACGCCGTAGACGAGATGCTTACCCGCTATGAGGAGGGCTGCGATATTGTTTATGGTGTGCGGGAAAGCCGCAAGAAGGATACCTTCTTTAAACGGGCGACCGCGCTGGGCTTTTACCGCTTTATGCAAAAGCTTGGAGCCGATGTGGTGCATAACCACGCCGATTACCGCCTGATGAGCCGCCGCGCCCTGGACGCGCTGGCGGAATACCGGGAGGTAAACCTGTTTTTACGCGGTATGGTACCGCTTTTGGGCTTTCGGTTTGCCACCGTCGCCTATGTGCGGGAGGAACGCTTTGCTGGGGAGTCAAAATACCCCTTAAAGAAGATGCTGGCCTTTGCCTTTGACGGTATTACGTCCTTTAGCGTAAAGCCCCTCTCCCTGATTACGGGCGTAGGGTTTATTATCTTCCTGCTCAGCATCCTTGCGGGGCTGTATGCGCTTATCTCCTATCTGCTGGGCAGCGCGGTGAGCGGGTGGACCTCTATTATTGTTTCGCTGTGGTTTTTGGGCGGCGTGCAGCTCACCTGCCTTGGCGTGGTGGGGCAGTACATTGGTAAAATTTACGGGGAAGTCAAGCAGCGTCCGCGCTTTATTATAGAAAAATTTCTGAAATAGGCATAAAATAATAATAAAACATGAATTAAATCGCGTTTGTATTGTAGGGGTGCTGCGCGTTGTGCTATAATCTTCGGTAGCGGCGGAAGAGGCGAAGGGTTTATTTATCAGCCATTTTTGGCCGTCCGTACCGTGGCGCGCCCTGTTTTCAAGCCGCGATACGGCAAAGTGAGGATTAATTCTAATAATGTGTGAGATAAAGGATGCAAAGCGCATCGTTGTCAAGGTTGGCACCTCCACCATCGCCTACGATACGGGAAGGATGAACATCCGCAAGGTGGAACGGCTGGTAAAGGTGCTCGCGGATATTAAAAACGCGGGGCGCGAGGTGGTGCTGGTTTCATCGGGCGCGATTGGCGTTGGCGTGGGAAAGCTGGGGCTGCACAAGCGCCCTTCGGATATGCCCACCAAGCAGGCCGCGGCGGCGGTGGGCCAGTGTGAGCTGATGTACACCTACGACAAGCTGTTTAGCGAGTACAGCCACATTGTGGCGCAGGTGCTGCTAACGCGAGATGTAATAGACCACGAGGTGCGCAGGCATAACGTAGAGAACACCTTTCGGCGGCTTATTGAACTAGGCTGCATCCCCATTGTCAACGAAAACGACACGGTGGCGGTGGAGGAGATTGAGTCGGTGGAGAGCTTTGGCGATAACGACACCCTCTCCGCCATGGTTGCGGCGGTATGCGGGGCACAGTCGCTGATTATTTTAAGCGACATCGACGGGCTGTATACCGGCAACCCCCGCACCGATTCTTCCGCGCGATTGATTGAGCGGGTGGGCTGCGTTACCGGGGAGCTGCGTGCATTGGCCGGCGGCGCCGGCTCCTGCATGGGTACGGGCGGCATGGTGACAAAGCTTAACGCCGCCGAGATTGCTTTTAAGCACGACATAACCATGTCAATTATTAACGGCTCGCAGCCCGAGACCATCTATGACCTGTTGGAGGGCAAGCGGGCGGGAACCCTGTTTACTTCCGAAAGCTAGAAGCCAAAAAGGTGAAGCAAGAGGCATGAGGAGAACGACGTGAATCTTACTTTTTTAAATACATAGAGGTATCGACCCTTTCTTCTTCAGCTTTTAAACAAGGAGGCTTGCGGCAATGACGGTACTGGGGCTTGCGGAGGCGGCTAAGGCGGCCTCCCGCGGACTGATGACGGTTAAAACAAAGCAAAAGCACGCGGCGCTTGACGCGATTGCAGACACGCTAATCAAAAACATCCCCGATATTTTAAGCGCAAACGCCGAGGATATCGCTGCGGGGGTGGCATCCGGCATGACCAAGGCCCTGCAGGACCGTCTGCGTTTGACCGAGGAGCGCATTCGCGGCATTGCCGCGGCCGTGCGCGAGATTATTGTGCTGCCCGACCCCATTGGACGCATTGATATGGGCTTTACCAACGCGGATGGGCTGCGCATTGTGCGCGAACGGGTGCCGCTGGGGGTTATCGCCATCATCTACGAGGCGCGCCCCAATGTCACGGTAGACGCGGCGGCGCTGTGCCTAAAGACCTCAAACGCCGTGGTTCTGCGCGGCGGCAAGGAGGCCATGCGCTCAAACCTTTGCCTTGTGCGCCTGATGCGCGCCGCCCTTTTGGGGGCAGGGCTTGATGAGAACTGTATTTGTCTGGTAGAGGATACCTCCCGCGACAGCGCGACCCAGCTTATGCGCGCAAACGGACTGGTGGATGTGCTCATTCCCCGGGGCGGCGCGGGGCTGATTCAGGCCTGTGTGCAGAACGCCACTGTTCCGGTTATTGAAACCGGCATAGGCAACTGCCATGTTTATATCGACAGCGTGTGCGACCTTGCCATGGGCGCGAATATTATTGATAACGCAAAAACCTCCCGCCCCTCGGTGTGCAACGCCGCCGAGACTCTTTTGGTGCATCGGGATGTGGCAAAGGACTTTCTTCCCCTTGCCGCCCGGCGTCTGGAGCGCCATAATGTCGAGCTGCGCGGCTGCGAGCGCACGCGCTCCATCCTTGGGGATACGGTGGTGCCCGCCACCGACGAGGACTATGCCACGGAGTTTTTGGATTATATTCTGGCTGTTAAGGTAGTCGATTCCATTGACGAAGCCATAGCGCATATTGTAAAATACACTAGCGGGCACAGTGAATGCATTGTTACCGAAAGCCTTGCAAACAGCGAACGGTTTACCCGTGCCATTGACGCGGCGGCGGTTTACGTCAATGCCTCCACCCGGTTTACCGACGGCGGCGTGTTCGGTCTGGGCGCGGAGATTGGCATCTCCACCCAAAAGCTGCATACCCGTGGGCCGATGGGCCCCGGCGAGCTGACTGCCGTGAAGTATGTGATACACGGCAACGGGCAGATTCGCTAACCCCTGCCCCGCTTTTGCGGGTACGGAGATTAATAGAGCATCGGGCGCCGGAGGGTGCCGCAAATATAAAACTGAAAACTTGAAAGCTTCGTAAATTGACGTTCGGCCCCGACGTTTGGCAGCGGTTTTGTTCCAGAGGGCTGAAGTTCAGTTTATATACGATTTCCCGTTTTAAACTAAGGAGGCCACGCAATGAGCGCAAGAGACAGTGAGCTGTTTCAAAGCGGACTTGAGCCTATGCAGGATAATAAGCAACTACAAAACGAGTCGGGTAAAAAAACCCACGGGGTAGCGCCCGTTACCCCTCCCCCTGACCGGCGCCGCCGCGGCAGCAGCCGTATGGCCGCCCCCATAGGGTTGGTTGTGCTGCTTCTTTGCGGCATTGGTATTATTACGGTCATTGTTGTAATTGTTAACGTCACCCGTTCTTTTATAAACAACGACAAAGAAAAGGCGCGGTTTGAACGGCTGCTGATGCCGGTGGTTATGTATGACCCACCGCCGTTTGAGGATGTAAAAAACCTCGATCAGGCGGCTTTATTGCAGACGGCAATGTGGTCGGCGATTCTAAACAGCGACGACGCAAAATGGGCAAAGGATGAGCTTAATTTTTCGCAAATTCCCGCCTCGGAGCTGGATGTGCGCGCCGCGAACCTGTTTGGCCCCGGCGTAAAGCTTGAGCACCAGACCTTTGGCGACTACGAAATTACCTATTACTACGACGAGGCCACCAAGATATACAGCGTACCGCCTACGGCGGAGGTCGCGCTGTATACCCCGACTGTTGTAAAGATAACCAAGGAGGGCGACTCGGTTTCCCTGCGTGTGGGCTATGTTCCTCCGGGCAGCGTATGGGAGATTGACGAAAACGGGAACCGCTTCCAGCCGCAACCGGATAAATTCATGAAATACATCCTAAAAAAGACCGAGACGGGCTATATTATCGTAGCGCTGCGGGATGTTGAGCAGGAATCGTCCTCATCCGGCTATGCAAACACCTCAAGCTACGCGGAGGAACTCATTAACTCGGGCAGCACCTCGTCGGTGGGCGAGACCTTTGGTGATGACTCCACCGCCGCGGCGGAGGATGATTATGGGATGATTGGAGCCTCCGGGGATGAGGATGCTGATGAAAGCGGCGAGGAGAGCTCCTCTGACGCGGAAACCTCCTCTGAGGAATCGGCAAGCGGCGAAAGCCCCTCAAGCAGCTCTAGCGCGAGCAGCCGCAGCTCCTCCTCTGCCTCTAGCTCATCGAGAAGCTCGAGCGCAAGCTCAAGCTCCCGCGCGTCCAGCTCCCGGTAGGGGCATTCGCGTTCGGTGCTATGAGTTTTTAAATTAAAACACAAAACGCCCGGCTTCCGTAATTAACGGAGACCGGGCGTTTTCGCGGGCTTAGGTGCCGGGCGCCTTTGGGTTTGCGCTAGCAGGTCCATTGCGCGAGGATATCCTCCACTATGGACGCCGTGTCCTTTGAGCCGTCCACAGAGAAGTCGCACCGCACGCGGTACAGGCTTTTTCGGCGTAAAAAAAGCCTGTGCAGCTCCTCGTCGGCGCGTCCGGCGGCAAGAGGACGCTTTTTGTCATCCTTAATCCGCTGCAGGCACAGATCAAACGGGGTATCGATATAGACGATGGTGAAGTTTGCCGCCGCTATCTGGTACACGGCGTTGGTCATGATATAACCGCCTCCGCTGGAAACGACGAGGGAGTCGTCCCTGGTCAGATCGTGCGTGATGCGGTGCTCCAGGTGCCGAAAGTGTGCCTCGCCGCGTTCGGAGAAGATATCGGAAACCTTACGCCCTTCGCGTTCCTCTATCAATGCGTCGGTATCGGCAAATGGATAACGCAGCCGCGCGGCAAGGGCGCGGCCAACGGTGCTTTTTCCGCTGCCCATAAAGCCCGTAAGCATAATACGTCTGCATTTCACGGAAAGCACCCCCCTTTTTTTATGTATTGAATAATTGACGGAGCCGACGGGCATCAGCCGCACCGCCGGATACCGATTTAAACCTGTGAGGGTGGGCATTGCGCTAAGGGGAGCGCAATGCCGTTATGAAATATATGCTAAAAAACTAGATGAACCTACCTCATTCTACAAGATATGACTAAGCTCGTCAACTACATCCAGCAATTCGGTGTCTGTAAACTTTGCGTGGTACCAAAATTCGTGGGACCCCGCGGCCTGCCACACCAGCATGGGCAGCCCGTTCAGGGCTTTTTTGCCCATAGCCCGCGCCTTGGCAAGCAGCGTGGTTTCAGACGGGTTGTATATGAGATCCAGCACCTTTTCCGACGCGAGGATGACCCGGTCGGGAAAGGGACAGCCTGCCGTATCGGGAGCCATACCGCAGGGGGTGGCGTTTACCAGCAGGTCGAAGGTTTGGTTTAAGCTCTCAAGCGTGCGCACCGTAACACTGGGGGACGCCGACTGACGGCTGACCGCATGAACCAGAGCCTCCCCTTTGGGCATGGAGCCTTCCCGCACGCCAATGGTTACCTTACCGCCCCGCCGCACAATCTCGGTGGAAAGCATTCGCGCGGTAGAGCCCGCGCCCGCAATGCAGATATTCCCCCGCAAGGACGCGCCCAAAAGCTCTACGCTTTTAATAATGCCCGCGATATCGGTATTATGCCCTACCCTGCGCCCCGACGCATAGATCCCCACGGTATTGACGGACTGAAACCGCAAGGCCTCCTCCGTCGCGCCGTTAAGAAAGGGGATAATGCGCTGCTTGTACGGCATGGTGACATTAAAGCCGTTAAGCTCAAACAGCTCCCCCGCCCGCACGGGAAATTCCTCGGGGGTTAATGGGATAGCGGTATACTCGGCGTCTATGCCGCTTCTGCGAAACAGTATTTTATGCAGGGCGGGCGAAAGGGTATGCCCCAGGGGGTAACCAAGCACCGCAAAGCGTGGCTTCAAAATAATCACACCTTTATTGTAAACTCATAACATGGGTGCATTTGTGAATAGATTGGCTTTTAGTTTTTGTTGCCGTCATGCAGGCAGTTATCGATGGCGATAACCAGCGAGCAGAAAAAAGCGGGGTCGGTGCCGTTTGGAATTTCCAGCCGGTAAAAATCGGTAAAGGAGAAAAATTCCTTGGAGATGCTGCCAATCAGCCCGCCGTTTAGGTACAGGGCAAAGCTCATGCTGAAAAAATCGCCGTCGATGGAAATATCACCCATTGAGGAGGAAACCGACAGGCGGGGGCGGAAAAAGGTGAGCTCCTTGTTGACTACGGCACACTGACGGCCGCCCTGATAGATATAATACTGGGGCAGAAAACGGAAGATCTTCTGCTCCACATAATACAGCTCACGTCCCGAGAGGTCGTACAGGTGCAGCTTTGCGCCAAAGGAAAAAATCTCACCCTGTACGGTGAAAACAGGGTTTTCTTGCTCGTCGGTAATGGTAAACCGGTCGCCGATGGAGAAGAAGCGCTGGCGAATGTAAAGAGTCATAGGGTAAATCGCTGCCTTTCAATATGGTATAGGGGCACTGGCTTTTTGTGAGTGCCGGGTTGTGCCAAGTACACGAAACAGCGGCTAGTTAACCTCCGCATACTCCGCATACAGCTTCAGAATATCCCTTCTTACAGCCGCATACATGCGGCAATCCTCAAACCCGCGATTGGAGCGGTATTTTTCACGCGCCACGCCCTCGCAAACCATACCCGCCTTTTCCATTACACGCCCGGAGGCGGGGTTTTCCACGGCGTGGTAGGCCTCTACGCGGTTGTAGTTCTCCCGCGAAAAGGCAAAGTATAATACCGCGCTGAGTGCTTCGCTTGCATAGCCGCGGCTCCAGTGCTCTGTGGCAATGCAATACGCCACGTCGCCGCAGCGGTCCTGCTCGTTAACCGTAAAAAGCGCAATGGTTCCCACCAGCGCGTGCGTCTGCTTGAGCTCGATTGCCCACTGGTAGAACGCGGGATTTGAGTATTGCGAAACCCATGTCTCCAGCATGGCGTGAGTTTCCTTGGCCGAGGTGTGCGGCTGCCAGCGCATAAACAGGCTGGAGCGGGAGTCGCTGGTCCAGCCGTTGTATACAGCTTGGGTATCCTGCAAAAGAAAACGGCGCAGCAAAAGGCGCTCACTTTCGATGCGAACCGTGCCCGAATGGCGCAGCATGGGTAATCATCACCGCCCCGCAAATAATACCGCGACGGCATACCGTCCTGTGCCCCAGGGGCTGACGGTGCGCAGAACGCGATTAGGTTTCATGCATTGATGTAGTCAAATTAGCTTACGCGCAGCCGATACGGTCAAATGAACTTACAGGGATGATAAATCCCCTTGCAGGAGGGGCATTGATACTCTACATTCCGCTTCTTGTGAGGGTACCTCGGGCGCAGGTTCTCTTTGCCGCAATGGGGACACAAAACCTCCCGGCCTTTAAGCAATAAGACAGCCTGTGCTTGTGTAATACTATAAGTGCCAAATTCTGACGGAATATCAATCACCTCGGCAGTCCGGCTTCGTATTCGGCGCAATGCCAACACGGCCGACGGAAGGGTTTGCAGGAAAAGCGCGAAAAGAAATAACAGGGTAAAAAATCGTATAAATATAGCTTACTGTAAATAACGGCGGCGCGCAAGCTCTTTTTTTACAAAGTAACGCCGCCAATACGCGCCGTTATAATATTTATTTTGACGGATAACCGTGACGCGGCGCAGGAAAGCCTTGGGTTTTTCACCCCAATAATCGACTGAAAATGCGTCGGCGCATCTTCATTATAGCCCTGTGTCAAACCGCTGTCAAATCATGCCGAGCGGATGTGCGGCGCTTAACTGCGTGGGGAAAGGTGTAGCCTATAGGCAGCCCCATTCTCCGCTAAAACCATAGAAATATATAAATATTGGTGGAAGATTAAGGCGAGCCCTAAAAATTAGGGATCTTCGCACTAATTTTCATCTGATTTTTCATCGAATAATGGAATAAAAAGTGCACATACATTTTGGGAAATAAGCGGTAAAACGCTTGCTTTAAAGCCCGATTTATAGTTTAATAGTAGGGAAGCACGGCATTGCCCCAGCGTCTTTTCTTATACTAAATATTCGATTTATACGAGTATAACAATCAAAACAAAAAAGGAAGAAGCAACTGCTCATGCCACGTTTAAATATTGTGCTGGTAGAGCCGCGCATTCCCCAAAATACCGGCAACATTGCCCGCACCTGCGCGGTGACAGGCGCGGCCTTGCATCTGGTGCGTCCGATGGGATTTGAACCAAACGACCGCGAGCTGAGGCGCGCCGGGTTAGATTATTGGCATTACCTTGATATCACCTACTACGACGGGCTTGCCGACTTTTTTGCGAAAACCGCCGGTGGGCGATATTTTTATTATACCACAAAAGGGCAAAACACCTATTCCGATGCCTGTTACCCCGATGGCAGCTATCTGGTTTTTGGGCGTGAGGACGCCGGCCTGCCCGAGGCGCTGCTGTTTGAGCACCCGCAGGATTGCGTGCGCATCCCCATGCTTTCCACGCTGCGCAGCCTAAACCTTTCAAACTCGGTGGCGATTGCCGCCTATGAGGTGCTGCGGCAGTGGGGCTTTCCCGAGCTTGAAAACGCGGGACGGCTGACGCAATATGACTGGCGGCAGGCGGATATAAATGGGACAGTGGTATAACTTGCAAAAATGCCGGGCGTTTTATGCTCGTTGCACCGATGAGCGGCAAAGAATTTTTTATGTGATTATGATAAGCGATTTGACGATAAAAAATTGAGTAAAGAATACCGGCGGATATACCCGCTTGGGGTAACGTGCCGCCCAAAAAGGAGAAGGCTGACGAAATGATGATGGACAAGGTTTTGTTTTTGACCGATTCCGCATGTGATTTGCCGGAATCCGACGCGCAGGAATACGGCATAAAGGTTCTGCCCGTACCGATTACCGTGGATGGAAAGGGGTATTTGGAGCGCGTTGACTTTACCCCACGGGAGTTTTATGAGCTGTTAGGTAAGAGCGTAGGCATTCCTACCACGGCGCACATCACCCACCTGACGTATTTGGAGGAATACCAGACCGCGGCGGCACAGGGCTATGAGGCCATTGTGCTGGTGACCATCTCCTCCACCGGGTCGGCGATGAAGGATGCCGCCACCCTTGCCCGCGAGCTTTTTTATGAGGAAAACCCCGACAAAGCCTCCCTTGAAATCCACATTGTAGATTCCCTAAACTACACCATGAGCTACGGCTACCCGCTGATGCAGGCGGTAAAGCAGGTGCGCGCAGGCGCCTCGGCCAAGGAGGCCGCCGCGTATCTTGAGGATTATTTTACCCGCGTGGAGATCCTGTTTACCCCCTATACGCTGGAGTATGCCAAGAAGTCGGGGCGCATTGGCGTTGCGGCGGCGTTTGTGGGCGAGGTGCTCGGTCTTAAGCCGGTTATCAGCATCATTGACGGCAAGATGAATATTGAGGATAAGGTGCGCGGAGATAAGGCCGTAATCCCCCGCACGGTAGAGCTTGTAAAGCAGCGCAAGGCGGAGGCAGATTCTCCTTACCTCTTGGTACACGGCAGCCGCGACGGCGTAGGCGACGAGCTTGCAGAGGCGCTGACCAAGGAGCTTGGCTTTCCCCCAACAGGCATCTACTACATTGGCGCATGTATTGCCATTAACAGCGGGCCGGAGGTTGTCGGCGTGGCGTTCCTTGGCAAGAAAAGAAGGTAATACGTTATAGTAATAAAACAGGGCGGTCGCAATGGCTGTCCTGTTTTTTTGCTATTCAAGGCCCTGAGCCTTGCCCAGCCATACGGGCCTGTGCGGGAACCTATCCCCGACAGTTGCAATAAATTAAGAAGCGGGGCGCCGGTATGCAAGAAACGGAAGTATTTGCGGCACTATGGATATGTAATCGCTCTCCCGTTCACTTTCGGCGCGCAGCAAAGTGAGGCTGATTTTTGGGACTGAAAAAGAGCAGCCCGGGCGGACTCTTTTTGTGGAAGTGACAGGCGGACTGCAACCGACCGGCAATACTAATCCCCTCAAAAAGTGTAGAAATTAAGATAAAAATCCGCGTGTAAACCCTAAGCTAAAGGTTTTTGCTTAATTTTTATACACTTTTTAATCGACTATTAGTATAAGCAAAAGAACCCAAAGCCCAAAAATGATAGGGGGTGCGCTCGAACGCCGCACCCCGGAAAGGTTTGGTTTAATCATGAAACAATCTCGTAAATCGGCAGTACTGTTTTGTGCGGTTATTGTCCTTGTTCTGGTATTTGTGTCCGGCTGCAAAGCGTCCTCCGCAGCGTCGCCTTCCGCAGCGTCGCCTTCCGCCACCCGCTCTAGCGAAATGGCCGACGCCTCCTACGGAGGGGACCTTGGAGGTATGAATAATTATGATTATACCCTAAAAAAAGAGGAGGCCGAAGCAGGTGGGGTACCGGTAAGAGACGACATGAGCGATTCTGCCGAGGCTCCCCAGGCGCAGCAAGCCACAGGCACCGGCCTGCCGGTGAACCGCAAAATTATCAAGACCGTGAATATCAATATGGAGACGCTAACGTTTGACACGCTTGTTGACAGCCTTACGGTAAAAACCGGCGAGTTCGGCGGCTATGTCGAAAGCTCATCGGTGAGCGGGCTTGGCATTAACCAGTACAAGGAGGAATATTACGCGCCCCGCCGTTATGCCTATGTGGTAATGCGTATTCCCACCCAGCGACTGGATGAGTTTACCTCCCTTGTGGGTACGCTTGGCAATGTGACGCAAAAGGATCAGAGCAGTGAGGATATAACCTTAAACTATGCCGATACCGAGGCGCGCAGGGATGCGCTTACGGTAGAATACGAGCGGCTGATGACCCTGCTTGAGAAGGCGGAAAGCCTTGACGCGGTGGTTGCGCTGGAGGCCCGTCTTTCGGATGTGCGCTATCAGCTGGATTCGTTGGGCAGCGCTTTGCGCCGCTATGACAGCCTGGTGGATTTCAGCACCGTTACTGTCAGCGTGCAGGAGGTGCAGCGCCTTACCCCAACGCCCGAGGCTGAGAGCATACCCACCCGTATTTCCACCGGTTTTCAGGAGACCCTGCTGGATATCCGCGACGGCGCGGGAGATTTTATGGTGTGGTTTGTCGTCAACCTGCCCTACCTCCTCTTCTGGGCGGCGGTTGTCGTCGCGGCGGTGCTGGTGATTCGACGCGCGGTAAAAAAGGTAAAGATGAAGCATACGGCCGCGCTGCCCGGGTTCCCCCCGCAGCCCCCTGTACAGTCCCCTGCTTCTGAAAATACTCCCCCAAAAAACTAAGAAGCCGAAAAACCCTTTCGGGCATGAAAAAGGCAAAAACGGGAGCTACCCGTTTTTGCCTTTTTTTGTGCGCTTAGCTTAGTGGCAGGTGCATATGTGGTCGTCGCCCTCGTCATTGCCGTGGCGGTGATTACATTCGGGCGCCGCATCGTAATCAAGGCTGTCGGTGAGATAATCGCTTACGGCCTTATCCGCTTCGCCGCTTACGCCGCCGCGAAACGCAATGCCGTTTTCGGTGAGCATGTTCTGCGCGCCGCCGCCAATCCCCCCGCAGATGAGAACCGTGGTGTTGTGCTTTTTAAGCACCTCCACCAGCGAGCCGTGGCGGTTTGCCCCTGTGGATACGATAGAGCTGGCAGCAATTTTGCCTTCTCTTACCTCATAAAGCTTAAAGTTCTCGGTTTGTCCAAAGTGGCCAAACACCTGAGCGCCTTCAACCGGTACCGCAATAATCATTATTAACCCATCCCTTTTATTTGTAATATATTCGCCGTAAACGGCAATAAACCCGAATAAGAAGCGTGCCGGTTATTCCGGTCGGGCTAAGCCCTGTCCCCTGCCGTCGCGCCGTTTGCGGCAGCACCCATGGCGGCAGCCGCGGCAGTCTTTTTCCTCTTCTGCCCCTTCGCATTCACCGCACAGCGCATAATCGCCGCCGGTGATGCGCAGAGCGCCGCCCTCTACAAGGCACTGCGCCAGCTTATACCGCGCGGCGTTGTAGACGGCCTGCGCGGTGGTGCGCCCCACCGCCATTTGCTCGGCGCACTGCTCCTGTGTAAGCCCCTCGTAATCGATGAGGCGAATGGCTTCGTATTCATCCACGGTCATGGTAATTTCGTGCGGCTTATCGCCGGCTGTTTCCAACGGGCCGAATCGTCCGGTTGTGGGCAGACAGCATACCCGTCTGCATTTGCGCGGTCTGGGCATTGCGGCCACCGCCTTTCCTAGTCTATAAAATAAAGCGTGTTGTTTTGCTTTTTCACCAAATGCAGAGCAAGCATTTACCCATAACGGGTGAATGAACGGCTAAAAAACAATGTGACTCGCCATAACCGGCATATGCCATAAACCAATTATAATTATTTATTGGCATATGTCAATAACTTTTTGTCGGCTGAGAGATAGCAGGAAGAACGGTTGCCCTTAGTATAATTTATTGCGTGGTTTATGGGAGTTTCCCAAAACCAATTTTATAAGCCTTTTGAATTGGTCGGCTTTTCGGTAATCATCATCAAGTTGTTGGAATGTCGGCTCCCGCGCCGACAGGCGGCTTACTTTTCTTGTTCGAGAAAAGTAAGCAAAAGCGAAGCAGGGACACCCTGCACCCGCTCAAAGCAAGGGCAAACGAAGCAAAGCTTGTGAGACGAAGAACCTTCGGCGCAAGCGCGTAAAGCTCAGTGGGGTAGCTGCGTTACGCGCTTGCGAAAATCATAAATAATTTTTTCCAAAAATTATTTATGATTTTTACCCTTCGGCAAAATCCTGTTGCCCCCCCGTATTTTGCCCTTGCTTTTCGCCCTGGTCTGTAGTTGTTCCTTTTTTCCCACACCAGCCACACAAGGCTATTTTGGTGCCGGGGGTACGGGGGTGCGGACATACTCCAATATCCCATGCTTTTATCCAAAAGATTAGTGGTCATACCCGCTTGACAAGTGATACAAAAATAAGTATATTAGAATATACTAATATACAGTTAGGGAGTTGCCCAAGTAAAAATAAGAATGGAAGGAAAATAGCTATGGAGGAAAAAGCAAAAATTATTGCGGAGCTGCTAAAGGTGCTTGCCAACGAGAACCGGCTTCTCATCCTGTGTTCTCTCATTGAGGGGCCGCAGACTGTGAGCGGGCTTGCGCAAAAGGTGCCAAACATCACTCAGTCGGCGCTTTCACAGCATCTTTCGCTGCTGCGTGCCCATGGGATTTTAGACTTTGCAAAGCAGGGGCAAAGCGTTACCTACTCCATCGCCGACCGGCGGGTGGAGGAGATTATGGACGTTTTGCGCAAGCATTATTGCCAGTAGCCACATGCAGATGCAATAACACGAACCCCGTTTTAAAGCATAGTGAGCATAAAATGATGCAAGGAAAGGATTTGGTTTAAAAATGTTAAGCCTAAAACATACAGTAAAGGGTCTATGCCTGTGCTGCCTGACCGCCGCCGGTTTCTTGCTGGGCTCCTGCCAAAGCCCGGACGCGCAGGGAGCGGCGTCATCCGGACCGCAGAGTGCAGGCGGAGCCGCACAAAGCGAGCAAGCCGTACCAAGCGAGACACCCGGTGCAGCCGCCCAGGCGGTGTACCATAAAATATCCGCCGCCCAGGCAAAGGAGAAGATGGACAGCGGCGAGGAGTACATCCTGCTCGATGTCCGCACGCAGGAGGAATACGCGGAGGCACATATTGAGGGAGCCATACTGCTGCCGGATTTCGACATCCTCTCAAAAGCCGCAGAGCAGCTGCCGGATAAGGCGGCGGTGGTTTTGGTTTACTGCCGCAGCGGACGAAGGAGCGAAAACGCCGCGAATGCGCTGGTGGGTCTTGGGTATACAAACATCTACGATTTTGGCGGCATTATTGACTGGCCCTACGAAACCGTATCGGGTGCGGCGTCTTAACGCACCCGGTGAGTCGCCCAGTGAAATAAAGCGTACTATTATGAATTATTAAAAGGAGAATGTGAATTTGAAGCTGAAGATTCTTGCAAACAGATGCCCGCAAAACCACCGCTGTCCATCTATCGCGGTTTGCCCTACAGGGGCAATTACGCAGAAAAGCCCCTTCTCGCTGCCTGTTGTGGATGAAGAAAAGTGCATTGTATGCGGCAAATGCATCCGGTTTTGCCCGATGGGAGCGATAGAGAAGGTATGACACATAAGCTGGAAAACCCCGCGAGGGTGGCGGAACTTAATCCGGCCGATACACTCCGGCGCATTGGTCTTACCGATGGGGACGCGCTGTGCGATATCGGCGCGGGCACGGGGATATTTTCACTGGCTGCCGCTGCCCTGACCGGCGGTACAATCTATGCCGCCGAGATATCGGCCCCCATGCTCGAGCTGCTGAGGGAGCGGGCTCTCGCTTTCTCAAATATTGTGGTGACGGAGGGGATGAAAGCGGTTCCCTCCTCCGGCTGCCAAGCGGCGCTGATGTGTACGGTGCTGCACGAGGTGGAGGATGCCCAAGGAATGCTAAAGGAGGTGCGGCGCGTGCTTACCCCTAACGGGCGCTTTGCTGTCATTGAGTTTCACAAGCGGCGCACCCCGATGGGACCTCCCCCGGAGCACCGGCTGGACAGCGCACAGGTGCTGCGTATGGCGCAAGGTCAGGGGTTTACTCTGGCCGAGGAGTTTGAGCTGGGAGAAAACTTTTACTGCATGGTGTTTACCCCAATTCATATTTAATTCTAAACTCGATCACGTTTTAAAAGAATCCTGTGCAGAACCGCGCGGCGGCAAGTACCCATCACCGCGATGCGCTTTCATGTCTGATTCTTATTAAACGGGATTCGTTTTGCTTTGGTATACAACAGAGCAGGGTCTTTCGCCCGTTGCGTAAACAGCGCGGCTATGGTAAAATAAGCATACAAATTAAGAAGCACTTATGTCCTGGAAAAACTGACCAAGGAGGGGAAGAAAATAATGGCTATATATCGGCTGTGGTTTGACCGGGGGAAATAAAACCGAACCCTCGCCCGCGCCCGAGGACCTCCACCCTGTTCTCTTACCGATTTTTTGATAACCTGCTAAGAGAAAATGGAGGAAAACTTATGCGCACCCGTTTGTTTTATGCGTTTCATTTTTTAAGAAGCTTTGTTTTGATCTACCCCATCTATCTGCTGCTGTTTGAGGCAAAAGGGCTTGCTTTGCCGCAGATATCGCTGCTGCTTGCCGTTTGGTCGGCACCGGTTGTTATTTTGGAGCTGCCCACCGGCATACTGGCCGATCACTGGAGCCGAAAAAATATGCTGGTGCTTGGCACGCTTATTCATGGGGCATGTTATGGGCTTTGGTTCTTTGCAGAAGGCTTTTTGCTGTTTGCCCTGGGCTTTGTGCTGTGGGGTATCGGCGAGGCCATTACCTCCGGCAGCGGCGAGGCGTTGCTGTACGACAGCCTGAAAAGTAAGGGGCAGGAGGATGACTTTGACCGCGTCTACGGGCGCTGCCGCTATTATGCAAGCCTTGGCGTTGGTCTGGCAATGCTGCTTGGCGGCTTTATGGCTTCTGCGTTTGGGATGCGTACCGTACTGGCCCTCTCGGTGCTTTCGCTTTCGATATCCGCCGTTTTGGCCTCGCGTTTACCAGAGGTAAACCTCTATAAGCAAAACTCCAAGGAAGATGGGATGGCTGCCGCCGGGGCGGAGGGCGGTGCTATGCGCAAGGCTCTCGCAACCCTGACGGATGCCGCACGTTTTCTGGCGGGTAAGAGGCTGCTGACGGTGGTGGTTTTGCTGTTTATTCTCGTAATTGGCACCGCCGGTATGCTGGATGAATACGACCAGATGATTGTACACAGCTTCGGCCTTAGTATGGGGCTTGTGGGTGTGTGGGGCTTTTTGCGCTGCCTGCTGGAGGCGGCGGGCAGCCGTGCCGCCTACCGGGTGAAGGCACTGCTGTTTCGGTTAGGGGTTAAGGACCCGTTTTATGCCGTATGGCTGCTTTGTGTTTTGGCAGGGGCATCCGCCGCACTGGCGGGCTGGGCTGCCCGCGCCGCGTTTGCGCCGGTGTATGTCCTGTTTTACTTTTTAATGTCCATAGCCGGGGTGCTCGCGGAGGATTATTTGCAGCAAAGGATTGAGGAACAGGGACGGTCTACCGTGCATTCCATTGTTTCGCTGCTAATGAATCTTTACGGCGTTGCGTTTTTTGGTTTGTTTGCCTTTGTGTTTGCGGGGCTTCCTGTGTTTGATATCCTGCTCTACACCTCGGTTTATATACTGGGAGTATGCTTATTGCTTGCAGTATTATACAGCTTGCTTAAAACACGCAAGGAATAGTGTGGAACCATACTGTGGTTGTAATCGTTGCCTCTCCCCGTGTTCTGAGGAGTGCGGGGGGAGGGATTTTGTTTTTTGCCGCCCTTTGGCATAGCTTAGCATAGAGAAGGGGAAAAGCCGATGATAAAGCCGCTTTCGGAGATGACGCTTGCGGAGCTGTGGGAGCTCTTCCCTATTATTTTAAAGGAGCACAACCCCTTGTATGGTGACTGGTATGCGGAGGAATCGGCGCGTCTGGTTCAAACGCTGGGCCGTCAAAATATCCGGCGCATAAGCCACATAGGCAGTACGGCGGTGGCGGGACTGATTGCAAAGCCGACGGTTGATATTCTGCTGGAGGTGTCGGCGGAGTGCGACTCTGAGAAGACCAATCGCATGCTGTGTGAAAGCGGCTGGATTGTGATGCGTCCGTTTACCGGGGACCGGATAGACGCCTGCTACAATAAAGGCTATACCAGTCAGGGCTTTGCCGAGCGGGTGTTTCACCTGCATGTCAGGCGGGCGGGCGACCCGGATGAACTGTACTTTCGGGATTATCTCATTGCACACAAGGACGCCGCGGACGCCTATGGGGAATTAAAGTGTTCCCTGCTGCGGCAGTATGAGCACGACCGTGACGGATACACCGACGCAAAAACCGAGCTTGTGCGCCGGTATACCCGCGCCGCCCGGGAGGAGTTCCCCTGCCGATACCGGTTGGGAGACCTTGAGGCGTAATTGTTGGGTATTAAACAGGAAGACGAGCAAAAATCGCAGCCACGCTTAGACATAATTTATCATTTCTGTAATTATATATTGACTTTTATAATCTAATCCGTTAGCTTATAGCGTATGACGTCATGGAAAACAGAAATGAGAGTGATAACATGGCAATTACTTTTCACCAATATCGACCCGAGCCGTTGTTTGGCGAGGATTATGTAAAGGTAAGAGAGTTCTTTTTGCGGCTGGATAACCACAACTTCCCCTTTGGACGCTGGGACTGGATGGTGACCCATCCTTGCTTGGATGACACGGTGCTGGACCGGATTGGGCTGTGGGAGGAGGACGGCAGGGTGGTGGCGGTCGCTACCTACGAAAGTGAGCTGGGGCGTGCGTATTTGCTGATGGACGCGGCGTACCGGCATCTTGGGGAGGAGCTGCTTGCCCATGCGCGCAGGGCGCTATCCCGGGATGACCGCGTAGCGGTGCTGATTCTTGACGGAGACACCCAAATGCAGGATATTGCCGCAAAGCACGGCTTTTTTGCCACGCAGGAGAAGGAGCATGACTCGGTTTTCTCCATTGACCAAACCAGCCTGCACTACACCCTGCCCCAAGGCTTTCACATAACCAGTATGGCCGAGACCTATGACCCATGCCGTTATGATGAAGGATTGTGGAAGGGCTTTAACCATGAGCTGAACGGCGAGGGTGCGTACGACCCGGATAAGCGGGATTTACCCCTCATAGACCGCAGCTTTCGCCGCCCCAATGTGAACCTGGATATTAAGATTGCGGTGGTGTCACCGGCCGGCGAGTTTGCCGCTTATTGCGGCATGTGGCACGACCCCGCCACCCAGAATGCCCTGGTGGAGCCGGTGGCAACTATCCCCGAATACCGGCGCATGGGTCTGGGACGGGCGGCGGTGCTGGAGGGCATCCGGCGGTGCGGACTATTGGGTGCAAAGCGGGCGTTTGTAGGCTCCTCCCAGCAGTTTTATTACAGCATCGGGTTTCGGCCCTATGCCACCTCCACCTGGTGGGAGCAGGTTAAAAAATAGCGCATAATTGTCCCGCCTGCGGGCTTGCGCAAAAGAAAGGGATTAACGGTACTCTCTATGGGTTATTTTACTTGTCCGAGCTGTGGAATGAGATTAGAGGAGCAGGATAGCCGCCTGCTGTGTAAAAACGGCCACAGCTACGACCGGGCAAAAAGCGGGTATGTTAACCTGCTGATGTCCCAGCAGCCCAAGGAGAAGCGCCACGGCGACGACAAGCGGATGGTGCGCGCCAGAAGGTCCTTTTTAGAGGGTGGCTTTTATACCCCCCTCTTGGAGAAGATGCTTGAGCTGATTGAAAAATACACGAAGAATCATGATGTCATATTGGATGCGGGCTGCGGCGAATGCTGGTATACCCACCGGGTGTACCGGCATTTGACCGGCCGCTCGCTGCAAATTACCGCCCTTGGAATTGATATATCAAAAACAGCAATCGACTTTGCGGCAAAGCGTAGCTCCGAAATCGGGCTGGCGGTTGCAAGCGTCTATGAAATGCCGGTAGCAGACCATTCGTGCAATATGGTATTGTCAGTTTTTGCCCCCTGCGGCGTCAGCGAATGCACGCGGGTGCTTAAGGAGTCGGGATTTTTAATCAGGGTGATTCCGCTGGAGCGGCATTTGTGGTCGCTTAAGGAAAAAATCTATGAGAAACCCTATGAGAACGTGGTGGAGGGTTGCGAGCTTGGGGGCTTTCGGCTTTTGGAACGCCAGGAGCTCAGGGGGGTTCTGGAGCTTGCGCGAAATGAGGATATTCAAAACCTGTTTTTGATGACGCCATACTATTATAAAACCAGCAGAGAGGACCAAAATAAGGTGGAGGGACTTGCGCGGCTGGAGACCGAGATTGAGTTCGCGATTTTGGTTTATCAAAAGGAGAAGCACTCCCCTGCCCTGTAGGTTTGCTCGGTTTTTGTCGTTTAGGCCTGCTGCTAAGAACGGGACGCTATAAGAAATGCACAATTTATATGCGGAAATTTTTTTGGAATATATACAAAATGCAGAAATTACTATACAAGGGCGATTCGCGGGTATTTTACCGAAAAAACACTTGCAATCGCTGCCACCGTATAGTATTATGATTAAGCGTGACTGCACAGATATGCGATGAAGCGAGAGGTTGCCGCCGTTTGGCGGGTAATTTTCGCCGAGTATGTCCGATTTTAAACCGGGCGACATGAATACGGAACTCCGCCCCGAACTTAGCGGGGTAGGCTGCGCAAGCGGTGAAAAACGGCGTCTGACGACGCGGCTTCGCCCTTGGGTCTGGTTTTTACTCAATCAGACCGCCTTTTTAAGGCAAGCGCGGTTATGGGTGTTTTGCGCCCCTTTGGGGGCCCTGTCCGGACAACTTGCAAGTCGAGTTTCCGGATTTTTAAATGCCCTATCGCGATACACACGGCTGGGTGTTCCGTTTTTTACAGCGTCGCTCCCACGGCAAAAAGTACAAACAAACTCAGAGGAGGCGATGGTTAGTGGCAGTCAAGGAGAAAATCAGGGTTAGAATCAAGGGGTATGAGCATCAGCTCGTAGACCAGGCCGCGGAGAAGATTGTGGAGACCGCCAAGCGCACAGGCGCACAGGTTTCGGGTCCTATCCCGCTGCCCACCGAGCGCGAGATCATTACCATACTGCGCGCAGTACACAAGTACAAGGACAGCCGCGAGCAGTTTGAGCAGAGAACCCACAAAAGACTCATCGACATCCTGCGCCCGTCCAACCAGACGGTGAAGGTGTTAATGGATCTTGAACTGCCTGCCGGCGTAGACATCGAGCTTAAGCTGTAACGGTTTTAACCGTAATTAGCGTTAAGACGAACAAAGGTGCCGAAAAGGCGCGTTGTCTCGTTGCAGGTCATGTTGGAGGCTAGGCCTTCAACCAATAACCGTAGGAGGTAGGAAAAATGGTAAAGGCTATCATCGGCATGAAGCTGGGCATGACCCAGATCTTTGATGAAAACGGCAACGTCATCCCCGTAACCGTCGTAGCGGCCGGACCTTGCATTGTGGTGCAGAAGAAAACCGAGCAGAACGACGGCTATTCGTCCGTTCAAATCGGCTTTGGCGACCAGAAGGCAACCAGGGTAAACAAGCCCCTGAAGGGTCATTTCGACAAAGCGGATGTGGCACCCAAGAAGCACCTGAAGGAATTTCGCTTTGACGACCCCGATGCGCTGAGCGTAGGCGACCTTATTAAGGCTGACACCTTTGAGGCCGGCGAGCATGTGGACGTACAGGGAACGAGCAAAGGTAAGGGCTACGCCGGTTCGATTAAGCGTCACGGCAACTCCCGCCTGAAGGAAACCCACGGTACCGGCCCCGTGCATCGTCACGCCGGATCCATGGGCGCGAACAGTGACCCTTCCCGCGTCATGAAGGGCAAGAAGCTCCCCGGTCACATGGGCCATGAGACCGTAACGGTTCAAAACCTCGTTGTGGCAAAAATAGACGCAGAAAATAACCTCATTGCGCTTAAAGGTGCGGTACCGGGACCGAAAAACGGCATCGTGTACATCACCAACAGCGTGAAAAAGGCGTAACGGAAGGAGGAAGTACAATGCCAAAGGTTGCAGTATATGATATGGCCGGCAAACAAAAGGGCGAGATCGAGCTTTCCGACGCCATTTTTGGAATAAAGCCGAACAAAAGCGTGATGCACGCGGCGGTTGTAAACTATCTTGCCAACCAGCGCCAGGGCACACAGTCCACCCTTACCCGCACCGAGGTGCGCGGCGGCGGACGCAAGCCATGGAAACAGAAGGGCACCGGTCATGCAAGACAGGGCTCCATCCGCGCTCCCCAATGGCGTCACGGCGGTATCGCACTGGGTCCCAAGCCCCGCGACTACAGCTTCTCGCTTAATAAAAAGGTAAAGCGTCTCGCGATGAAGTCGGCATTCTCCAGCAAGGTGCTGGAAGCAAACATGATCGTGGTGGATAGCATTAGCCTTGCCGAGATTAAGACCAAGAGCGTTGTGGGTATGCTGGGCGCACTGGGAGTAGGCAAAAAGGCGCTTATTGTTATGCCGAGCACCGACATGACGGTGGTTAAGAGCGCTCGCAACATTCCGGGCGTAAAAACCACGCTCGTGAACACCCTGAACGTTTACGACATTCTAAACTACGACAAGTTTATTGTTGTAAAGGATGCCGTCGCAAAAATCGAGGAGGTGTACGCATAATGGAAAAAACCGTGCATGATATTGTCGTCCGCCCCGTCGTTACAGAGGCGAGCATGGCGGGCGTTGCGGAAAGAAAATACACCTTTGAGGTTTTACGGGCCGCAAATAAGCTGGAGATCGCGCGCGCGGTCGAGGAGCTGTTTGGCGTAAAGGTCGCCAAGGTCAACACGATGAACGTGAGAGGCCGCCTCAAGAGACAGGGTCTGCACTCGGGCTATACCCCCAAGTGGAAAAAGGCCATCGTTACCCTGACCGAAAAGTCCAAGGGCATCGAGTTCTTTGAGAGCATGACCTAACCGTTGTGAACCTTTTTAGAGCCGCTTTCCTTAACGTTTTTACAGTAAAGCAAGCATTTATTGTAATCTCGCCTGCGCCTGAATAGTGGGCGCGCATTCGGTTAATGGGAATGCCGGCAACGTATGGAACGCCGATGTGTTTTTGTAAAAACCATCGCGGACGTTTCGCAAAGCCAAACACAAGGAGAGTGAAACCGAAATGGCTATAAAGTATTATAAGCCTACGACCGCCGGACGCCGCAAGATGACGGTGACTGATTATTCCGGCCTCTCGAAGGTGGAGCCGGAGAAGAGCCTCGTTGTGACGCTCAAGAAAAATTCCGGCAGAAACAGCTACGGCCGCATCACGGTTCGCCATCGCGGCGGCGGTGCGCGCAGAAAATAC
Source organism: Bacillota bacterium (assembly GCA_023433405.1). Classification (GTDB taxonomy): domain Bacteria; phylum Bacillota; class Clostridia; order Oscillospirales; family Ruminococcaceae; genus Acetanaerobacterium. The sequence continues at coordinate 19,520 of JAEZCT010000075.1, read as the reverse complement.
CGCATTATCGATTTTAAGAGAGATAAGTTCGATATCCCCGGCAAGGTGCTTACCCTGGAGTACGACCCCAACCGTTCGGCGCACATCGCGCTGGTGGAGTATACGGATGGCGAAAAGCGCTATATCCTCGCTCCCAACGGCTTAAAGGTCGGCGACTCGGTTATGAGCGGCCCCGGGGCGGACATTATTCCGGGCAATGCCCTGCCGCTGGTTAACATCCCTGTCGGTACCTTCATCCACAATGTGGAGCTGTACGCAGGCAGAGGTGGTCAGCTCGCGAGAGCTGCCGGCAACATGGCACAGCTGATGGCGAAGGAAGAGAGCTATGTTCTCGTCCGTCTGCCCTCCGGCGAGCTTCGCAAGGTGGCGCCGAACTGCATGGCCAGCATTGGTCAGGTAGGCAACGTTGACCATGAAAACGTCAACATCGGCAAGGCCGGACGCAAGCGCCACATGGGCTGGCGTCCCACCGTCCGCGGCTCTGTTATGAACCCGAACGACCATCCGCACGGCGGTGGTGAGGGACGTTCCCCCATCGGTCGTTCCGGGCCTGTTACCCCGTGGGGCAAGCCCGCGCTGGGTTACAAGACCAGAGCGAAGCACAGCAGAACCGACAAATATATTGTAAAGCGCAGAAATGCGAAATAAGGTGCTGCGAAAGGAGGCAGAAGAACTATGGGCAGAAGCGTAAAAAAGGGACCATACATTCAACCGGTGCTTTTAAAGCGCATTATAGCCATGAACGAAGCCGGAGAGAAGAAGGTTCTTAAATCCTGGAGCCGCGCCTCCACCATCTTCCCGGAATTCGTTGGGCATACTATCGCGGTGCATGACGGCAGAAAGCATGTGCCTGTATATGTTACCGAGGATATGGTGGGCCATAAGCTGGGTGAGTTCGCCCCCACCAGAACGTATCGGGGTCATGCCGGCTCCAAAACAACCAAGAGATAACGGAGGCCGGAAGGAGGATTACAAATGGAAGCAAAAGCTTATTTGAAGCATGTGCGAATTTCTCCCCGCAAGTTTGTGCCTGTGCTTGACCTGATAAGGAACCAGCCGGCCGACATTGCCATGGCGGTGCTTAAAAACACCCCCAAGGCCGCGAGCGAGCCTCTGGCAAAGCTCTTAAAGTCGGCGGTAGCAAATGCGGAGAACAACTTCGGCATGGATAAGAACAACCTTTATGTATCGGAATGCTTCGTTTGCCCGGGACCGACGATGAAAAGAATCAGCCCCCGTGCACAAGGCAGAGCGTTTCGCATACTCAAGAGATCGAGCCATGTGACACTCGCTGTCAAAGAGAAGGAATAAGCTGAAAGAGGAGGTAAACTATGGGCCAGAAGGTTCATCCACACGGACTTAGAGTCGGTGTAATTAAGGATTGGGATTCCCGCTGGTTTGCTAAGGACAACGCTTTCGGCGATATCCTCGTAGAGGATTACAAGCTGCGCAAGTTCCTTAAAAAGAGTTTGTACCTGGCGGGTGTACCGCGCATCGAGATCGAGCGTAACGCGGGCAAGGTAAAGATTAACATTCACTGCGCAAAGCCGGGCATGGTTATCGGCAAGGCGGGCGCTGGCATTGATAAGATCAAGGCCGACTGCGAAGCCCTCATTAACAAGGGCAAGACCGAGAAGAGCACGGTTTCCATCAACATCGTAGAGGTTCGTCAGCCTGATTTAAACGCGCAGCTTGTCGCGGAAAACGTAGCGTCTCAGCTCGAGCGCCGCGTATCCTTTCGCCGCGCGCTCAAGCAGGCCATCGGCAACGCGATGAAGCGTGGCGCAAAGGGTATTAAAACCGGTGTTTCCGGCCGTTTGGGCGGCGCGGAAATCGCGCGCACCGAGCATTATCACGAGGGAACCATTCCGCTGCAGACCATTCGCGCGGATATTGACTACGGCTTTGCCGAGGCGCACACCACCTACGGCCGCATCGGTGTTAAGATTTGGATTTACAGGGGCGAGGTTCTTAACGAAGTAAAGAGGCCCCGGAGGGAAGGAGGCGCTAGGTAATGCTGCTGCCAAAACGCGTAAAATACCGCCGTGTGCAAAGAGGCCGTATGAAGGGCAAGGCTCTTCGCGGCAACACGGTATCTCACGGAGATTTCGGCCTGCAGACGCTCGAGCCCGCCTGGATCACCTCGAACCAGATAGAGGCCGCTCGTATTGCCATGACCCGTTACATCAAGCGTGGCGGACAGGTTTGGATCAAGATATTCCCGCACAAGCCCGTGACTCAGAAGCCCGCCGAGACCCGAATGGGCTCCGGTAAGGGCAGCCCCGAGTACTGGGTGGCTGTGGTTAAGCCTGGCCGCGTGATGTTCGAGATTGGCGGCGTGCCCGAGGAGACCGCGCGCGAGGCCATGCGTCTTGCCGCACACAAGCTGCCGGTTAAGTGCAAGTTTGTTAAGAAGGAAGTGGGTGGTGAGCAGTCATGAAAACAGTAGAGATTCGCAAGCTGTCCGGGAACGAGCTTGGCTCAAAGCTCATCGATCTCAAGGCAGAGCTGTTTAACCTCCGCTTTCAGCATGCCATCAACCAGCTTGATAATCCCCAGCGCATCAAAGCGGTAAAACGTGATATTGCCCGCATTAAGACCATTATTAAGCAGAACGAAAATAAAGGTGTGCAATAGCATGAAGGGAGGAAATTAAGCGGTGAGCGAAAGAAACCTCAGAAAAACGAGGGTGGGCAAGGTGGTAAGCGATAAGATGGATAAAACCATCGTCGTCGCCATCGAGGATAGCGTAAGGCACCCTCTTTACAAAAAAATTATTAAACGCACTGTCAAGCTGAAGGCCCATGATGAGAACAATACTTGCGGCATCGGCGACAGGGTTGAGATAATGGAGACCCGCCCCTTATCGAAGGATAAAAGATGGAGGCTTGTCGAGATTATCGAGAAGGCCAAATAAAACGGCCAGCATTGTCTGGTTGGGTTTTGTAACCGGAAGGAGGAACGCACTGTGATACAGATGCAGACCTATCTCAAGGTGGCCGACAACACCGGTGCCAAGGAGCTTATGTGCATTCGTGTGTTGGGCGGCTCCCGCAGGAGATACGCCAACATCGGCGACGTGGTGGTGGCTTCAGTTAAGAAGGCAGCACCCGGAGGCGTTGTGAAAAAGGGCGATGTTGTAAAAGCGGTAATTGTCCGTTCCGCAAAAGGCGTAAGACGCAATGACGGCAGCTACATCCGCTTTGATGAAAACGCCGCTGTTATTATTAGAGAAGATAAAACCCCGAGGGGCACCCGTATCTTTGGGCCGGTAGCACGCGAGCTTCGCGAGCGCGAGTACCTGAAGATTCTGAGCCTTGCCCCCGAAGTGCTGTAATGGGAGGTGCTCGAAGCATGAGTTTACACGTCAAAACAGGCGATACCGTTATGGTTATATCGGGCAAGGACCGCGGCCAAAAGGGTAAAGTGCTTGAAACAAGCCCCAAAGAGGGCAAGGTGATTGTAGAAGGCCGCAATATTGCGACCAAGCACCTAAAGCCCCGCAAGATGGGCCAGGCGGGCGGCATCGTAAAGGTGGAAGCCCCGATGTATGCGAGCAAGGTCATGCTCGTATGCCCCAAGTGCGGCAAGCCGACAAGACTTGCGCATAAGATACTGGCGGATGGTTCCAAGTCCCGCGTGTGCAAAAATAAAGGCTGCGGCGAGACTTTTTAAGTAGAAAGGTGGTTTGAGTCAATCAAACCGGCTTGCTGCAAGAAAGGAAAGGTCATATATGGCAAGGCTTAGCGACTACTACAAAAGTGAAGTAGCCCCCGCTATGATGAAGAAGTTTGGCTATAAAAGCGTCATGCAAATCCCGAAGCTTGAAAAGGTCGTCATTAATGTCGGCTGCGGCGAAGCCCGCGACAACGCTAAGGTGATGGATGCTGTTATTGCCGACCTTGGCAGAATCACTGGCCAGAAGGCGGTGGTTTGTACGGCGAAAAAGTCCGTCGCTAACTTCAAGCTGCGTGAGGGAATGCCCATTGGCGCAAAGGTTACACTGCGTGCCACGCATATGTACGAGTTTGTAGACCGGCTCTTTAACGTAACGCTGCCCCGCGTAAGAGACTTTCGCGGCATCAGCGCAAACTCCTTTGACGGACGCGGCAACTACTCCGTTGGTCTTAAGGAGCAGCTCATATTCCCCGAAATTGACTTTGATAAGGTCGATAAGGTCAGGGGCATGGATATTTGTTTTGTAACAACCGCAAAGACCGACGAGGAGGCCCGAGAGCTGTTAATGCTTATGGGCGCTCCCTTTGCGAAGTAAGGAGGGTTAAGTTTTCAGATGGCAAAAACGTCAATGAAAGTAAAGCAACAGAGAACGCCTAAATTCTCGACCAGAGCATATAACAGGTGCAAAATCTGTGGCAGACCGCACGCTTACCTTCGCAAATTCGGTGTTTGCCGCATATGCTTTAGGGAGCTTGCACACAAAGGCGAGATTCCCGGCGTGAAAAAAGCCAGCTGGTAAGTGCCAGGTAAAGGAGGTTTGAAGGTATGCAGATCACCGATCCGATCGCCGATATGCTCACGCGTATTCGCAACGCATGTACGGCAAAACACGACACGGTGGAGATTCCCGCATCCAACATGAAGAAGTCTATCGCGCAGATTCTTGTGGACGAGGGCTATATTAAAAGCTATCAGGTAATCAATGACGGCAAGCAGGGCATCATCCGTATTATCTTAAAGTACGGCGAGAACAAAACAAAGGCCATTACCGGTCTTAGAAGGGTCTCGAAGCCCGGCCTGCGCATATACACCAGCTGCGAGGATATGCCTAAGGTTCTTAGAGGCCTTGGCATAGCTATCATGTCTACATCAAAGGGCGTTATGACCGATAAAAAGGCTCGCGTCGAGCAAGTAGGCGGAGAAGTCCTTGCGTATATTTGGTAAGGAGGTGTAAGGCGAATGTCTCGTATAGGCAGAAAAGAAATTGATATTCCCAAGGGTGTTGAAGTTAAGATTAACGGCAGCACCGTAACAGTAAAAGGGCCTAAAGGCACGCTTGAGAACTCCTTTAACTCTGCGATGAAAATCGAGGAGAAGGACGGTAAGCTTACCGTCGCTCGTCCGAGCGAGAGCAAGGAGCACAAATCGCTGCACGGCCTGACCAGAACCCTGATTGCAAACATGGTAAAGGGCGCCCACGAAGGCTTTACTAAGGAGCTTGAGATTAACGGCGTAGGTTACCGCGCACAGAAGCAGGGTAAAAACCTTGTGATGACTCTTGGTTATTCTCACCAGGTTATTGTGCCGGAGATTGCCGGCATTACCATTGAAGTACCCGCCCCCAACAAGATTGTGGTGGCTGGCTTTGACAAGCAGGTTGTAGGACAGTTTGCCGCGGAAATTCGCGAAAAGCGTCCGCCCGAGCCGTATAAGGGCAAGGGCATTAAGTACGCCGGCGAAGTGATTGTCCGTAAGGAAGGCAAGGCCGGTAAGGGCGGCAAGAAGTAAAGAAAGGGTGAATAAGCATGGTAACTAAGCCGGATTCCAATAAGTCAAGGCTTAAAAGACATCGCAGAGTGCGCGCAAAAATCAGCGGCACCGCAGCGCGTCCGCGCCTGAGCGTATTCCGCTCTTCTAAACACATCTACGCCCAGCTTATTGATGACGTGAAGGGCGTAACACTCGCCTGTGCGTCTTCGCTCGATAAGGAGTTTGAAGGCTCCGGCTCGAACAAAGAGGCGGCCCGTAAAATCGGCGAAGCGCTTGCAAAAGCAGCTGTCGGCAAGGGCATTGAATCTGTTGTGTTTGACAGAAGCGGATATATTTATCACGGCCGCGTTAAAGAGCTGGCCGAAGGAGCCCGCGAAGGCGGCCTCAAGTTCTAAAGGATAGGAGGTATACTTTTGGCTAGAATAGACGGATCCACACTCGACCTCAAAGAGAAGGTCGTATCCATTAACCGCGTATCCAAGACCGTAAAGGGCGGACGTATCTTTAAGTTCGCAGCGCTTGTGGTTGTCGGCGACGGCAACGGCGTTATCGGCTTCGGGCTTGGAAAGGCCTCCGAAGTGCCCGACGCTATCCGCAAGGGAATTGAGGACGCGAAAAAGAACCTGATTAAGGTGTCCCTGAAAGGCACCACCATTCCGCATGAGGTTATCGGCGCGTTTGGTGCCGGCCGTGTGCTGATGAAGCCCGCTGCTCCCGGTACCGGCGTAATTGCCGGCGGCCCGGTGCGTGCTGTGGTAGAGACAGTAGGCATTAAGGACATTCGTACCAAGTGCCTGCGCTCGAACAACCCCTGCAACGTAGTTAACGCTACCATCAACGGCCTTGCATCGCTGCGCGACGCAGAGCAGGTGGCGGCGATGCGCGGCAAAACCGCGAAAGAAATCTTAGGCTAAAGGGAGAGTAGAGTTTTATGGCAAATCTCAAGATTACGCTCGTAAAGAGCCTGATCGGCAGAAAAGACGACCAGATTGCCACAGCTCATGCGCTCGGCCTCCGCAAGATCGGAGATATTACCGAGCAGCCCGACAATGAGCCTACCAAAGGCAAGGTCAATAAAATCATCCATCTCATAGAGGTAACCCAGGCGTAAGCAAGCATTTATGCAAGGAGGTGCGAAACACCATGAAATTACACGAGCTTTCACCGGCCCCCGGCTCTGCAAAGGATTCGTTCCGCAAGGGCCGCGGTATCGGTTCGGGCAACGGTAAGACCTCGGGCAAGGGCCATAAGGGCCAGAATGCGCGCGCGGGCGGCGGCGTAAGACCGGGCTTTGAAGGCGGCCAGATGCCGCTTGCGAGACGCGTGCCCAAAAGAGGCTTTATAAACATCTTCGCGACAAAGTACGCGACCATCAATGTAGCCGACCTTGAGAAGTTTGAGGACGGCGCGACGGTGGATACCGCCGCGATTAAAGAGGCGGGCTTGTTAAAAAAGACGCTGGACGGCGTTAAGATTCTGGGCGAAGGTGAAATTACCAAGAAGCTGACCGTTAAGGCCGCTGCTTTTTCCGGCTCCGCAAAGGAGAAGATTGAGAAGGCCGGCGGAAAGGCTGAGGTGATATAGGATGTTTGAAACCTTACGCAATGCGTGGAAGATCGAGGAGCTCAGAAAAAAGATCCTGTACACCCTGTTTATCCTTGCAATCTATCGTGTGGGCTGTGCGGTTCCAGGACCGTTTCTAGACCGGACGAAGCTTTCGCAGATGATTGCGGAGGGCTCTGCATTTGGTTTTCTTAACACCATCAGCGGCGGCGCCTTCGGCGACGCTACCATTCTTGCGCTGGGTGTAATCCCTTATATCAACGCGCAGATTATCATGCAGCTTCTGACCATCGCCATCCCTGCCCTTGAGCGGCTTGCCAAGGAGGGCGAGGAAGGCAGAAAGAAGCTTAACCGTATTACCAGGTACGCCGGCGTAGGTCTTGGCATTGTTCAGGCCTTCGGCTATTATCTGGTACTGCGTAATCAGGAAGGCGCAGTACTGTATACTACCGGCTTTGCCGGCGTACTTACCGCCATCTCCATTATCGCTGTTTTCACCGCGGGTTCCATGCTTGCCATGTGGCTGGGCGACAGGATTACAGAAAAGGGTCTTGGCAACGGCATTTCTTTCCTGATTTTTGCCAATATTATTGCTAGACTCCCCGCAGAGATTGGGGTTATTCTTCAGGGCTTCTCCCTCGCGTCTCAGGGCGCCACACAGTACTATTTCTACAGCCCCCTGATGATTGGCGTTATGCTGCTGACGATTGTCCTGATTGTGTTCATGAACGGGGCCGAGCGCCGTCTGCCCGTACAGTACGCAAAGCGCGTTGTCGGGCGTAAGATGTATGGCGGCCAGAGCACCCATATCCCCATTAAGGTGAATATGTCCGGCGTACTGCCGATCATCTTCGCAAGCTCCTTCCTTGCGCTGCCCACAACGATTCGTATGTTTGTTACCCCCGCAACCGGCTCGTTCTGGGATAGTTTCTTCAAGGCCTTTTCTCACACCTCGTGGCTTTACGCTACGCTGTACTTTATACTCATTATCGCCTTCAACTACTTCTATGTAGCGGTACAGTATAACCCCATTGAGATGGCCAACAACCTGCGCAAGAACAACGGCGGCATCCCCGGTATTCGTCCCGGCAAGCCTACCTCCGACTTTATCGGCAAGGTGGTTTCCAAGATCACGTTTATCGGCGCGCTGTTTTTGGGCGTCATTGCCACGCTGCCTATTGTTTTGGGCGGCCTTACCCAGATGAATGTGTCTCTGGCGGGTACCTCGCTGATCATTGTGGTGGGTGTTTCCCTTGAGACAATTAAGAACCTGGAAAGCCAGATGATGATGCGCCACTACAAGGGATTTTTAGAATAAAAGAAGCTCTTTAACCGCGTGATAACAGCCCCGGGAGGAGAATGACTCATGAAGCTGATTCTGCTGGGCGCCCCTGGCGCCGGTAAAGGTACGCAGGCAGAAATTGTCTGCGAGAGGCTGAACATTCCCGCCATTAGTACAGGCAACATCATCCGCGAAGCGGTGAAGAACGGCACCGAGATGGGTAAAAAGGCGAAGGAGTATATGCAGTCCGGCGCTTTGGTACCCGACGAGGTCATTATTGCCATCATCAAGGAGCGGCTTGCCGAAGCGGACTGCAAAAACGGCTTTATCCTTGATGGGGTACCCCGTACAGTGCCTCAGGCCGAGGCACTGGATCGCATGGGTGTTGTGGTGGATCGTGTGATTGACATCGATGTCTCGGATGAACGCATAGAAATGCGTCTCTCCGGCAGACGGGTATGCGAAAGCTGCGGCTCCTCCTACCACACCGCGTATAAGCCGCCCAAAGCGGACGGCGTATGTGACAAATGCGGCGGTAAGGTGATTATTCGGGGGGACGACCGACCCGAAACCGTGCGTGAGCGTCTGCGGGTTTACCATGAGCAGACCGAACCGCTCAAGGCGTATTATGAGAGACAGGGTAAGCTTATCATTGTAGAAGGACAGGAAGAGGTGGCGGATACCACCGCACTTGTTCTGAAGGCACTGGAACAGTGAGCCGTCTTCGACTCATGGAAGGGATGCCGCAGGGCAAGGCCATTGCCCGCCGCGACTCCCTTGTGCTCGGTATGGCAGCCATTTGGCGCAGTACCGGAAAGGCATGAGCATTATGATTATTTTAAAGAACAAGACTGAAATGGAAGCGATGAGAGAGGCCGGCCGAATTGCGGCGGGAGCGCTCAGGGCAGGTTGTGAGGCGGTGGAGCCGGGGGTTTCCTCCCGGGAAATTGACCGCATTATTCACAGGTACCTGACGCAGCATGGTGCAAAGCCCAGCTTCTTGGGCTACGGCGGTTTTCCGGCAAGCGCTTGTATCTCAGTCAACGACGAGGTGATTCACGGTATTCCATCCGACCGCTTGATAGCGGAGGGGGATATCGTAAGCATCGACGTCGGCGCGCTGGTTGGCGGCTATCACGGTGATAACGCGGCGACGGTTGCCGCAGGTAAAATCGGGGAGCGCGCCCAGCGTCTTTTAGACACGACGCGAGAAAGCCTTTACGAGGCCATAAAGGTCGCGAAAGCGGGCGCACGCGTCGGCGATATTGGCAGCGCGGTGCAATCCTTTTGTGAGGCGCGCGGCTACGGCGTTGTGCGCAAGTATGTGGGCCACGGTGTAGGCCGCGACCTGCATGAGGCACCCGATGTGCCAAACTTTGGCACGACGGGCAGAGGCGTAAGGCTGTTGCCCGGAATGACCATCGCCATTGAGCCCATGATTAATGAGAAGGGCTTTGATGTAAAGGTGCTGGCCAACGACTGGACGGTGGTTACCGTTGACGGAGGCTTGTCGGCGCATTTTGAACACACCATCGCAATTACCGACAACGGTCCGGTTATCCTCACCACCCCTTGACGAGGAGGCTGCGAAGTGCTGATTGAAAAGGGCATGATTGTAAAATCCATTGCCGGACGCGACCAGAACCGGTTCTTTCTCGTGCTTGACACCGACGAGGTGTTTGCATATATTGCAGACGGCTGCTTGCGGCCGCTTGAGCACCCCAAGAAAAAACGGGTAAAGCATCTGGCCAGAACCAACGAGACGGCCGATATTGCCGAGGCTGCTACAAACCGGCGGCTGCGAAAGCTGCTGGCTGCCTACAATGGGCCGAGTGAGGAAACAGGCGGATAAAAGGAGGTAACGGTTTTGTCAAAAGACGACGTAATCGAGGTTGAGGGTACGGTCACCGAGGCACTGCCCAACGCAATGTTTCAGGTGGAGCTTCAAAATGGACATAAGCTTCTTGCGCATATATCAGGCAAACTGCGCATGAACTTTATCCGTATCCTTCCCGGCGACAAGGTGACGCTTGAGATGTCGCCGTATGATCTGACCAAGGGGCGCATTACATGGCGCTCTAAGTAAGCACAAAACTGGTATTATGCCACTCGCCGCGTGGATAGGCCGCGCCGGCACGCAAGCTAAAGCATGACAAAGCATGCTAAAGGAGGTATTTCACAATGAAAGTAAGACCTTCCGTTAAGCCCATCTGTGAAAAGTGCAAGATTATTAAGCGTAAGGGGCGCATTATGGTTATATGCGAGAACCCCAAGCACAAGCAGCGTCAGGGCTAAACCAATAAAATGGAGGTGCAACAAGTAAATGGCGCGTATTTCCGGTGTTGACCTGCCCAGAGAGAAGCGGGTCGAGATTGGCCTTACCTATATTCTGGGTATTGGTCAAACAAAAGCGAAACAGATTATTGCCGCAACCGGCGTTAACCCCGACATCCGGGTTAAGGACCTGAGCGAGGACGATGTATCGAAGCTTCGCGAATATATTGATAAGAACCTGATGGTGGAGGGTGACCTGCGCCGCAACACGGCGCTAAACATTAAGCGACTGACTGAAATCGGCTGCTACCGTGGTCTGCGTCACCGTAAGGGCCTGCCTGTAAGAGGCCAGCGTACCAAGACAAACGCTCGCACACGCAAAGGTCCTGCGAAGACCATTGCCAACAAGAAGAAGTAACTCACAGGAGGATATGATTCCATGGCAAAACAGACGGTTGCTAAAAAAGCCGCGCCGCGCAGACGCCGTGAGCGCAAGAACATTGAACGCGGCGCCGTTCATATTCAATCCACCTTTAACAACACCATTGTTACCATTACCGACGTGCAGGGCAATGCCATTTCGTGGGCAAGCTCGGGCGGGCTCGGTTTTCGTGGTTCGCGTAAGAGCACCCCGTTTGCGGCACAATCCGCTGCGGAGACTGCTGCCCGTGCCGCTATGGAGCATGGCTTAAAGACGGTTGAAGTTTTTGTTAAGGGCCCCGGTTCGGGTCGTGAGGCTGCCATTCGCGCTTTACAATCCGCGGGACTTGAAGTAAGTTTAATTAAGGACGTTACGCCGATTCCCCATAACGGCTGCCGTCCCCCCAAGCGCAGACGCGTATAACGGCACAGGAGGGTTTATAAAAGATGGCAAGATATACCGACGCCGTATGCAGGATTTGCCGCCGCGAAGGCCAGAAGCTGTTTTTAAAGGGAGAACGCTGCTACTCCGATAAGTGCGCGATTAACAGACGTTCCTATGCTCCCGGACAGCACGGTCAAGGCCGCAAAAAGTCCTCGGAGTACGGCATTCAGCTTCGTGCGAAGCAAACGGCAAGACGCTATTACGGCGTACTGGAAGGCCAGTTCTTCCACTACTTTGAAATTGCGGAAAGCCGCCCCGGAATTACGGGTGAAAACCTGTTAAGACTGCTTGAAAGCAGAATTGACAACATCGTTTACCGGTTGGGCTTTGCGTGCTCGCGCCCGGAGGCAAGACAGCTTGTTCGCCACGGTCACTTTACTGTAAACGGTGTGCGCGTAAACATTCCGTCCTACCTGATGAAAGAGGGCGACGTGATTGCGCTTGCGGAAAAGAGCAAGGCAAGCGATAAGTTCAAGATGATCGCCGAATCCTGCGGTTCCCGTCCGGTTCCCAAGTGGCTGGATGTAAACCGTGAGCAGTTTACGGCCAAATATGTCACCGTTCCTAACCGCGAGGACATTGATCTGGACGTTGCGGAGCACCTGATCGTCGAGCTTTACTCCAAGTAACCGGTGGGCAAACAGCAATAAAATCAGCAAGGGAAAGCGTATTAATGAGCAGGCTTATGTCTGCCTGATAGGAGGGTTTTTAGATGATAGAGATCGAAAAGCCAAAAATCGACACGATTGACCTTCAATCGGACGGGTCTTACGGTATGTTCGTCGTGGAGCCGCTGGAACGCGGTTTCGGAACAACGTTAGGCAACAGTCTTAGGCGCGTGCTGCTCTCCTCGCTTCCTGGTGTGGCCGTCACATCGGTTAAGATTGACGGAATTCAACACGAGTTTTCTACCGTGCCCGGAGTAAAGGAAGATGTGACGGAAATTATTCTCAACATTAAGGGTCTTACCGCAAAGCTGTATGGCGACGCCCCCACTACGGTGTATATTGACGCCGAGGGTGAGTGCGAGGTGACCGCAGGCAGCATTAAGGCAAACTCTGAGGTTGAAATTCTCGACCCCGCCATGCATATTGCAACGCTTGCGGCAGGCGCAAAGCTTTATATGGAGCTGACGCTTGACAAGGGTCGCGGCTATGTGCCGGCGGATCGCAACAAACAGAATTTGCAGTCCGCCATTGGTGTAATTCCGGTGGACAGCATCTACACCCCCGTGCTTAAGGTAAACTACACGGTTGAGAACACGCGCGTGGGGCAGATAACAGACTACGATAAATTGACGCTTGAGGTATGGACCGACGCGACAATTTCCGCGAAGGAATCCGTATCCTTAGCCGCCAAGGTCCTCAACGACCATCTCAATCTTTTCGCCGACCTCTCGGATGAGGCTTACCACACCGAGATTATGGTGGAGAAGAGCGACAATGGGTTGGAAAAGGTCCTTGAGATGACCATTGAGGAGCTTGACCTGTCTGTTCGTTCCTTTAACTGCTTAAAGCGGGCAGGCATTAACACGGTACAGGATTTGATCAACAAGAGCGAAGAGGATATGATGAAGGTGCGCAACCTTGGCAAGAAGTCACTGGAAGAGGTTGTGCAAAAGCTTCAGGCGCTGGGTTTTGATCTGAACAAAGAAGAAGACTAAATTGGGGCGCACGCCCTATACACCCGTTCAGGGAAACGTTACCGCGCGCTGAACGGGGGATTAACCAGGTTAGGAGTGAATTCGATGCCAGGCACACGGAAACTCGGCAGAACCTCAGACCAGCGAAAAGCGATGCTCCGCGCGATGGTGACCTATCTGCTGGAAAACGGCAAGATTGAAACCACCGTAACAAGAGCCAAAGAGGTTCGCTCTATGGCTGAGAAGATGATTACCATAGGCAAAACGCCCGATCTGCACTCGAAGCGTCAGGTCATGGCATTTGTCACCAAGGAAACTGTGGCGAAGAAGCTGTTTGATGAGATCGCACCCAAGTACGCCGACCGTAACGGCGGCTACTCGCGCATCATCCGCACCGGTCCCCGCCGCGGCGACGCCGCCGAAATGGCGATTATTGAGCTTGTTTAACATTTAAAACACATTGCGATAGAGAAAGAGGAAGCGCCCCGCGAGGGGCGCTTCCTCCTTTCTATGAGCAAAAACATAAAAATCATTTCTCTTCAAATAAGCAAACAAGCTCATACGCGACCGCGCTTTGAATATACTCCCACATGCCATAGGGGAGCGTGTAAATCTGTCCGTTCTGATAATCAAGCAGCTGCTCGACTCTGGGAAGATAGTTGTAGCACTGCGCATCATTGTACACACGGATAATCGGCCCGCCTCCGCCGGAGACGTTACTTTGCAATTCGTCTTGCTGCTGTACGGCGTTGTTGATATAATCAAGAATCTGCGCTTTCGCGGCTTCATCCCTGATCATTATGGGCGGATATAGGTTTCCGTAATCCGTTTCCACGACAACAACGTTATACCTCTCCGGCGTAAAGTCTGTTTTATGGGGGGTATCGTTTTGAATTTTAAGGAAGGAGCTATCATTCCCCCATGGGTCAAGGGACGGTAATTCGGGCACTTCGGTCTGTTCCGGGGTCAGCTGCGTAGACGCGGTAAATAAAAACGTAATAAGTTGCATCTGATAAAGATAGGCGTCGTTACCCAAATAGTAGGTTTTTCCGCTTTGTATCGTATAGAGTTTGCCACCATCAAAAAGCAGGTATTGGTAAGGAATGTCCTCATCCGTTACGGTCAGAATCATTTTTGCCTGATTCTCAGGCAATGGCGGATGCTCCGCGACAATCGTTTTTCGCTGAAATCCGGTTAAATAATCCGAGCCAACAGTGTCAAAGGACAGGGTGATTTCCTTCGATATGATCCCGTTCATTTCAGCCCGCACGGTCATGGTGTAATCCTGATAGCGATTTATCCGCCCGTCGTCGTCATCAAACTGTTTAAGGGAATCGGAAGCGCTTCCCCAGTTAATGCTGGCGTTTAGGGAGATACTGCTGTCCTTTGTCGCACTATTTTGACTGTTCGTGTTAGCACTATTTGCTATGGCGGAACTGATTTCGTGTGTTGTTTTATCACTTTGGATACCATTCTCGTTTTGCGGGCTGTAGGAGCAGGCGCAGAGTAAGAACGCCGCCAATATTGCGGCCGGCATTTTCAGATGCATCATGGGCAAGACCTCCTTGCTTAAATGTATAACATTATTTAGCAGCCGATGTGATCGTAGTTGTGTAAGTATAGGTCGTTCCGGCGTTTGTAATTTTGTAATCCATTTCCCTTTTCTAACGTTTTTTATGCCCGCACATCCAGATGGATGATGTTGGTCGGGTGAAAGCGTATGGATTCTTCAGGAACATTATAGTCTAATTTATTGAGTATGACTTCGTGCATCAGGTCGGTTAATTGCTCTCCGTAAATACTGTAATCCCAGTAGCGGCTATGTTCCGTTAGTTTTCCATCTACCCAGTAATCGTTGTTGCCGCGCTGCATTACCATTTTCTCAAAGATTGCCACATGCGAGTTGCCCCAGTCTTCCGTATGAAGGGAAAGACCGGAGGTAGCACCATCGGAGGCGAATGCAAGCTTTTCGCTTTCCTCTTTTAAAATAGCGAGAGCATTGGTCAGTGCCTGCTCTATTTCATCTGCACTTTTCTGTGAAAGTCCCGTTATGCCAAGGCTTTCAGGGGTGATATGGTTAGTCAGCGCTGCAACAGAGTCCCAAGAGTATTTATCTGACCTATTCCAACTTGGTGTTTTTGAAACCCCGGCTAATATGGCTTTCTCTCCAAAAAGTTCATACTCTACATAGGTACTTGCTTCCTCGCTCCAACGTATACCATTCTGAAATTCTGAGCCATCTACCGTAAGCTTCACATAACTCACCGACGTTACGGCAATCTGCTCTTTTAGACGCAAGATTCCTTCCGCCGCATAGTTCCGTTGATCTTCGGAAAGGCTCATATCGTTTGCCATGGCCTCGTAATCACGAATTAACGAGACATAGTCTCTGCACGCATTCAGGCACTGAGCGATATCATCGATGTTGCTTTGCGCGGCGATATACGGGTTTATATAGGGTGTGCCGGGGCCATTCGATACAAAGGAAACGGCATTGGATTGAGAGGCCGCAGCCTCGGCATTTTTCTGTTTCGCCTCGTATTCCAGCATGTAGAGGGCGGTATACATATCACTTTTTTCGAAGGTATCCATATTTTCCTTCGCTAGCTTTTGGTTAATGGTTTGCGCGACTGCTCTTGTGGCTTCGAGCGCGCGGAACGGGATTTTATGAACATTCTGATAGGCAGAAACGGAAGAGATTCCTTGCATGTTCACAATTGCTTCTCCTTTGTGTATATTTTGGCAGTTTTATATTAGACTATAGCTGCCATAGGTGACAGACTCAGAACCGTGATAAATAAATAAATTATAGGGACTGTGTAAATAAATATACTTGTTAGTGTTTAAATCGTAAATCAAACAGTGAGTATAGAATAAATCCGCACTATTAAAATATCTCGGAGTCTTTAAATTTGCCAAATCAGTAAAGTCGGAACCACCTTGGCCATTATTCATTACAACCTGTTGCCAGTAAGTCCATAAAGTGCCAACATCCAATTCAATAATTAAGGCATTGTTGGAGGAGCCTTTTGAAGTTGTAACGCTGGAGCAATAATAAACATTTTTCAACTTTCCGTCTTCTACTATATGATTGACCCAGTATTGCCCCCCCTCTATGGGCCAAGTATCCTCACGAGAGTAAGTAATTTTTGAGGCTAAGGGCTTTACCCCATTTGATGCTATTTTATTAGCATTTGTGCTACTGGAGCCATAATATAAAGTTACAACGTCCAAATCCGTTCTGGTGTTATTTAGGTAGGCGGTCGCATCTGGAGGATTTGTTGAATTATACATGACCTTATATGTATTTCCAACAGAGTTATTATTCGAGAACACATAAAGAGCATAATCTCCAGCAGGTACATTGAGAACAATAGCGCTGGAATTACCGGCTAAGTTTCCATAACCTGTTGGGGTTACGGTACCGGTATCCCAATTAACAGTACAAAGCATGACAGCATATTGGGAATTAGTCGACGCAATATCCATTGCGACCGATTTTCTTGCCGTCAGTGTAAAAAAGTATAGGTCATAGGTATTCCCAGAGGTTAACGTGCCATTATATGAAAATATCTCACCTGTAAACTGATACTGGGATTGGGTTCCTACCACGCCAGAAGGAGTGCCTGAAATTTCTGTCGGTAGTGATTTTGGATCACTAAGCGAGGGTAACGTTTGCGGTACGGTTATACTGATTTCCAATAAATCTGAAGCGTAAATAGGAACACAAAAAAGGGTAGTCATAAAAAAACACAAAGGAATAAAACACACTTATTCTTTCTCATTTTTAAAGCACCTTCCTTTTATTTTTAAAAATGGACCTATTTATATATTCGACTTAGTAGAAAAAAACTTTAGGAATTAATCAAATATATAGAGAATTATACAAAATTTGATTAAACATGTTGAGTTAAGGTTTTATGAATCAAAGGCAATGTGGCAAAGTTACTGCTGCTGGCTCTTGGAGCTTGCATCATTAAAGCGGAATCTGGTTTTTAGAAACTACAAAAATGATTTAAGAGCATCCATACTTCCAATGGACAGAACAACCACATGTTCCGCCGCCGAGATGGCGATTATCGAGCTTGTTTAAGATTTAATGTCGATGTAATATAAAAGGGAAAGCGCCCCGCGAGGGGCGCTTTCCCTTTTATAATAGATAAAGTTAAAGCAATTATATTTTTTTCAGTGATAAGTTAAAATGCACCACCATAAAAACCATAAAGCGCCATATCCAAATCCATCCAAATAGAGAATTTTTCTTGATATCTGGGGAATGCAAGTATTTCGACATAGGTCAATGGCAGACTTGTTCCCTGCTCCCTACCAGAAGAATAAGTGCGCCCAAGGCTGTATCGACTTGTAGGGAGAGGATTATAAAAAGCGTTTCCAGTAAATACTTGAGCGATACTTGAATTTGAGCAATCTACAAAATAAGACGAACCAGAGGTACCATAATAAAATGTCGCCGATAATCTAAAAACTGCACGATAAAAATCTGCCGTAGTCACAGTCTCATCGACATAGTCTGTATAATATGTCGTAGCACGTGCAATTTGTGCTAAGGGAAGGTTTGGATCTATAATTATTGAAGTGGAGACAATGATTGAGCCGTTTTTAGTAAATGAAGCGGACACTTTTTTCCGAGAATAACTTTCTGCAAGAGCGTTTCTTTCTATTGGATTATCAAATGATGAAATTGTCCATTCAGCTAAATCTCTTTCAGATAATACAAATGAAATAGAATTAGTAGCTAAAGCTTGTTCATACATTTTTTTAATGCTAGTATTGACACTGGATTTTGCCATGTTTTCCACTGTTTCACGAGGTATCTCATAGTTTTTGTTCCCTATTTCAGCAATGATATAAAATTGTGTTTGCTCTTTGTTGACATAATAAGGAGCGCTTTCCGTAGGAGTTTGCGCATAACAGAAAACTGGGATTGATAAGGCCAATAAAAAGGCCAGGCATACGCAAAGCAGTTTTTTCATGTTTAACACCTCATCAAATAAAGTAAGCAAATAAATGCTTCAATTACAGGATACCATAAATTATATATATATATATATATATGACATAATAAGTAATATAATTATATAAAATAATAATATTTTAATATTTTTGTGATTAATATAATAATATAAATATAAATTTGTCCATAATAAGTAAAAATATATTGTTAGGTATTTGGTGTTATGATATTATACTGTTGAAAGAAGAAAAATATGTTTATATAATTTAGTTAAAGGAGGAACAATAAGATGAAAATTAAATGGTTTTCAGGAGTGATAATTGGCGTATTCATCATTTTGCTTCTTATCGTTTTGCTGTTTTTTGGAATCCGCGCGGTCAATCCAGATAACACAGTGCATTTTACATTCGGCTATGTGGGGGAGCGGCAGTACCTTTTGCCCCGTACGAAGGTAGTGAAAATGGCGGCGTCCATTGACCAGCCCACAATGCAAGAGATGTACAAGAGTGCTTTGGAGACGGGTGCCCTGATGTTCCGACTAAGCGAGCGCGACCTTGCCGAATGGACAGTCGCATCCTTTGAGGATAACGCGGAGCGTAATGAGATGATTGCGGATTATGAGAAAAAGTCGGTTTCTGCCGAGTATACGTTGCTTGGTTCTATCACCGTTTCGGCAAGATAGCGATTCATATTCCATTGAATAAGTATAGTACGCCAAAAAAGGACTATTCATGCATCATTAAACCCGGCCCCCGCCGCGCCGCCGAGATGGCGATTATTGAGCTTGTTTAAGATTTAATGGCGATGTAATAGAAAAGGGAAATCGCCCCGTGCGGGGCGCTTTCCCTTTTAATATGTCACCGAACAGGGCAGTCTGTGAATAGGATGTATTGCATGGGTCTGCGCTACAGAGTACATATCAAGGAAAGGGGGTGTACCTCATGTGCCGCAGACGTTGCTGCCGCCGTTGGAGCTGCTGCAGAACCTGGCAAAGCTGCTGGGGCTGTTGTGGCTGCAGATAGTGCGCTCATGTGTTTATATCAGTTGCGCTCTAAAACGTTAAACGCAAACGGTTATAATTTTTAATCCTTTTTTATACGGAATTAGTTTTCTATTATCCGATTAAAAAGTGTATAAAAATCCGCGTCAAAATCTTTAATTTATGGATTTTGACGCGGATTTTTATCAACACTTTTATCAGAGAATAGTATTAGTGGCCACAGCAAAAGCGCTCCGATTGGGGTGCTTTATCTTTTGACTGATGAGGTTCTGCATAAACACATTCACGCCAAACGCATGAGTTAAAAAACCATGAACAACAGCCGATATATCCCATGGGGTGAGGGCGAGATGAACGAGCTGCTAGAGTACCTGACACAAGTAAACGACAATCGGCAGGAAAAGAAAGTGCAGCACAGAATGTGCGATATCATAGCAATTGTGTTTTTTGCAATGCTTTCAAACGCAAATGAAT
>JAEZCT010000069.1 GCA_023433405.1 Bacillota bacterium | reverse complement strand
ATCGGCAATCCGTTGGGATTGGCGAAATGCGTGTTGTACGCGCCGATTTCACGAGCCTTGTTATTCATCATATCAACAAACGCATCCACCGAACCGCCCACATGCTCAGCTATGGCCACTGCCGCATCATTGCCTGACGCCAGCATCAGACCAAACAGCATGTCCGATAAGGTCATCTTCTCTCCCACAGACAGCCATATCGACGATCCCTCGACACCGCTCGCATTCGGGCCCACCTCAACCGTATCATTCAGGTTGCCGTTTTCTATCGCGACAATAGCCGTCATGATTTTGGTAGTCGACGCCATCGGCATCTTCTCTTGTGCGTTTTTCTGATAGAGTATCCGCCCTGTCGTAGCCTCAATCACCACGGCAGACTTGGCCGATAACTCAACGCCTTCAGCTCTTGGGGCACTGATATTATACGAAAATATAACGGCAAAAGCCAGTACCATTAACGGTATCTTCTTGATTGCCCGCTTCAAACGTTATTCCACCCCTTTTTCGCGGCATCGTTTAAAAGCTTCCTTGATCTCAACGATAAAATCAGGCACAGCTTCAATAAGATGTTCGACCATCGTTCTGCCCGTAACCGGCAGCAACTGAATGTTGTTTTCATCAACCACCAGAAAGCCCACCGGGCTTATGGAAACACCGGAACTGGCGCCGCCCGCAAACGGGTGTGTCTGACTCTGATTTGAGTCTTGCCCTCCCTGTTTGCCAGAAGCACCATATTCACCGCCGCCCGCCACAAAACCGAATGACACTTTGGTTATCGGTATAATTGTCGCGCCGTCCGTGGATATAACCGGGTCGCCAACGATCGTATTGACGTCCACCATCTCCTTGATTTCACTCATCGCTGTCTGCATGATATTCTCTATCGGATGCATATTGGTCACCGCCTTTTATTGATTTTGTAGATCATATAACCAATAATAATATTTGCCAGAGACAAGGTGATTATGCAGTCGGCAAAAAACGAAAATGAGCGATTTTGAAACACCGGATAGGTTTTAATAACAATACGATGGCGCTTATCTTTATTTAGTGTCATCAGGGATCCGATCACGGTATTAAGAAGACCACAGCATATTGCAGTCAAAAATGCATCATCCAAACCAATTGATATTTTAATATCTATTTTATATTTTGATTTGCCATTGATGTATTCGAATAATTTGTTCCGGCCTTTTTCATTGCTCTTTTTTTTAGTCGTATTAAAAGACTTCAAAGCATCGATCACAGAAATTACTCTTTTTTCTTTTTTATCCACTGAATAGAGTGTTAATAATTCGCCGAACTCTCGACGCACTTCATATCTCCTCCGGAGCACAGTAATGCCCAATACAATGGCTGACAAGCGCCAGTTTTTATCCCGGGCTACTATAACAAGATTTATTTTAAGCAGGATGGCGATAAGCACAACTGCGGCAATTATAATCAGTGCAATGATAATAAAAAACAACGCCTTTCTCTTAATTCAGACATTGTTATTATTATCTAAATGATGGGAAACAATTCAACCTTCGGCAACGTTCAGCTCTGGCAGTTCCTTTAATGACTTCAAACCGAAATGGCGAAGGAACTCATCGCTCGTTACGTACAACACCGGGTTCCCCAGTGTCTTCTTTCGGCCTGCGCGCAAAATCAAGCCTCTCTCAATCAACGTTGCCACAGAATAGCTGCTCTTGACGCCGCGAATCTGTTCAATCTCAAACCGAGTGATGGGCTGCTTATAGGCAATTATTGCAAGGGTTTCAACCAGCGACTGCGACAGCCTAGATTTTTTTACAGGTGCCAGCACCGCCTCGACAAATGTTGAGTATTCCGGATTTGTGCTGAGCTGCAGCTTGCTGTCTACTTTGACCAGCAGCATTCCTGCATGCGCTTGTTTCCGCTTCTCTATAATTTTATCGGCAATTTCATTCAGCTGGCTGGGTTCGATATTCAACACAGCTGCGATTTCGGATATTTCCACTGCGTCTCCGGCCATAAACAATATGCTTTCCAGCGCACCGATTATTGTTTCCTCGTTCAACTGACGGCCTCCTCGACCTTTTTGGATATGTATATCTCTTCAAAGCAGCTATCCTGTTTTATGGAGATAAGATTTTTATGAAGCATGTTCAAAAGTGCGATAAATGTTACGGCTACTTCCATACGGGTATACGTTTCTCCAAACAATGAGCCGAATGTCGTCATGCTACACTGCCCCAGTATGCGCAGTATGTACCGCGAGCGCTCCCTGATCGTGAAAGCGTCTTTCCTGATTTCCACTTCCTCTATGTGCTCGTATTCCGCATCCGGCTGTCTGGCAAGCACCTCCAGGTATGCGGAACACAGGCTGTCCAACGTGATTTGCTCCAGCTCCAGCTTTTCTTCCGGGAATCCGATCTCTTCAGGGAGCTTATAATAGGTATGCTCTGCATTGGTTTCAAGCTCTTTCATGGTCTCCGCGGCTTCTTTATATGCCTTGTATATCTTGAGCCGTGCAATCAGTTCCTGCTCGGGATCCTCTTCCTCCGTTTCGACTTCTTCCGAAGGCAATATCATTCGGGACTTTATATACAGCAGCGTCGCCGCCATCTCTATGAACTCGCTCGCGCTGTCCATCGAGAGAGATTCCATCGACGTCACATACTCGAGATACTGCCCCGTCACTTCGGATACGAAAATATCCTCGATGTCGATGCGCGCCCGACCGATAAGGTGGAGCAGAAGGTCCATCGGACCTTCGAAAGACTCTATTCTTATTTTATATTCGTACTCTTCCATCATCAAATAAACAATCCGAAGAACAGGTTATAAAGTGTCCACACTCCACTTGATAAAAAGCTTAAAGCGATTTGAATTACATCCGTTAAAAACAGAACCATAAGC
>JAEZCT010000060.1 GCA_023433405.1 Bacillota bacterium | reverse complement strand
GCAAATCTTCTTCGCCGCCGTAATCCAGCGCGACGGCGTCCTTCATTTTGCGGTAATCCTCCCGCGTTTCATTGTCCTTTATTTTTGATAGGTCAATCGCCCGGATTGATATCCGGCGCTTAATCTCTGCGTCCTTTGGCAGGCTACGAAACAGCGCGTAAAAGCGCCACCAGTGCAGCCTTGCGCGGTCAAGGTCAATATGGCAGTACAGCTTAAAGTCCGCCCATATCGCCAAGTAATCGCGTTCCCAGTCAATCAAGCGTTCCTTGGCGGGTCCCCCCCGCCGCTCCTCCCCGCAGGAATAAAACCAAGCAACTTTTTTAAATGCCTCCTCCGCGTCCTCTGGGCAGCACCCAAAGACGCGCAGGAGGTTTATTTTTGCCTTTTCGGCGCTTGTCAGGGAATCGGACTCAAACGTGTTTTGGACATCCATCCAAAAGCGGAAGTCAGTGCGTATGCGGTAGGAACGCCCGCAAACCGTGAGCGCCCTTGGAAGCCCGTTTTGCGGCACGTCTAGCCCTCCTGTTTAACTGCGCAGTCACCGCCTCCTCGCGGCTCCTGATAGCCTCTCGGTAGACATAAGCGCACAGCTCGATATGGTCGGCGGCGGTGGCTTTGCGCCCCGCAAAGATATCGTCGTAAGCGCTCTGCCCAAGCGCCTTAACGATGAACGCCCGCCCATGCTCTGCAATAGCGGTATTCTCGGCAATCAGTCTTTCGGATAGCGCTTTCACGGCGGCGGTGGTTAAATCCCCACCTGCCGCCAGCTCGGCGCGCAAACCTAAAAACGCATTGTATCGGTCGGTAATCGCGGCAAAGTTCGAGACGACGCCCTCAATAAACGCGGGGTCCGATATGTCTACGGGGTACTGCTTGCCGCAAATCTCAATAAGGTGCTGTTGCGCAAACTCAAAGCCCATGGTACCCTCCTAGGTCGCGGCGGTAAACGCGTAGGTGGTCACACCCTCGGTCGTGGTGGCTACCACGGTACCGCGTGTCGGCTTGCCCTTGTAGCGCAGCGCAAAAGCGATTGTCTGCCTCTCCTGCGCGTTGCCACTACCAAAGTCAGAGATAGAGATAGACGCGGTGCCCTTCGCTCCATTAACTGGCTTTGTTCCGGTGGAGGGGATTACGACAGTATCGTCATAGTCCATAAACTCCACATCGCGCCCGGAAAGGTCGTACAGCACCTCGTCAAGGATGTAGTCCTGCACGGCGTTTCCGACGTTTCTGTGCCCGGTGAAGTTAACGCTAATGACCTGCGAGCTGGTTTCGGTATCTGCTGTACCGAGACCAGCCATGTAATAATAATCGTTGGTGGTCTCGCTGATGCTGTTACCACGGGACAAAATGCCGTCGGCAATTAACTGCCAATCTGGTGTTTCCGACGTTCCAAGGTTAATCAGCATCCTGCGGTTATAGTTCTTTGGATAGCCCATTGTTACACACTCCTTTCATAAAATAACTGGCATTGCAGCTGGTACAGCCCGGTTGTGCCGTCCGGGGACATGTCAAAAAGCATACCGTTTGCGGTTTCCACCCGCTCGGCGGTGCATCCCCCGTCAAGCTCCGGCACGTTCTCCTCCAGCCATTCTGCAAAGCCTTCTAAAAACTGGCTGTTTGCTAGACGTTCAAAATCCTCCGCTGTGTAGTCGCGGATGTACACAATAAAGCTGTACTGCATCCGCTTAGCGCCGTCCATGTACCGCTCCAGCGTGGTAATTCCTACGGGCATAATGCCGTAGCTTGTGGCAGCCGCGTCCGTAAAATCGACGTGCAGCTCCTCGGTTATGCTGGGGCACCCTGCCAAAAAGGTGCGCAGCCTGTCAATAATCATCCGGGTTTACCTCCTATAAACGCAGCAAAGGCGCGGGTAAGCGCGGTGCCTTTGTCGGCTATCATGCGTGGTATCCACAGCTTGCCGCGCAAACCTCCGCCGGCGTTACCCTGTAAGCCGCGACCTGCATTTGCGTAATACTGCCGTTTAGCGTACGGGGTGTTATATACAATCTCCCCCGCGCCTACAACAGTACCCATACCTTTTTTTAGCGTCCCGGTCAGCATCGGCACATAAGGATCCGCAAGGCGCAAAACCTCAGTATCTAAAAACTTTTGCGCCTTGCCGTCCTTTTCAAGCCCGCGCTCCTTGATAATCTGCTCAGCCTCTTTAAGCTCTACTGTCACCCTCATACGCCGGACACCTCCCAGTGACGCACAGCGGGGGAGCCGTGCCGGTTGTCAATAACCGCTGTGATTTTACGCACCGTGTCGTAGAGCTTTTCAAGGTCGCTCTGTGAGGTTATGCTATCGGTAACAATGCCGCGCACAACAATATCGCCCTCAGAGAGCGTCCACATCGTGGCACGGTCCGTCGCGGCGGCGAATGCCTTTTGCCCTACAAAGCCTTTCCCGCCGGCATTTACTCCGGCGGGAATTAAAAGCAGCATCGAATCGGCAGTTACCGCGCCCTGCTTGTTGACGTGCTGGGACTTGACGTCCTCAAAATAAACGCCGCGCAGGTGCGTACGGTAAAAAGTAACTGGGGAGCCGCCCGCGCGGTTGTACAGCGTTATATCGGCGTTTGATAGCACTACCCCACCCCCCGGTACAGCAGCCCGGTACCTAACAGATACGACGCGGCCGCATTGTATTGGCGTACCGCGTCGCTCATATATCCTCCCGCCATAGCGCCGCGAACAAAAACGCGCGAATACTTGCCTTGGGTTTCGCTCGACAGGTCGCCGCCCTCGCGATTTTTTGCGATAGCTTCGGCAACCGCGCAACACGCCTTTTTGATTTTGTTCGCGTAAACCAGGTCGTGGGACGCGGAATCCACACGACCGAAAGACGCAAGATCTAAAAAATCGCTTGCCCTCTCCGAGAGCTCGTCAAAGGCTGCCTCTGTGATAAGACCGCCTCTGTAAACCTGTGTGTAAAAATCGTAATCAGCATACACGGTTATGCCTCCTCTGGTGCCGCTCCAATGCGGTATAGGCTGATATTGGCGTACTCCGTAGTGATATTGACCGCGCCAGCGTTGTTGTGCTTAACGCGCACGTCAAGCACATCGTCCTCCGCCAAAACGACAAGACCACAAATGCAGACATTAAACGTATAACCGGCAGTGGAAAACCGACGGCGCATGTGGAGATTTTCGGCTTCTTCGTCGTTGACAAAAACCGCCGTATCCCACACAACGTCTGCGGTACCGAGCTTTGAGGAAAACGTTGCGCTTACATAGTACAGCCCGGTAAGCTCGGAGGTTACCGTTCCGGCGGAGGTGTTAATCGTGAAGTTATGCGCTCTGCCGCTTACCTCTCCGGGAGGAACCAGCACAACGAAGGAGGCACTAGCGGCAACAGATACCGCCGTAGTATTGGCGGCAACATATATCTCCGCGTACGCGCTTTCCGTGTCAGACACAACGGGCGCAAGCGTGTCTGACACGGCGTCTACCATTCCCGCCAGCCTGTTAAAATCCTCCGTAATTTCGGACGGAGTATCGCAATCCAGCAGCCTGCTATCAATTACCGGCATGTGCCGTACCTCCTTAAGACGTGCTCTTGTGCAGATACACGCCCGATACCTTGTTGTCGTAAACATCCGCGATACCCACATTGCGATAGCCAAACTTCCAACCGTCGCTTGTCTGGTTCTGGTCAGGAGTTACAACCTTGGGCGCGACGTGCTTCTGGTACTGGATAACCGCAGACCTCTCCACCACCAAAAAGTTGATGTTTTTGCCGGTGCTGGCGGTCTTGATGTAGCCGCCCGCTTCTTGCCCACTGGTAGTGCCGTCATACTGCGTAATCGAGGTGTAAAACCTTGTCTGCGGCACGGTCGTAACCGACGCAAAACGCGCCAAAACCTCACGCGATTTGGTAGTGTCCAAATCCTGCACTAGACCGAGCAGCGTGGGAGTGATAAACAGGTGTCTGCTTTCCATGGGAACCTCGTTCTCGTCCATGGTGTTGGTCGCCGCACGAAGCGCGGCAATTACCTTATCGCCTGTGTCAAGCACCGCACCACTTACGGTGCTGATGCTGCTGGTACCCGCGTAGGTTGCAAAGCGGAAAGCGTCAAGCTCTGGAACCACCTTGGTGCGGATAAACTCGGACGCCAAACGCCCGTAGGCGATACCTGCGGTCTCAGCGTCGTCAAGGGCATCCACAGTAAACATGCGGCCGCGGTCAAAGTTACACGCCACGGTCTCATTGGTCATCGTGACGTCGCCGCCCACATACCCGCCGTTGCGCGAGTACGCGGCAAGCCCGTCCATAGCAATCTTGGGGATGATAAGCTCGTTAGCGTTTGCGCCCTGCTGCGCGAGCTCTGCCGCCCCGTCAAGGCGGGAGCTGAGCGCAGCAAGCTTGTAAACCTCGTCGAGCAGGGTAACGTACTGCTTAAAAAGTGCGATAGAATTTGCCATTTGTCATTACTCCTTTTTTGTGTTGTCGGGCAAGCCCATGGCTGCCCGCATGTTTGCAAGTGGGTCGGTGTTGGGCGCTCCCTGGTGCGCCATACCGGTGCTCCCCGGCGCGCTTCCAAACGCCCACTTTTCGGATTCTTTGAGTGCCTTGAGCTGGTCGTCCAGCCCGACAAGGTTATCCCCGTCAAGGCTGATTTTTGCTGGGTCAAGGAGCGCCCGCACGGCTTTGGTGTTTACGGCACCCTCTTTGATAAGGCGGGATTCCAACGCAAAATTAAGCCGCTCGGCTTTAAGTGCCGTGTCGTGCTTTGCCTGTGCGTCAGCGTTCGCGGTTTGCAGCTTAGCAATCTCCGCTTGCAAGCCCGCAGCATCCACCTTTTTGAGCTCCTCCAGCTGCGCGTCGCGTTCGCCCAGCTGCTTTGTGAGCTGCTCGGTGGAAGCCTTTGCCGCCGCCGCCTCGCCTTTGTGCTTCTCAATGTCCTTTCCGTTTTCAGCCATGATTTTATCAATGACTTCATCGGCAAGACCGAGAGCCTTTAAATCTTCGCGTTTCATGTAGTATCCTTTCTCGGTTACGCTTTTTGCGGGGTCGCGTCCCGTACCGCCCGAGATTACGCCCTCGGTGGCGATTTTGGATATAAAAACAGCACCGATAAAACGGCGCTGTAATTACTACTTTGATTTTTTTGCAGCCCATACCGCCTTTTGCGCCGCGCTGCGACCGAAGGCTGTGACCTGTGTGCGTGAACTGTCCTCCAACATCGACGCCGCGTCCAAAAACGTACGCATCTGCTTTTCTTGCGCCTTGAGCTTTACCGCAGATGCCGTAAAATCAGCCTTTAGCTCCGCGAGTAGTGTCGCGTCCTGCGCGGTTTTTATAGACTCATCCAGTCCGGCAAGGCGGCGCTTAGTTTTGCGGATATCGCGCTCAAAGCCTCTTTGGATTTGCGACGCCTCGTACAAAGAGTATTTTTTCCCGCCGTACTCAACGATTTTTACGTTGAGCTTTTCAAGGTCGTCTGGTGAGTATACGCGGTCGGTGATACCCTCGTAAAACGGATACCAATCATGGCGGCAGTTATAACCCTTAAAGCCGGGTCCTTTACCGTATCCGATATCATCCTTACTCAAATATCCCTTGCGGGCACTGAGACTAACAATCTTACCCTGCCACTCTGCGTGAGACGGGCGCGCGCCCGCGTGGGCGGTAATCTCCATGAGGTCACATCCCATGTCTTGCGCTCGCGTCTCGCTTAGTACGCCCACGGTCTGCGCCACCCCCGTTACAACACTGCGCCGTACGGCTACATCCAGTTTGTCGGTGTGCCCCGTTGGGTAAAGTACCTCCGCGCCGTTGTCCGCCAGCTCTCGCAGCTGTCGTCGTATGGCTTCCGTATAACTAACCGCGCCCGTGGATACCTCAAAATACGCGGTATTACAAGCCCGTATATATGCGCTCTGTGCCGCGTTCGCCGTGGTCATGGTCAGGTTATATAATGCGCCGTTTGTTTTGCTTACCCCTGCAAGCAGCATCTGTATAAACGCGGGAGACTGCCTAATTGGTAGAGGGTTAAGCCCAGCAGCTCGGTATATACTGTCGTCAAACGCAAGACTTTTGACAGCCGCGTCCTCAAACAAATCCTCTACCACGCGCACGCTTACCCCCGCGAGCCTTGCCACCTCCTTGGCAATTGCGTCCCGGAGTTGCCCCGCCTGCTGTAGCATGTCAAGTTGATATAAAGCGGTCTCTGTGAGTACTCCTGTCTTAACAAGCCTGCGCGAAATATCCCGCACCAAAAACGAGCTTAAGCCCTCGTATAGCTCTACAATCTCGTCCGCCAGTGTGTCCCACTGCTCCGGTGTCAGCACTATGCACCACCGCCCACCAGAACCGCGTCGGGGGGAGCCGTAGCGCGTCCGCGCATCTTTGCGACAAACTCCGTCGCCGCCTCCTCGGTCATGCCGTCCACCCTCATGTGATATTCGATGTCGTCGATAAGCCCGGACTGCTTTTCGAGCAGCGCACGCTTAAAAATAGCCTCTTTGTCCTCGATAATAGAGTCGTCAAAGCTCACACTAATGTCAACCTCCTCGGTGTAGCCCGCTAGGCGCAATATCGCGCGCGCCAGCCCCACAAGCACGGGCTCAAGCACAATCTCATCCTTGCGCACCTTACGGTACAGCTGGCTGTTTTGGCTTACTACCTCTGTAGCGGTTTTGACGTTATCCGCGTCAAACTTGTAGTACCCCTTGCCAAACCCGCATTTCTCGGCTAGTAGGTCAAGCCCGTCCTGTAGGGCTTGCCGATGCTCATTAACGCGCAACTCCATGTTGCTTTCCGTGATAACTTTTTTAGGGTCGTCTTCCCCGGGGAGGCTGTAAAAAGTGGTGTCGTTTGGGTCAAAAACAGGGATGCGCTCGCCACTTTGCGTGTCTATTTTGAGCACTGAGCCGTCCAAAAACACCCGCTTTTTGCCCAGTATAAACTCATTTTGATAACTGTCATACACAAGGTCGATGCCCCGTAAAATATCAATCGCACCCGCGTAAACCGATACGCCCATGGGGCAGCCCTTGACTATGTTGTTGGCGATGTTCGGTCGAAGCAGCTGAAAATATGGCAGCTCGCTCCCTGTTATTACTGCCGGAAGGACGCCCTCCGGTAACGGAATTTCCTTGCCGTCTTTGTCAAACAAACGGTTATACACAGTGTACTTACCGTTTTCTAGGACGTGCAAATTAAGGTACGTTTTAAGTCCGGCTTTGCCGTCGGTGAAAGTGCTTGCAAACGCGCACTCTGTGACCCGCCCAGCCGACCACGCAAGCGGGAACACGCACTCGGCGGGTAGATAGTCAATGCGCACGGCTCCCCTGTCTGTGTACGCCACAAGCGCCGCAGTGCCTAGGCTGGAAGCTAACTCGATCAGCTGGTTGCCCTGCACCCAGAAATTATTGGCTTCCAGCACGTCGTCAAGTAGCTCCTGCGCCCGGTTTTGCGCCGCCGTATTTCGGGGCGTGGCGATAATCTCGACGCGCTCATTGAGGAGCAAATCAGCTTTATCCTCACACACCTTTTTTGCCATGTTTAACGACCGTCTGGTGCAAGAGATATGCCGGTTGCCGTTGTATACCGTGTAGCTATGCCAATCCGTTGTACCCTCATACCACTCACGCCACGCGTCAATGCGTGTGTACCAGTCCGCCGGTACCAAGTCGCGGTAGCCTAGCCTCTCTAAAATATCGCGTACATTCACGTCGTCACCTCCCCAGCATCATCAAGTCGATGATTTGTTTTTGATATTTTTCGGTGCTGTATTCTTGTGCATCCAGACTATCAATGTTTGTCGAGCCGTCGTCCAGTCGCTCGTCAAACAGCTTCTTGCTGTTCCACACCGCGCCCGCGAATGCCTCCTGCGTGTGCTTACAGTGCCGCATTATCTTGTAGCGGTCCGCGCCGAGTAGCATCGCATAAAACCGTATGCGGTCGTTAACCTCTCCCTTGCGCGCGTTACTAACCGGGATGTCAATCCCCACCTTGGTTAAGGCATTGCGTATTCCGCGGATAAGCACCTGCTCGGCGCTGTCCGCAAAAATCTCAACCACTTTGTAACCGTGGGACTGCTGGGCGCGCACAAAGTCAATTACCGCCCGGTTAAGCGCGTCTGGGTCAATCGGGTCCTTGGTGTAATACTCGTCAAGTGTGACGACATCGTGCAAGTCCTTTGTAAATCCAGTGCATTGGAAGGCTTGCGCCGAGCCGGTACCCCCAAAGTCAATTCCTATGTGCGCAAAGATAATCGGCGGCGGTGCGTCGATGATGTATCGTTCCGGGTTATCGGCAAACAGGCGGTATATAACCCCCTCGGCGGATACCCATAGCCCGCGCACATACCTGTCGTAGAAAACCCCCGTAAAGCTCGCCTTTGCCCTTTCCAGGGCTTTTACGGATAGCGATGGGTTATCATCCATCAAAAAGTGTAAATGCTTCGCGTTGTGCTTTTCAGGGTGCTGCACCCACTCGGTATGAAACCAGTGCTTTGGGTGCTCTGGGTTACAGTTAAACCAGAGCTTTGCCGTATCTATCGACAGGGTGCGCGCAATTGCCTGGTCAACAAACGACTGAGGCATTAGCGCGACCTCGTCAAACAGTACCCCGGCAAGCGTGATGCCCTGAATGAGCATGTAGCTACTTTCATCCTTGCCGCCGAAGATGTAAAAATAATTGGTCTTGCCTGCACGCGAAACGGTCAGCAGTGACGTGGTGCGCGTGTATGTAAGCTTATACTTTTTGCGTACGCTACCTATTTGCAGGAGCACCGACACAATGTTGCGCTCTGCACTGCGTACGGTCTTACCGCATATGCCGAAGTTGCGCCCGCTAAAGCACGCCATTGCCCACTCAATGTAGGCGACAGTCATCATGATTGTTTTTCCGCTGCGAACTGCGCCGTCGCAAATGAGCGCGTCGTACGGCTCAGCCATAAACTTAAAAATCTCCGCCTGTTTCGGGGAGATTGAATCAAACCTCATTTTGCCACCGCCTCGGATATTGAATTGTATAATCCGTCATCCTCCGTGTCGTCGGGCGCGGGTGGAGCTTTGCTTTCGTGCAGCTTAAGCTCTCGCTCCTGTAGCTCCAAACGCTTGAGGTCGTATTCCCGTCGGTGCTTGTCGGCGGGGAACATGTCAAAATACTTTGCCAGCCACTCCAGCGCCTTAAGCTGGTCGAGTAGCTTGATGCTCGTGCCCTCGGCGGTCTGCTTTACCTCCTTGATTACGCCCCCGTCAACATAGCCGCTATGCTTTAGCATCACTCCGTGGGCGTTAAACTCAGCAAAGTCGGTAATGTTAGCAAAAGCAATGCGCATGTACTTTTCTAGGACATCATCAGGCTTTAGCATGATGGACTCTCGCTTAAGCTTTAACAGCTCGTCAACGTACGCCCTGACCTTGGGGTTAGCCATAAGTCGGGCGCTGTTGCGGTTAGCGGTAGACCACTCCGCGTTGTAAGCCTTAATATACGCTTGCGTGGCGTTGCGGTTATCCGCGTAGTACTCTGCAAATACCCGCTGGTTATCGTTTAGCGGCTCGGCAAACTCATCGACGATTTGCGCAACCTTTACCGCAACTGCGCTGCGTCTTGTTGCAACACCGTTACGCTTTGTTACGCCATGGTGTTGTTGCGTTGCAACATCGTTACGCTTTGTTGCGCTCTCCGGCCATTTATACCGGCTTTTCCACGCGCGCACAGTGCCGCGCGCGACGCCGAGCGCATCCGCTATGTCTATTAGGCTTTTACCATCGTCGTATAGCCCTCTGGCGCGCTCTACAAGCTCATGCACCCTCGCCACCTCTCTCTAGTCGCTTGTGTAGTTAAAACCACAAAGCCGCCTATAACAGGCGGCTTTGTGGCGGAAGGAAGAACAGTATGAAAACAATAAGGAGTTGTTGTATTTTTGCATCTTAATAATATCAGATTTTTAATATAACATTCTATCACATCTTAATAATATCACACTTTGAGTATGACCTTCTATGCCATCCTTACCGCCTGCAACGCCTTGCCGTGCAGTCTGCAAATGTGCATGTAGCTGTAATTAAGCTGCACGGCTATCCGCTCCCAAGTCCAGCCGGATATGTAGCGATACCGAAGTAGCACCCGCAGCACGTCGTCCTCAACCGTGTCAAGTACAAGCTCCACCTCCTCTCGCAGCCGGACAAGCTCGTCTATTTTGGCGTTCGCCCGGTTCTCGCATAAGACTATGTTTTCAATGACGCGCGTAAAATCCGCTGCCGTCTTGCCTTGTTGAGCCCGTGGCATGTCGGTAAGCCCTCCGCCGCAAACTTTCTCGGCAAGACTACGGAGCCTTGCGCGCTCCTCCAGCACGGCGTCTATCTCACGACTTAAGGCAAGATACGACGCGAGATACTGTTTAGGTGTTTGTGTCATACTCTTGTGTACCTCCTTTTCCCGTTCGCCCTAACCTTAGGGGGTTCGGGTATTTCCTGTTCTGGCGCCTCCGGCGGCGGCACCGCGGGGCACCGCTTAGCGTAAGTAGCGATGCGTTTATTTTTTGGGCAATGCACCCACGGGCAAACACCTTCGGCGGTCAACCAGATACACTTTGGTGCTAAGCAATAATATTTAAGCATTGTCTTCACGCTCCTTTAGCGCTTGTTCCGCGGCTGCGCGGGTGATGAACGCACGTGTTCCGGGGCATTTGATATCTCCACAAACAAAACCGAATCTTTCACCGTTTGAAGCCGTCACTTCCGAATCTGCCGAATCGTACCTAACGTGTTTAATTACGCTTTCCCGTATTTCATACTCTTCTTTAGCAGTGTCCCAGCTAAGAGTAAACATCGCGTCGCCTTCCTTGCACGGTAACGTCACACACCGCCCATCCCGCTCCGCGGCGCAGATTTCTTCTAGGCGAGAGAGATTGATGTCTTCCGTAACCGCCTCATACAGCTCATGCCACAGACAGTCATATGCGGCGGTATCAATTTGATTTTCCATGCGCATGATGTCCGCCTTGATTTCGTCAACCGTTCGCATCATTAACCCTCCCCTCAATCATTGCCCAAATCCCGGCGACCTCGTCAAGCCACTCCTGTGACCCGTTGTAATACCTGTTGACATCCTCCAGTGTATACCCCGTGTGATATATCCCGCCATCAGTCAGGTACATGTCCCGTAGGTTTCGCGCCGTATGGTCAATGTAATCCTCTATGCTGTCAAACGCCATATACCCGCCATCATCGGATATCCACCCTCCGAGGTTATTCTGGGCGCTCTCGTATCGCCCCCATCCCGATTCCAGCGCGTCCTTAGCGACCAAAAAATAAACGTTAATCCCATACCGCTCTGCCGCCTCAAGATACAGCCCGGCGTAATCCGCGATATCGTACCGCAAGGCCGCTGTAAGTTGCGCCTCGGTGGGGGCGTCATACGGGGCGGTGATATCATCCGTGGGCG
The DNA here is from genome assembly GCA_023433405.1 of Bacillota bacterium. Taxonomy (GTDB): domain Bacteria; phylum Bacillota; class Clostridia; order Oscillospirales; family Ruminococcaceae; genus Acetanaerobacterium. The sequence goes on along the minus strand of JAEZCT010000060.1, from coordinate 14,930 downwards.
CCGCGCAGACCGTTACGGTCAGCAGCAGCGCCATCGCCGCGGTGGTTATGAGGGTTGTCAGTAATTTACGCATCGGTATGTACCTCCAATCCCCAGTCTACCTTATTGCGTTCGAGGCACTTCAAAAAACCAACAGCGACGGCCGCGACGTGGATTGCCTCGGTGCGCATATTCTCGTATCCGCCCTTGTCTGACCCATTATCAAAAACGGTTTCGTTAATTGCCTCACAAAGCTCACCATATTCCTCGCCAAGTATGCCAGACCAGTACATGGGCGGGTGATTTTGTTCACCCCACTTGGTGTCCTGACGGTCACGCTCGGCCCTAATGGCTTGCAATATTTTATCTTGGGTGTTCATTGGTTCTGCTCCTTTCGTTTCGGCAAACTTGCCTCGTATATGGCGCGCTCTACCCGCGCCTTTGCCTCTGGCTTAGTATCCTGACTGTTCGATTTTACACGCAGAGTAAGCTCCTTGATTGACACGCCGGCGTTAAACAGCCGGACGATTTCGGCGTCAGTCATCATTGCGCGCCACCCCCAAGGATTCAATCCGGATATAGATTCCGGGCAGTTCCGCCCAAAATTTTTCACTGATCTCCGAAGCCACAAGCGCGTCGTCCGTCCAGTATCCACACACTGTCATACAATCCTTGAGTAGCTTTTGGAGATTGTCTGTATCAGGCTTAGTAATCCTGTACTCGCCGTCCGCGTGTTTGCCGCGGGGGAAGCACCACTTGGTCACCAACCTCACCCCGGACGTGTACGGCTGGCTAGGCGCTTGCCCTGCGAGATGCGCCATCAACTTTGCATGTGCGGCTTTCAGCTCCGGCGGCTCGTACAGGATGGGCTTGCCTTTGACCACTCTGATTTTCTTTTCCTGGTGCGTGACGGTCGGGGGTACCATAGCCAGAAAAAACTCAATGCTCATTGCTTCATTTCCCCCTTAACGTTGGACAGAAAAGTATAGAGCGCAACTTCTTCTTCATCAGTCTTAATGCTGTCTATAGCTTTCTTCAAGGCTATATAGGCATCTACCACACGAATAACTTTGACGATGACTACAGGGCTCAAATCGCTCATGCGCTTTACTCCTTTACAGTGATGAATTACTGAGTGACTTTCAGAATTCACTCTTGTCACTGTCATGTATGCAGGGGAAGGGGGAACCACGTCGCCTTGCGTGGTTCCCTTCTCCTTCGCATACGTGACGGCGCGATAGCGGCGGCGGAAATATTTATATATTTATATATACTGGTCGCCGCCGCCGTACGGCGGGCACCATAACGGTATCACTTCGCCGCCGATGGTCGCCGCTCGGCGGGAACCGTAATTTTATGGTCATTGCCGTATGGCAAGCATCATAAAAACGTGATAACCGCCGTACGGTGGGCACCATGGTCGCCGCCGCCGTTAGATACTAGTCGTCTTGCTTTTTGACGATGGTGTTTCCGTCATTTCGGTTAATTTCGTAACCGTATTTTTTAACCCAGTCTCTAACGGTACGGTCGGCCACCTCTTTCCCAGTGGAGGAAAACCACTCAATAACGTCTTTTACCGTCGGGGCTTCTCCAGCATTGCAGCTGGTGATAGCGTCATCAAATTCTTCCGCCTTGCTGCGCCGCTCTTTTTTGGCAAGGAGTTTGCGCTTCTCCGCAGCCTTCTGCCACGGCGGCGAATCGCCCTCAGTCCCGATGTCCTTAAGGCTGCCAACAGTATCCACATGATGCACCGGGTAGTCAAACCAGAGGTTGACCGGGGGGAACTTCGGGAACTCACGTAAGGTACCTTCGATGCGCCACGCTGATCGGGTCAGTACCCCTTGCTTGGCAGCCTCCACTGACTTCACGGCCTCCTTGTATTGCTCGGCAGTCAGGAGCCGTTCGCAGGCCGCCAGCATGACCTTCTCGCTGCATCGGTCGTCCTGCGACACCTCGTCTGCCCATTCGGCAACGTAGTGCGCCAGATGCTGTTCACAGGCAATGCAGGCTGCTTTGTTTCCTTCCTGCTTTAGTAGCGCTTCGGTGAGTTCCAGTTCAATCAGGTCGAGCAAGGCGTCGGGGTCACGGGCAAACACGCCAGATCCGGATGCTCTGTCCATGCTGCGCTTTTGCCCCTGCGTGCCCTTGCTGTGATGGTGGCAGTAAATTACCGCGCACCCAAGCTCGGTACATACGCGGTCAAACTGGTTACAGAAATGTGCCATTTGGTCGGCGCTGTTTTCGTCGCCCGTAATAACCTTGTAGATCGGGTCGATTACAATGGCGATATAGTTTTTCTTGGCCGCGCGACGGATGAGCTTGGGCGCCAACTTGTCCATTGGGACGGACTTGCCGCGCAAGTTCCAAATGTCAATATTGCTGAGATTGTTGGGCTGCCAGCCCAGCGCCTGATATACATCCCGGAAGCGGTGCAGGCAGCTTGCACGGTCAAGCTCGAGATTGACATACATGACCTTACCACGGGTGCACGGCCAGTTGAACCACTTTCGCCCCTCTGCAATGGCGCAGCACAGCTCAATGAGAGCATAGGACTTTCCCGCCTTGGACGGCCCCGCTAACAGCATTTTGTGGCCCTGACGTAGTATCCCGTCGATCAGCGAGGGAGATAGTTCAGGTAGGTTGTCCCATGCGTCCGCCATGCTTTCCGGCTCGGGCAGATCATCATTGACGCTCTCGACCCACTCTTTCCATTCGCTCCAATCCGCCTTGCCTATATTTGTATCCACCAAAAACTGCTTGCGGCCATTGCGCATGATGCCGGGCATACGGGATAGGCGGGACGGGTTTTTGTTTTGCGTGTCCACCACAAGGCCGTTCTTTTTGCAGACCTCATATAGATAATCTACGCGCTTGCGGTATTCCTCGTAGGTGGCAGCTTCGACGCGCACAATGGCATGGAGGCTTTTGCCGCCGCTGTGCACAAGACACGCGATGGGCAATTCCAGTTCCCGCAGGATGGCGTTCTGCCGGTCGATATCCATCTTGTCGGATTCGACCAGAGCATACCGGTATTCGGTGACGTTCTCGTTTTTGACGCCCTTGCCGTCCAGAGGATTAAAACGTATCCACGCCCCCGCGGCTTCCTTACAGTCGCCCAGCACCGCGCCGATATCACCATCGCACCGGTTCAGCTCTTGGATGAGTTGCCCGGCTGTACGATCACAGGAGCCTTTGGAGGGCAGATAGCGCCCATCCTTCTCCCAGCTCTCGGTGACATAGCCGACGTTTTCACCGGCCTCAAACAGTATTTCAAGGTACTTGACGAGCTGCGCAACGGGATTCCAGTTATCCGGCTCGACAACTTCCTTTCCCTCAATCCAGCCCTGATTGACGACCACAAGGTCGTCTTTTGCCCCGATAATATCATCCCAGCCGAGCTCATGCCCCGCGTCACGCGATGGCGCCCAACCCTGATCTTTTGCAAGTTGAACAATGGTGCCGCCGGTAACCGGGGTCGCTGAGCCATTAAAGGTGTCCCACTTTTTAAAGCACTCGCCGGGATGGTAGCGGTTGCTGTCTCTGCGGCTCCATGCGTCCCAGTCCATCGCGGTATAGCCCTCGTCCTTAAGGGCCATACCGACGTTAAGCCAATCCTGATACTGGAGTTGCGCGGGGTCTATATATTCGAGTAATTCCAAAAGATTACTTTTCTCTACCATGGGATCACCTCATTTGCTGTGAGTTCAGGTTTGTAACTGGATGGCACAATATCTCCGGGTACATGCCAGCCATTGGCGGCGATACGGTCTATCAGGTTTTTGGCGTGCCCAAAATCCCACGTGCCAACGTGTTGGAATCCTCGACCTTCAAGGAAACGAATTTGCTTGGGTGTTGTGAGCCCCTCTGTCCTGCGCCTATCAAGCCGATCAAGCAACTTAGCGGCCTTGCCGGCGTTATCGATTTCATCTGGGAGAATTCCAAGCTTTTCGAGCCGTTGAATTTGTTTATCAGAGGGTGGCCCCGCCTCCCAGCCAAACGCGGGAACATAACTGGACAAATCCTCCGCTTGGATGCTCATTTCAAATTGCAATGGGTCTACCAATTTGCGTTTTCTGTTTTTCATTTCCTGCAATTTTTTTGCAAGAGCTTCTTCGCGCTGTGCCACCACATCCTCGGTCGCCTGTGATTCCGCCGCTTCGATGTCCACGGGGCAGCCTGCCGCCTCAATATTCTCTGTCATTTTTTCCGCGACCTCATCATTGGTGCATATCAGGTGCGCGGGGTGGCAAAGCTCATGGCGCTCGGTGTGCCACAGGAAATCAAGTAGCAGCAGGTGGTCCTTGCCGGGGAATAACCGGGTGCCGCGCCCTACCATCTGGCTGTACAGGGCGCGTACCTTGGTCGGGCGCAGCACTACCACACAATCCACGGAGGGGCAGTCCCATCCCTCGGTCAGCAGCATAGAGTTACACAAGACGTTGTAGCGGCCGGCATCAAAATCGGATAACACCTGCGCGCGGTCGTCACTGTTGCCATTAACCTCTGCAGCTGCAAAGCCTTTTGACTGTAGGATATCGCGGAACTTCTGGCTGGTTTTAACGAGCGGTAGAAATACTACAGTTTTACGATCCATACAGTACTTGACCATCTCGTCAGCGATTTGATACAGATATGGGTCAAGCGCGGTGCCAAGGTCTGCAGCCTTAAAGTCACCCGCCTGCGTCCCTACGCCGGTGAGGTCGAGCTTTAGCGGAATGGTCAGTGCCTTAATGGGGGATAAAAAACCTTCTTTAATTGCCTTGGGCAGCGTGTACTCGTAAGCGAGGCTGTCAAAGTACACCCCAAGGCTTTTCATATCGCCTCTGTCCGGCGTGGCAGTCACCCCGAGCACCTTTGCTTGCTCAAAATAACCGAGCACACGCTGGTAGCTGTCGGATATACAGTGATGGGCTTCGTCTACAATGATTACATCAAAAAAATCGGTGTCGAATTGGCTTAAGCGGCTGTCGCGCATTAGAGTTTGCACGGAACCAACGACTACACGGTACCAGCTCCCAAGGCAAGTGCTTTCGGCCTTTTCCACCGCACACCCAAGACCGGTTGATTGGCTGAGCTTGTCGGCGGCTTGGTCTAATAATTCACCGCGGTGAGCAAGTATTAACACTCGCTCACCGCCGCGAACACAATCCTCGGTTAATTTGCTGAACACGATAGTCTTGCCCGTGCCGGTGGGCAACACAAGCAGGGTGCGGCGGTTGCCGTCTGCCCACTGCTGTTGTATCGCCTGTTTTGCCTCCAGCTGATACGGTCTAAGATTCACCGGTTAAAACCTCCCTGCCTCAAAGCCGCCAAAGGTAGGCTCATAGAACTTTTTGACCTCGTTGTAGTCATTGCCGTTATACGGCTTGATACCAACCTTGCAACGACCCTTTGCGCCGATTACCGCGTTCCAGTTCATGATAAGCCGTTCGCCCTTCTTGCGCTGCCCGATGGCAGCGAAGAAGGCGCACAGCATGCCTTCGGTCTTGGTGTGCAAGAACATGTTGTGACGGATATTTGCCTCCCCCTGTGAGGTGACCACCTGTAACACAACAGTCGCCTTATTGCAAGGCGGCAACTTATCGCTGCCGGGATGGCGTCCGCGTTCAAAACTAGTCACGGTAAAGTCGTAGTCCCCTTCGGGGAGCACGATAAAGTCGCTGTCACGTTCTATGGCGTCATCCCAACCAAGTTCGCGGTCGATAATTTCACTCATGTAAAAATCCTCCTGATATGTTTAAATTAAAAGGGCAGGTCTCTGTTGTTTACAATAGCTTTGTAAACCTGTGCCCAACACGCTACCAGAACGCCGTCAACAAATTCTTTGGGGTAATTCTCGATAGGTGTGTCGGGGGGGAAATACTTTTTATCAAACACGACCTTCTGGATTTCCTCCTCAGAAACATTGTTCGTTTCCATTAGGTCGCGTAAGGGTTTGGGTATCCGGTCGCTAAGCAGCTTTTTCTCCGGCACCTTGACCGGGACCACCGTAAATCCTTCGGGGAGTGGTGCGGGCTTATCCTTATGGGTTGCAGTCTCCGACGCCGGCGCCGGAGTAGGCATAGGCGCGGCAGGGGTTACGGGCTCGGGTACTGGTTGTTTTGCCTGAACGGGAGTGACCGACGGCTGCGCGTTTTTAGCGGGGATAGTGTGCGCGATTTCCGCGAAGTTAAACGGAAGCTCTTCTTTGAGGCCGTCACGATTTTTCGCGTCCCAGCAGGGGTGGTGCGTGGTAAACATTACGCGACTGCCGCCCTGTGCCTTGTTTTTGCCCTTTGCCGCGCCCTGATTGTCCACATTGACAACAAAGGTCTTGTAGTTTGCGAACAGCACCATGTCTGCCCACTCTTTAAGCAGAGGCGCGGTCTTTTTCTCAAGCTTCAACTCCCAGCGGTCATACGACCCCAGCTCGTCGGGCTGCTCGAATTTGCGCATCTGCGCATGAGCGGAGATACCAACATTGACGCCGCGCTCCACAATTTCCTCCAGAAGATTTAAGAGACGTCCGAATTCCTCCTCCAGATAGGTATAGCCCTTGCCGTAGCCGAAATCCTCAATGCCAGACTTTTGCGATTTGGAGCAAATATGCTCTACACAGAGCCGCTCTGCCCAGTCGGCGGTGTCAAGCACAAGGGTTCCGCAGATACCGGGATTCGCTTTGACCTCCTGCACGTAGTTGATCAGCATCGTCCAACTGGTGGGCTTAGGCACACGCGCGACGTCAAGCTTTTTGGTGCTGCCCTCGGTGTCAATAAAAAGGGGGTCAGGGAAATGTGCCAAGAACGTGGACTTGCCGATACCCTCGGGGCCATACACGACGATCTTTTGAGCGCTGTTAATTTTGCCCTTTGTAATCTGCAATTAAAACTCACCTGCTTTCCATTGCTGCTGTGATGCATCCTCAGGGTGTTCCTCCCCTGCGACATAGCCGTCCTCAATGATGATAGAGCACTCGTCGCCAGTACTGACGCGGGTCGCGATTGCCTGCAAGCCCTCCTGTTCCAGCCACCCCCCAAAGTCCTTAAGCGTGTCGATATCCATCTGCTCCAGTTTATCCAGTAAGACAAAGCCGCACTTAGGATTGAGCTTGCGCACGATGGCCGTGGACACCTTGAGCTGATCGGAACCTGACATATTGTCCCAGCGGTAGCCGTTGTAGATTAATTCTCCGTCCTCGACCGACAAGCCGGGAAGAGGCAGCGGCGCGCCCTTGAGCAGATCAATTTTCGACTGCCGGACGGTGTCGAGTTCCCCGGACAAGGTGTTGTACTGCGCCTCATAATCCCCCGCGTCCTGCTCAGCCTTGTCTTTATCGAGGTTCGCGCGCACTTTGCGGTTAATAGCCTCGATGTTGGAGATATTGGCCTCCAGCTCGGCGGTAGAATCGTCGTGAAGATCGATCGCGGATTTACGGGCAATCTCAAGGTCGGCGAGGGTACCCCGCTGTTTTTCCAGCAACTCGTTGAGGCGGGCCTGGATGTCAGTGGCCTGTCCCTCAAGATACTGGAGGTTCTGCCGCTTGCGCTGGTTCTCACCGTTCCGGGCGAGGATATCCTGCTGTTGGCGGATAAGCTCTGACGCGGATACTGGTTCCTTTGGCGCGTCGGGGTAATACGGCTGCTCCTCCGCAAACTTCTTTTTCTGGTCGGCAATCTGCCCGATGGCATGACGGCGGTTGTAGGCCTCGGTTTCCTGCCGTTCGATTTCTGCGAGCCGGTCGCCAACGCCAATGATCTGGAGCAGGGTTTGCGCTTTTTCGCGCGAAGTTGACTGCATGAAGCGGGGGAGGTCGATGGCGAGCTGCTCCACAAATTCATTAAGGAGCTGCTGCCCGCCCTTATTGCCGGTCGGGTCAATAACCTTGAGGTCGCTGTTCTTGCCCTTGCGCTCGACCACAAGCCCATTGCTCATGACAATATGCAGATTGGGCGGAATGACCGAACCGTCGCGCTGGGCTTGCGAGGGGCGGTACTTATCGCCGCCCAACGCCCACGCGATGCTGTCCAGCACCGAGGTCTTGCCCTGATTGTTTTTGCCGCCCACGATAGTCAGCCCATTTGCGGTCGGCTCGATTTTGACCGCCTTGATACGCTTGACGTTTTCGATCTCAAGCTTGTTTATCTTAATCACTGTTGACATTTCCTTTCTGTTTGCTATAATCAGAGCAGATAGATTTGCTTGTGCGCTCGTCCTTGTTGGTAGCAAGTTGACGGGCGCTTTGTTTATGTACCGGCTCCGTTAAGGCGCGGTCGGGCGCCCAATGCTCGCGAACAATCCTGCTTTTAAGCGTCGTGTAAGATATGCCGAGATGCTTTGCCCACTCAGACATGGTGCGGGTAACCCCGTTATAAGTAAGTTTGCGGTTACGCCGCAGATTGTTGTTTTGAGTAGCGATGGTTGCCCACCTGCAATTAGACGGCTCATAATTCCCGTCAACATCAATGCGATCAAGTGATAAATTATTATCGTAGCCATGATCTATAGCCCAATCCCAAAATGCCTCAAAGCTATTCGTCCATTCGCTACAAACGCTTATTCCGCGACCGCCATAATCCGGGTAGTCATGACAACGAGGCTTTTCGCATCTTTGCCGCATATGTGTCCATGTATTGTATAGCCTCGTTTTGCTTTTACCATGCGTCATTGTTCTGGCTCTCGTCATTTCATCCCTTAGGCACCCGCAGCTTTTTGTTTTAGCCCGGATAAGATTAGACTGGGACGCAACGATTGTTTTGCCGCACTCACAGGCGCAAAACCATTGGGCGTCCCTGTTCTTTTTCACGCCAACCTTATAGAGCACTGTAAGGCGTCCAAATTTCTTGCTAATAAGATTAATACGCTTCACCTCCTCCAACTCCAATATGTAAGCACCCCAGCCCCCGCCACCAAGACCAAAGCCGCCAGTATGGACGCCTCAATTACGACGGGGCAGAGCATGAGCAGGATAAACGCGGCGGCTTGGAGCTTCTCACGGCGGGTCATGTGGTCACCGCCTTTACTTGATTGATTCGGTCTGTTGCGATTTGGCAGTTGTGTTTATCGATGTCAATGCCTATGTACTGCCTTCCATTTTCGGATGCGGCAACTAAAGTAGCGCCGCTCCCTGCAAACGGGTCGAAAACAATTGCTCCGCGCTCAGTGGTACTGGTTATGAGCCATGCCATCAAGTCAACCGGCTTTTCGTTTGGGTGAAAAAGCGCCGTGCTGCTAACTCTCGGGATTTTAATGACATCAGACGGGCGTTTTCCGGGGAACACATATGCGCCCTTGGTGGCAAAAATAATAATATCGTGCTGGGGTGCAAATTGGGATTTTAAATCACCCATCCCGTGTACTGCCCTATCCCACACAATTGAGGATTTGACCGTAAAACCTGCCAGTTTAATTGCATCTACGAATACTTGCTGCACGTCCCAGCGGCAAAAACACAGTAACACCCCGCCGATTTTGCATACGCGGTATGCGTCATACAGCCACCAGATAAACGGGGCTTTGTCGTTGCTGATTTTCCCGAGACGCCGGTCTTTCGGTTTCCATGCGCTTTGGTAATCAATCCCGTATGGAGGGTCTGTAATAATGGCATCGACGCTTTCGGATTCCATCTCGCGCATAACCGTTAGGCTATCCCCGTGTATAATCGTGTTGACCACTCATATTTTCCTCCTCTCTTAATTTCTCCGGCAACCTGCCGAGCCTGTCCGTCTCTGCCCTGCATGCGCCCCGGATAATCGCCTCCAGCACTCGCTCGTAGTCTGCGGGGGTGGTGCAGGTGATTATTAGTTGGGTCATGCGGTGACTACCTCCAACTCCGGCGGCTCCTGCTTATCGCTCAGCAGGTACGCAAGCGGCAGGTGCAGTTTGGCAGAGATGCGGCGCAGCTCGCCGAGGGTAAATGTATTAGGGTCATGGTAGCGCAAGGTCATGGTGTTGTAATGCATACGGGCGGCAGTGGCGAGTTCGGTTTTCGTAATCCCGGCAAGGGAGCGCCCGTACTCAATCTTTGCAATCAGGTTGCGGGCCTGCATCTCAGCGGTGGTCGGTTTGAGTTTTGGCATTGGGGGTTCCTCCTTCCACATAAGATAACTCAGCTTCAGAGTACAAAGCATTCACTCCTTATTAAGCTGTTTGACCCGCAATCATACGGTTCATAAGCGTGGCTTTCGCCTGCTGGTAGTCCATGCCCATGTCCACCAGTACCGCAATACGGTTCTGTTGTTTTGCAACAGCTTCAATTTCTGCCGCCGTCATATAATCAATGGCTGCGGCGTTTGATTCTGCCCCGCGTTCTTTCCGCAACTGGGCGGCGTTTTTGCCGATGGCGGTTTTATAGGCAAGGTCGGTGTACTGTTTGTACGCCCACTTGCTTACGTCCGGGATGTCCTTGATAACGTCGGTCAACTCTCGGCGTATGGGTTTTAGTTGTTCACGAAGCAAATGACGGCGGGTAAGTTCAGTGCGCATGAGGTAAAATTGCCGGACGAGTTCTAACTTAAAGGTCACAACAACAGGGGTGTTTTTTAGAAGTGTCAGCAAAAAAGATGATTGCGGTTCATTAAGCTTGAAAAATTCTTCCGGTCTACCCCCGGTACTTTCGGTCGCATATGCACCCAAAAGTCCGAGCGATTCGAACTCTGTAACGTGGGATGTAATTTGCTTCTTGACATATTTGTGGCTCACGCCGGAGCGTTCGGAAATTACCTTGCTAGTGGTAAACGGCTCGGCGTCCAGTCGGTTAGGCTCCAAGAATACAATTTCGTTCATACGGCCTCCTTTCTTAATTTGCCTTAATCACGCTTATGTAGCACTTGATTAAGTCCTGCTTGTCTCTTGGCATACTGTCGTACAGCGCTGCAATCTGTTTGCCATCATCCGAAAATTTGACGGTAGCGCGGCTTAGTAGTTCGTCAGTCGTGACGTTGAAATAATCCGCGACTTTTTTTAGTCTGTCTGCGCTCGGATATGCGGATCTCCACTTGGATATCGAACCGTTAGCGAAGCCCAATTCTTTCTCAAGACGACAAAAAGTAATCCCGTTGACCTTGCAAAGCTCAGACATCTTTTCAAAAAGCAAATTTTCACCCCCATTAAAATAGTTTGAAAGCTATTGACATCGATTAGAAAATAAGCTATTATTGTGTTGCCGACATAATAATAACCGTAATCAAATTGATTGAATGATTTGATTGCGTGTATTTCTTATCGGTCAAATTAGCTTGTGTGCTAATAATACACGCTAATTAAGTTTTTGTCAATAGCATATATGCGATTTTAGGATTTATTTTTATGAGGTGATTAGCTGTGACGCTACTTGAGAAGATTAAATATTTATGCGATCAAAAAAATGAGACGTTAGCCTCACTTGAACGTAAAATGGATTTTGGCAACGGGACATTAAGACGTTGGGATGAAGCCATACCTTCCGGTGATAGATTAGTCAAGGTTGCTGACTACTTTGGGGTGTCAGTAGATTATCTGTTGGGGCGCGAAAAAAGCCCCGACGAATCGGAGCTTGATAGTTCGTTTTTTAGATTAAAAAAAGGACTAGAACCACTAGGGCTCGATAAGGACGACGCAGATTTTTTGTTGGCGGTATACAAAGCGCACAAAGAAAGAAATAAATAAAGGAAGGGCGCTAGGGTGGGGATTTCGACTAAGCACAAATTGTATAATTTTGTAGCTGACTTGCGAAAAGAGCTTGGGATTACTCTTTCAAATTATCCAGTTGACGCGATTGATATTTGCGGGAATCTTCCCAACACTGAATTGAGACAACGCAAATTTAATACAAATGGTTTATGTGGCGCTATTATGATGGGCAACAAATCGGACGTCATTATATTGAATTCTAACAGAAATGCCGGAGAAATGAATTTTGACTGTGCCCATGAGATTACCCACAAATTTAAACACAGAGGTAAGGGCATAGATAGCTTTTCATGCGTTAACCTCAAAACTCAAAGAGATCCATCGGTTAGCTTTTTCGAGTGGGAGGCAAATGAGGGCGGTGCAGAATTGCTTGTTCCTTTTTGCCTTCTTCTTCCTCGGATAGCGTCATACTGGCCGTTCAAAAGTTGGCAGGATATTGTAGCCATGAAAGAGGATCTGTCGTATGAATTTGGAGTAAGTCCGGCAGTGATACATTATCGCTGTGAAAGTTTGCGATACGAAATTCATCAATACTTAAGCGGATTACCGCTGTCTGCTGTTGAAGTGATTTCAAATACTGAACAGAAAAATCGCAGGATAAAAGTGAAATCAATTGACGATATTGAAAATGAAATGCTTGAAAAAGAATGGCAAGATGATCTTCCTACACCGTCCGATGCACCGCCAGAGCGTATTGCAAGGAAAGAGCCTCTTGCGGCGGAGTCTCAAGTCGTTCGTCACGCTCATAGCAGCAAAGAACCACTCAAGATGTCACCGGAATTACAGGCTTCTTTTGCAAAAGCCGAAGAACAATGGCTGTACGGCTTTTGAATCTCCTCCTCCTAGCGCAAAAGAAGAAAGCAGGTGCGTGCATGCTGTGCCCCAAATGTAAAAGAACCACACCTGATTACAGTAATTTTTGCGGCTGGTGCGGTCAACAAATTAAAGCAATCTCTGCGAAGGACAAATATATAATACGGCTACGCCGGGCGATAACTATCATGTTAATAGTTCTTGTTTTGACGTGGGGTTATATAGCATACCTCAACTGGATAATAAATGGCCAGCGAGAGCATATAGACGCCCTCACCGCTGCGTTGGGCGCACACAACAACTCCGGCGGCAACTCCTCGGAGGACGAGGCTACCGCATGGGTATAAAGGGGGAGCGATAAAGATGGCCAAAGCAAAAAAGCTCCCCAGCGGGAGCTGGAGAGTTTTAGCTTACACCGGCAAGGACGCGGAGGGGAAGCGGCAATACAAGTCGTTTACTGCGGACACAAAAAAGGAGGCCGAGTTTGCGGCCTCCGAGTATTTGATGTCTGCTAAGAAACCGGTGTCGGTCGATAGTATTACCTTTGATGCGGCAGCAGATAAGTATATTGACAGCAAGTCCAACCTCTTGTCGCCGTCGACCATTAGAGGCTACCGTATTATGCAACGCAATGCGTTCCCTCTGCTCAAGGATAAGCCCCTTAAAAAAATATATGAATCCGACATCATCCAAAAGCAAATGAACGACAACGCCCCAAAATACTCCGCAAAGAGCGTTGCCAACCAGTTCGGGTTCATCACAGCAGTTATGGGGCATTTTAAACTGTCCGTGGATAAGGTTACCCTCAAGGCCAAAGGGGACAAGCGGATACTGGTACCGACGAAAGCCGACGCGGAAAAAATCATGACCGTTGTCAAAGATGCTCCCGACATCGAATGCCATGTACTGTTGGCCTTGACGTGCAGCCTACGCCAAAGTGAGATTTTTGCCATAACCGCAGAGGACATTGAAGGGGAGGCAATATACATCCACGAATCACGGATACCAGACGAAAATAATAAGTATGTTACCAAAGATACAACTAAATCAACGGCTGGCACCCGCACTGTAATCATGCCGCAGCGCTTGTCTGCGCTGATGGCACAGCGACAAGCGCAAGTTAAAACCGGGCAGATATTCACAAGCACCCCGGGGTGGGTCTTAAAGAAATTTAAGCGTTTGATGATGCAACACGGTATGCCGCCATACACAATCCACAGTCTGCGGCACTGTTTTGCGGCAATCATGCACGCTCAAAATGTCCCGGATAAATATGTTATGGAAATGGGCGGGTGGGCTACCGACAACGTCCTCAAGAGTGTCTATCAGTACACATTTGAGGATGAGGCGGCTATGGCAAAACAAAAGGCAAATAGCTACTTTGACGGCATTATGCAACACGAAAAGCAACACGAATAATTAAAAACCGCATGATATCAACGCTTTATAGCATCTATTGGAGGGTTCAAATCCCTCCTTCTCCGCCAAAAAATCCCTTGCAATCTCAACGGTTGCAAGGGATTTTTTTTTGCAAATAACACACTTTATAACACACATGCAATTTTAAATGCTCTAAAAACACATCATAGAGTAGGGTAGCAGTTTTTCGACCTCGCCTATTACTTCGTGTACATAGGTGCCAAGCGTGTCCATATCTTCACTATTGCCTACAATCGTCTTAAGCAATCCTTCGGGAAGTGCCTTGGCGATAGAAACAAAGGTATGCCGCAGTTCGTAAGGAGATGCCTGGGATACCGTCCTCATCGTTTTAAAAAACAACAATAGATGGCGTGTCTGCTATGCTGATGACGCAGAGCGTCAAGGAGCTGATCATATACAAAAAAACGGTGGGTATGAACTTTACCCCGTTGCGTATATGTCGTGGGACGAGATTAAAAATTCTTATCACGGGCAGGCTGCGGTTACCGGCATGCTTGTAAACCAGATATACATCAACAAGGGCGATGATGATGCATCATCAAAAAACCATGGCGTTCCATAAGGTTTTTTATGATCAGGTCAAGCTGCCGGAAGGGCTAACCAATAAAGTTGGGCAGGCAGTGCCGGTAATAGGTTCGCCTACCGATGCGATAATGACATCGTTTAAGCCCAGTGATATGAGCCAGCAGGCAATGCAAATTGTGGCTGCACGCGAGCTGCTTCTTTACAGAGTCCAATTTTTCACCACCGAGTAAAAAAATTGTTCGCTAATCCCATGCCGTTTTGATTATATGACATCATTATAAAGAACATACGTTTATTTTATATGCTAATACTAATATCAGATTTAAAAGAGTATAAAAATCAAGTGAAAAGCTTTAATTTATGGGTTTTCACGCGGATTTTTATCTACTCTTTTTGAGGGGATTAGGGTCTATCCGACAATTGTAGAAACGCACAAAGAGTGATAGAATAGATGCTGGGTGATAAAAATGATGACAAATGGATACGAAATAAGCGATGAAGCATGGAATCGAATAAAGCATATGCTA
>JAEZCT010000020.1 GCA_023433405.1 Bacillota bacterium | reverse complement strand
CTTTTCCGCGCGGTACGCGTCTCGCCGCTCCAGCGTCTTGCGCCAGATGTTGCTGACCTCGACCAGCCACTCGCGGCTGCCATTGTACGCCGTATTGACGTCTGCCAGCGTCACCCCGTTGTGCCAGTCCCCTCCCTCGGTGAGGTATAGCTCCTTGAGGTTGCGGACGCTGTGCTCTATGTAATCGGATTGTGATGCAAACTGCATGTACTCTCCGTTGTCGCGTGTCCAGCCTCCGAGGTTGTTTAGCACGGTTGCGGCGTAAGAGGTGTTATACCCGCTCTCCAGGCTGTCCTTTGCTACCACCGCCCACACGTTGACGCCGTACCGCTCACAGGCGGCGAGGTATCCGGCGGCAAGCGGGCGCATAGCTCCAAGCAGTGCTTCCGACAGCTCGTCCACCGTGGGTACGTCGTATGGCGCGGTTAGGTCGATCTGTGCCAGGGTGCGCTCGGTGGGGTGGGCGGGGAGCTTGCACTCCTCCGGCGGCTCGTCCGCAAATACGGATGCTGCGCATACCATAATCGCAATAATCACCCCTACGGCAGTAGCCGTTGTATGTCTCACGGTTCCATCCCCCCCTTATTTGCATTTGAGTGCAAAACTTAGTCTCGCGCGCATTTTGGTCATTTCCTTACCTCCGGCTTGTAGTTATCGCAATACAGCACCGCACAGTTTTTGTCGTTACGGTTGCCCTCACCGTGGGTTGACACGCAGCAGGAGTCTCTTACATACGTTGGGTGCCTGTCGTGCTGGCAGGATAGACACAGGCAATCTCCGTGCTTTGTGCCGCATGATGTGGAGTGCTGTGCGGTCATACCGATGCCCCCTGCTGGGTAATCCCTTGCGCGAAAGCAATAAATCCGGCTTTGGGAATGCGCACTCTGGTGCCGGTGACGATTACAGGAAAACCAAGCTTATGGGGATTGTCCTGCGCCTGATTGCGTATGGTCTGCGCATCCACGCCAAGCCACTTTGCCACATCATCAGCGGTCAGGATTTCTTTTGGGATTTTTTCAACGTCTGCGAGGGTCATGCCATTTTCTCCTTTCTAATCGCGGTTTCCCATTCCGTTAACACTTCACAGGCTGCAGCAGCGATGTCCACGACAGGGGTGTTACGCTTTTTCACGCGTCTGCACCTCCCGTTCCCACTCTTCCACAATTTTTTCGCAGGTTTCCTTGACCATGTCCGACCTTGCGGTGCATATCCTGTTGTTAAGCGTCCGCGATAGATCCGCGTAGGAGATGTGGATACCACGGTTTTCAAGCTCCGCGAGTAAATCCACCTGTTTTTTGCCTATCTCCATAAGCCTTATTAGGATTCTGTTCGGCATTTATTGTCCTCCTCCCTTCTTTTCGTGTTTTAAATGGCTTTTCGCTTGATTTATGCGGATAACCATGATATTATTGGATTGCTTACCATATTAATGTCATGTGCTTTCCCGTTTGATATTGCAGTATCAAACAGGAGTGTTTTTCTTATCCGCTTTTTTCGCAACATCGTGTTACATTCATTAGTATAGTCCTAAAAATTATGACAGTCAATGAAAAAGTCATAATTTTTAGGAATTCGCTTTTTTGCATAACAATAAGGGGTTGTATATGGAAATTTTAAACAAAATACTTGAACTTCATAATCTTTCAGGACAAAGCGATATTTTTTTTATTACTTCCATTGGTTCAAAAGATAAAAATCTTTTGAACAACTGGAAAAAAGGCATAACAAAATCTTATATGAAATATCTCCCCCAAATTGCTGAACATTTTAATGTGTCTGTAGATATAATCCTTGGAAATGATTCCTTAAAAACCGAAAAAGTCGTTCTTGATTCTGATATAAAGTTTGCCTTATTTGGCACCGACGACATCGACGATGAAGTTCTTGATGAAGTCCGCCGTTATGCCCAATTTGTAAAAGACAGAGAGAAGCAAAATGGAAATAAAAACGGTGTTTGAGCTTGCTGAACAGAACCGCGTTACTGTTGATTATTTTCCTCTGCCACGCAGCGGCGCAATGTCTTTGTGTTTCGACGGCAGTTGCTACATAGCCATAGACCCGTGGCAGTTAAAAGGCGATGCGGATGAAAAGGTAAAGCTATGCCATGAGCTTGGGCACTGCGTTACCGGCAGCTTTTACAGCCCGGATAATTACTGCGACCTGCGTGGTCGGCATGAGTACCGTGCAAATAAATGGGCAGTGCGTCAGCTTGTACCGCTTGAGGATTTGCGAGAAGCGATTTCTGCCGGCTACACTGAGCCTTGGGAACTTTCGGAATACTTTGACGTGCCTGAGGCGTTTATGCGACGCGCGTGTGAGTATTACCGTTCGCATGGCTTTTCGGGTAAAAAATAAGCCTTCGGCGATTACCGAAGGCTTAAAATTTATATTTACATAAAAATCAGGGGGTTATTATGGCTATCTGCAAATGGTGCGGCACGCGCAACAATCTGAATAAATATGGGTTTTGTGATAAATGTGACGATACAATCCGTCGCGAAATTAAAGAGTTAAAGACTCAGCTCGATGAGCTTAAACGTACTGCCCGTCATGACTTTACCGCAGATTTAAAGCAACAGTATATCAACAGTTCTGGTGAAATTTGCGTGAAGCTTCAGAGCTACAAAGACCGTGGTGTTAGCTTTTTTAAAAGCGATTTTTATGGACACCAATCCGAAGTGATTATGGCTCTTGGATTAACCCCTGAGCTTGTTTATATCAATGAACCTTCTCGTCCAACTCCGCCACGAGTCCCTTCCCTCTATAAATTACTTTCTTTTGCTGTCTTACCGTTAATTACTATTTGCTTGTTGGTTTCGATTGCTCAGCATCGCGACACGCAGTCAAAGCTGGCTTCCTCAAACTTTTTGCTTAATGCCGCTTTTTCACGCATCGATGCGCTTACCGCGCAAGTCGAAAGCTTGCAGCCCAAAATTTCAACAGATACTCCTATTAGATTAAAAAGTGGTAATTATGCCGCAGGCATCGACTTCCCAGGAGGAGTTTATACCATAACTGCCGTTAAGGGTAGTGGCAACGTGTCATCTAGCAACCTGTTTGACGGGGGGATCAACGCTATTATGGGGACGCAGAATGATGATTTTTATATTAAGGAGTATCAAAATATTGACCTTCCGGACGGCACTACCCTTTCTATTGACGGCTTGGAAGTTCGTCTGGTTAAGACACGATAAAAATTTTGTTATGCTATCTGTTGTGGAGGTGTTTTTATGGTTAAAAAAGAACGCCGAGGAAATGGCGACGGCAGCTTTGTAACGCGCGGGAATCGCTTGTACTGGCGCAAAACGGTGGGCAAGGACGAACACGGCAAGCCAATACGCAAGGAGTTTTCTGGCACCACGCAACGCGAATGCAGGGCGGCGTATGAGGCATGGCTCAAGGTGCGTGAAAACGACTTGCAGCCCACGGTGTCTCCGGACATCAAATTAGGCAAGTGGCTGGATATGTATTTAGCTACATACCGCAAGGGTACAATGCAGGAGCGCAGTTACACCACACTTGAGGAGTTGCGCGCATCCGTCACGGATAAGCTATGTGCACGAAAAGTAATTGACATTACTCCAATCGAGCTACAGGCGGAGGTCAACGCATTTGGTGCAAATAAGAGTTTGTGGTACTGCAAAAAATACGTTGGGTTGCTACGGGCCGCTTTTAAGCAAGCAGTTATTAATAGTATAGTATCCGTAAGCCCGGCAGAGAGCATCAAACCGTGCGGCGCTAAATCCAGCCCTAGGCAAACTTACAGCCAAGGCGAGATGGAGCAGATTATCAAACACGCCCTCACGTATCGGCAAGACAGTAACTCTGATAGCTACCGCGTAGCCGGAGCGCGAACTGGTGCGGCAATCATTACGCTGGCTGTTACTGGGATGCGCCGAGGTGAGATGCTGGGACTTAAATGGTCAGACATCTATTCAGACAAAATTATAATTCGGCGCGCTGTTTTTGTGGAGAATAACAGGTCCAAAGTAGTCGAGTACAAAACGAAAACAAGCGGGAGCTTGCGGGAGATACCGACAGAGCCATGGCTTTTTGATCTGTTGGAGCAATTGCCGCACTCATCCGAGTTTATATTTTGTACAAAAGACGGGGGTCTGTCGTTGCCGCGCACATTTAGCGTAGCCTATGAGCGGTTTATTGCCTCTGTCGGGGTGCGATATCTGTCTCCTCATTGCTTGCGGCATACTTTCGCAACGGCAATTATCGATAGTGGGGCAGACCTTAAGACAGCAGCAGAGTTGTTAGGTCACACAGATGTGGCAACAACCGCGATATATACGCATCCTGATTTTGTGGCAAAGCAGCGCGCGGTACAAGCGGCATATATCTCAAATCCTTCACCAATTGTTTCACCAGTAACCCACAACAATTCACCAGTTTACACCACAAATACGGATAAAAAACCGCATAAATGCGATGTGTAGGCTGTTGTTACTTGGCTTCCCAAGCTGAGGTTACGGGTTCGATTCCCGTTATCTGCTCCAATAGTTTTTTATAAGCCATCCGATTTTTTCGGATGGCTTATGTTGTATGCACCAGGTCTTAAACCCCTTATAATTTGACAAAATTGCCCACGCGAAGTATAATTTAGACAACCAAAAATCCTCTTTCATCCTTCCAAACGGAGGTGCTACAGGGATGCGCAGAATTCGTTTCACCGCCCGCTGCGTCTGTATTGCAGCTGCTTTTTTCTTTCTCCCCGCTTGCAGGGCGGGACTGAGCGACCCTTCCGGCGTGAGCAACCCAAAGGATCATTCTTCAAAGGCGGGTGAAAGTATGGCACAGCTGCTGCCGGGTTCCTCCCCCCACGGGGA
This sequence comes from Bacillota bacterium, assembly GCA_023433405.1. Lineage (GTDB taxonomy): Bacteria > Bacillota > Clostridia > Oscillospirales > Ruminococcaceae > Acetanaerobacterium. The sequence continues at coordinate 92,314 of JAEZCT010000020.1, read as the reverse complement.
GAGCACTGTATCCCATCAGCTCCTTTGCATGACGCAAACGGAGGAGGAGGCGGTCCTCATCGCGCAACAGTATGGGATAGAGCTTGAGAGCTTTCGAAAGGGCGTGGCAGTTTTTACTACTCAAGAGGATCCCCAAGCGGTTATTGACCGTGGGAAGAAAAACGGATGGGCCGAGCTTTATAAAAATCAAATATATCACGCAAACTGAGTAACACCAATCCCCTCAAAAAGTGCAGAATATAGAAGTTAAGATGATACCCCCGCGTGAAAACCCCTATGCCAAAGCTTTTCGCTTGATTTTATACACGATACACTTTTGAATCGGTTATTCGTATAAATGTTGACGCAAATTTAATTATGTGGCTTGCGCCCATAATTCAACAACACAGTGGAGGAAAAAAGAATGTATCAGCTTAAAAGGTCGATGTCCGGATTGCTTGCGTTTGTGTTGGCGTTTGCGCTGCTTCTGTCGCCGGCCGGTTCCCTGTCGGCCTTTGCAGACGGTGTTACGCCGGGAATGAGCGACATGGCAGAGGGCCCCGCTGTCGGCGAGAGCGAGCTTGTTCCGGGCGAGAGCGAGCCTGCGCCGGGGCAGAGTGAGCCTACCCCCGGGGAGAGCGAGCCTGTGCCGGGGCAGAGTGAGCCCACAATTGGTGAAAGCGTGCCGGTTATCGGCGGCAGCGGGTCGGAGGAGGCTGCGCCCTTTGCACTGCCCAAAGAATTTACCCTTAGCACGGAACAGCTTGACCAAAAACGGGCTATGAGTAAAAACGGTACGCTAACCAATTTCGACACCATGATAATGGGCCGGGATTATGTAAGCCGCGAAATTATCTTTATGGCGGAAACAGAGGAGTATGCCTTAGCGGTTGCCAAGGCCTTTGGCGGCAGCCTGTCGTCTTGGCGGATGAGTATTGCAGTGGTAACGCTCGGGGAGAATGTGACAACCCAACAGGCAGTCGCCGCATCCGCGGATACTAAATCGAACCTTCCGCCGGTGTTTCCGAACATGGTTTATACCGCCGGCCCAGTGGACGACGGAATGGAGCCGAACGTGGAAAAGTCGCTAAATTCCAGTGCCGCGTTCGCAATGGATGTGGTGCCCACTCTCCCGACCTGGGAGAACCGCCCCAACGACCCGCAGCTGCAAAACCCCAATGCGGGGGATACGCAGGTTCCCTACCAGTGGATGCACGACGCGGTTGGAACCCTTGCCGCGTGGGGCACTACCCAGGGCGAGGGGGTTGTTGTCGCCGTTTTAGACACAGGGGTTCGGGTGACGCATGAGGACCTTGCCGAAAATGTACTGCCCCTAATCAATGAGGTTACAGGAAACTTAAATAACACCGACCTTGATGGGCATGGCACACATGTGGCGGGCATTATCGCCGCGGCGGCCGATAACTCAAAGGGAGGAGCGGGCATTGCGCCCAAAGCAAAAATACTGCCGGTAAAGGTGCTGGGCGACAATGGTCAGGGCTACACGTCAGACATTACCAGGGGTATTGGTAGTGCGGTGGATAACGGCGCCTCCATCATAAACATGAGCCTCGGCGGTCTTTATTATGACCAGTTCTATGAATCTGCGCTTCAGAGCGCGGCTAACAAGGGCGTCGCCAGCATCGTCGCCGCCGGGAACGAGGGCTCAAACCACAAGGCGTATCCGGCCGGGTTCCCGGTTACCATCACCGTCGCCTCCACCGATTCGGCGGGCAGGCGTTCAAACTTTTCGAACTGGGGCACGTGGGTGGATGTTGCGGCACCCGGCTCCCGAATATGGTCAACCGTCTGCTCCAGCGATTCGGCCTACGCAAGCTATAACGGAACCTCTATGGCCACGCCGGTGGTATCCGGTGTCGCGGCGCTTTATCTCAGCGAGTTTTCGGGAACTGGCGCGCGCGACATAAACGGAGACGGGCAAACCAACGCCAAAGATGTGGAGGCTTTGAGAGCCGCACTGAAAAAGAATGTGGAACCGGCAAAATCAAGCCAGATTGGAACGGGAATCGTGAGCGTGCTAAAGATGTTTAGCATGGCCCCCACACTGCCTGTCTTTACGGTAAGGGCGACGACCGGAGAAACGATTGCCGATACAAAAAGCGCGATACCTCAAGGCTCCACTTTAGAAATAACGGCAACCATCGGAACCGTTGTTTACACCACCGATGGCACTACACCCGTTGTCACAAACGGAACTGTGACAAACGGCAAGGTTTACCGTGAGCCGATTGTACTCAGTGATGCAAAAATAACGATAAAGGCCTTTTCGGTAAGCCCGGCGGGAGGCGTTAGCAAGCTTGTTACGGTCGCCTATACTACATACCCGGTAAACATCCCGGTGACAGAGCTTGAAATATCCGGCTCAAGCTCTGTGTTGGCAGGCAAAAGCGTTCCATACACCGCGACCGTTTCTCCCAGTGACGCGACAAACAAGAAGGTGCTGTGGAGCATTGTATCCGGCGGGGAAAAGGCAGCGATCTCAAGCGGAAAGCTTACGATTAAAGCAAATCAAACGGGCAATATTACCATCAGGGCTGTTTCGGCATCCAACCCCAGCGTGTGGGCCGATTTCACAGTTACGATAACCCCGGTTGCAGTATCATCCATATCCCTGTCGCTTGCCAGCGCAAGGCTTGTTGTAGGGATAAATGAAACCGTCCAGCTTACCCCAATTTTTATTGACGCGAAAAAAGTTGTGATACCTACCGCTACCGTACCGCACGCCTTTCAAAGCTCCAACAAAGCGGTTGCCACGGTCAATGAGTCCGGGCAAATTACCGCAACCGGCAATGGCACGGCAAAAATCACCTGCTCGGCGCTTGATGGCAGCGCCAAAAGCGCGTCCATTACCGTTGCGGTGACTGTTCCGGTGACCGGAATTGAGAATACAGGCACAACCATGGTTGCGGCGGGTAAATCCGTGCAGCTTTCCGCCGCCGTATCTCCCGCCGGCGCGACCAACAAAAAATTAACCTGGTCGCTTGTGGAGGGAAAAGAGCTGGTAACGTCCTTCTCCGCATCCGGGTTACTTAAGGCAAAGGCGAACGTCAGCGGCACCATCATCGTCAAGGCGACCGCCGCGGATAATTTCGGGGCTACTCAGGAGCTATCCATCCAGGTTTTAGATAAGGCGGTCACTTCTCTCTCGCTTTCCAAAATCAAGACCACTTTGTTTACGGAGGAAATGGAAGGGGCTCTTTACCCGACCTCAGAAAAGCTGGGTGTTACGATATCCCCTGAAAACCCTGTAATTTGGAAGTCCTCCAACACGAAGGTTGCCACGATAAACACCGAGGGGGTGGTTACCGCAGTTGCAAAAGGAAGCGCGGTGGTCACCGCATCTGCCATAGACGGCAGCGGCAAAAGCGCCAAATGCACCGTTACCGTCGCAAGCCCTGTGACGGGTATTGAGATTACAACGGCTCAGCGCAGTGTCGTCAGCCTAAAGACCCTGCAGCTTGCGGCAAAATGCTCCCCAGCCAGCGCCTTAAACAAGGTGACCTGGGAAATTATCGATGGCAGTGAGTTTGCGACTATTACCTCCGCCGGCAAGCTTGCCGCAAAAGGCGGTGTTACCGGCGCGGTTACCGTGCAGGCGGTTGCCACGGATGGCTCAAAAACCAAGCAGACAGCGGTAATCAACATTTATCAAAATACGGTGTCCGGCGTGACGGTTGTTTCAGACCGGGGGTCTATTCTGCTCACCGAGAAGATTGTGGGCTCGGAGTATGACACAACACTATCCCTCAGCCCGGTGTTCACTGCCAATGGGTACGATTTTTGCCAGGATGTGAAATGGTCAAGCAGCAGCACAAAGGTTGCGGTGGTGGATTCCGCGGGGACGGTTACCGCCAAGGCGCCGGGCAGCGTGGTGATAACCGCGGCGGCACTGGATGGCAGCGGCAAAAAGGGAAGCATTTCAATAAAGGTCATTCGCCCTGTAACCGAGATTTCCATCAAAGGAAATGCCGATATCCCTGTGGGCAGGAAACTCAAATATACTGCCACAGTAACCGCGGCGGCCACAAACAAGGGCATTACCTGGAGCGTTACGCCTGAGGATTATGCGACAATCGCGCAGGATGGCACCCTTTTAATCAAGCCCGGGGGCAGCGGCACAGTAAAGGTGACCGCCACCGCAAAGGACGGTTCGGGCGTTGCCAGCGAAAAAACGGTAACGGTTCGGGCGTTGCCTATTACCTTAATTAACCTAGGCTCATCGTCCGGCAATGCAATCTATAAAACAACCGGACAGCTTGTAAAATTGAGCCTCTTTACCATGAGCATCCCCATGAGCGAGTACGACAAGATAAAGGATACCAACGAGAAGGTGTGCCAACTTACCAGTTATGCAAATTACTCCAACGCACCGGTAACCTTTTCCTCCTCCAACACGAAGGTTGCCACGGTGGACAGCACCGGTCTGGTAACCGCGGTGGGTGCCGGCAACGCCACAATTACCTGCGCGGCGGCAGACGGCGGCACGGTGAAGGCGACGGTGCCCGTTACAGTCATTGTCCCCACCTCTTATATCACGGTTAATTCCAAGACGGAGCTTACAACCTATCCCGAACCCACGATAGCGAGGGGTACCAGCAGGCAGTTTGTCGCAACGCCGGGGAACACCTACGGCAAACCCAGCGTTTCAACCGTGACTTGGGATTTTTTAGTGATGGGAGGCTCTCCCGGCTACGAAATACCAAATTATTCAAAGACGGATGCCTATAAAAAGAACGGCTATTTAAAGATTTCGTCAAGCGGCGTACTCACTGCCTCCAGTAAAATCAACGAAATACTAAGGGTGGCAGTCAAGGCAACATCCACGGATGGCAGCCTAACCAGCGCGTCTTTGATATCGGATATTGTGCCGCCAACGACTTATTTATCCAGCTACATGTCCTTACCTTGGCCACTAAAATACAACAGCGGAGGAGGGTATGTTCCTGTATTCTCCAATAGTTATTATCATGACTATACCATTGTGAGTTCTGATCCCGATATTCTGTCTTTTGTTGATCTGGATACAAACGCAAGCTACATTGAGAATGGCAAGAGGTATTTTTTTGTTGGTGTTGCTGCGCCAAAGAAAACGGGTACTGCTACGCTAACAATTACAGCCAATGACGGAACCGGCAAAAAGGCGACGGTTAAGGTAAAAGTTTCATAGTAAGTCATACTGACGGGCAGCGGTCAGGTGGTTTTATTTTAGATGACGGCAATACATTTTTACACAGCACCAAATTAACAAGTAAAACTATCAAATAAATATGATATACACAAACGCTTTTTCGTCATTTTCATATTGACAAGAAACGATTCTTCCGCTACTATTATACACAATAAACGCAACGGGGCGTGGTGTATGTATTCATCATGCCTTGTTTTGTTTAAAAATCGCTTTTTTCGCAAAAATAGGAGGAAGAATAATGAAGAAAATTCTGAGCGTACTGCTGGTTCTTTGCATGGTATTCAGCTTGGCTGCTTGCTCTGCCGGCGCATCCGGCGACACCATCACCATTGGTACCATCTCGCCCAACACCGGCTCTCTCGCAGCTTACGGCACTGCCGTAACCACTGCGGTGGACCTTGCTGTGGAGCAAATTAACGCTGCCGGGGGAATCGGCGGCAAGAAGGTCAAGGTAGTTAATGCCGACGACCAGTTTGACCCCACTGAGACCCTTAACGCATTCAACTCCCTTGTTTCTCAGGGGATTGGTCTCATCGTCGGTTCCGTAACCTCTGGCTGCACCTCGGCTATTACCGGTGCCGCCAACGAAGAGGGCGTTGTCCTTTTGACCCCTTCGGCCACCGCCGACTCGATCACCACCGCTGATGACTATGTGTTCCGCGCCTGCTATGCGGATAGCTTCCAGGGTGAGATTGCCGCTTACTACGCCAAAGAAGCCGGCTATACCGACGTTGGCGTTGTATACTGCTCTGCGGATACATACTCCAAGGGTCTCTACGACTCCTTTAAGTCTGCCGCTGTGAAATACGGCCTCACAATCAAGGAAGAGCAATCCACCGCTTCCCTTGATGTTCAGGACTACACCAACCAGTTCGCCGCTATTAAAAATTCCGGCGTAGAGTTTGTTTATGCTCCTTACTACTACGACGTAATCGGTCCTAACGTTGTTCCTCAGGCTCGTGCCGCTGGCTACACCGGCATCATCATGGGCGCAGACGGCTACGACGGTACCCCGGACTATGTAACCGCTGGCTCTGACCTGACGGTGTTCAACAATGTTTACTGGACCAACCACTACGATCCTGCTGATGCTGACCAGAAGGTTCAGGATTTCGTAACCGCTTACGAGAAAAAGTTTAACTCTACCCCCAACGCCATCTCCGCGCTTGCTTATGACGCGGTTTACATGTACAAGGCTGCTATTGAGAAGGCTGGCAAGGCTGATGCCGCCGCTGTCCGCGACGCGCTTGCCGATACCTCTGCGGTATACTCCGGCGTAACCGGCACCTTCTCCTTAGATACTGCCGGCACACCTGCTAAGGGTGCTTCCATCATCTCCTTCTCTTCTGACGGCACCAAGGTTGAGACCAAGCTGGTGGACGTTGTGAAGGAGCTCAAATAAGACTGCCGCTGTAATTTTTGACACCATAATTTAACACCCTGTAAATGTCAGAGGAGGCTTCTCGGCGCGTGCTGCCGCGCCTCCTCTGATATTATAATTGAAAGGTGGAAAAACGCGTGAGTACGTTTATCCAAACGCTAATCGTGGGCTTGCGGCTTGGCAGCATCTACGCGCTTGTGGCTCTCGGCTACACCATGGTGTACGGAATTATCAGACTGATTAATTTCGCGCACGGAGATTTTATCATGGTAGGCGGCTACACGATGGTTTTTACGATTCCTATTGTCCTTGCTATGGGCTTACCCGCCTGGGTATCTGTTATTGCGGCAATTTTGATTTGCGCCGCCGTAGGGATATCCACGGAGCTGATTGCCTATCGTCCCGTGAGAAAAAAAGGAACCTCCATGACCGCGCTGATTACGGCGATAGCCATGAGCCTTGTGCTTGAAAACCTTGCTCAGGCTATTCCTGCCATTGGTCCGAACCCCAAGGTAGCAAGCCAGATGTTTATGCCCGGCGGCATATCCATAGGGGGCGTTACCATGGAATGGACCACGGTTCTGACCATTGTTATCGGTGCCGTTGTTATGGTGGTATTGTATGTGTTTACACAAAAAACGAAGCTTGGCCGCGCCATGCGCTGTGTGTCGGAGGACAAATCGGCGGCGACCCTCATGGGTATTAACGTTAACCGTACCATCGTTTACACCTTTGGCATTGGTTCCGGTCTTGCAGCGATAGCGGCGCTGATGTATATGGCGCAGTACCCCAAGGTATATACGACCATGGGTGCGGTGCTTGGCTTGAAGGCCTTTGTCGCGGCGGTTTTGGGCGGCATTGGAATTATTCCGGGCGCTATGCTGGGCGGTCTTGTTATTGGACTGGTTGAGTCCTTTACTACAAGCTACATCAGCTCCAGTATGGCGGATGCGTTTGTGTTCCTTATTTTAATCGTAGTGCTGGTTATTAAGCCCGCCGGAATCCTTGGAAAGAATGTAGGTGAGAAGGTATGATCAAAAGCAAGACCGCTCAAGGCTATCTCATCAACATCGCGGTAATTGCCTTAGCCATGCTAGGCTTTAGTCTTTTTCAAAGTATCGCGGGTGGCAATCCCTCCTTCAAGCTGAACTTGGTGCCAAGTATTTGGCAGTGCTGCTACCTGATTATACTCGCTGCCTCCTTAAACCTTGTGCTGGGCTTTCTTGGACAGCTCTCCTTGGGTCATTGCGGCTTTATGGCCATTGGCGCTTATGCGTCTGCGCTCATCTCCCTTGCGTTTGAGCGTGCCGGCGCGTTTGAAGAAAAAACCAGCGCTGCGTATATTCTGATTTTACTGGGCTGCATTCTTGCTGCCGGTATTTTGGCTGCTCTCGTTGGACTTTTGGTAGGTATCCCCGCCCTGCGCTTAAAGGGCGACTACCTTGCAATTATTACTCTTGGTTTTGGTATGATTATTGTCAACATCATCAACAACCTGCCCTTCGCCGGACAGGATGGACTCGCGCAGGGCTCTGCGTCTGCGTCCCTGTATAAAAACGGTCTTGGCTTCGGCACCGCGCTGAAGGTGACCTATATCTGGGTAGCGCTTATCGTTACCTTGATTTGCCTTGTGATGATGTTTATGTTTGTGCGCTCAAAATACGGGCGCGCGATTAAAGCGATTCGCGACGACGAAATCGCCGCTTCGGCTTCGGGCATTAACACCTCCTTTTACAAGGTGTTTACGTTTTCTTACTCTGCGTTTTTTGCGGGTGTTGCGGGTGCGCTGTATGCGTGTACCAATGCCACGCTTTCCACCTCGTCGTTTGCCTTTACCAACGGTGGCATTCTAAACTCCACGTTTATCGTGGTAATGGTTGTACTGGGCGGCATGGGCTCGCTGACGGGTTCTATCGTATCGGCGATTATTATGTTTATTGCAAACTATCAGATTAAGAACGGCACCTGGGTGGCCGTGTTACCAGGATTTTTACAGAATATCTTCCTGTTCCCCATGCTGGTGTACGCTATAATTCTGGTTATCGTTATTCTGTTCCGCCCCAAGGGCATATTCGGCACCTACGAGTTTTCTCTGCGTAACTTTGTCGGCGACATAAAGCAGGGCCGCAAGGAAAGGCTGGCTCATAAGGCGGAAAAAAAGGAGGAAATAAGCCATGGCTGAGGCAAATACTCCTGTCCTTGAAACCCGCAAGCTGGGCATTACCTTTGGCGGTCTGGTCGCCGTGCAGGATTTTAATATTCAGGTGTTTGAAGGCGAGCTGGTTGGGTTAATCGGACCGAACGGCGCGGGCAAAACGACGGTGTTTAATATGCTTACCGGCGTTTATATTCCCACCGAGGGCTCCGTTATCCTCAACGGCGAGGTGCTTAACGGCAAAAAGGTGCACCAATTTGTAGCCGCCGGTGTCGCCCGTACCTTCCAAAACATCCGCCTGTTTAAGCAGATGACGGTTATAGAGAATGTTATGGCGGCGTTTACCAAGGATGTTAAATACAACATGGTGGACGCGCTGTTTCGTACCCCTAGGTTTTGGAAAACAGAAAAGGAGCTGCGTGATAAGGCGCTGGATCTGCTGGCTATCTTCAATTTGCAGGACAAAGCAAACTACATTGCCGCGAACCTGCCCTATGGTCAGCAAAGAAAGCTGGAAATTGCCCGTGCGCTTGCAACCAACATGACGCTTTTGCTTCTGGACGAGCCTGCCGCGGGTATGAACCCTACGGAAACGGCGGAGCTTCTTGAATGCATTAACACCATAAGAAAGCGCTTTGGCATTGCCATCCTGCTTATTGAGCATGACATGTCGCTCGTAATGAACATCTGTGAGCGCATTCAGGTGATTGACTACGGCATAACGATTGCCAAGGGTCTGCCCGAGGAAATCGCGAATGATCCTAAGGTCATCGCGGCTTATCTCGGAGAATAGGAGGGATGAGAGATGCTTGAAGTTAAGGACATAAACGTCTATTATGGCGCAATTCACGCCATTAAGGGCATTTCGTTGACCGTAAAGGACGGGGAACTGGTTTCCCTTGTCGGGGCGAACGGAGCGGGTAAAACTACCATTCTGCACACGATTTCGGGGCTATTAAATGCCTCTTCCGGTGAGGTTTTGCTCGACGGCAAGAATCTTCAGAAGGTGGCGCCGAATACGATTATTAATATGGGTCTTGCGCATGTGCCTGAGGGCCGCCATGTGTTTGCGCGTATGACGGTTGAGGAAAACCTGCTGATGGGGGCGTATATCCTTAAGGATCCGAAGAAGATTCATGAGAATCTCGAGGATGTATATTCGCACTTTCCGCGCCTGCGGGAGCGCTCCAAACAGCTTGCAGGTACCCTGTCGGGCGGCGAACAGCAGATGCTGGCGACCGGACGGGCGCTGATGACCAACCCCAAGATGCTGCTCATGGATGAGCCTTCAATGGGTCTTTCCCCCATCTTGGTCAACGAGATCTTCTCGATTATCGAGGAGCTTCACAACAGCGGCATCACCATTTTGCTGGTAGAGCAGAACGCAAAGAAGGCACTTGCCGTATCCGACCGGGCATATGTGCTTGAGACAGGTAAGATTTCTATGGAAGGCTCCGCCAAGGAGCTTGCAGAGGATGACCGCGTTCGCAAGGCGTATCTGGGTGCATAAGTCTATAAGACAACTAAAGCCTTGTTTCTAGGGATATTTGACAGCCGAAAGGGGACCATTCAGATGGAGCATTATGTCATTACTATTGCGCGTGAGACAGGCAGCGGCGGTTTCAATACCGCTACCAGGCTTTCCAATGAACTGGGCATACCCTTCTATGATCGCAAGCTTCTGCGTATTGCCTCGGATGTGAGCGGTATCAACGAGCAGCTGTTTGGCGCGGCGGATGAGCGAATTGGCAGGCTTGAGATGATGAAGGCCGCCCAAAAGGTGTACACCGGCGAGACTCTGCCGCCCGACGACGACAGCTTTACCTCCACCCGCAACCTTTTTCAGTTTCAGGCTAAGATTATAAAGGAGCTGGCAGAAAACCAAAGCTGCATTTTTTTAGGACGATGCGCCGACTATCTGTTATCCGATAAGCCTTATATCCTGCGGGTATTTATACACGCGCCAATGGAAGCGCGAAAGGCCCGTGTGGCCTCTTATTCTCTGGGCTGGTCGGATCGTGAAATTACGAAGCACATTAAGGACGAGGATAAACGCCGCGCCGAATACTACCACTATTACACCGGCGACGACTGGCGAGATGCCGCCCATTACGATATCAGCCTTAATTCCGCCGAGCTTGGCGAGGACGGCTGTGTCGCCATGATTAAAAAGGCACTGCCCTTGTTTGTAAAAAATTAGGTATAATACTAATCTCCTTAAAAAGTTTAGGTTTAAGATATAAATCAGTGTGAAAACCCTTAAAACTAAATTTTCACTTGATTGTTATCCTTTATACTATTATCCGATTAAAAAGTGTATAAAAATCAAGTTAAAATCTTTAATTTATGGATTTAGACGCGGATTTTTATCAACACTTTTATCGGAGAATAGTATTATACACTTTTAAACGGATATTAGTAAAAAGCACGGTGTCTATAAAGACGCCGTGTTTTCGGTACAGCGGCAGACTCCCGGTGAGGGAATTCACCTTTTTTTTGCTGCCGTGTATGGCAATGCCCAGATAGTTGTGGTCGGACTCGGTGGTTTTCCTCGCCTTGGCGGTATAGTCGGAGTAAACCACACAGCTTTGCGCGACATCCGAAAAATCCACCACCGTCACATCGTCATACGCCTCGCCGAATAGCTTTGCGCGCAGGGACTTAATCAGCTCCCTGTTGCCCTTGAGGATGGGGATGGGGTTAAGAACAATGCCCTTATGCCAAAGACCCGAGGCATCCTGAACATCCTCCCCCACACACTCCGGCAAACATTTTCCTAAGGTAACGCCGAGTATTGCCGCCGTATTGGCGAGCAAACCGGCTGGCAGCGTTTCATCCGCAACAATGACCGTCTTTGTTTGTACCTGCTCCATATCAAGCCACGCTCCTTTTATTACAAAAATATTTATTAATAACTGTAATAAGCTTTACCCCAAAACGCTTGCGACGCACAGTTTTTCACTCCGTCGGGCTGCTTTTTCCCTGTGTGCCGTTGTGGAATATGGAACGGTACTGCTTGGGGGTAGGTCCAATCAGGCGTTTAAAAAAGGTGGTAAAGTGGCTCTGGTCGGAAAAGCCCGTGGAAAGTGCGGCTTCCATTGGCGCAGCCCCCTGCTCCAGCAGCTTTTTGGCCTTTGAGATGCGCACCGTCTCCAGATAACAATAGGGAGAAATGCCCTTTTGCCTTGTAAAGGAGCGCAGCAGGTGGTACTTGCTCAGGGAGGTTAGGGCGCTAAGCGCATCCAAGGTAACCGGGGTGGCATAGTTTTGCTCAAGGTATTCGCATACCGCGCGAATCTCGGCGGAAGGCTCGGGTAGAGATGGGGCTGCCCCGGCGTCGGAGTAATCCTCCAAAAGCTGTTCGATGAGCAAAAGGAACAACTCCTCCTTCTTTAAGTCCTTTTCCTCCTCAAAGATCATCAGGTGCAGCTCCCGCAGGCAGGGTACCAGCTCGCTATGGTACAGCACATTCGGGGTAAAGCGCGGCAAACGCTCTGTGCCGGTTATCTCCAGCACCGCCTTTTTCATGATATCGGGCATGATGTTAATGCACCGGTAATCCAGCGCCCTGCCGTCCACCTGCTCGCAGGTGTGTGTATCCATAGGATTAAACAGCACGATATCGCCGGGGTTAACAATATGCTCCTGCCCCGCGCACCTTAAGGAACGACGCCCGTTCTCGGTAAACCCGATAACATAGTAGTCGTGAAAATGGTTCGGAAACCGCAGCATCACGCCCTGGAAACGATACGCCTCTATCTTTAAATCCCCGTCATAGCACACGGTTCGTATCTCCTGCCCCATACTCTGAGCCCTCTTTTCTGTAAAGCAGTTTCCCTGTCGCGCCAGTAAAATCAGTATAACATAGACCGCAATCGCATTCTTGTATGATATTGCTGTTGTAACGCTGGCCCTTGCTTGAATAATCGATACAAACTGATCCCTTTTCAAGGGAAAACAAAAAAAGCTAAACCCTACAGCAGCCAAAAGCACCGCCGCACGATTTAGCAAAAAATTGCAACGTTTAAAGCAACATCCGTAGGATAGTAATACTAATCCCCCTCTTTCAATTTTCATTTTATATATCATCCCGAAATCATGCCATTCCATCGTTTACCCAGAATGCGCATTCGGTAGCTGTTCATGGCGTTTAAGCGCAGGCGGTTCATCAGGCTATAGTTTGCGGTTGCTCCCGCCACGCTGCCAATGACCGGCATGAGCTGCAACAGCTTTGCAATATCAAGATAATCCCGGTACTCTATCTGAAAACGCTCCCAATCCACCAGCGGATGAGGGGCGTTTTCCCACCCGTGGAGGGTGTGAAACACCTGCAGGCGGTGGGCGCGGCTGGAAAAGGCAAGCTGAAAGATGTAAAGCAGGTATACCCGTTCGTTTTGGTCACGGGTATCGTAGCCATAAAGCTTCGCGCAGTCAAACAGGAATTTGAGCTTAATGCTCATGAGCGCAGGCAGGTCTGCAAGACCCAGTAAAACGCCACCCGCGCCAAAGGCGGCGCCCTCAGCCACGGCGGTTTTCATATAAGACTGAAACAGATGCTGTGCCAGGTAATCCCGCTCTGCAAGGCTGAGGTTCGCGGTGTCTCCAATGCCCGACAACAGGTCGGAGCCAAACAGTACGGCCTCAACCATCCGTTCCACCGCCGCCGTGATGGTGCTTTGCACCTTTTGCGGCATCAGCTTCTGCGTCCTCGTTTGAATCCCTTTGGAAGCGCGCTCTAATAGGCTAGCGCTTTTGACGATATCGGCATACCACCGTTCCAGCTCCTTGTTAATCTGCTTTTCATACAGGTTCATTTCGCTCACCGCCCTCACCATTTCCTTTATTATGCTGCGCGAGTTATTCTATTTTTACCGGCTTTTCGGCTTGCTCTTATACTAATATGCGTATGCGATTTAAAAGGGTATCACGCCACAAACCCCGGGCGCTAATTCCGTTTCCAAGGCAACTGCGTACTCAACAAGCGGCGCGCCCCGTAATGTATGGGGCGCGCCGCTTTGTACGTCATATTCCATTGCGGCGCAGCTTATCCCAATATCCGACTTAAAAGTGTTAGTGAAGAATAAAAACCAAGTGAAAAGCCTTGGCTCATGGGTTTTCACGCGGATTATTATCTGCAAGTTCTACGCTTTTTGAGGAGATTGGTATTACGCCGTGAAGTCCAGAACAGGGTTGGCTACAAGGTTTTTTTGGTAGTTCTGGTAGCCCTGATAGCTCTTAATGGCGCTGCTAACTGAGGAGGAGGACTCCATCAGCTCTTCAACCGCTGAGGTGCTGATGGAAAGCTGGGTACCCAAAAGCCGGTACATACCCGAAAGCCCGGTACTGCCCGAAAGCAGGTCGGTAATGTTACCGGATGACACCATACCCCCCAGCTCGTCATACACATCCAGCTGGCTAACCTGATAGGCGTTTTGTACAAAGCTGTCGATCTTGGTAAGCCCGGAGGGAGTGCTGAGGGTGGAGAGCGCCTGCAGCGCATTGGAGAAGTTTGAGACTTTGTAGGTCTCCTTCGCATAGGCTGTGGCATCAATGGCATTGGATTGATAGGTGTTCCCCGAAGTAAACGAGTAACTGCTGTAGTAAAAGGACGCAAGGTTTGACAGCGTCACGGCACAACCCTCCTCATTCCGCTTGATCATTAATTAAGGTCGCTGTTTACAAATATATTACAGCTCAATAGGCACAGGTAATTCATTTTAGCAAGCAAGGCCTCGCCAATCACTATGATTCTATGGGGCTTTATGCAGCTTTTGTCACTTCTTATACACTCTTAATATCGTCCGCATAAATAAACTATTTAGCGCGAAAGAAGTCGAACCGTGATATCTTTATCATAATCGAAACCATGGGAAAGTCAAGGGAAATCATTAAAAGCTTACGACGCCTGCATAGAGAAGCCATAATGTCTCCCTATTCTTCATCTATTTCGTTGACTGCACTAAGCTATCGACAGCGGGCAGGATATACTGTGGAATGATATCAAACGTATCGGCGGAGTTGAGGGATTGGCGGTTGAGATCGGCAGTGATGACCACCACCAGATCCAAGTCAGGCACCATGAGTATCTTCTGCCCGCCCGCGCCGTTGGCCTGATAGGTGTGATGCACCCTGCCGCCTGCGTCGGTGATGTCGCTAATCCAGAACAGGTACCCATAATCCGTATCCCCAGACACGGCTACATGCTTTTGTATGGACTCCTCTACCCATTGCCTTGGCACCACCTGTTCGCCGTTCCATACTCCGCTGTTAAGGTACAGGTAGCCAAATCGCGCCATATCTGTGGGTTTCATACACAGCCCGGTACCGCCGCCATTGCGGTTTTTTGCGTCGCTATCCCAGCGCCGTACCTGAATGCCAAGCTTTGAAAAGAGGTTTTCTTTTGCGTATGCCAGCACGCGCTGACCGGAGGTTTCTTCTATAACCGCAGACAATATGTGTGTAAGCCCTGTGTTATACACAAACTTTTCACCCGGCTTTTCATTCATGGATAATCCCAGCGCATAGCTTAGCCAGTCGCCGCTGGTGAAATAGTCATAATAGTTGCCGTCAATGCTGGAAAGGCCTCCAGTCATGGTCAGCACATGGCGCAAGGTAATTTCTTTTTTGAGGGGGTCCTCCAGGCCATCAAAGTATTCGGGTAGCAGCTCAGACACCTTTTGGTCCACACTGTCAATCAGCCCCTGTTCCAGCGCTATGCCCGTCAATGCCGACATAACGCTTTTGGTAACGGAGTATACGGGGTTTGCATCGGTTTTGGTTTGATACTGAAAGTATTTCTCATAAACCAATACGCCGCTGCGTACAACCAGCAGACTGTAGATGTTGGGGTAATTCTCCTCAATACGTCTGCTCGCGGTGTCCAGCAGCTCGGCATCTACGCCTAGGGTTTCAGGCTTCGCGGTTGTCCATTCCTCCCCTGGATAGATGCGTTCCCCAGTGGTCGGTTCCTCTATGCCTTCCGCCGCGGAGGTCGCCTCCCCCGCACGTTCACCCGCAATGCCCAAAAAGCTTGGGAGGACTCGTCCACAGGAGGCAAGCACTAGAAGCAGACAGGAAAGAAACAGCGCTACATATCTTCTCATGGTGGGATAATCCTTCCTCTTTTTTTATACTATTCCCCGATAAAGCGATTAAATTGCGGTAAGCATTATTCCGCCCCAGCTGGCAGAAGCCTTGTGTATAATACTTATCTCCTCAAAAAGAGTAGAACTTGCAGATAAAAATCCGCGTGAAAACCCATAAGCTAAAGCTTTTCACTTAATTTCTATACTCTTGTAAATCGGTTATTCGTATAATCAGTGTACCATATTGTACGGAATCAGAACAGCCTTCGACGCCATTTTTTAGCGGAAACGCACGCTCCAAATATAACCGAAACACTGCTCATACTGTTCTTGAAAATTGAAGAATCGCGGATAAAAGCCGTGTGAAAACCCATAAGCCAAAGCTTTCACTTGATAGCTATAACTTTTAAATCGGATATTATCATTAGCCATAAACCAGTAAAATAACTAAACGGGGGCCAGTTGGTCCCCGTTTGGCCGTAATTTTCGTTTCGCTTAAAATATTAAAAGCCCGCTGACAGCAGCAAATGATAAACAGCGCGAATGACCGATGGTTACCCGCTTTTAATCAAGCCGCAGCCTGAAATGATCCACCTGCTCCAGCATGGTTGCAGCCTGTCCGCTCAGCTCCTCGCTGGCGGCGGCGCTTTGCTGTGCCGTGGCGGAGTTAACCTGCACGACGCCCGAAACCTGCTCCACCCCGCCCATTACCATGGCGAGGGCGTTGGCCTGCTCGGTGGAGGCATCATCTATCCTGCTAATTGCCTGTTCCACCAAGCCGGTTTTTTCCACTATTACCTCCAAAACCTTTGCGGTCTGGCCAGCCATTTTCGACCCGATTTTCACATGCTTAACAGAATCCTCAATGAGCGCGCTCGTTTGTGCGGCGGCCTCGGCGGATTTTGCCGCCAGATTTCTCACCTCACCCGCAACCACCGCAAAGCCCCTGCCCGCAGCCCCTGCCCTTGCGGCCTCCACCGCCGCATTAAGTGCAAGGATGTTTGTCTGGAATGCGATATCGTTAATAACGGAATTGATCTTGCCAATCTGCTCAGAGGAGCGGGTAATGGCAGCCATTGCCTCACCCAGCTCACGCATGGCATCGTTGCCCCGGGCCACACCTTCTCCCGCCTCCGTTACATAATTCACCGCCTCACGCACCTGCTCGGCGTTGTGGCGCACCATGGAGTTGACGTCCTCTATGGACTCCGTGAGCTGCTCCAGCGCGCTGGATTGCTCCATAGAGCCGGAGGATAGGGCCTGCGCGCCGCTTGAGAGCTGCTCAGCCCCCGCGTTTACCTGCTCGGCGGCAATGCGGATGGTACCCAGCGCATCGTTAAGGTCGTTGGTAATCTGCTCAAGCGCGTCCTTGATAGGCGCGAAATCTCCCACATACTCACCCTGGGTTTCAGCGGTAAGGTTGCCTCCGGCAAGCTCCTGCAGCGTATGAGAAATATCCTCCACATAGCCGCTTAATACCGTGCTTGTGTTCTCAAGGGCCTGTGTGAGCTGACTGAACTCATCCTTGGTATTAATGTCTGCCTTGTAGTTTAGGTTACCGCGGCTCATTTCATTGGCAAACTCCACCACGCTGTAAATGGGGCGGAGGGAGCGGCGTATCATCACCGAAAGGAACACCGCAATGACCCCTACCGTGAGCAGAGATGAAGCGATAATAACGAGCAGCATGATAAATACATCCTGTGTCGCCTCGGCACGGCTTACGACAAAGCCGCAGGTCAGCTTTTCATCAAGCCCCGAAACCTCTATGGGCACATGCACGACCATCGCTTTTTCTCCAAGAACGTGGTCAACCCGCTCGGCAAAATCGCGCAGGCCGTTTAACGCGATATACCGTACCCGGGAGGCATTTTGTGTTGCGGAGGTAATTACATCAGGGGCAGGAGTCGCGCCCGTAACGGCGTCCGACCCTCCCGGAGTGGCGCCGGTGGCTGCGTCATAAGTCTGACCGGAGGCTTCCGGCGGAAGTTCCCCAATCTCTTCGCCAATATCTTTCCCCATTAGCGTTTTATCCATGGAGTGCGCGATGTAGGTTGCTTTATCGGAGAGAAGATAGGTATAGGACCTCTCGTACCCTCCCTTTTCAAAATCAAGGTTATTAAGGGTTTCCACCAGAATATCGCAGGCGGCAACACCGAGGAACTTACCCGCGGAATTGATGATAGGGTTGCTGATGGTGATAAGCGACACCGTATCACCGGTGGAAAGCTTGTAGGAATAGGGCTCGGAGATATGGGGTTTTAGGGTTTCCTTGGTGACTGCGTAGTATTCCCCTTGGCTGTATACGTCATAGTCAAAATTAATATCCAGCTTCATTCGTTTTTGCGTTCGAAACACATACAGGGACATCCCCTTTGGGGTATCGGGGATATATGCGTTAGGCTCCACCGCCAGATAGGCCGAGAAGATATCAGGGTTATTAAGCACCGAGTACAGCAGGGACTGCGCCCCGGCGTGTGCCTTAGTGGGGCTGTAGTTTACCAGCTGATAAGCCATTTTAGCTACGGAAGCAGACTCAATCTGCAGCAGGTTGAGATAATCGCGCGCCACCCCGGCATTGAGGTCTGCGATGACCTCAATGGTCTGCTTTGTGTGATTGAACATTATGGTGGTAAGCAGAAGGGTTAAGGCGGTTGCCAGCAGTATCATCATGGCTAAAACAATTGCGGCAGCCCTCATTGGCAGCTTAAAGGTCAATCGGTTTCTCAAACTAGCTTTCTGCATCTACGTCAATCCTTTCCTGCGCTCTATCCCGTCTTGTCGTGAATGATAAGCTTCATAAAAGCCTTAGCGGCGTTTATCAAGACCTTTTTGCATTGTTTCCGGTACGAAGCGGTTGTCCTATTAAAAAAATCGAACCCTTTTCCTTAAAAATCAAGAGTATTATAGGATGCGAATTTACTCAATCTCTTGATTTAGCCCTATATTTCCGAAGATAATCTGCATTTATAGATAATTCTACTTGTTTCGGGGCTTAAAGTCAATTTATTCGCGCTTATTTATATTGTGGAGTGCTTAGCGACTCCGCTCAATACAAACCATTTAAAGATTACCCCTATCCGCAATTTACCGGACTAAGTTAGTACCAGAGGCATGATAAAACCGCCGCTAACAGAACGTTTGCGTTTCTTCACCGCTTAACCATAAACACCTGCTAATAACCATAATATCATAAAAATGATAGAAGTACGTTGCCAAATCTGGTTAACGTACTTCTATCATTTTTGTTGCTTTTGATTAAGAGTAATGAGCCGTCTAAATATTGTAGGGATAAAACACTTTATGCTGCC
This sequence comes from Bacillota bacterium, assembly GCA_023433405.1. Taxonomy (GTDB): domain Bacteria; phylum Bacillota; class Clostridia; order Oscillospirales; family Ruminococcaceae; genus Acetanaerobacterium. The sequence goes on along the minus strand of JAEZCT010000020.1, from coordinate 73,194 downwards.
TGCACTTTGCGTTTATCCAGGTTAAAAACCCGTACTCAAAACCGTTTCAATAAAATGCAGATATGGATTTTTATTAAAAGTTATACTCTTTCTGAGGAAAATGAGCATTAAACACACCAAAGCGGTAAGCTTGACGAGTAAACTCGCGTGCTTACCGCTTTTTGATTTTATGAGCCAGTGTAGGCTACTACGGAACAGACCAAAACCAAAGCTTTGCACAGAGCCGCTGATAAATAAAAAGAAGCGGTAAGGTATATCTGCGCGAAACGCAGTCTTGACAGCAAGCACACCTCACATTATAGTGGTCATATACTATGCAGTTTCTGCTTTTTTGCTTAGTAATTTCCCACGCTTTCTCAATAGAGACTGACAGCAAAAAATACACCTGAAACGAGGTGCTTGTGCGATTTGGACTACCGTACGGAACGCGACTCCATGGGACCGATAGAGGTCCCCGAGGATCGGTATTGGGCTGCGCAGACCCAACGCAGCCTGGAAAACTTTAAAATTGGAACGGAAAAAATGCCTGGGGAGATTGTCGGGGCATTTGCCATCCTCAAAAAAGCAGCCGCCCGCGCAAACCGTAGCCTGGGTATTCTGGAGGATGCGCGCAGTGCGCAGATTGAGGCGGTGTGCGATGAGATTCTGTCCGGGGAGCTGGACGGGCATTTCCCCCTTGCCGTGTGGCAAACCGGCAGCGGTACCCAGAGCAACATGAATGTAAATGAAGTTATCGCTAACCGTGCGGCCCGCCGCTTTGGTGAAAGGCTTTTGCACCCAAACGACCATGTGAACATGTCTCAAAGCTCCAACGATACCTTTCCTACCGCCATGCACATTGCGGCGGTAGTGGGGATCTCGGACAGCCTGCTGCCTGCCGTAAAGGAGCTTGCCGCCGAATTTAAACGGCTGGAGGCTGAGAACGCCGGTATTGTCAAATCGGGCAGAACCCATCTTCAGGATGCCACCCCCATTACCTTCACCCAGGAAATCAGCGGCTGGCGGGCCATGCTTGAGACAACCTGCGGCATGATAGAGGCCGCACTGCCTCCTCTGTGCTCTCTTGCGCTGGGCGGCACCGCCGTGGGCACCGGGCTGAACGCGCCTGAAGGCTTTGCGCGAGAGGCCGCGCGGCAGATAGCGGAGCTGACCGGCAAGCCCTTCGTATCGGCTGATAATAAATTCCATGCACTCACCGCAAAAGACGAGCTGGTGTTTGCCCACGGCGCGCTCAAGGCGCTGGCAGCGAACCTCATGAAGATTGCAAACGACATCCGGTGGCTTTCAAGCGGTCCACGCTGCGGCCTTGGGGAGATATTTATCCCCGAAAACGAGCCTGGCAGCTCCATTATGCCCGGCAAGGTAAATCCCACCCAATGCGAGGCGGTTACAATGGTTGCCGTGCAGGTAATTGCAAACGACGTTGCGGTAGGTCTTGCCGCATCCCAAGGCAACTTTGAGCTAAATGTTTATATGCCTGTTTGTATCTATAACTTTTTGCAGTCGGTGCGACTATTAAGCGACGCTATCCGGTCATTTCGCGTCCACTGTGTCAGCGGCATTCGCGCAAACACTGAAAAAATGTCCTACAACCTGCACAACTCCCTCATGCTGGTGACCGCGCTGTCGCCCACCATCGGCTACGATAACGCTGCCAAAACCGCTAAGCACGCCTATGAGCAGAATATCTCGCTGCGCGAGGCCGCGCTGGGACTTGGTTTTCTCACCGCCGAGCAGTTTGACGAGGTCTTTCGCCCCGAGCAGATGGTATAAGCGAGTACTCCCGAAAGGATGGTTAAAACCATGGATATTAACGAGCAGTCTTTGCAGCTTCATTACAGGCTGCGGGGTAAAATCGAAGTCATTTCGCGGTGTGAAATTAACACCCGTGAACAGCTTTCTCTATGCTATACACCCGGGGTGGCACAGCCCTGCCGCGAAATAGCGGCAGACTATGAAAAATCCTTTGAGCTGACGCGCAGAGCAAACCTTGTGGCTGTTATCACCGACGGCTCGGCAGTGCTTGGCTTAGGGGATATCGGCCCCGCCGCGGGAATGCCTGTAATGGAGGGCAAATGCGCTCTGTTTAAGGCGTTTGCGGATGTGGACGCCTTTCCACTTTGCGTAGACACCAAGGATGTGGATAAGCTGGTTGAGACCATCCGCCTCATCTCGAAGAGCTTTGGCGGCATTAACCTTGAGGACATCTCGGCGCCCCGCTGCTTTGAGGTGGAGCGCCGGCTCAAAGAGGTGTGCGACATCCCGGTTTTCCACGACGACCAGCACGGCACGGCAATTGTCGTGGCGGCGGCGCTCATAAACGCCCTTCAGGTTACCGGTAAGAGGATGGGCAAAGCTCGCATTGTCATTAACGGTGCGGGCGCGGCAGGCATAGCCATTGGTTCCCTGCTGTTGCGCATGGGCTTTGGCAGCCTGACGATGTGTGATATCGGCGGCATCCTCTGTGAGGGGGACAACAGCCTTACACCGCCCCAGCAGGAAATGGCCAAGGTGACAAACCTTGAGCGAAAGCGAGGCAGCCTGGCCGATGCCCTTAATGGCGCGGATGTTTTTATCGGTGTATCCCGTCCCGGGCTGGTTACGTCAGAGATGGTCTCTACGATGAACAACGGTATTGTATTTGCCATGGCAAACCCCACGCCGGAGATTATGCCGGATGAGGCCAAAAAAGGCGGTGCCGCCGTAGTAGGCACCGGACGCTCGGATTTTCCCAACCAAATTAACAACGTGCTTGTTTTCCCCGGCGTGTTCAAGGGAGCGCTGTCTGTGCGCGCCAAGGAGATTACCGACGAGATGAAGATTCGCGCCGCCTACGCCATCGCGTCGCTGGTACCGGCTGAGAGGCTTTCGCCTGAGTATATCATCCCCAGCGCCTTGGATAAGAGCGTTGCGGATGCGGTAGCCGCGGCGGTGGCTGATGAAGCGGTCAAAAGCGGGCTTGCCCGCAACTAATAGGCCTTATTAATACTAATCTCCTCAAAAAGAGTCGATAAAAATCCGCGTGAAAACCCATAAATTAAGGCTTTTCACTTGATTTTTATACTCTTCTAAATCGGATATTAGCATAAGCGCTTAACGCCCCGGTGGAGCCCGGAATCCCGCATTCTCTAAAAGGCGCAAAAAAGCAAAACAATGCCTTGAAGGCGGCCTTCGCCGCCTTCAAGGCATTGTTTTTTGTAAAGCCATTATCCAATGAAAAGCATTTGAAAATCTGCAAGTAAGTCCTACCCCCAACTAAAAAAGCCGCCTGTCGGGTCGGAGAGAATCCCTTCAGGCGGCGCGAAAAGCATAGTGAGGGCTCGCAAGCGGTTAATCAGCCAACAGCGGGCAGCGCCTTGACGGGGTATACAACGGCGTTCTGGGCAATGGTGTTGGCGGACCCAAACAGGTACGCGCACATACGCGCGGTATAGTCAAGGTCGTGGGTGTGCTCGGGGCTTAGCGCGGAATACTCCTTATGGGTAAGCCAAAGGGCTTCTATAATTTCTTGCGCGCTGTAAGCATAGGGCAGGGTGCTGCCTTCCAGGTCCCTGCGCTTTAGGTGATGGTTTAGCATTCTTTCATAGCGAAAATGCTGGGGAGTTGAGAGGTCTGCCCAATCGTTGTGGGCAAAGCAGAAAAAGTCCGCAATAAAATGGCATATAATTCCGAGCCTATAGTTGGTTAGCAGGTCGCCGCTCATTCCCTCTTCCAGCTCTTTAATGCACCGCGCAATGCGCAGGTTGACGAGCCTCGCTCTGGCGGCCGGAGTATGGGGCAGCACAATAAAACCGCCAAAGATGTCAGGTCGTACATTGCCAAAGAAAAAGGCTGCGCGACGGGCAAGCCCCTGCTCCCGGCGATATGGGGCAAGCACATGGCGCGCTATGCGCAGGTGGGATAAAAGATTCATATTGCGGCTCCTTATTACCAAAGCGATATGCCTTGTTAGTTAAAAAAAGTCATATGGTATCATATTCATGCGTCGGCCGGTGCCGGACGGTAATATCCCTGTTAGCCCAATAGCTATTATCAATTGTCATTATACCGCAACTAAACCAAATGTAAATCGTCATTATGTAAAGCTTTTGTGATAAAGAAATAAAAAAATTCTACACATCGTTATTTTTTCAATAATTTTTCTAGGCTCTCTATAGAATCATACCCATTGCTTACAATATCATCACAGTGAGTTTTTGGTAAAAGACAAAAGACGGTACAGGCCCCCATTTGTCCGCACAAAATGGGGGCCTGTGTATCCGGGTCATCCTCTTTCATTAGTTAGGCGAAATTTTTCTAAAACTATACTTCCATAAAGGTTTTATCGCGCAAGCTCGGTACGTCTTCCGCCGCAGCCCGGTTTCGTTTGATTGCGCCGGTTGCCCTAAGAGAATTGGTTTAGGCTAAAAACAGGATAACACATCCACCCTTCACGGCGTCAAGCCGTGCGGTTTAGCTCCGCGAGGCGCTCAAAGTTTGGTCTGCCCGCCGAGTCCATCAGGTAAGCCTCTCGGGTTGCACCTTCCCTGCGCTGGCGATTGAGGGCTTTAATAATTTCATCCGCAGTTCGTCTTCCTACGCCGTGACCGTAATACAAACCGTTGCCAAGGTCAATGACGTTTTCTCCCTGCCATTCGGGGGTGACGGGGTCAACGTCCGGGTTCGCGAAGTAGCGCCGGTCTCCCGGCAGATAATCCGGCTCGGGGTTCATCTGCCCAATCTCCCTGAGGTTCCTCGGCAGGTTATGCCAGTTCATGAGATACAGGTTGTTGAAATTGCGGTTAAATTTCTCCTCCCCCATAAGGCTTAAGAGTGCGCCAAGATATACGATAACCATTCCCGTGGCACATTCGGTGGCATACTTTCGCCCGTTCGTGAAGATATCGCGCACGGCGTCGGAAGGCTTTACGTCACGGCGCTGACGAAAACCGCCCTCGGGGGTAAGCTCCCAGTAATCGGTGTTACACTCCGCCTCACGAAAGATGGCAAAGCGCAGCCCGCTGCGCGCAAGCGCATTAGAGGCATTAATAATCTCCCGGCGCAGGGCAAGCTCAAACAGCAGGTCGTCCTGTGAGCGGTAACGATAGGTGGTCTGGCTGTTTGCAAGAATGGCAAGGATTTTCCGTTCCACTCCATCCTCGGGGAGCCCCTGCGAAATCGCCGCAATATCTGCGGGACGGTCGGCAATTAAAATCATACGCCCGCCTCCCCCCAGGAATTTGCTTCCCCTATCTGCCGCTCCACCGGCTGCTTGATAAAATCCTCCCAGCGGGCGGGGTTCCATTTCTTAAGACGGTTGGAATAGAGCGCAAGCCGTTGCTTTTCCTCCTTTGTAAGCTTTAAAAAATCCTTGGGCAGCTCGGCCTCTGCGCGAGCCGCAGTTTCAATCGCCTCGGTGCGGCGCAGGGTGGGTTTACACAGGTATTGCGCCGCGGTATCCACCGCGTAGGCGTTGGGTGCGTTGGAGGACTGAAAGCTCTCGTCCGTGGCGTATAAGTAGTCGTAATTCTCATCAAGCCAGTTCATGTAATTGTTGTACTGCCACTGTCTGTTTGCGCCGCGCTCATTGGGCTCCAAATGTAGCAGCGAGCAGGCAAGGTTATACTCCTCCGACTGGGGAGAGCGCAGGTGGTTTGCCGCAAGGCGCAAAACCTGGGGGTCGTTAGCCCGAAACAGCGCCCAAGCAAGGTCATGCACAAGGTACCCTGCCCGCGCGCGGCGAAACAGCATATCCGCCATCAGCGGCAGGTTTTCCTTGTCGTGGTAGCGGTCTGCAAGCAGCGCCGCGGCACCGTCCAGCACGCGCGCAAAGGCATTATCCTTGCCATCATCCGCAAAGCCGCTTTTTAACATCCATACAAGGGCCTCGTGTTCGGTGATTGGGTCTTTTTCTTCCTTGAGGTTTGCCGTCAGCTCGTTATCGTTAAGGATTTTACCCGTCCAGTACAGCGCCGCACGGTTGCGCGGCACCAGCTCCTCATACATTTCCTGCTGTTTGATATCGGGCATCAGCGCAAACAGGGTGCGAAAACGCAGGTTTTCGTCGTTAACCATGACAGCCGCAGTCTGCCGGTTTTTCTGTGCGGCCTCGCGGAATACCCCTTTCGCCCGCTCCTCTCCAAATCTTGCCCGCAGCGGCTCTAGCCGTGCAAGGTTTGGCCCGTTATTCGGGCCGTAGTTCGTGTTCAATTTCGGTTCCCCCTGTATGACACGATGAATATTTGTGTATAGGTCGGTCAGTATTACATCATATTAAACCCGGGGTGGGAGTGTTCGGCAAACTGAGCCCGGCGGCGAATTGTTTTCTTTCCCCTAAAATCATAACAACAGGGTTTTTTGTACTCGCAGGGCGATTTATGGTATAATGCAGTCGTAGTTTGAAATGAAGGGGATAAATTGCGAATGGAAAACACACTAAAGCAACTGGAACAATCGGTACTGACCTGCCGGGGCTGCACACTGTGCGAAACGCGTACCAATGTGGTTTTTGGTGTCGGCGCAGAAAATGCCGAGGTGCTGTTAATCGGTGAGGCTCCCGGCGCGCAGGAGGATGAGGAGGGCAAGCCCTTCGTGGGTCGATCGGGGAAGCTGCTTGACAAGCTGATGTCCTGCGTGGGGCTTTTTCGGGATAAAAACATCTATATCGCGAATATTATTAAATGCCGTCCGCCAGAGAACCGCGACCCGCTGCCGGAGGAGCAGGCGGCATGCTTTGCCCACTTAACCCGGCAAATTGAACTCATCAACCCTAAAATTATTGTGTGTGTGGGACGCATTGCGGCAAAGCGCTTTATCTCGGAGGATTTTAAGGTGACGGTGGAGCATGGCAGGTGGATAGAAAAGGACGGCCGCCTGGTGATGGGAACCATGCATCCAGCCGCCCTGCTGCGAAACCCCTCCCTGCGCACCCCCGCCTTTGAGGACGCACTTGCCCTGCGCGACAAGATTCATGAGGTATGCACCCATACCTATGAGGAGAACGCCTGACCCACCCGCCCGGTCCGCGGCAGCGAACACTAATTGCCTCAAAAAAAGTAGAGTTTACAGATAAAAAGAGCCTACAATTCACGCTGGTGAATTGAAGGCTCTTTTTGATGTAGCGCGTTATACTAAACCCGCTTAGCAGGAAGGAAAAGTCCATATGCGGTATTTCCGTCCTTTATGCAGCACACTACAGTACGGTTGGAAAATTGCCGAATTATTTACAATCTATTCTTACCTAGAATGTTTGAAAAAAAACCCTGTCTGTGTTAAAATAAAATGGAATCGTTTTATGCAAAGTTTTGTAGGTATGGTGTTAAGCTATGTCGCTATATTGGTTTATTTGGCATTTTCCCGCACGTCAGTGTGAGGCCTTACGACATGATAATACAATGACGCTAACAACATGGAATAGGATTTGTCAGCTATGATTTTTCTGCCCACAAACCAGTTAATGCCCGGGATGGTGATATCCCGCGATATCCGGCTGTATGATTACGAAGATTATACAACCATTATGCTAAAAAGGGGCGAAACGCTCACCGAGGCATACATTAGAAGACTCAAGGCATGCGGCTTTGCGGGCGCATATATTAACGACGGCGTAAACGACGATGTAGTGATTGAGGGTACCATCGATGAGGATTTAAAAATCAAAGCGGTGGCGGGAATCAAGCAGCTGTACATCAATTTTAAGGGTCAAAGCGACGCGATGGTGATTCGGCAGATTGATACCATCGGTGCTATTACCGAAAACCTGATAGAGGACATCTCCAGCAACAGCCAGTTTATGACCAGCATCATCGACCTTAAAATGTATGACGATTATACCTACCATCACTGCCTGAGCGTGGCGGTGCTCTCGATTGCCATGGGCATTACCATGGGCTACAACACCCATAAGCTGTATGAGCTTGGCCTGTGCGCCATGCTTCACGACATTGGCAAGCTTGATATTCCTCTTGAAATTCTCAATAAACCCGCGCGCCTTTCGCGGGAAGAGTTTACGATAATCAAGCTGCACCCTTTATATGGCGCAAACTATTTTAAGGGCAAAAACATTATTCCCCCGCTTGCCTTTGATGGTATTCTCAGCCACCACGAACGCGTGGACGGCTTGGGGTACCCTTATGGCCTTTCTGGAAAGGATATTCCCGTGTTCGGCAGAATACTCAGTATTGCCGATGTGTATGACGCGCTGACCTCCAATCGCCCATACCGGCGACCAAACCTGCCCAGTGAGGCCATAGAGTACATCATGGGCGGTGTCGGCACCTTTTTTGACGAGGAGTTTGTGCGGGTTTTTCTGCGCAAGGTTGCCCCCTACCCTGTGGGTACCTGTGTGCGTCTTAGCAACGGTATTATTGGCATTGTGATTAAAAACCATGAGTCTCAACCGCTGCGTCCCATTGTACGCAACATTGAGGACGAGTCGGATCAATATGACCTGTTCGGCGACCCAAAACTGCGCAGCGTAGTTGTGACAGGTCTTGGGTATAACCAGACCGGATTTTTACTGTAAGGTGGATTCTGCATGAAGATCATCACGATCACCAATCAAAAGGGCGGTGTCGGTAAAACCACCACAAGCGCTTCTCTTGCAGGCGGACTGACTCTTTTAGGGTTTCGGGTTCTCGCCATAGATCTTGACCCGCAGGGAAATCTCAGCTACAGTCTGGGAGCGGAAACCGACGAAAGCCCCACCATTTACGAGGTTTTAAAAGGGCGTATTCCGTTTGAGGACGCGATACAGAGTACCCTTGCCTGTGATATTCTGCCCTCAAACATCCTTTTAAGCGGCGCGGAGCTTGAGTTTAATTTTCCCGGGCGCGAGCATATCCTAAAAGAGGCGATGGGCGAGACTGCTTTGCAGTACGATTATATCATCATTGATACGCCCCCCGCCCTCAGCATTCTTACCGTCAACGCCTATACCGTATCCACTAGTGTGATTATCCCAATGGTGCCTGAGATTTTAAGTTTGCAGGGCATTTCGCAGCTAAAGGAAACGATTGATACCGTGCGCAGGTATTATAACCATGCGCTAATCATTGATGGAATTTTACTGACGAAGTATAATAACAGGGTTAACCTGACCAAGGATGTGGAAGACCTTGCAAAGATTGTGGCGCGGCAGCTGGGCACGGTGGTGTTTAAGGCAAAGATACATACCAGCGTAGCGGTGGCGGAAGCCCCCGCCCACTGCGAAACAGTAATGACCTATGCGCCCAAGTCGGTGGCCGCGCGTGACTATAACGCGATGATTCAGGAACTGTTGAAACGGAGTGAGACCAATGGCGAAAAAAAGCAGCAATAAGACCGCCCATGTACTAAACCTGCTGACCAGCGGCGCCCGTGACGAGGCGCTGGATGCCGAAAAGCAGGATGACGGTGTACCCGTCGCCAAGCCTTTGCCGGTAAAAAAGAAGGCGGTTCCGGCCGACGCGGCGAATCGTTTGTTAAAGACGCTTAAAACTCCCAGCGCAACCAGCAGAGCCTACGCGCCCGCCGCAGCACCCATAGAGCCACACCGTGTCTCCCCCCCGCCTGCAGAGGGGGAGCCCCTAACCCAAAGAGATACCCCGACCGAGCAGCCCGCTCCCGTCCCCACCGTGACTTCTCTCACACAGGAGAATATCACCCCGCAGACCGAACCCCGCGAAGCGGCGAGGCAGTCTGCCGCACCCGAGCCGGTTGAGCCTGTGTCGGATACGCCAAAATCCGGTTATGACCTCATTAACCTGGCGGAGCTTGCCATTACTCAAAACATTGATACCATCATAGCGCGCATGAATGTCTGCACCTGTACCGAATGCCGCAAGGATGTTGCGGCGCTGGCACTCAACACATTGCCCGCGCGCTACCTGACCGGCGGCGCACAATCGCAGGAATTAAGCCGCTATCTTGCCGAGTTCGGTGCTCAGGTGACCGCCTCGCTGGTTAAGGCATGCATTAAGGTAAAGACTGCCGACCGGCACGAACCGCATAAGCCGTAAACCACGGCAAACCAAACCCATAGACACAAAAAGATGAGAAACCGCACAGCAATAAAAAGCATTGCCCCCGCACGGTTTCTCATGATACTATTCTCCGATTAAAAAGTGTATAAAAATCTGCGTCAAAATCTTTAATTTATGGATTTTGACGCAGATTTTTATCAACACTTTTATCGGAGAATAGTATGAGACTCTATGAGTTTATTGAAGCTACTTCATTTATTGCTCGTTTGCCCAGTCGTCCAGCTTTTTCATTGTGGCCTCATAGGTTTTGTTGCAGATATCGGGCAGGGTTCCGTTAAAAGCCTGGCTTGCCTGCGCAAAGCCCTTATCAATAGCCGCTTTGATGGTGTCCAGCTTTGATTTATCGCCGCCGCTAATTGCCTTGGCAAATTCAAAGAGACGGTCACTCACCGCGTTAACACCCCATTCGCCGTCCTCGGCAATGGAAAGCTGCGCATTTTTTACGGTTTCTGCGTCAATGGAGCTTGGGATATTCCCTTGGTTGGAGATGAGCTTTCTGACATAAGCGCGCAGAGCCTCGGTATTCTTATCAAGCTGCTGCTGCAACCGGTCAACGGTAGCTTGGTCAACCTTTGCGCCGTAGGTTCTGATGTAGATGCCGGATGCGGTGGGAGCGGCAGCGGTTTTTTCGGCTTGAAAGGTATCCTGCTTTACCGCCTCTTCCGGCACATTAGCGGCAGAGGTGGGCTGCCTGGCATTGTCGCTGGCTGGATAGCGCGGATTGGCTTGCGCTTGAATTTTATTCGTCACGTTAATCACGGATGATTCCCCTCTTCTATAATAATGCTTACAATTACTATTTCGTCAAAATATCGTAAAACTTTAGCTATTCGATCTTCGATGATTGCATTCGCCTTTATGTTAACCGGCGTTTCTTGCATAGTTACTTTTTATTTAATTGCATCAAGATTCGCGCTCCACTCATCAAGCAGTAAAACTATAGCCCCATTCGTGTGTAGACTGGAAAGAATTCAGCCTGTTAAGAGTTTCTCTCGTCATGCAATTGAGCGCTCATACACTCAATCTCCGAACGGCTTCTTCTTCGGTAGCAGCGAAATTCAGGTGGCTGCCCTGATTGCACTCATAAATATAACCATGCAGAGGCTTGCTGGTATAGCCTGAAAAATCACCGATGATGGCAAACCGCACATGATAATTGACGAATTTCTGAACGATATCTCCGGCAAGTCCTGTGGAGAGCTTGAAAAAATCCTCGGTGACGGCGGCTTTGTTGACGGCAATTTTATGCACATTATGCTCATAGCCTACCGTGGCAATGAAGTCGAGCGCAGACTGCCCGTCGGTGATGATAACCTCGTTGCTATGGACGATGGCGATGTTGTTTTTAATGGTTGTGGTCATATCTGACTAAGCCTCCATTTGACAATATCGGTAATCAGCGCAAAATCAATGGGCTTGCCCAGTGGCAGTTGAATTGCACCCTTGCTGGTTTTGTAGTCTGTAAGCCGTTCTGAAAATTCGCCCGCCGCCTCACCGCCGGGATAAAGCCCGATATGCTTTTTGAACGCGGCGAAGTGAATCAGGTTTTCGCCCTGCCAGAATGTCGGCATATTCCAAGAAATCTTCTCGCTTGCCTCGGGTGCTGCTGCACGAATTGTTTCGCGGATTTGCTGAAGCAGCGGGCGAACTTCCTCCGGCTGGTCTGCGATATAAGCGTTAATACTGTCAACTTTTCCGCAAAAATGGCTCTGGTCAATATTCTGAAATTCACGCCCGCATTTTTCACACCGCCACATATTGTCTATATTCCTTCCTCCGAAATTTCAGGAGCCTTCGCGCCACCGATTTTTACCAGTTCCTTGGAGCGAAGCAGTACAAACCCTCCCAAAAATATGACAACTCCGGTTGCGATTAAAAGCCACTCAATCTTAATAATATCTCCGACCGGACCAAAAACAAGCATCGCAGCCGGCATTGCAAAACCCGCAAGCATCATATAAACACCCATAACGCGGCCTAAAATTTCAGGTGAGATATGTGTTTGCAAAAGTGCCATAGACGGCGTATTACAAATTGGTATACAAACGCCGCAAAGCATCATAAATACCAGATAAACCAGGAAATTCGGCACCACGCCCAACATCAGCGAAGCAAAACCCATTCCCGCGCAGCCAAGTGCGACCGTATGTGTCTTGTTTTTTAGCCCGCCCCATGCAGAGATTACAATTCCGCCAGTCATTGTTCCCACAGAGAAGACTATTTCAAGAGCAGTCAGCCGCCATACGTCATCGCCAAATGAACGCGCTATTTGTAGCGGCGTAAGCATTGCGGCAGGTGTAATTAAAAGAGAGAAAAGCACACTAAAAGCCAATAGCGATTTAAGCCACGGCTTTTTTCCGATATAAGAAAAGCCCTCTTTGATTTCTGAAAAGTATGCCTTTAATCCTGTTCCTGCAAACTCCTTTTCAGGAGGATTCGGTACCTTTACGAACAGCAGCATCACAGATATTCCTGCGACAGCGGTAACAACATCAATAAAAAAAATATACTCAAGAGGCATGAGGGTCAACAGCGCGGCGGCAACCATTGGGGCAGCAAACATATTCAAAGACTGAATGGTTCCTTGAACTCCATTAAATCGCGTCAGGCTTTCGCTTGGAACAATTTGCGGAATCACCGCGCTCACTGCCGGTTGCTGAATACCTTGACCGAAAGCGCGGACGGTTACGATGATAAGCATGAGCCAAATATTTTTATAGCCTGAGATATATGTTATCGCCAACCCGAGTGTTACTAAGGCGATGCTTGCATCTGAAATAATGATTAGAATTTTCCTATTGAATCTGTCAGCCCACACGCCGGCAAATAAGGAAATGAACACCATCGGCAGAAGTGCCGCGCAGGTGAATAGTGTCATAACCCAGCCGGATTTTGTTTCAAGCGTGATGCTCCAGATTATGGAGTGCTGCACAAGCATAGAGCCGAACATTGAAAGAAATTGTCCTCCAATAAAGAATCCGGCGTTCTTTTTCCAGTTGTTTATTGCCATAAAGCCTCCAGTTTTGTTCTGTATTTTTTAAGATCAACGGCACCGTCCATTACTTTAACGCCCTCGTGCATAAGCAGCCTTTGCTGCTCCTCAATCCCGCCGAAGCCGAAGCTCTCGGAAAGCTTTCCAAATCGGTTCACAACGCGGTGGCACGGCGTAACAACCGGCTCCGGGTTGACGTGCAGCGCCCAGCCTACCGCCCGCGACGCCCTAGGAGAGCCGATTGCCGCGGCGATATCGCCGTAGGTCGCCACCTTCCCTTTGGGAATTTGCCGCACGGCGGCGTAGACAGATTTGAAAAATGTGCCGTATTTCATATCTTTGCCCTTTCCGTTGCATTGACATATCAGTGCGTTTGCCGTTAATCAACTCGAATCTTTGTGTTAATTGCTTGTAATGTCCTCAGCCAGAACTTGCCCGAACGGTTCATCCGCCTGATATGCTCCAGCCCCAGTGGTGGGCATACAGCGCGATGGCTTCGCGGCTAGTGCGGGTCAGCTTGTACTCTTTCAAAGCACACCCCTCCAATGAAGAACCGCAAGCACTGCCACAATTTGCAAAGCAATTATAATCGGAATGCCCGCCATGAATTTGGCGTGTCTTGTCTTGTGCCGAACGGCGAGCATTGTCAGCAGCATGGCTAACGAGCCGCCAAGGGCGGACACAATCAGCAGGGTTCGTTCCTTCACACGCCAATTTCTCTTGGTTGCGGCGCGTTTATCGTGCAGGGTGAGAATAATTGCAATCACACTGACAATGCAGAGATAGGTATAGATGTACTGCAACGGATTCGCTCCTTTATTTAGTCATAAGACATATTGGGAAGCAAGGATGATTATAAACGCGAAGCGGAGCTTTTGCACTTTTAGCAGCCGCAGCTTACTGCCTCTCCCGGCTGCCCATGCTCACCCTCTGTAGCGTATCCATCCTTCTTCCACCACTCGATACCACCAATAAGCTCTTTTACTTGAAAGCCAAGCCTTAAGAGGTTTAATGCGCCCTTTGTTGAAGCGTTACATCCGATACCATCGCAATAACAGACATATAGCTTAGTGCGGTCAAGCATGGCAGTGCTTTCTTCGGACATCGTTCTATGGGGGATGTTAATTGCTGTAGGAATATGCTCATTTGCATAAGCGTGCGGTTGGCGTGCATCAATTACCACTACGTCCCTGCCCTCGCTAAGTGCCGAGAATAGATCAGACGGGTCGGTCTCATAGTTTAGTTTTGATTCATAATACTCAAGCTGGTTTTTCACGTTCATTGCTCAAGCCCTCCATATATTAACTGTAATGAATTGTTTCCTTGCAGGATTTCGGCGAACCTACACTTATCGGCACGCCTTTATTTCCTTAAAATTTTCTCCATCGCCTTACCCTTAGCCAGCTCGTCCACCAGCTTATCCAGCCAGCGAACTTTTTGATAGATCGGGTCGGTAATCTCTTCCACGCGGCAGCCACAGATAACGCCGGTGATTTTGCTTGCGTTCGCGTTTATCTGCGGGGCTTCGGTGTAGAAGGTCTGCGTATCTACTCGCTTAGCAAGCTGTGCTTGCAAACCGACGACATCGTAGCCCGTCAGCCAGTAGATGAGGGTATCCACCTCGTCTTTGGTTTTACCTTTGCGCTCCGCTTTTGCCACCAGCAACGGATACACATCGGCGAAGATCATTTTGTAAACGCGTTCCATGTTCATACGACTTCCTCCAGCTTCTCGCTAATTTTACTCAGCGCGATGTTCAAAGCGCCGATTCGCCGTTCCGGTAATGTCCGGTGTGTTTGAGTTAATTTATTGGTGCCCATCTTTTCACACCTCTGTAGAGTGGATAGCAAGGCACGGTGGGCTTCGCCGAGTTCTTAGGCGGCGTATTTCAGCCCGCTCATTTACTGACCCCCGAAAATGCACAACTCATAATATGGTCATTAACCACGCCGATGGCTTGCAGATAGGAATAGAGTATCGTACTGCCGACGAAGGAAAACCCGAGCTTTTTCATATCCTTGCTGATTTTGTCGGACAGCTCTGTTTTAGCCGGTATTTCGCCTTGCACTTTCCATCCGTTTACAATGGGCTTGCCGTCCGTATAGCTCCAGATGAAATCGGAAATTGAACCGAGCCGTAGCACCGCCTGTGCGTTCCCAATGGTCGCGCGGATTTTCATCTTGTTGCGGATAATGCCGGGGTTTTGGAGCAGCTCTGCCACTTTATCCTCGCCATAGGCGGCGATTTTGGCAATATCCCAATCGTCGAAGGCGGCACGGTAGTTCTCCCGCTTATGCAGCACACAAGACCAGGAAAGCCCTGCCTGGGCACCCTCCAGCGTCAGCATTTCAAAAAGGGTGCGCTCGTCAAAGCACGGCTTGCCCCATTGGGTGTCGTGGTATTCCCGCATGAGCGTATCGTCTGTATCACCCCACGGGCAGCGGTATTTGAGTACGCAGGTGTACTTTTCACCCCACTCCGGGTCTGGGAAGGGGGTTATTTCAAAGCCGCTCCTGCGATAAAACCCAACCGCTTCCTCGACTGTCTCTGCTTCAAGCGGCAGAGGATAGGAATTGCGCAATGCCGCGACCATTGCATAGCCTATGCCCTGACGATGCAGCTCCTCTGCTACAGCGATAAGATGAATTTCCACTTTATCCGTATGAATTTCAAACCCGCAAATGCCGAGGATCTTATCTCCGTCCAGCCAGCCATAAAAATGAAGATTGTCCGATGAGAGATACTTTTCGGCTTCTTGCGCCACCCCCTCCGGTGAACCGTCAATGGCTGCAAGGGCGACAATTTTGCCTACCTCGGGCTCGGCTATTCTTGACTTGATATCTTCAAACACTTTTTCGCCTCCTCACCTTTGGCTTGGTTAAGTCAAAGCTGTTGACAATCTGCCGCTTGATTTCTTCTTCGGGAACGTCGCCACCCATAATAATGGTGTTCCAGTGCTGCTTGTTTTGGTGATACGCAGGAATTTCGTCCTTATAGGCCTGACGAAGAAAATCCGCCTCCAATGGGTCGCACTTCAAATTAAGATAAAGCTGACCGTTATGCCGCATAATCATCGCAAAGGATTTTTTGTTGCCTCTGTGTCGCATGACGGCCGTTGCATTGTCGTCCTTAAATTCATCAAAAGGGTAGTCCTCGTACGCGCCGGGGAAGGTCAGGCAGTATTCGATTAACTGTTGACGGTTCATTGGCTTCACCTCACAAAACTGTAGCATTTTCACGGTCGATAGGAACATCATCCGGCAGGCTTTTCAGGTTGCATTTTTCATTTCTATCACAATCCCGTCGCAGTGGT
Source organism: Bacillota bacterium (assembly GCA_023433405.1). Classification (GTDB taxonomy): domain Bacteria; phylum Bacillota; class Clostridia; order Oscillospirales; family Ruminococcaceae; genus Acetanaerobacterium. The sequence continues at coordinate 56,888 of JAEZCT010000020.1, read as the reverse complement.
CGTTTTCATGCTGGATAATCTGCGCGGTTGTGTGTTGTTCTTTCTGATTTTTCCTCCCTCGTGTTTATGGGATCAGCATCGCCGATATCGCCGATGCTGCAGTCAAAAACCTCGCAAATCCGCAGCAGAATATCGGCCTGGGCATTCGCCCTACGGTTCCTCTTGCTGATGGTAAAATTGCTGATACCGGTCTTCTCCATCCGGTCGCGCTTTTTCATATCCTTATCAATCAGGAGCTTCCATAGCTTTTTATAGCTCATTGTAAGCTTCATTCTTTGACGCTGCCTTCGTCTGCAAAATATTTAGTAGGATTATAACATATTTAGGCAGTGGTTGCAAAGCCAAACAAAGCGAATATAACTTATTGCGGGTTTATTCTAAATTTTACGAACAGGAATCCATATCTCACTTTTATAATCTGCTCTGCTTGTGTCAGGACTTTCATTCCACAGCAACTCAGGCCCACCGGTCAATTCATATCCTGATGCAGGGAACCATTCGGCGTATATTTTAGCCCATGTATTCTGAAGAGCTTCCGGGAAAGCCCCAACCACTTTGAACACCGCCCAAGTGGATGCCTCCACATGCAGGATGTCATAGAGGTTTGAACCCGTTTGTGAAGTCGCTACACCAATATACTGGTCGAGCTCAGAACCTTCTATAGTTCTCTCTTGAAAATTCGCCGACACATTGAGTATGCCTTTCGGCTCAATGTCGCACAAGCCCTTAAGCTCGGCAATAATTTGAGGGGTGAGTTTTTGTAACAACGAGCCCATTTGAGTGTTAATGCCTCTAAACTGCAATGTGATTCTCTTTTTAAAGCCTACAATATTAAATTCGTTCTTTTCGATAATTCGGTAATTCATTTCTATTCCTCCACTAATTGTTAATTGAAAGGTTATTGGCGGTAAAACTTTAAGTGCGATATCTTCCTTTTTGGCCTGAGACGGAGTTACTCCATGCATTGCCTGGAACGCCTTTGTAAAGGCTTCGGGTGTTTCGTAGCCTAGCCGTAACGCTAAGTCAATGACTTTTACTGATTCCGTTTGTAAAAGGATCGCTGCTGCTGATAACCGTCTGCGGCGAATATATTCACCCAAGGGCATTCCAGAAAGAAATGAAAACATTCTGCGAAAATGGTATTCTGAACAACCAGCTATTCGCGAAACCTGATTCAGCTCAATATTGCACATTAAATTCTGTTCAATATACTTCATCGCTTCATTAAATTCAGCTAGCACATTCATCCTTAATTCCTCCTTCCGATATCATCTTACCTTGATTTTTAGTTAAAATCCTGTTGTTTTTGTTGCGGATATTCACAGCTTATAAGTGTTCAACCAATAAGTATATACATTGTATTGGTAAACCAAACCAAGCAAAAAGCTCCGCTGAAATTTTCAACGGAGCTTCGTCATACTAATCCCCTCAAAAAGAGTCGATAAAAATCCGCGTGAAAACCCATAAATTAAAGCTTTTCACTTGATTTTTATACTCCTTTAAATCGGATATTAGTATCAATATGTTTTGTTCCTCGTATCATTGAGCGTGTGTCATGATTGGCAGGGTTTACAAAGGGCTTGCAGGTTTTCTTCGGCGTTTGTGCCGCCATAACTCAGCGAAAATTTGCGGTGAACCTCTTTTCAAGCGCATAAAAATCAAGTGAAAAGCTTAGGCTTATGGATTTTCACGCGGATTTTTATCTGCTATTCCACAATAATCTCAGCCGATAAGGGGCTGCTGCCCGCAAGCTCGATGCTGCGCCCATCGGGCTGGCTACCGCCTGCATATAGGGTATAACGGCCGGAAAGGACCACCTTGCTGCCATCCTCCAGTACGGTGAAAAGGCTTTTCTCACCAATCTCAAGGGAAACCACGGCGCTTTCTCCCGCCTTAAGGGAAACACGCTTAACCGCACACAGCGCGTGGTGGGGCTGTTCGCCCACCTTATCGCGTACCGCGGCATTGCGCGAATCGGCTGCATTCTCCGCCGCGTGGTTTTTCAGGTAAAGCTGCACCACGTCGGCACCGTCGCGAGAACCGGTATTCCTGACGGTAACAGTTGCGGCCAGTGGCTTTCCTTTATGAATGGGGCCGACCTCCAGCTTTTCGTACTCAAATGAGGTATAAGACAGACCAAAACCAAATGGATACAGCGCCTTATCACTGATATAGCGGTAGGTGCGTCCGTGCATACTGTAATCCTGAAAATCAGGCAGGGTTCCATCATAATGGAAGGTAACAGGAAGCTTGCCGGAGGGGTTTTCGTCGCCAAAAAGCAGCTTGCCCAACGCGCGGCCGCCTTGTGCCCCACTGTACCAGCAAGCAAGCGCCGCCGCGGAGCGATCCGCCGCGCTGCTGATATCCATCGCGCTGCCGGTATTCAGAACCAAAATAACCGGCTTACCCACCGCCAGCACCGCATCCATCAGGATACGCTGGGCTTCGGGGAGATAGAGGTCGGGCTTGTCGCCGGAGGCATAGCTGTTACCGGTATCACCCTGCTCGCCTTCTATGGTTGCATCCAGCCCCACGCACAAGACTACCGCGTCGCTCATCTTTGCACAGGCTACCGCCTCTTGAATGCGGTCATTTGCCATTGCAAGCGGCTCCACCTTATCTTTGTACAGATGAGAACCTATGGAGTAGTAGATGCGGATATCCGAGCCCGCAGCCTCACGGATGCCCTCAAGGTTTGTGATATACTCCGACGCTGTACCGCAATAATTGCCTTCCAGCACATTGCGGGAATCGGCGGTTGGACCGATGACTGCAAGGGAGCGAATCTTCTTGCGGTCAAGCGGCAGGATTCCGTCATTTTTTAGAAGAACCGCCGAACGTTTGGCGGCCTCCAGTGTCAGTGCGCGGTGCTCCTCACAATCGTTTCTGTCAAAGGGAATATTTGCATATTCGCAATTGGTATCAAACAGCCCCAAACGCAATCTTGTTGCAAAAAGGCGGGTGGCCGCGTTGCGGATAGTCTCCTCGCTGACCAGTCCCTCCTGATACGCCATAACCATATACAGGTAAACGTTGCCGCAATTTAAATCGCAGCCATTGTTAATGGCAAGGGCAGCGGATTCCAGCGCCGTGTTGGTAACCTTGTGATGCTCGTGAAAATCTCTGATTGCCCAGCAGTCGGAGACCACATGCCCGCCAAAGCCCCAGCGCTCCCGCAAAATATCCACAAGCAGGGTCTTGCTGCCGCAGCACGGTTCCCCGTTTACACGGTTATACGCGCCCATAACGGTCTCTACGCCCGCATCCTTTACCGCGGACTCAAAGGCATACAGGTAGGTTTCCTCCATGTCCTTTGGGGTCGCCTTAGCGTCAAAGCTGTGACGCAGCTCTTCAGGTCCTGAGTGAACGGCAAAATGCTTTGCACAGGCGGCAGTTTTCAAGTACTCTCCGTCCCCTTGCAGACCGCGGATAAACGCGTTGCCCAGGCTCTTGGTCAGGAACGGGTCCTCCCCGTAGGTTTCCTGCCCGCGTCCCCACCTAGGATCCCGAAAGATATTAATATTGGGGGTCCACATGGTAAGCCCCTTATAGATATCACGGTCGCCCAGCTCGGAAAGGGCATGAAAGCGCGCACGGGTTTCGGTTGCAATTACATCTGCAATTTGCTGCAAAAACTCGGGGTCAAACATTGCGGCCATACCAATTGCCTGCGGGAAAACCGAGGCCGTTCCGGCTCTGGCAACACCATGCAGCGCTTCGTTCCACCAGTTATAAGCGGGTACACCAAGGCGGGGAATAGCGGGCGCGTCATAGCGAAGCTGAGATGCCGCTTCTTCTAATGTCATTTGGGACACAAGCTCCTGTGCCCGTGCGGTAAAATCCTGTTTCATTTTGTTTCACTCACTTTTATTCCTAAAAATTATTATTATAACCCCGGCATCGGGCCTTGCACCAACGCGGCATACGTTTTGTATTGCGTTTAATGCAAAATATAAAACCAAGACATGCGGTACAACGGCAGCTTACTGATTGTCCATAGTTTTCTCCTATAGTATTATCCGATTGAAAAGCATATAAAAAATCAAGTCAGAAGCTTTGATATATGGGTTTTGACGCAAATTTTTTATCAATACTTTCATTGGAAAATAGTATTATGCAGGGGGAATACACAAAATTACATACAAACACAAGAAAAGGCAAAGCTGAAACCAGAACGTCTGAACAGGACGTCCTGGTTCCGAGGCCGCCTTATGTCTCACTGATACTAATCTCATCGAAAAGTGCAGAATGCAGATAAAAACCCGCGTGAAAACTCATAGACCAAAGCTTTTCACTTGTTTTTATACATTATACACCTTTAAATCGGATATTAGTATAATAATTTAACCGAGGAGCAGGCACAGCGAGGGGGGCCTTTCGTTACTCCTTGACGCCGCCTAGCGCTACGCCAGCAATAATATACTTAGAAAGCAGGAAGTAAATGATAAACAGCGGCAGTACCGTGAAGGATAGCCCCAAATAAATTGAGCCGTACTCCGTTTTATAGGCGTCGCCGCGTAACAGGCTTACCATAATTGGCATGGTATATTTATCCTGATTGGTCAGCAAAATAAGGGGCATAAACAGGTTGTTCCAGCTTCCCACAAACGCAAAAATTGCCTGAGTGGCGATGGCTGGCTTCATAATAGGCAGAATAATACGATTAAAGGTATTAAACTCCCCGGAGCCGTCGATGCGCGACGAATTGATGATGTCAAGTGACAGCGTAGCCATTAGGTATTGCCGCATAAAGAACACCATTGCCGGTGCGGCAATAGAAGGCAGAATTAACGGCAAAAAGTTGTTCGTCCAATGCAGGCTGTACATAAACTGCAAGAAGCCGATACTGGACATCTGCGCGGGTATCATTAATATACACATGATAAACGTAAAGAACGGCTGACGCAGCCGCCAGTTGTAAGCCACCAAACCATAAGCGGTTAAGGAAGAAAAGTATACCGCACAAACTGTAGAGCCGGTGGATATAATCATGGAGTTAAGGAAGCCGATAAACGGGTTAAAGCTTTTCCCCAGCAGGATGCTCAGGTTGCTAAGAAAATACTTTGAGGGCAGCAAGGATATTGCGCTTTGCTGAATCTCAAAGGTTCCCCGCGTCGCGTTCATGAACATGATCCAGAAAGGGAATATACTAAGCAAGGACAGAAAAATGCAGACAATATAGATAATAACCTTAGAAACGGTCGGGGATATCGCGTCGTTACTTCTCATAGCTCCGCCTCCCTTGATGCCGCTTTTTCGGCTTTTCTAAGCGCTTTATTCTCTTTTTCTAGTTTTTCAGCGTCTTTATCGCGCATTACAAAGAACAGTATGCCGGATAGCATCATTATAATGACAAACATAATCATACTTGCAGCCGACGCCCTGTTATACAAATAGCTTCCGCTAAATGCTTGATTGAAGATAAACACGCTGGTGGTGAGCGTTGCGTTATCCGGTCCGCCCAGACCGCCCGTTATAAACAGCTTTGGAATATCAAACATCTGCAAGCCGCCAATCATACTCGTAACCAGCGTATACAGTAAAATTGTCCTAAGGCTTGGGAGCGTAACCTTAAAGAAAATCTGTGTGCCGGTAGCACCATCCATCTCCGCCGCCTCAAACAGTGTGGGGTTAATACCCAAAACACCGGCAATCAGTACGATCATGGTATTTCCGTACCACATCCAAAACTGAATAAAGGAAACAATATATCTAGCGGCCCAGCGGTTGACCATGAAATCCATCGGGCTGCTAATCGCCCCTAAGCTTAGTAACAGGTCATTGACCGGACCCTTGGGGTAAGCAAACATGGAGTTAAAGAGAATTGCAATCGTCGCCGCCGTGATAATATTCGGCATATAGATTAAAACCTTAAACGCACCCTGTGCCTTGACTTTAAGGCGGCTGTTTGTAAACCACGCCGTCAGTAAAAGGGCCAGCAGAATCTGCGGGATAAAGTTAATAATCCACATCAGCGCCGTATTAAAAAGTGAAACCTGAAAGGAAGGTGCATTAAGAACAGCAATAAAATTATCAAACGGGTTACTTAAAAAACGAAAGCTCGTTCTGCCAAGACCGCGCAAATCAGTAAACCCGATAATTGCGGTGTAGACAATGGGGTACAGTGAGAATACAAGAAAGGTTAGTACAAAAGGCAACGAAAAAATATAGCCGTATTTTGCATAGCTAACGCTCTTGTGGCGCATAAAACATTCACCTCCGGTTAAGTGCATCAATGCCTATTATAAAAGAAAGGGTGTTAACTTGTAAAGCAAACACACCTAAAATACAAATAAGGGGCGGACGGAAAGGCGTCCGCCCCTTATTGTTTAGAAAACTTAGCCTACATCAATACCGAGGTTATCGGCAACCTGCTGCTTAAAGTCGGCAATTGCCTTGTCACGGGTTTTGCTGCCCGAGGTGTAGGCACGCACCTGATCACGCCAGAGGTTATTGATGGTTTCGTCGTACTGAGTCTGATTTTTACCGGAAGCGTTCTGCCCAGCGGGTACGAATACATCGAACATATTCTGGCCGCCCAGGAATTCAACCGTACCGTCAGACTTCTTCATAACAGTACCCGAAGCAACGGTGTCCTTGGTGCCGCCGGGGCCTTCGAGTGTGCCGTTAGCCCAGTAGTACTGCAGACCGGTTTCGGAGCTGTCAAGGGTAATCCACTTGATGATATCGCCAACAGCCGCTTTCACCTTGCTGTCCTTGTTGCCAATAACCCAAGTGCCGCCCCAGAAGAAGCCTACGGGAGACTCGCAAACAGCCCAGTCGCCGAAGGTTCCCTTGCCGACCTCCTCGCCGCCGGCATTTTTCGCCATTACATAGTTGATGAGCCACGCAGGACCAAAGTAGCCGAAAATCTTCTTGGCGCCGGCATCCTTAAAGTCAGCAAACCAAGCGTCCTGCCAGTCTCTGGTGTCGTTGTGGAAGCCCTTATCCATAAGCGTCTTGGAATAATCAAGGAACGCTTCGCGCTTGGGATCAATAAATAGCTTGTCGTCTACAATCCAGCCCTTGTCGGAGCTGTTCTCAACCGGGTGCCACAGGTCGCCGTCGCCGGATACGATACCGTAGCCCTTAGCCTTTAATTCTTCAGCCGCGGCAAAGAACTTCTCAAAGCCGGGGCCAATCTTGGTCTTGATGGTCGCGGGGTCATCGGTACCCCAAACATCCTTTGCGATGGAGCGACGGTAGATGTACGCGCCGCCGGTGGCCTGGTAGCCAAGTCCGACCAGCTTGCCGTCATGGTTTGTGCCGATATCAACGGTATACTGTGCTATATCAGCCTCTTTTACAAGCTTGTCAACATCAATGCCAAGCGAGGTATAGGGAGCCGCATACTGGGCGGCGTCACCCTGGGTATACTTGAGAACAAAGGCCGCCTCTGCGCAGTAGATGTCGGGCGCATCAGCGCCGCCTGCGGCGAGTGCCTGATCCAGCGCCGGCTGATATGCGCCGTCGGTGGTGGAGATGATGGTGGTTTTAATCTCAAAATTAAAGCCCGGGTTAAATTCCTTGTACTTTTCAATCATTTTGGGAACTTCATCCGTAAAGCTCCAAAGGTTAATGACCTTAACGCTGGGGTCGTCGGAGACCTCCGCTACAGGACCGTTGCCGGGAGAGCCGGCATTGGAACAGCTGGTTAAGACCATTGCCACTACGAGCAGGCACGCTAGGGTTAATGCAACGATACGTTTCATCTTAACATTCCTCCTAAGTTATTCTTACGGGGTTACTTGCTTCATGCAAACTGTAAAGAATATGAAAGCGGCGGTAACTATGGCTTGTGCCTGTTGCAGTAAACGAAGAAAAAACTATGTACTTAAACGTTTTCGTTCGCAAACTGCCACGAGGTTACCAACGCACTCCGCTACAATCACAGTCTTTTATCCTTACGGCAAGCTCACTGACGGGTTACAGTAACCTTGCCGGGGGATGCTGGGTGTAGCAGCCATCCGTGCGGCTATCCGCAGGATGTCCAATTTGTTTGGAATTTTCATAGTATATAAAACTTGCGCTGTATCACGCCATTATTATAGCAGTCTGCACAATTTCTTTCTTATCAATAATTGCCCTATCATTATGAAATGTTGCTGTGTTTGTGCATTGCTTATCATAAACAGCATTATTTACACAAAATTATTATGTGATTATTCAATATTTAATATTGAAATCGGAACATAATTATAGTTATAATTTCTGTGTATTCCTTTATTTGTAGATGCGCTTATGTTATCATGGACATTGTAAATAGCAATAATTTTTAATTTAGCGCAGTTTTTCGCGACTGTTAATTATGGAATACAGTGGGAGCGGCACAAAATTCATCTCCCGGGCAAACCTGTCCGGCGAAGCCAACAAACTGAGCCGAAACTTTTCATTATCCCATTATACACCCAGTTAGAATAGAAAGGCATCAAATCTTGCTTTTGCCGGTTGGCGATTATACTATCGCGTACCAATCAAAAAAGCTGTTAGGAAAGGATGAAGCTAAAATGATTAAAACCTTACACGGAATAAAGGAGACTGTTGATTTTGAGAACGGCTCCTCCATTATGTTATATAATAACGAAGAATATGAGGATTACCCCAACCACTGGCACTCCCCGCTTGAGATTATCATGCCGCTGGAGGAGAGCTACCGTGTGTCCTGCGGCGAGAACTCCTATAGTCTTGCGGTGGGTGACGTTCTTTTGGTTGCGCCGGGTACACTGCACCGGCTTAACGCCCCAAAGAACGGACGGCGGCTGATTTTACAGGTGGATTTTTCGGTATTAAGCCAGCTCAAGGAATTTGACCTTATCATGGCTTTTCTGTCCCCCGCCGTACACATTACCACCGAGAACGCACCCGAGCTGCACGACGAGCTTGTTACTATCATGAATGCGGTATTTGACGAGTACTTTAGCACCGCCTCGTTTAAAGAGGCAATAATCTATTCCCATATTATCCGCATGATTGTGTTAATTGGTCGACAGTTTACCGAGCAGGCAAAGGACAGCGGCACCAAAAACGTCAGCCGCCAGGATTATATTGAAAAGCTGCTCAACGTTTGTGAATACATTAACCAGCATTTTGATGAAAACCTTACACTGGATGAAATAGCCAATTACGCAGGGTTTAGCAAGTTTTATTTTACTCGCCTGTTTAAGCAGTTTGCGGGCGTGTCGTTTTACAAATATCTCAACCGCAGGCGGATTATGCACGCCGAGCAGCTGCTAATCGCGCCGGAGCTTACCGTTACAGAGGTGGCGGTGCATTCTGGGTTTAGCAACCTTTCGGCGTTTATCCGCATGTTCAAGCTACTCAAAAACTGTACGCCCACGGAGTTTCGCGCATTATACAACAAAGGCAGATAGGTGGCTGCGGTAACAGGGAGTGACGCACATAACGCGCGGCACCCCCTGTTAAAAAATTAATCTGCCGGACATCTTGACAAACTAACGATAGTTAGTTATAGTAATACTAACGAACGTTAGGCTCTGTGCCCCTTGCCGCAATACTTTTACTGCTTATCCAATTGGAAAAGTGCTGGCCAATTGAGTAAGGGGCGCTCATTATGAAAGGAACAGGACGAAGATGGAGATTACCGTAATCCATGGTCAAGGGCACAAGGGCAGTACTTATCACATTACAAAGGCGATAGAAGAAAAGCTGGCGGGCGAGGACACGGTGGTCCATGAATATTTTATGCCCAAGGACGGTCCCGCGCATTGCTTGGGCTGCTGCCAGTGCATTCTGCACAGTGAGGAGCTTTGCCCGCAAAGGGAAATATTGGCGGGGATAGAGCAGGCAATCCTGCGCTCTCAGGTCATCATTATTGATTCCCCCTTATATTGTATGGAGATGAGCGGCCAGCTCAAAACCCTGTTTGACCATTTCGGCTACCTCTGGCTGACCCACCGGCCCAAGCGGGAGATGTACCATAAAATCGGGATTGCGGTTTCAACCGCCGCGGGTGCGGGGCAGGCGGGCGTGACAAAATCGATTGCCAGGCAGCTGTTTTGGTGGGGCGTTCCGGTTGTGTATCGAGTCCACTTTGCCGCCAATGCGTCACGCTGGGAGGATGTCTCGGCTCAAATCCGGGCAAAAATTGAGAGGAAGACCCGGGTGGTATCGAGTAAAGTACTTAAGCGGGCAGGCAAAGCAAACCGTAATTTCCTCGGCAGATTTTTATTTGGAATGATGCGCAAGATGCAAAGCTCAAACTCCTGGAATGAAACGGATAGGAATTATTGGCAGCAGCAGGGCTGGCTCAAAGCGGCGCGCCCCTGGAAGAACGGCTGAGCGCCTTTAAGCGAAATCCCCTCCCCCTAGAACCAGGCATTCTGGGTGGACAGCAGCGGATACTCATCTATAAAAACCTGCAAAGGATGTGGTAGGAGTATGGAAAGCACCAGACAAGTCATTCTGCATCGCGCCCTTGCCTTATTTTCCGTGCGGGGCTATGACGGGGTTTCTATGCGGGATATTGCGGCGGCGGTGGGCGTAAAGGCATCCTCCCTTTATAACCATTTTAAGAGCAAGGAGGATATCCTTTTGAGCCTGATGGAGGAAATGGAGAGCCGTTACAATGAGCTGGCAAAATCCATGCCCTTCACGGCTGCACTTCACGACCCCGATATGGCGGCTAACAGCTTTATGGGGATCTCGGAGCCCATGCTGGTTGAGATTGCAAGCCGCCTTTTTCTGTACTTTCTGCGGGATGATTTCGCCGCCAAATACAGGCGCATGTTATCAATGGAGCAGTACCGCAGCACACGGGCAAGTGAGGCATACCAAAGCTTTCTTATCAACGATGTGCTTACCTTCCAGACAAAGCTGTTTGACGGTATGATAAAGCAGGGGGCGTTTATTGCCTGTGCGCCGGATATTCTTTCACTCCACTTTTATTCGCCCATTTTTCTTTTACTTAGCAAGTACGATCAGCGTCCCGACTGTGAGGCTGAGGCGCTGGAGCTGCTAAGAAGGCATATCGTTGAGTTTTCAAGGGTATACACGAAAAAGCCTTAGCGGCAATGGCAAAATACAAATAAGGGAAAGTTGTTACGCCAACGCGTTTTTGTTCGGATTTATCAGCAACGCTTTTCACTAGAAATTAGTATTACTTGCAAAGCCGGTACGGCGCAATGCTAATGCATTGCGCCGTACCGGCTTTTATGAGGAGACTGCCGATAATCAGTGGCAGGAATAACTCAAGCTTCGTTTAAACATGAAACTAGTAGAAACGGTTAAACGTGATGGCTGCCGCCGGAATGACAACTGCCGGCAGAGGGGCAGCCCGAGCAACCGCAGGAACAGTCGCCTGTCTTTGCCCTTTTTACCGTACGGCGGATAGAAAACACCGCCACAACCAACATTAAGCCAATTACTAAGCTGCCAATAATCCAAGTAGCCATAACAATCGTCACACCTTTCCTTATCGGTTTTATTATCAAAAAATCAATCGTTAATCAGGTTATACATGTGCCTTCACGCCGGTTGAGAGCTTTGCGCTCTTTGGCTTTGCGGAGCGGAAGAGCAGCCATAAAATCGCGCCGATCAGGGCGATTGCAATGGCGGTGCCAACACCAAAGGAAGCGCCAAGCGCCAGCACGCTGCCTAGCTGGTAGATGATAAACGCAATCGCATAGCCCAGCATAATCTGGTAGCCGATGGCTATCCACAGCCATTTTGTGCTGTTCATCTCCCGCCGCATTGCACCAATTGCCGCAAAGCAGGGCGGGTTAAAGAGGTTAAACGCAAGAAAGGATAACCCGCTGACGGCGGTAAACATGCCCGCTATATTGGTCAGCAAGGTCGGGTCGTCCTCCGCTACCTCGCCAAGACCGTAGAGGATGCCAAAGGTGGAGACAACCAGTTCCTTTGCCACAAAGGCGTTGAGTGTCGCAACCGCGCCCTGCCAGGTACCAAAGCCAATGGGCGCAAACAGCGGAGCAATGACACCGCCGATGGAAGCGAGAATGCTTTCGGACATATCCTCAACCATTGCAAAGTTCCAACCGAAGTTTGAAAGAAACCAGATGATACCGCAGGCAACGAAGATGACGGTACCGGCCTTGATGATAAAGTGCTTGCCGCGGTCCCACACATGGATTAAAACGCCCTTGATGCTGGGCATGTGGTACTGGGGCAGCTCCATGACAAAGGGCGCGGGGTCACCCGCAAACAGCCCGGATTTCTTTAAAATAATGCCCGAAACAATAATCATGAACACACCCGCAAAGTAAGCGGCAGGTCCTATCCAGGAATGCTGCGGGAAAAAAGCGCCGCCAATCAGCGCGATAATGGGCAGTTTTGCGCCGCAGGGTACAAAGGTGGTGAGCATAATGGTCATGCGCCGATCCTTTTCGTTCTCAATGGTACGGGATGCCATGATGCCGGGAACGCCGCAGCCGGAGCTGATGAGCATGGGGATAAAGGATTTGCCCGAAAGCCCAAAACGGCGGAAGATACGGTCCATAATAAACGCGACGCGCGCCATATAGCCGCAGTCCTCCAAAATAGACAGAAAGAAGAACAGGATGAGCATCTGGGGTACAAAGCCCAGTATCGCGCCCACGCCGCCAATTACGCCGTCTACAATCAGGCCGGTCAGCCAGTCTGCCGCGCCAACACCCTCTAGCAGTGTGGCAACGCCGCCCATAATCCATTCCCCAAACAGCACGTCGTTGGTCCAGTCGGTAACTATCGTACCCAGTGAGGAAACAGACACGAAATACACAAACCACATAATCAGGGCGAAGATTGGCAGCGCAAGCCAGCGGTTGGTTACAATCCGATCAATCCTGTCTGAGGTCGAAAGCTTCTGAGGCTTTTTGGTATAGCTTGTTTTAATAATGCCCGATATGTAAAAATAGCGCTCGTTGGTGATGATGCTTTCCGCGTCATCGTCAAGGTCGGCCTCGCATTGGGCGGTAACGGCCTCAATTCTTTCGGCGGTATTTCCGTCCAGCTTGAGCTGGGCAAGCACCTTCTCGTCACGCTCAAAAAGCTTAACGGCATACCAACGGGGGTTAGACGCACACGCTTCCGGCAGCAGTCCGGTTATAGCGGCAAGTGCCTCTTCCACCCGGCTGGAGAAGGAATGATTTGCTCCGGTCGCGTTTTTTTGGCTCGCTACGGCAATGGCAAGCTTCGCCACCTCGTCAAGTCCATCTCCCTTTAAGGCGGAGGTTTCAACAATAGGACAGCCAACATCTGATGAGAGCGACTTTATATCAATCTTTTCGCCGTTTCGCCTTACTATGTCAATCATATTCATCGCAATCACAATTGGCAGACCAATCTCCACAAGCTGCGTGGTCAGGTACAGGTTGCGCTCAAGATTCGTCGCGTCGATGAGGTTAATAATTACATCCGGCTTTTCACCAAGTAAAAAGTCTCGGGCAACTACCTCCTCCAAGGTATATGGTGAGAGGGAGTAAATACCGGGCAGGTCAACGACGGTAACGTCCTTATGTCCTTTTAGCTTTCCCTCTTTTTTCTCTACCGTAACACCGGGCCAGTTGCCTACATACTGTGAGCTACCCGTTAATTGGTTAAACATTGTGGTTTTGCCGCAATTCGGGTTGCCGGCGAGGGCAATTTTCATCGCCATGATGGTGCTCATCCTTTCCGTTTCAATTTCAAAAGCGGAGCTATTTGTCTCGTCGCCTTGCCAAACTTTTTATTAGCCAAGGCTAACTTGCGGGGCAAATAAAAACGCGATGCCCTTCTCCTTTTTAGGCGGGCTATCCGCGTATCCGGCACGAATCATTCTCGGTGCAAGTGCCTGCGCAAACAGTTCGTGTTCGTTCTAACGCCTAAACGTCTAAACACCAAACCTCTAAACGGCTATTTAACAGGTGCTGCCTGTTCGGCGGCAACGGGAACAGCCACAAGAATCTTTTCCGCCTCACTTTTGCGAATGGAAAGCTCATATCCCCTTACAGTAACCTCCATGGGGTCTCCCAGCGGCGCAACCTTGCGGATAAAGACCTCGGTACCCTTGGTAATACCCATATCCATAATCCTTCGTTTCAACGCGCCTTCACCCTCCAGCTTAAGGACAGTAACGGTTTGACCGCAGGGTATCTCCTTGAGCGTTTTCATAAAGTTCCTCCTCACAAATATAATCAAGCTGTACAGCGCAGGCATTCGTGCATTCCTCGCTAAGGGCTTACACAAGAATGCGAATCGCCATGCCCTTATCCAGCGCAACGCGCGAGCCTTTAATGTTTACAATCACATTTCCGCCAAGCTCCGAGACAATGGACACACTCTCGCCCTCCACAAAGCCAAGGCTTGCAAGAAAACGCTTGGTGTCGTCACGTCCGGTAATGCGTTTAATTTTGTTTTGGGCTCCCACACCGGCCATAGTAAGCGGCATAATAACATCCTCCAGTAATAATGACATGTTGAAATGTGGCAAATATGAAGGGCTGAACACAAATTGGTTAGCAAAACCTAACTACAGTATTAGTTTACTCCGGCTAACTATGTTTGTCAACTGTGAAAATGCCGTTTTTTTGAGGTTTAATCGCCGCTGATTGGATAGAATTGTCCAATGGCCGTGGATGAGCTGTAAAAGTTTGTAGCAGCTGTAGCAGAATGTTTTTTACATTTATAACGAACGCTATAGCATTTAAACGGGAATAATAAAAAGGATAAAACAGGCGGCAGGCTCTATACCTCTATATATACAGAGCCTAGCGGGCGCTTTTAGGTTATTTTTTATTTCTTAATTTCCAGAGCTCAAACACACCAAAGCGGCGTTGCGCCTTGCTTTGCAACAAAAAAACGGCGCGCTATACTGCCACAGCTACTAAAAAACGACAAAAAGCGATACACAACATATTGTGTTTATTCGAATTGATAGTTGACTTCATTTACAATATGCTGTATTATCAGTATGCGCACATTACACTTGGTGCACCTTTCGCACCCAAATGGCAGGGTCGCACTGCCAGGGCTTTAAACCTTGCGCACCTGCGGCGCTTTGCGTAAGCGCCCAAATGAAAGAGAAAGAAGTGGTACGCAAAATGATTACAACCATAACCACCATTAAAAAGAGAAACGGGGAGATTGCCCCGTTTGACAGCGACAAGATTCGTGTCGCCATCAGCAAGGCCAACGCAAGCATAGAGGGCGAGCGCATAACCGAAGCACAGCTTGACGAGCTAACCGCCCAGGTGGTTGCCGCCGCCGCGGAGGCAGGAGATACCCCGGGTGTTGAACAGATACAGGATATTGTGGAGGAAACCTTGATTTCCTACGGCTTTGCAAGAACCGCAAAGTCCTATATCCTTTACCGCGCCGAACATGCGAAGATGCGCCAGTCCGAGGGGGACCTGATGGACATCTACCATCAGCTGACCTTTGAATACTCCAAGGATGTTGACCTAAAACGCGAGAACGCAAACATCGATGCGGATACCGCCATGGGCACCATGCTCAAGTACGGCTCTGAGGGCGCGAAGTATTACATCGATAACTATATCCTTCCAAAGGAGATTGCCGCCGCTCATATAAACGGCGACATTCACATCCACGATAAGGACTTCTATATGCTCACCGAGACCTGCTGCCAGATTGACCTCATCAAGCTGTTTGACGGCGGCTTCTCCACCGGCCACGGCAACCTGCGTGAGCCAAACGATATCCAAAGCTATTCCGCCCTTGCCTGTATCGCCATTCAGGCAAATCAGAATGAGATGCATGGCGGGCAGAGCGTACCGAACTTTGATTATGCCATGGCGCTGGGCGTGGCAAAAACCTTTCGGCGCCACTACTACAAGGCTATGCGGGAATACCTGCGGGTGCGCTTTGGCCTGAGCGCACAGCTTGCCGACGAAACGGTTCAGTCGGTTAAGCGCGAGGTGACCGCGCCGCTGACCATAAACGGGCAGAAGGGCTTTGAGGCGGCACTGTGCGCTTATTTTGCGGAGCATTGCGCAACGCTGTTTGAAGGCGCAACCGAGACAGACCGTGTGCGTGACCTGCATGGCTACGCCTTTGAAACCGCACATGCGGATACCGAACGGGCGACCTTTCAGGCCATGGAGGCGTTTGTTCACAACCTTAATACCATGAACTCACGCGCGGGCGCACAGGTGCCATTCTCCTCTGTCAACTACGGCACCGATACCTCGCCGGAGGGCCGCATGGTAATAGAGAAGCTGCTGCTTGCCACCGAGGAAGGTCTGGGCGAGGGCGAGACCCCCATATTCCCCGTGCAGATCTTTAAGGTCAAGGAGGGTGTCAACTATAACGAAAACGACCCCAACTACGACCTGTTTAAGCTGGCCATGCGCTGCTCGGCAAAGCGGTTGTTCCCAAACTTCAGCTTTATTGACGCGCCCTTTAACCTGCAATACTATAAACCCGGCGATTATAACACCGAGGTGGCATATATGGGCTGCCGCACCCGCGTGATGGGCAATGTACATGATAGAACGCGTGAGGTAACCTGTGGCAGAGGCAACCTGAGCTTTACCTCGATTAACCTCCCCCGCATCGGCATCGACGCCAAGGGGGATATCGACCGCTTTTTTGATATCCTTGACCGGCGCATTGAGCTGGTGTTTGCCCAGCTTTTGCATCGCTTTCAGGTTCAATGCTCTAAGCGCGGGCGCAACTATCCCTTCTTAATGGGGCAGGGCGTATGGATAGATGCCGAGAAGCTCGGGCGAGATGACAGCATTGCCGAGGTTCTTAAACACGGCACCCTCAGCGTGGGCTTTATTGGTCTTGCGGAGACCCTCAAGGCCCTTACGGGGAGGCATCATGGCGAAAGTGAGGAGAGCCAGAAGCTCGGGCTCGAAATCCTATCCTATATGCGTAAGCGAATGGATGAGGAGTCGGAAAAGACCGGATTAAACTTCACCCTGTTAGCTACCCCCGCCGAGGGACTGAGCGGACGGTTTGTTCGCATTGACCGCAAGCAGTACGGCGTAATAGAAGGGATTACCGATCGGGACTACTACACAAACTCCTTTCATGTGCCGGTATATTACCCCATTAAGGCATACCGCAAGATTCAGCTTGAGGCACCCTACCATGCCCTCACCAACGCCGGACACATCAGCTATATTGAGATGGACGGAGACACCACCCAAAACCTGGAGGCGTTTGAATCGGTAATACGGTGCATGAAGGAAGCGGGTATCGGCTACGGCTCGGTCAATCATCCCGCGGATCGCGACCCCGTTTGCGGCTATAACGGTATTATCCAGAACGAATGTCCCCACTGCCACCGGATGGAGGACGACGGCGGCCCGCAGTTTGAGCGCATTCGCCGTATTACCGGGTATCTGGTGGGTACCATCGACCGCTGGAATAATGCCAAACGGTCGGAAGAAACGGATCGGATTAAGCATGGATTTTGAGTTGCAAACGAAGAATGGCGCGCTGTTCCCAAAGGACAGCGCGCTGCGCATAGCGGGAGTTGTGGAGGAATCGGCAGTAGATGGCCCGGGCTTGCGTTTTACCGTCTTTACCCAGGGTTGTCCCCATGCCTGCCCCGGCTGCCACAACCCCCACACCCACCCCTTTGACGCAGGTACGCTGGTTTCTGGGGATGAGCTGTACCGGCAGATACGCGAAAACCCGCTGCTGTCAGGGGTGACTTTCAGCGGCGGCGAGCCGTTTTGTCAGCCGCTTCCTCTTGCCCGACTTGCCCGCCGCCTTCATAAGAATACAAGCCTTACTATCGTGACCTACACCGGCTACATCTTTGAGGAGTTGTTTGAGTCCCCCGACGAGAATATACGCGCCCTTTTGGCTGAAACCGATGTGCTAATAGACGGAAAGTTCTTGCTTGCGCTGCGTGACTTAACCCTGCGTTTTCGCGGCAGCACGAACCAAAGAGTCATTGACGTACCCAAAAGCCTCGCGGCCGGTGCGCCGGTGCAGCTGGACTGGGCAAAGTGATACAAAACCCGTTTTATGAAGAATGGAAAATGATAAACCGCACGGCGGCAATGGAATATTATACTCGTTACGTCAAGATGGTCTGCGGTTCTCTTTTTCGAGATTCTCCTTCAAATCACGCTCATTTTCATCCTCCTTCGCATATGCTGTAGCGAGGGAGGATAAAACAATGCCTAGAAGAAATCCTTGGTGCTATATATATCCATGGTCTCCCTATTGCAGGCGTCCCGGGCCACCGCCATGGCCTCCAGGCCCACCCGGGCCACCCCCGGGTCCGCCACCATGGCCGCCGGGACCGCCCCCAGGACCTTGGCCCCCCGGCCCGCCCCGTCCGCCGGGCCCACCCCCAGGGCCGCCCTGTCCGCGTTGTCCGCGATAGGAAAGACGACAGGAAAACATAACAAACAGGATGCTTGAGCAAAAGCCGCCCTAAAAAGGGCGGCTTTTATTTGCCGGCGTCTATCACCCCGCGGTGCCTCAAAGCATACACTATCATGAGGTTTTCCACCATGAGTGCATTGTGTTTTGGCGCGTAAATATACTTTTACCGGGATAACCGTATCGTTATAGTATAAACATAAAGCATAAATCCCGCGCCGAATAGGCGCGGGAGATCCAGACCGCCGAAATTCCCCAAAATAGAAGGGTGAAAGCTATCCCTATCCCAGCATGTTAAGGATATAATCCTTGCTGCGTGCGCCGACCGCGCTTTTAATCACCTTGCCGCCCTTCATCACAACAAGCGTAGGAATACTCATAACGCCAAACTGCTGTGCAAGCTCGGGCTGCTCGTCTACGTTGATTTTACCCACCTTCACCTTAGCGCCAATCTCGCCGCTGATTTCGTCCACGATAGGGGACACAGCACGGCAGGGACCACACCAAGGCGCCCAGAAATCGATGAGTACGGGCTTGTCCGCGTCCAGAACCTCCTGCTGAAAGTTCTCCTTTGTAAATGTCAATGTCGACATATTCATTCGCTCCTTTGTTTTTTGTGGTTTTGGATAACGTTGTTTACTGTCTTTATTATACACAAACGCGACGGGGATAATCGGTGACCTAATCACACACAAACCCTGAAGGACGGCTCTCGCCTGTAATTGATAATATCTTACTAAATCCTTGATAACGTGTCAATACAATACCGGAGTGGTTGACTTTCGCCGACGATTATGACATAGTTTAACCATACTTTATCAGGGCGTGGCGTTCTTTGCATCAGCAAAACCCCAGCGGCGCAGGGAACTGTTTTTTAGCGCTGTGACTTTTTTAAAAAGGAGAACCGACCATGTTTGAAGCACTCAGTCATTTTAATCCTATCGCGCTCGCGGCGCTTGGCACGGGCTTTACTTTTCTCGCTACCGTTTTAGGCGCAGGCGTAGTGTTCTTCTTTCGGGGGGAATTAAACGTTAATTTTCAAAAGATATTTTTGGGCTTTGCCGCAGGTGTTATGATTGCCGCCTCGGTATGGTCGCTCTTAATCCCCGCAATTGAGATGGCGGAGGAACAGGGTGTCGTGGGTTGGATTCCCGCCGCCGGCGGTTTTATTTTGGGTGCGTTGTTTTTACTTTTACTTGATAAGCTGTTGCCCCATCTGCACCCCGGCAGCAATACGGTGGAGGGTATGCCCTCCAGCCTTCGCCGCACGACGCTGCTGGTATTTGCGGTGACGCTGCACAATATTCCCGAAGGCATGGCGGTGGGTCTTGCCTTTGCGCTGGCATCGGGGCAAAACGGGCCGTCGTCGGTCAGCATTGCGTCCGCCATGGCTCTTGCGTTTGGTATGGCGCTGCAAAACTTTCCTGAGGGGGCGGCCATCTCCCTGCCACTTAAAAAAGAGGGGATGAAAAACAGCCGCGCCTTCGTTTTCGGTGGGCTTTCGGGCATTGTGGAGCCGATATTCGGCATAATAACCGTGCTGATTGCCGGTTCCATCGCACCGCTTATGCCCTGGCTTTTGTCATTTGCGGCGGGCGCAATGATTTTTGTGGTGGTGGAGGAGCTGATTCCCGAGGCGCATCTCGGTGAGCATTCCAACACCGGTACCCTCGGCGTTATGCTCGGCTTCTTGGTAATGATGATACTGGACGTCTCACTGGGCTGATTTCATACACATATATATTTTACATCTTTGATCAAGAAGTATATAATACTAATCCCCTCAAAAAGTGTTGATAAAAATCAAGTAAAAACCCATAAACTAAAGCTTTTCACTTGATTTTTATACACTTTTAAATCGGTTATTAGTATAAAAATTAGAAGCACAACGCACTCCTTACGCTTCGACGGGGTGCGTTGTGCTATTTTAGCTTCTTTGTACGCTAATTTGAGTACATGAAAACACAAAACCACCCGTAAAAAATTACGAATGGCCTTCTTCGGTTTATCTGTGAGCCATCACCTTTACAGCGATAGACTCAAGAAACAGGTGTCTTTTATCGGGCTTTCATAATAAGGCGTAGTTTCTATAAATCCTAAATGACTATAAAGCCTTCTGGCATTTTCCATCGTAGACAGCGTATCCAATACAACTAATTTATAGCCAATGCCTTTTGCATCACCAATTACCTGCTCGGCAAGCATTTTACCAATATGGCAACTGCGGAATTGACTGCGGACGTATAACCTTTTCATTTCAGCTCTTTTGGCATCCAGTTTCCGTAAGCCTATGCAGCCCGCTAGCATTCCATCCACATATGCGGTATATAATCTTCCAGTGGGTTTGGCGTACTTACCGGGCAACAGGGAAAACTCTTCTGCGTAGTTCTGATAGGTTAAATCTATGTCGAGCAAGGATGTATATTCCTTGAAAAGTGTTTTTATATCATCAATATTAGAGTAAGCTTCTCTTATTTCAATTCTCATGATTAGCCTCACGTTTTATTAGTATGGAAGAAAACCCGCCTTAACCGGCGGGTTTTTATTGGTGAAAAACTGGTGAAAAGCCTTAATAAAATAAATTACGCCACCCGCTCGTTTAAACGGATGGCTTAATCATGCGGTTAATCTGGTGAAGATGATAGGATTTGAACCTACGACCTCCTGCATGTCAAGCAGGCGCTCTAACCAACTGAGCTACACCTTCACATAATATGAAAACTGCCGCGAAATCTACCCATAGATTATGACAGCTTTAATAGTATAGCATAAAAACCAGTCGTTTGCACTATGTGTAAATATCCAATTTTGAATATTAAATATTATTCAAAATACCAAAGTTCGTTCAAAATTGATGCTTCACCTCCCTCCTACTTCTTCCAATGATGCGAAGATGCTATAATAATTAAGCACCTAAATACCGACATAGACCTTACATCAGCGCAGGAGGAATGATCATGGGTATACGCTTTCGCCACGCAATAGTCTTTACGAAGGATATCTCCCGCAGCAAAAGCTTTTACCATGAGCTTTTGGGTCAAGCAATTGAACAGGACTTCGATACAGTTGTCCTGCTGCAAGGCGGCCTTGCTCTGCATAAAGCGGAGGTTTTTTACGAATACTTAAATACCCCTTACCACGGGGAAGCAATGGGACGGGATAATCTTGACCTCTATTTTACCACAAAGGATTTGGAAGAAACCGAAAAGCGCCTGATAGACGCGGGTGCTTGCTTCATACACCGTATTCGGCTGTGCCCATGGGGGGAACGGGTACTGCGTGTGCGAGACCCCGACGGTCACATTGTGGAAATAGGCGACGCGGATTAGGCAGCTGCAGCCAGTGGGCTATCATGCAATTGTCTGATTTTAAAGTGTACCATAATCCGCGTGAAACGATTTGGTTTACGGGTTTTCTCGCGGTTTTTATGTTAACTCCTACACTTTTTGAGGGGATTAGTATAACACGCGGATAGTAGGCAACCGCCCGACATCGGAGCATGCGCGCGAACGCCAGCTCCCTGTCGGGCGGTTGCCTGAAAATTCTGCTTAATGGTATTAAGCGAGCAGCCCTTTGATGTACGCGGCTATTTCGTCATCCTGACAATTGGCAAAGAAGTATTCGCCAAACCGCTTACCGCCAA
The DNA here is from genome assembly GCA_023433405.1 of Bacillota bacterium. Classification (GTDB taxonomy): domain Bacteria; phylum Bacillota; class Clostridia; order Oscillospirales; family Ruminococcaceae; genus Acetanaerobacterium. The sequence goes on along the minus strand of JAEZCT010000020.1, from coordinate 34,942 downwards.
TCGCGCCCTTAACAAGGGCGGGGTCTAGCCCCTTGAGACAGGTGATGAGGTTCTTTAGCGTATGTGCGCGCACTGCGTCAAGAATCTTTTTGTTGCGCTGTTCGGGGATTACGCGGTCACGCGGATAGCCCTGACCGGGCTCGCCAAGGAACAGCTTTTCAAAAATGTACTCGAGGTTAAGCTCCGCACCCCAGCCAAAGCCCTTGGCAAAGGGCAGCGCTATGGCGTTGCCATCGTTAATTTGGGCAAACATATAGGCGTCGCTGGGGTCTACGATATGTCCGCACAGTACCCCGGGGAAACTGTTCAGCGCAAGCATCGCCCCTTCGCCCGTTCCGCAGCCTGTAATCACATAATCGGCTGCCTTGCTGTTAATCAGAATTGCGGCAAGAATCCCGTTCTGCACATAAGTCAGCACCGCCTCATCCTCCGGCCCATACATCCCGTAATTGAACACCGTATGTCCCATCGGCTCGGTAACCTTCTTAAGGGATTCAAAAATCAGTGCATTTTTCGCCGCTTGGCTGTTTTCGTTAATCAGTGCAATTTTCATGGTTAGGCAGCTCCTTTATGTATCATATTATTCTTGAATGATAGTCTTGAGATCGTTAAATACCGTTGTATGAAACCCCTATCCCAGGACTTTTGATTAAAAACAATTCTCGTTTACCCTGCGGCAAAGGCAGGTTTTGCCGCTATCCACGTTTTTCGGGGGTTAGGGCATAGCATGGCAAAAAAACAAATAGCAAAACGTAATATTGTATGATATCCTACATTACCTATCTTAGCAAGGATACAGGCTTCTTGCAAGCCCTAATTTTGATGAAGTATCCGCAAAAATCTTGTACTGTTTGTCACTTATCCAATCCAAGCGCGCCGCTGTACGGTTTCTGGTGCTTGATTCTTTTTATACTAATATCCGATTTAAAAGAGTATAAAAATCAAGTGAAAAGCTTTAATTTATGGGTTTTCACGCGGATTTTTATCGACTCTTTTTGAGGGGATGGATTAGTATTAAGACGGTAAACAACATCAGCCCCATGCGCTCCCGATAGTCTGCAACAAAAAAGACGCCTTGTCGCAACCCGCGCAAGGCATCCCATCATTTTCGCTGTTATTATGGCCCGATATTCCATTACGAGCTTGCGCTCTTCTCTAAATCCTTGCGCACCCATTCCAGGTGCTCCAGCATACATTGCGCACCCATCTGCTCATCCTTATCCAAAATGGCTTGCAAAATCTTTGCGTGGGGCTGAATCAGGTTCTTTGCGTTGGATGGGATATAAAAGGTTTTTTCCCGAAAGTTCTTCAGACATTCGGTAATTTGCTTATTGATGCTCATTAACAGCTTATTTCGGCTGCATTCCACAATGGTGGCGTGAAAGTTTTCATCGCACAGAGCAATAACATGAATATCGTTCTTCGCCACGGCCTCTAGGGTTTTTTCCTGTATGCTTTTTAACGCGTCAAGCTCGGCAGGCTTTGCGCGGCGAATTGCAAGCTTGACTGCCAGCGGCTCGATGGCGGCGCGCACCTCCAAAAAATCCTTGACCTCAAACTCATTCTCTTTAAACCACTTAATCAGGTCTTCCTTTTCCAGCTCCTTTGTGCGGGCAACAAACGCCCCCCTGCCGGTATGAATCACCACAAAGCCGGTTGCCTGTAAAATCCGCATTGCCTCGCGGACAGTTCCCCTGCCCACAGAAAGCTGCTCGCATAATACCATCTCGGCCGGAAGCTTATCCCCTACCTGCACGGCCCCCGACATAATGTATTCCTTTAAGCTGTTAACAACCTGCTGTATTACAGGTACGCGTTCTATTGCCTTCATTTTTATCTCTATTTCCTTTCTATCGTCTTTATAAAAACGACAGTAACCAATGCTGGGAATCCGGTGTTCACCGCACGCAAGCCTGTACCCGCAGCTCTGGTTTTTATCATTAGGATGCATAATTTGCGTGAGACCTGCAGTTACTACTTGATTGTAGTGCAACCGCTCTGTGCCGTCAAGTATTATCGCACCCGGAAGGAAAAACAGGCAGAGAAAGCTACTCACTTAGCTCCCTGTTTTAAAGCACCGAATAATCAAGCGGTAGGCTGTGTTTAATTTCTTAGGGCACAGCTTTTGATACGACCTTAACGGAGAACAAGTATTGCAAAATTCGCATATTTTGCGCGCCCGTCCTTATTTTGCTGACCCTATCATTTTTGGCTCGCCTGCCGACATAGCGGTTGACATTTTACTGTTGAGCGCTTATACTGATTGTATGATTGTATGATGTGTGAATCCTAACACATTTCATTCTCAAAATCAACCCTCTTTCACAGGGTTTCACTAAAGCTTATAAAATCAGGAGGTTTGAGGCATGGATTTTTTAGAAAGCTTTTCACTAAAGGGTAAGGTAGCCCTTGTAACCGGCGCAAGCTACGGCATTGGTTTTGCGATTGCAAGCGCCCTTGCCGGTGCCGGCGCAACCATCACCTTTAACGACATCAATCAGGATTTAGTGGACAAAGGCATCGCTTCTTACAAGCAGGCCGGTATTGACGCTCACGGCTATGTTTTTGACGTAACCAATGCGGCACAGGTAACAGAAGCCGTTGCGCGCATTGAAAAAGAGGTTGGCATTATTGATATTCTTGTAAACAACGCGGGCATTATTAAGCGTACCCCCATGCTGGAGATGAAGCCGGAGGATTTTCGGCTGGTCATCGATGTTGACCTCACCGCACCCTTTATTGTGGCACAGGCAGTTTTGCCGGGTATGATTAAAAAGGGTCACGGCAAGATTATTAACATCTGCTCCATGATGAGTGAGCTTGGCCGCGAAACCGTCGCTGCCTATGCCGCCGCAAAGGGCGGACTCAAAATGCTCACCAAAAACATCGCCAGTGAATTCGGCGAATACAATATTCAGTGCAACGGCATCGGCCCCGGCTACATTGAGACGCCGCAGACCGCCCCCCTGCGCACACCCGAGCATCCCTTTAACAGGTTTATCATCTCCAAAACCCCTGCCGCGCGCTGGGGTACCACCGAGGACCTGCAGGGGCCGGCCGTTTTCCTCGCGTCGGATGCTTCTAACTTCGTCAACGGTCATGTTCTTTATGTGGACGGCGGCATTCTCGCTTATATTGGCAAGCAGCCCGGCTAATGCAAAACCTGTTTTAAAAGAATTATACTATTATCCGATTAAAAAGTGTATAAAAACCAAGTCAAAATCTTAAATTAATGGATTTTGACGCGGATTTTTATCGACTCTTTTTGAGGAGATTAGTATTACACCTTTCTTTGCTTTTCCTCCATCATATGAGATAAACGGCGCCGCAGGGCAATCGGATAACCGATTGCCCTGCGGCGTTTTATACTTTTCATTTTGCAAGCAAATCCTAATCCAGCGCGAGATTTAAGTAGCCAAAGGGCTCGGGTATCTGCACGTCTCGGTGAAGCATCCCAAAGGGGATTGCCTTAGCAGGGTCTGGTGCGGGCAGGCGCGCGCGAAGCTCCTCACAGCCAAGCTCCTTAGCATACGCGCCAAAGGCGGGCAAAAGCTCTTCGGCGGGCAGGGTGGTTTCGCGGACAAGCAGGGTTTTATTTTGCTTAAGCAGCAGGGCGGCATGACGTTCCCCGTGATAGGTAAGGGCAGCAGCCCGCCCTCCCAGATACTCGTTCTCCCGCAGCACATAGGCCACGGCGTCTTGCCCCCAGCGCACAAATCCCGGCGCACCCAATCGGCGGTCGCGCAGGGCGGCATACTCGGCGGGTAAAAGCGGCTGCAAGGAGCCTTGCGCGGTCTCCTCCCCCGTACAGGGCAGCGTCCGCTCGTCCAGATAGAAAAAGGGGCGATAGCCCCGCTCCTGATAGAAGCCATACAGCCCCTTGCCGGAGGGAACCAGGAACAATGCCTCGCCGCGTTGCCGCGCAATATCCGCGGCATATTCTAATAGCCGGGTGGATATCCCTTTTCCGCGATGCCTTACAAAGGTGGCTACCCCGTAGATATACCGTGCCGCAAGCTCACCCGCGTTTGCGCACAGGCGACAGGGCAGCATCGCCATCATGGCTATCGGGCTGCCGTTCTCCGTCCATACCAGCGTATTCTCAGGAGCATACCGGTGTGAAAAATACAGGTCAATATAGCCGTCCTCATCGCCGAAGGCCTCTTTCCACATCGCCTTAAGCGCGGGCAGCATCCGGTTATCGGCGTATTGCATCATAACGTCATACCCTCTTTTAAGGTAGCGGTGTATTTTTCAAGCAAAATCTCCGGGTGGTAGGAGAGCTTTGCCTTGCGCAGCCCTTCGCTACCCATATCCTCCTCGCGGTTTACATAACGGTAATCCTGACAGGTATGGGCTAAAAACTCACGGTTAATCATGGGGTAGGCCCCCTGAATCTCCGCGAAGGCCTTTTCAATATGGATGTTGTAAGTATCGCTGGAGATGGGCTCGCCGATGGTAAACGCAACCACCTGACCGTTCTGACGCAATAACCCGCCCGATAGCCCAAGCTCGAAGAAATACTTCATGGATTTTCGGATAGCGCAGTACTCCCACTGCAAATCCTTATCCCCCTTGCAGCCGTTGCGGAGACACCATTCGTCATTCATCGCGGCGCATTCGGGCAGGTTTTGGGCGGTAATGGGCTCATAGACCCAATCGGGGTTGTCCATAAAACGGGCAATATGGTTGCGCTTGCCCGCATATTTTTTCCCCGTCAGCTTGGTCAGCGCCTCTACGCTGTAAATATAATCAAACTGGCTGTCGTTTTCGGTAATGTCAAAGACACCGGGGAACAACGACTCCAGCCGCGGTACATCCTCCTTAAGCAGGCCGCGCAGCATAAAGGGAATGCCGCGAGCCTTTGCGTCGGCGGCCAGCGCGCGGATAATCCCGCCGTAATCGCCGCTGCCGATGGGGTTTGTGTAAAACAAAAGCTCCTTATTGCCGCGAATGCAATAGAAACCGTCCTCTATCACAATCTGGGTATCGTAAGCGTGAGACCAAGCGAACATATTGGTAAACGAGTAGTCGCAGCTTTTGGAATCCGCCGCGCGTACAATCCGATCTACCCGATCCTTATCTTCCAATGAGATGGGCTTAAAATCGAGCATACAATGTCCTTCGTTTGAGGTTTGAAATTTCATAAGCTGAGGCGGCATGGCCTCGAAAGGTTCCTCCTTTGTACGCGCGTCCCTACAAGGGCGCACGCCTTTACCGGTTTTGTCGGGCAATAATTTTTTGTGCTATCTATATTCTACCACAAAATAATGCAAAAAGTCGACCCCGGGCAGATGACTTTGTTCATGCTTCACCTGAATGGCGCTGCAACCTTTACGGCTGCACGGGATAGAAAGCCAATCACAACCGGCAGTACATCGATTGTGATTGACCTGCTGTTATTTGTGCTGCCTCTTTCAAAGAAAGGCCTTTATACTAATAGCCGACTAAAACGTACTTAATGTATCATGTATCAAATCAAAAGCCTTGGCTTATGGGTTTTCACGCGGATTTTTATCTGCACCCCCACCTTTTCGGCGAGATTCATTTTAGCATCCTCTGCTCAGGTGTCAGGGTTTCGTTCATCGCGCCGGTGCGGTAGCCTAACAGGTCAAGGGCGGTGTAGGGAAAGCCAATTTCCTTAAACGCCGCCGCAATCCTCTCCCGGTTTGCGCGGCTAAAAAGCAGGGCAAGACCCGCCTCGTCCGTCTCAATGCGGGCGAGAGTGCCGTGGTGGCGAACCCGAACCTGCCGAAGACCCATATCCAGCAGCAGCTGCTCCGCACGGTCAATCATGGAAAGGCGCTCGGGTGTGATGGCTTCCCCATAGGGGAACCGGGAGGAGAGACAGGCGAAGGACTGCTTATCCCACGTTGCCAGCCCAAGCTCTTTGGAGAGAGCGCGAATCTCCTCCTTATTAAGCTCGGCGCGGCGCAGGGGGCTTTGCACCCCCTGCTCTTTTACGGCAATCAGCCCCGGGCGGTAATCGCCGTTATCATCCATATTGGAGCCCTCGGCGACATGGGCAATGCCGTTTTCCTTTGCCACAGCCCATATCTTTGTAAACAGCTCGCTTTTGCACAGATAGCAGCGGTTGGTGGGGTTTTGGGAAAAGCCCTCGATCTCAAGCTCCTCGGAATCGCATACGATATGGCGGATATTGTGTGCCCTGCAAAACGCCTCGGCCTCCCGCAGCTCTCGCTCGGGAAAGGAGCAGGATCGGGCGGTAACGGCAATGGCGCGGTCACCCAGCACATCGTGGGCGGCATTGAGCAGAAAGGTGGAGTCAACCCCGCCCGAGAATGCCACCGCCACACTGCCAAGCCGCGCAAGGGTTTGCTTTAGTGTTTCATATTTTGTATGGTAATCCATGAAATGTTCCCTTCTATTCTAGGCCATGCTAGTAATACCAATCCCCTCAAAAAGAGCAGAATCGGTTATCGGTATAAAACGTTATGCTGCGCTCATCATGCTCATAAAATGCATGATTGCCTTGCGCTAAAGGCTGTTTTCCATCACGTCAAGCGCGCTCGCCGCCACCTTTTCAAACGGTACCCCGTGCAGCTTTGCGGCGGCGGCTACATCCTCATACTCTGCCTTTGTCTTTTTCGCGCCGTAGCCGGTCCCGGTTTTCACGCGGATGCTGCCGTAAGGGGTCTCGCGGGGTGTAAGGTGCCGCCCGAGCATATAACGGTCGCAGACGGTTTTTCGCACACCAAAGGTGCTGGTGTTCTGAAGGAGCAGCGCGGCAAACCGGTTCGCCTCCCCCGCGTCGCACACACAGGTAATGAGTACCCCCGGGCGGTCCTTTTTCATCTGCACCGGCGCGGTGAACACATCCCGCGCACCCTGCTCAAGCAGCAGGCGGCAGACATAGCCCACGGCCTCCCCGGTCATGTCGTCCACGTTGCAGCGCAGCTCCGCAACCTGCCCGTTGGGTCCGCCCTCCTGCCCCGCGGTTTCGCCCCAAAAGGCGCGCACGCAGTTGGCCGCCTCAAAGTCCTTTTTGCCCATTCCGTAGCCGATGGCGGTCACCGCCATTACCGGCATTGGCACAAAGCGTGCGGCGAAATATTTTAACAGAGCCGCACCCGTTGGGGTGCAAAGCTCGCCGCGAACCTGCCCGCCGTAGCTTGGCACCCCGCGCAGGATGTGTGCCGTAGCGGGGGCGGGTACCGGCAGCACCCCGTGGGCGCACCGTACAAAGCCACTGCCCACATGCACGGGTGAGGCGACTATTTCGTCAGGTGCCAGCATCTCGACCGCCAGACATACACCCACAATATCTGCCACCGCGTCCTTGCTGCCAACCTCATGAAAATGCACCTCCGCCACAGTTCGCCCATGTGCGTGCGCCTCCGCCTCCGCAATCAGACCATAAACCGCCAAGGCATTCTCTTTGACGAGCGGGGAAACCGGCAGCGCGCCAATTTGCGCCGCGATATCCGACAGCCCGGTGTGATGATGGTGCGCGTGTTCCTGCCTCCCGTGGCTGCGATGGTCGTGGTTATGGTCGTGGTTATGGTCGTGGTCATGATGATTGTGGTTATGGTCGTGATCGTGGTTATGGTCGTGATTATGGTCATGCCCCTCTGCCGGCATTTCACCGCTGTGGGAAAGCGCCTTTATAGAGACATCGTGGCTTTCCTCCTCACCGCCGTTTATCGTCACCGCCATGCGTGTGCCGGTGATGCCGCATTTCGCCGCCGCAACCGCCCGCACACTGACGCCCTCCAGCCCCAATGCGTTCATGCGGGCGAGAAAGTCCTCCTTGTCGGGGATAAGCTCGTACAGCGCGGCCATGAGCATATCCCCCGCTACACCCATATTGCATTCCAAATACAATGTTTTCATTCAGAACCTCCCTGTTTTCAAGGCGGTATCCTGCCGCCGGGGTTGTTTCATCCGGTGCCTTGACAACCGCAATCAGACCGCACCCGGACTTTCCATCCTGTTGATGCTGTTGGCCAGGTAGCCCGCCCCAAACCCGTTATCGATATTTACGACCGAAACCCCGCTTGCGCAGGAGTTGAGCATGGCAAGCAGCGCGGCAAGCCCGCCAAAATTTGCCCCATAGCCCACGCTGGTGGGTACGGCAATAACCGGACAGCTTACCAGCCCACCGATAACGCTGGCTAGAGCGCCCTCCATCCCCGCTACGGCAATAATTACCCGCGCGCGGGCTAGTGTCTCCTGCTGGGCAAGCAGGCGGTGAAGCCCCGCGACGCCCACGTCATAAAGCCGGGTGACCCGGTTGCCGAGGGTCTCGGCGGTGAGTGCCGCCTCCTCACACACCCCCATATCGCTGGTACCGCCTGAGGCCACAACAATGGAGCCCACAGACTTTTCGTGGGGTACCTTCATGGCAATGCCCAGCTGGGCGATGGCGTGATGCTCAAAGGGGATGCCGGCCGCCGCTAAAAGGTCGGCGGTTTCCTGCGCGATGCGCGTAACCAGCACATTACGGGCGCCTGCCTCCTGCATCCGGCGCAGAATGCCAAGAATCTGCTCGGGGGTTTTGCCCCGCCCGTAGATTACCTCACCCACACCCTGTCGCAGACCGCGATGGGTATCGATCTTTGCATAACCCAGGTCCTCAAACGGCGCGGTTTGCAGGTGCATAACGGCATCCTCCGGCAGGACGGTTCCCGATCGCACCTCGCGCAAAAGTTCGAGCACCCGCTCCTTTTCCGTAATCTTTTCCATTCTTTTCTCTCATCCCCCTTGCTTTTAAAAGGCAATACCGCCTCCGGTAGCCGGAAGCGGTATTCTGGCCTTTCCTGTTACGCTATCGAGACGCGGCGTCAGCGGTGCGCCGTCTGGCACGAATCATCAACAGTCCCGCTCCGCCCGCGAGTACGGCGGTCAGCGCCGCGCCCACAAGCCCCGCAACGGAGGTTCCGCTGCCGGTTCCGGCGGCAAAGTCGTAATCTGGCATAAAGGAGGTTGCATCCTGCAGTCCCTCCGCCCAATCAAAGATTGCGCCCTGAGCGCTGAGCTCCCCGCCTGTTACGTTGGAGATTGCCCACTCCAGGCCGTCGGGGGAGGAGGAGGCGGCAAGGGACAGCCCCGCGCCCACCAGCACCGCGGCGACAGCCAGCGTGATAACCACATTTCTGTACGAACCAGCGGTCTCCGTCTTGGACGAGCCGCTTAGCGTACCTGCGTTCATCTTATATACCATGCCCAAAACCAAGGCGGTAATTACGCCTTCAATCGCGCCAATGGCAAGGTGAATAGGCTGCATAAGCCCGGCAAAGGTGGCGAAGGGCAGCTCCGTAATCCCCGAAGCCTGGGTTTGAAGCACCACACCGAAAGCGCCAAGCTGCAGCCCCAATACCACCGAGAGCACCGACGCACCCGCAATCTTTAGCATGGACGTTCCCTTTTGGGTAAGTGGCTTAAACACCAGCGGGTATACCAGCAGGCAGGGCAGTATGCCCATATTAAAAATGTTGCAGCCTAGGGCAAGCAGCCCGCCGTCGGCAAAGAACAATGCCTGAATGATGAGCACCGCCGCAATGGTAATGAGCGAAGCAAAGGGACCAAGCAATGCGGCAAGCAGGATGCCGCCGCCGATATGCCCGCTGCTGCCGGTGCCGGGAATGGCATAGTTGACCATCTGTGCGGCAAACACAAACGCGCCCGCTGCCGCCATCATGGGAACCTTTTTGCGAAGCTCCTCTTTATCGACCTTCGCTACAGAATAGGATACGCCTCCCGCGCTTGCGGCGAGCATTACGCCGCACACAGCGGGGGAAAGCAGAGAATTTGCCATATGCATTTGTCTGTTCCTCCTAATATATAATTAAACTGCATACCGTACTAATCCTGCATAAAAAACAGAATAGTAGCTCATCTATTTGATGGCCCTGCGCTGTCGTTATGCGCGCAAAACCTACAGAGCCTGTAAGCTCCAGCCAAGATCGTTGTGGTAAATCATCTGCTTTGTCATACCGCCGTCCACCACAAGGTTTTGTCCGGTGATAAAGCCGCTTTTCTCATCGCACAAAAACAATACGGCGTTTACGATATCTTGGGGCACGCCCACACGCCCCGCAGGATGCTGGGCGTGGTCCGCCTCCTCTAGCAGTCCTTGGGTGGTGTCAATCCAGCCCGGGGATACGGCGTTAACCCGCGCTTTTCCCGCCAGCGTCACCGCCATGGCATGGGTAAGGGAGACTATCCCCCCTTTTGCCGCCGTATAGCTTTCGGTGTTTTGCTGGCTCATAAGAAAGCGGGTGGAGGCGATGTTGACGATGGCGGCGTGCTCTGTAAAATGCTCCATAAAAAGCTGGGTAAGCAAAAAGGGTGCCGAGAGCCCGACGCGCAGCACATAATTAAAATCCTCGTAGGTGCAGCTGTGCAGCCCTCCCGCCGACAGACAGGCGTTATTAATAAGGTAGTCCACCCGCCCGTATTCGTCAAGCACCCTTTTGGCAAAGGCGCGCACATCAGCTTCGTCGGCAAGGTCTCCCACAAAGTAGCTGTTTTCCAGCCGGTCAATCACGCATACCGCGTCGCCGCGCCGGACAAACTCCGCGCAAACGGCCTGCCCGATTCCTCTTGTTCCGCCCGTAACCACCGCAACCTTTTGCCCGCTTTTGTCGCTGCCCATATAGCACCGCCCCATGTACGATTCTCATCTATGATTATTTTAAAACGGAGCCTGTATGCTTATGCCTCCAGCAATTCCACCGTTATTTTAAGCTCCTCAACAATATGAATGTGCTGCGGGCAAGCGGTTTCGCACTGACCGCATTCGATGCAGGTGGAAGCGCGCGCACCGCTGCGGGTTATCCAGCCGTAATGTCCCCTTGCGCCCTCCAGGTTATCGTACACCTTAAAGGTGTTCACCGCCGAAAAGATACCGGGGATGTCAATCTCCTGAGGACAGTCCTTCACGCAGTACCTGCAATCGGTGCAGGGCACAATGGGGGTTGCCTCAAGCACCTGCTGCACCTTGGCAACCACCGCGCGCTCCCCGTCGGTAAGGGGCAAAAAGTTCTCCATGGTGGCGAGGTTATCCTCCATCTGCGCAAGGTTTGACATCCCGCTCAGCACGGTGACAATCCCGTCAAAGGATGCGGCATAGCGCAGCGCCCAGGAGGCCTGCGAGGCTTTTTGATCATACTCTGTAAAGAATTTGCTCATGCGCTCGGGCAGCACCGCAAGCGACCCGCCCTTGACCGGCTCCATAATAATAACGGGCTTGTTATGCTTGCGCGCAACCTCATAGCACTTGCGCGATTCCACGGTTGGGCTCTCCCAATCGGCGTAGTTTATTTGGAGCTGTACAAACTCCATCTCGGGGTGCTTGGTCAAAATCCCGTCCAGCACCTCCGCCTTGTCGTGGAAGGAGAAGCCCAGGTGCTTAATAAGCCCCTTCTCCTTTTGCTCGGCGAGAAACTCCCAGATATGAAAATCGTAAAACGCCTGTGTGCGGGTATCTCCTAAGCTGTGCAGGAGGTAATAATCAAAGTATCCCGCGCCCGTGCGCCGCAGGGAGGTCCAAAACATCTCCTCCGCCTCTTTGGCGGTCTTTGGCCCTGCCCACGCGGGCAGCTTGGTGGCAAGCTGAAAGCTCTCCCGCGGGTAGCGGTCCACCAAGATTGTTTTGGCCGCCTCCTCCGACTTTCCGTTAATGTACCCATACGCCGTGTCGAAATAGGTAAAGCCCTTGGCGAGAAACCGATCCACCATCTCGGCCGACTGCTCAAGGTCTATTGCGCCGTTATCCATCATGGGGAGCCTCATGAGACCAAAGCCCAGCTTTTTAATATCCTGTCCCAGATACGCCATGTTCGTTTCCTCCAATGCTTTTTGTGTTCTCTTCTACAAACCACGCTTGTTGCCATACGGCTATGCGCGCAGGTCGCCGCCGCAAGCGGCCCGTACCGTTACGGCTTTATAGTAGCACTGAGAGTTTACTCGAAGTCAAGTGCCTTTTTACAAAAACCAAAAATATATTCGACTTAAAGCGAACTCCATGTATCTGTCATGCAAATTACCGGAAAAACGTATGCTTTTAGCCTTATATTTTGTCAGTTACCCTGCACCGCTTTCAAACGGTTCCCTATTCTTTGCGCGGTATTGCAGCGGCGTCAGACCTACCGCTTCCTTAAACATTCGCTCAAAATGCGTAATACTGCCGTACCCTACCGCCTGAGTGATGTCGGTTACAGCCTCGCGGGTTTCGGTCAGCAGTCTTTGCGCGCTGCTGATGCGCGTGGCGGTGATGTATTCCTGTACCGTCATGCCCGTTACCTCTTTAAAGGTGTGGCATAGGTGAGATTTGCTCAGGTAAAACTGCCGGCAAAGCTCATCGAGGGAGGCTATGTCCGCGTATTCCTGGGAGATGAATGCCGCAATCTCGTAGATTTTTCGGTGCTTATCGCTTGCGATGGCGGGCGCCGCAATGGCGGGGCGGCTGCGCAGGAGAATAAGCAGCAGTTCCTCCAACCGCAGGCGGATGCAGGCGATATACCCCGCCCTCTTTTCGGCGCCCTCCGCCAGCAGGTCGGTCAGCAGCCATTCCATGCGGCGGCGCTCGTCGCCCTCCAGCTGCAGCATCATGGCCTGCACCTGCTGCAGCGGGCCTGCGTGTATACCCTCGAGCTGTTCCAGTGCGCCTTCGAGCACCCGCCCGTCAATCTCCAGCAGCGTGCGCTCGTGGGGGCGGTCGTCCGCGGCGCTTGTTCGGTGGATGTGCCCCGGGTTAATCCACACCACCGCGCCCGCTTGGACGGAATAGGTTTTTGTGTTAATAAAGTATTGCCGCCGGCCTTCCCACAAATAATAAAACTCATAAAAGCTGTGAAAGTGGCGGGAAGTCATATCGGTGCCGCATTCCCGCCGCCTGCGTTCCACACGCAGCCCGGGAATGGATATCATGGTATCGCTCATGCCGCTTCCTTTCCTCAAAACTGCAAGATACATTGAATATATGCTTAATTTTGCGATATAACAGTAGATATTCCACCTATATTGTATGTATGCTGATACTGTCAGTCAAGAGGAAAGAAGGGGTATTTTATTTATAACAGCAGTGATAAGGCGCGCAACCTGCGCGTCGCGTACATTGGCGGCGGTTCGAGAGGCTGGGCGTGGGGGTTTATGAAAGACCTTGCGCTGGACGGCGACATGGTGGGAGAGGTGCGCCTGTACGATATCGACCACGAGGCGGCGGAGCGCAACCGGATTATCGGCGAGCGTATCTCGGCGCATCCCGACACAAAATCTCGCTGGCGCTACAGCGTGGCTTACAGCCTGCAAGAGGCGCTTACCGGCGCGGATTTTGTGGTTATCTCTATCCTTCCCGGCACCTTTGCGGAGATGCGCTCGGACGTTCACGAGCCGGAGAAGTTCAGCATATACCAGTCTGTGGGCGATACCGTCGGCCCGGGCGGGCTGGTTCGCGCCCTGCGCACCATCCCTATGTTTGTGGAGATTGCAAGGGCTATCCGCGACTACTGCCCCGACGCTTGGGTTATCAATTACACCAACCCCATGTCGCTGTGCGTGCGCACCCTGTATCAGGTATTCCCCGGCATCAAGGCGTTTGGCTGCTGCCACGAGGTGTTTGGCACCCAAAAGCTGCTGTGCAGTATGCTGGAGGAGCAGTACGGCATAGAGGGCGTTACCCGCGAGCGCATTCATGTCAACGTGGTGGGCATAAACCATTTCACCTGGTTTACCAAGGCAAGCTTTGACGGAGAGGACCTGTTCCCGCTCTACCGCGAGTTTGTGGAGCAATACCATGCTATCGGCTTTGCAAGGGGCGACGACACCAACTGGATGAACAATTCCTTTAAATCCGCCCAGCGGGTAAAGTTTGACCTTTTCCGCCGCTATGGGCACATTGCGGCAGCGGGCGACCGTCATCTCGCCGAGTTTATGCCGCCGTGGTACCTCAAGGATCCCGCCACGGTGAAGGACTGGTGCTTTGGTCTCACGACCGTGGACTGGCGGGAGGATGACCTTGCGCAGCGGCTTGAGCGCAGCAGGCGGCTGGCGGACTGCGAGGAGGATATTACCCTTGACGGCTCGGGGGAGGAGGGACACCTGCTAATTAAGGCCATCCTGGGCTTTGGGGAGCTGGTAAGCAACGTGAACATTCCAAACTACGGGCAGATTCCCAATCTTCCTCTGGGTACGGTGGTGGAGACCAATGCGCTGTTTCGCCGGGATTACATCGGGCCGGTTTTTGCGGGCGAGGTGCCTTCTAACATCCTGCCGCTCATTATGCCCCATGTTTTGAATCAGGAGAACATCCTAACAGCCGCCATGACCTGCGATAGGGAGCTTGCCTTCGACGCGTTTATGAACGACCCCCTGGTCAACCTCATGCCGGAGGACGGGCTCAGGCTGTTTGAAACCATGCTGCAAAACACCAAGAGGTACCTGCCGGACGGCTGGAAGCTGTGATTTTATAGCCTGGAATGAAAAAAGTCCTGTTTTATAAGGGAATAGCGTAAGGCTGGGAGCCGCGGCTCCCAGCCTTTACTTTATACTAATATCCGATTTAAAAGAGTATAAAAATCAAGTGAAAAGCTTTAATTTATGGGTTTTCACGCGGATTCTTATCGACTCTTTTTGAGGAGATTAGTATTATACTCAATACTGCTATCCGATTGAAAAGTGTATCATGTATAATAATAAGTGAAGGGCTTTAGTTTATGGGTTTTCACGCAGATTCTTATCTGCAATACTACTTTTTTGAGGAGATTGGTATTATTCCCGGCGGCTGCCATCGTGGTTGTTACGGCTCTGCACGCCGTAATCCCGGGGGGAGACGCCATAGCGGCTGCGGAACATCCGGCTGAAGGTGCAAAGGTCGGGGTAGCCCACCTGACGCGCCGCCTCACCGGGCGAAAGGCGGTGGACCCCGAGCAGCTCGGCGGCCTTTTCCAGCCGGAAATCCACCAGATACCGCTGGGGGGATTTGCCCGTAACCTCCTTGAATATCTTACTGAAATAGCTGCGGTTGAGGTTTAGGCGTCGTGACAGGTACTCGATGCGTATTGGCTCAAGGTACTGGCTTTGAATGTAGTTTTCCGCCATGCGGACATAGCGCGTGCGCACATAACGGGCGGCGTCGCTCTTTTGTGAGGAGGCGCGGTCCCGCAGCACCGCAAGCAGCTCGAATAGCTTGCCGCAGATAAACCACTCCCGCCCCTCCTCCAGCCGGTCCGCGAGCGCGCACGCCTCAAAGAGGTGCGAGCAATCAGAGACATGCAGGATATCCTCCCCAAGCAGGAGGCTTTCCATGTTCAAGGAGGTCTCAAACCCAATCCAGCAGTAATACCATGGGTCGGCAAGGTCGGCGGAGTAAACGGTCACCTCGCCGGGGCGGATGACAAACAGCTGCCCCGCCTTCACCTCATATTCCCCTCTGGGTGAGGTAAAGCGCCCCTTGCCTGACACAACATAATGAAAAAGATAGTAGTGCCGTGTGGCGGGGCCAAAGGTGTGACCGCGCTCACAGGTTTCACTGCCGCACACCAGGGGGTTAATATCCGAAAGTCCCGGGTTCTTCATTAAAATATGCCGCTGCATCTCATTTCCTCCGCCACAATCGCCGCATTCCATCGTCCGGCTTTATTTTCAGTATAGCAACATTATGACAAAAAGAACAGACAATGTCCAATGGCAAATTTGCGTCTCGGGTGCTATGCTTATGTCACCATTAATCTGCGGGAGGTTTGTATTAACGATGTTAAAAATCACCTTTATGGGCGCGGGCAGCACCGTGTTCGCGCGCAATGTACTGGGCGACTGTATGTCAAGCCCGAGCCTTGGAGACTGTGAGATCGCGCTGTATGATATTGACGGCGCGCGCCTGCGGGAAAGCGAGTGCATTCTTGCCGCCATTAACAAGGGCAAGGGCGGCAGGGCGGTGCTCAAAAGCTATCTGGGTGTAGAAAACCGCAAGGAGGCGCTGCGCGGCGCGCGCTTTGTGGTTAACGCCATACAGGTTGGCGGCTACGACCCCTGCACTATTACAGATTTTGAGATACCCAAAAAATTCGGTCTGCGCCAAACCATCGGCGATACGCTGGGCATCGGCGGCATCATGCGCGCCCTGCGCACCATCCCCGTCATGGAGGCCTTTGCCCGGGATATTGAGGAGGTATGCCCCGACGCGTGGCTTTTAAACTACACAAACCCCATGTCGATGCTCACCGGCTACCTGCAAACCTACACCGGGGTAAAGACCGTAGGGCTGTGCCACAGCGTGCAGATTTGCTCCCAGCACCTGTTTGAGTCCCTTGGCATGGAGGATAAGCTGGAGGGACGCACCGAGCTGATTGCCGGCATTAACCATATGGGTTGGCTGTTAAAGATTAACGATAAAAACGGGGAGGATTTATACCCCGAGATTAAAAGGCGCGCGGCGGAGAAAAACGCACGGGAAAAGCACGGCGACATGGTGCGGTTTGATTATATTGAGAAAATAGGCTATTACTGCACCGAGTCCAGCGAGCACAACGCCGAATACAACCCCTTTTATATTAAGTCCCGGTACCCCGAGCTGATTGAGCGGTTTGCCATTCCCCTTGACGAATACCCACGCCGCTGCATTAACCAGATAGCAGGCTGGAATGAGGAATACCAACGACTTGCCGAGAAGGATGTCATTGAGCATGAGCGCTCCAAGGAATACGCCTCCCATATCATGGAGGCCATGGTTACGGGCGTACCCTACAAAATAGGCGGCAACGTCCTCAACCGCCGGGGGCTCATCGAGAACCTGCCTCCGGAGGCCTGTGTGGAGGTTCCCTGCCTGGTGGACGGCTCGGGCGTTTCCCCCTGCTACGCAGGCAGGCTGCCGGTGCAGCTTGCCGCCATGAACATGACCCATGTTAATGTGCATCTGCTCACAATGGAGGCCGCCCGCACCAAAAGGCGTGAGCACATCTACCATGCCGCAATGCTTGAGCCCCACACCGCCGCCGAGCTGTCGCTGGACGACATTCGCGCCATGGTGGATGATTTGATTGAGGCCCACGGCGACTGGCTGCCCAAGTATTCGGGCTAATCGGCTCATATTGCCATCCATGCCCCCGTCAGCGTATGCTGCCGGGGGCATGGTAATACTAATCCCCTCAAAAAGAGTAGATAAAAATCCGGGTGAGCTCCGCGGTGTGCCGGGGCGGCAAAGCGCTGTGCAGATTGTGCAGATTGTGCAGCAGAACAAACTTGCACTTGAAGGTTCCTTTTCAGGAGGTTTATGTACATTTTGTACAATGCTCCGCCGTGCCGTCAGGCTGATGTGTATAAATCTTTTTGATTTTAGTGTATTGACAGGGTAAAGAGAAATCAGTATAATTTATAACAACAAAGTCGAACGCAAACGAGATTGGCTTTAACGGCGTGTGAGAAGGATGTGCTGGATGCTTACCTCCGGCGAATTGAAGCAGGACATTTTAAGGGTTTACAATGCGGTAAACAAGCAAATTTTTAACGCAGGTGTTAGACAGCAAAGTGTCGAGTTTGTCGGGAACAAGATATTCATTGTGTCAATCAACACCCGGGTGCCGATTTTAAAGCTTTTGGACGAGGAATATGCCGACACCACGCGGCATTTGGATCACCTGCTTTCCCAGGCTTTTAAAAAGCACATACGGGCTGCCCTGGAGCAGCAGTTTAAATTGAATATCATTGCCGTGTTTAAGGATTATGATTCTGCGACCGAGTATTCCGGTACGATGATAATCTTAGACCGTGATGTAGAAAGCTACCTGAAGGAGCTGTCGGAACTTCGTTAACCGAAGAGACGGCCGGTCGTCAGTTTAAAGTCCAAGAAGCGGAGCAGTTCGCTTTTTTGGGGGTTAAGCTGGCGTTTTTTCATTTTTTACAGCGCAAAACCCCATTTTGTCGCTACGCTTACCCGACGCTTTCGGCAATGAAGCCCAAGCGCCACGCATTTTTCCCTGACTCTTGCGGTAAGAGTCGGCATTCTGCTAATTGCGTATATTTTACGCTTTGGCGTAGATTTTGATGAACTGACAGGACAGTCATTTCAAGCCTTTGTCACAACGGTGTGACAAAGGGATTGGGATGACTTTTTTATTTTGTGTCTATGGATTTTTTTGTAAAGGGGTAGAGAAGGATGGCAGGCAACAAAATTGAGGTTATCGGCCTGAGCAAGTCGTTTCGCCGGGGAGGCAAGGAGATTTCCGCGATGCGCGAAACCAGCTTTTCGGTTGAGGAGGGGCGTTTTGTCAGCATCATCGGCCCCAGCGGCTGCGGTAAATCCACGCTGTTTAACATCATTGCGGGGCTTATGCAGCCCACCTCCGGTCAGGTGCTTGCCGACAGCGAGAGCATTATTGGCAAGGCGGGCTATGTGGGCTATATGCTGCAAAAGGATATGCTGCTGCCCTGGCGCACGATTTTGGATAACATCATCCTGGGCCTTGAGGTGCGCGGTATGCCCCGCAAGCAATCGGTGGAGCGCGCTCTGCCGCTTATGGAAAAGTACGGGCTAAAGGGCTTTGACAAGCATTACCCCAGCGAGCTTTCGGGCGGAATGCGTCAGCGCGCGGCACTCCTGCGTACCCTGCTGTACGACCGGGACATTATTTTGCTTGACGAGCCCTTTGGCGCACTGGACGCGCAAACAAGAATCTCTATGCAGAACTGGCTGCTTGAGCTTTGGAAGGATTTTAAGAAAACCGTGCTGTTTGTCACCCACGATATCGACGAGGCCATCTATCTTTCCGACGATATCTATGTGTTCTCGGCGCGCCCGGGCTATATCAAAACAAAGATTAGCGTTACGATGGAACGTCCCCGCAAAACCACGGATATGACCTCCGAGGAGTTTATGACCCTCAAGCATATGCTGTTGGATTTGCTGGAGGCCGGTCACACCAAGGATTATCAGGCGGGGTAAGCCGTATAGCGTCAGGTATGAGGGATGATTCGTCGAATCTTGTTTAGTGAAAAGGAAAGGAAAGGATGGGCCGTTATGGAAAATTCAGAGAAGTCAATATATGTCGTACATAGCATTATGGAAAGCCTCCCCTGCGTACAGGATGGGGAACCGGCGGACGGTGTGCCGGAGAGCGAGGAGGAACGCGCCGAAAAACGCCGCAAGCGAATCATCCTCATCGGGCGCGTGATTGTTGCGGTGCTGCTCTTTATTGTATGGGAGGTATTTACCCGCATCGGCTGGCTTGACTCTTATTATTGGAGCAGCCCCAGTGCGATTTTAAGGACCATAGGCATACAGGCCGGCAAGGGCAAGCTGGTAACCGATGTAATCTATACCTCCGGCTCCACGCTGCTGGGCTTTGTGTTTGGCACCCTTATCGGTGCTTTGCTGGGGCTGTCTTTTTGGTGGTCCAAGGCCTATGCGGGCATTAGCGAGCCTTATCTGATTATGCTTAACGCGCTGCCAAAGCTGGCCCTTGCGCCGGTGCTGGTCATTCTTTTCGGCATTGGGTTTTATTCAAAGGTCGCACTCGCGTTTTTAATGACGGTTATCGTCACCGCACTTTCCGCCTACAGCGGCGTAAAAAGCGTCGATCCCGCCATGGAGACGCTCATGTACTCCCTTGGCGCAAAGCGGTGGCAGGTATTTGCCAAGGTGGTGGTGCCGTGGTCCATGCCCTGGATAATCAGCAGCCTGCGCATTAACATCGCGCTTGCGCTTGCCGGCGCAATCGTGGGCGAGTTTATCGCCTCCAGCCAGGGCGTGGGGCGTATGATTATTTATGCGGGAACCATTTTGGATATTAACCTGGTATGGGTAGGGGTTATCGTGCTTTCCGCCCTTTCCATGCTCATGTACTGGGGTGTCGTACTGCTTGAAAAATGGTTGTCAAGACGTCTGGCAATCATTCATTCATAGAAATTTGTGGAGGTAGTAATTATGAGAACCAAGAATTTTAACGGCATGTTTAAAAGCCTGCTTGCGCTGGTATGCGCATTTGCAATGCTGACCCTCGCGGCCTGCTCCCAAGCACCCGCGGCACAGTCCAGCGCACCCGCCGCATCCTCCGAGGCTGCGTCCTCCGATGCCGCGTCCTCCGAGGCTCCCAAGGAGCTGCGCAAGATTGTCATTGCCGAGCCGGTTCATCTGACCGGTTACCTGCCCATGTATGTGGCACAGCATGAGGGCTACTTTGCAGAGCAGGGCCTTGAGGTGGAGATTATTCAGGCAACCGGCGGCGCCCATGTAACCGCAGTAGTCAGCGGCGACGCATGGGGTGTAATCGGCGGCGTTGATTCCAACGCCCTTGCCAACAAAAATAACTCGGACCCCATCACCTCGTTTGTTAACGTGGTAAACCGCGCGAATGTATACCTGTTTGCCGCAAAGGGCACCGCTCCCGCAAGCTCCAGTGAGGAGGATCTAAAGGCGTTCCTCAAAGGCAAGACCATTATCGCAGGTCGTCACGGCGGCTCCCCCAACCTGCTTACGCGTTATCTGCTCGTTAACCTGGGCCTTGATGTTGAGAAGGATGTCACCCTGATGGAACCCGCCGATGCCTCCACCGTTGTGGCCATGATCCAGGGCGGGCAGGGCCAGATTGGCAACGGCGCCGAGCCGCAGGTTGCCGAGGGAATTGCCGCCGGAGTATGGGATGAGCCCTTTTACAAGTTCCACGACCTTGGTGACTTCTCCTACTCTGTGTTAAGTGCAAAGAAATCCACCCTCGAAAACGACGGGGAAACGGTGCAGAAGTTTACAAATGCCATCATCAAGGCACTCGGGGCAGTACAGAGCGACAAGGCTCTTGCCGAGAAGATCCTGCGCGTTGAGTTCCCAACCCTTACCGACGCCGGCGTAAAGGCTTCCTTGGACCGCGCGTATGCCGACAGCCTCTGGAGCCCGGACGGCGTAATCTCTGAAAAAGCGGTCACCACCGACATGGACATGCTGGTTAAAACCGGCATCTATGAGGGAGACTACTCCTATGACACACTGGTTGATATGTCGTTTGTCAATGCGGCGAAATAAAACGGCGCCACGAATGACGGTTCGTCCGGTGAGTTTCGGCCCCCCGGTCGGATCTGAATAATTCTCCGGCTTTCCGCATGAAAGGAATGGACAAACCCATGAACAATTTGGAGCGACTGCTGCTAGGCTCACGCACCGCTGTGCTGGTCATAGATGTGCAGAACGATTATTGCCATCACAACGGGGCGCTGGCCTCGGATGGCAACGACGTGAGCGGGGTAGCTGTCATGATGCCGAACCTGCACGGCCTGCTCTCGTCTGCTCGCGCAAGCGGGGTGCCGGTAATCTTTATACAAACCATTCACGAAGCGGCCACCGACTCGGATGCGTGGAAGATGCGCGCCGCGGGCAAGATGTCGAGCGTGTGCAGGCGCGGCAGCTGGGGGGCGGAATTCTTTGAGGTTTCTCCCGAGCCCGGCGAGGTGATTGTCAATAAGCACCGGTACAGCGCGTTTATTAACACCCGGCTTGATTCGGTGCTGCGCGCCCAAAAGATTGAAACCCTGATTGTGACCGGCGTAAGCACCAACGTCTGTGTGGAATCCACCGCCCGGGATGGCTACATGCTCGATTACAGCGTAATCCTTGCCTCCAATGCCTGCGCGGCCTACAGCAAGCAGGCGCATGAGATGACGCTTGAAAACATTGCGGGATTTTTCGGGACGGTAGCGGACACTCAGGCGATGATTGACGTGTGGTCACAGGCGGAGCAATCCGTGATACTCTCCCGCAACTGACGGACACCTTTTCCTGTGCTCCCTTTTCACTAACAGTTTAAACGTAAAAGTGTCCCAAAAGCTCTGTCCTCAGAGAAACCTGAGGGCAGAGCTTCTATTTCTTCAGTTTTTATGCACGAAGAACAAACGGCAAAAGAACGCAACAGGCATTTTTGTGGAGATTCGCTTTATACTAAAAACCGATTTAAAGGTGTATAATGTATATGATAATCAAGCGTAATACTAATCTCCTCAAAAAGAGTCGATAAAAATCCGCGTGAAAACCCATAAATTAAAGCTTTTCACTTGATTTTTATACTCTTTTAAATCGGATATTAGTATAAAGCTTTGTTTATGCGTTTTTGCGCGGATTTTTTTCTGCAATCCTGCTCTTATTAAGGAGAATTGTTAAAATGCAGCATATACGAGAACAAGGCGCAGGCAAAGAGAAGGCAGCCAACCGCTGGGGGATTCTTGCCGTACTGGTGATGTGCCCGTTTATGGCCACCATAGACAGCAGCATTGTCAACGTAGCGCTGCCGGTGCTCACAAGCTCTCTGGGCGTATCGGCGGCGGATATTGCGTGGGTGGTCAGCTCCTACCTCATCGCCATCTCGGCCTCTATTTTGTTTTTGGGACGGCTGGGGGACATCATCGGTCATATTCGCGTTTTACAATACGGCATGGTGGTGTTTGGCATCGGCTCGCTTTTGTGCGGGTTATCTCACAGCTTTATCCTTCTTGTCCTGTCCCGGATTGTGCAGGCCATAGGCGCCGCCGGAATGATGGCAAATAACCAGGGCATTATTACCCGGGTATTTCCGGGTACGCAGCGTGGGCGGGCACTGGGCATTAACGCGGCGTTTGTCGCGCTGGGTACCCTGGTCGGTCCTGCCGTGGGCGGGCTTATCCTCACCTTTGCCACCTGGGAATACTTGTTTTGGATTAACGTGCCCATCTGCATCGCGGTGGTGATTGTGGGTCACATCCTCTACCCCAAGGAGGAGGAGACCGTCAGGGAAAAGGTGGATATTCCCGGTACCGCGCTGTTTGCGCTGGCAATTACCGCGCTGTTCATCGGTCTTGGTCAGGCGCAGACACTGGGGCTTACCCACCCGCTGGTATTCATCAGCCTGCCGCTTGCGGTCATTTTGTTTGCCTGGTTTTTGCGTGTGCAAACAACCAGCGCATCGCCCCTTTTACGGCTTGATATCTTTCGCAGCAAATGGTTTTCGGTGAGTATCTTCTGCGCGTTTTGCTCCTATGTGGCCATCTCCTGCTCAAACCTTGTGCTGCCGTTTTATTTGCAGGACCTGCTGCGCTTTACCCCGGGCACAGCGGGGCTATATTTGACCGTATACCCGCTGGTTGTCGCCCTGATTGCCCCCCTGAGCGGCTATTTGTCGGACAAGGTGGGCTCCGAGGCGCTGACGCTAATGGGGCTTATTCTCACCAGTGTCGGGTTGTTCCTCCTCTCCACACTGGGTGCGCAGCCCGCGCATATGAATCTTATTCTGTACATTGCAATCATGGCGGCAGGCAACGGGATGTTCCAATCCCCCAACAACTCCATTGTAATGGCCGCGGTCCCCAAGGGGCAGGTAGGCGTAGGCGGCAGCGTGAACGCGCTGGTGCGCAACCTGGGCTTTACCTTCGGCATCGCGCTCTCCACCTCGCTGCTGTACGGCGGCATGAGCGCGCGGCTGGGAACCCGAGTTACGGGCTATGTCCCCGGGCAGGACGGGGCGTTTATCTATGGTATGCGACTTGCATATCTTGGCGCTGCGGGTGTATGCCTGCTTGGCGCGATTATTACGCTGTTTCGGCTGTATGGAAAGCGGGAACGCGGCAGCCGGAGTACGGCGCGTTAATGCTAATCCCCTTCCAAGCGAGACCCATGAACCAAAGCTTCCCACTTTGCTTTTATGCTATTTTATCTCCGAGCGAAATATCCGTCGTTTTCTCCTTTTAAGAAACGCCCTATTATAAAGTCCTCACTTACAGTCAAAAAGCATAGCTGTATCGAATTTTCAACCAGGCCTTTTAGAATCGCGGTCTATTTTAGAGTAGCGCGACGATATACTTTACCGGGACATCCCCCATAATTAACAAAACCCCGCTGTCCGCGGGTAAAGAAGGAGCGATACTTTATGGCTTCGCGTAAAACAGCGCTATTAGTCAAGACAATCACCGCGCTGAGCTTTGCGGCTATGATTCTTGTGAACATTCTCGCCAACCTATTGCCCATTAACGGGGTTACCACGGGAGAGGCCGCCGACCGTTACCCCACCCTGTTTACGCCCGCACCCTATACCTTTACCATCTGGACGCTTATTTATCTGCTGCTTTTGTGCTTTACCGTTTATTTCGTGTTTCATAAAGGAGAAAACAGCCAAACCGCCGCGCTTCTATACAAGGTTGGTATGTACTTTTCCATCTCATCCGTGGCGAATCTTTTATGGGTTATCGCGTTTCATTACGGCATGGTCGGTCTATCCGTACTGCTGATGGCGGTGCTGCTGACCTGCCTGATTCTTATCGTCAAGGAGCTTTGCAACGCTTCCCTGACACCAACGCAGAGCCTCCTAGTGGCGTTGCCCTTTCATGTATATCTTGGCTGGATTACGGTGGCGACCATTGCCAATGTGGCGGCTATGCTTGTGGGTCTTGGCTGGAATGGCTTTGGTCTTTCCAGCGAGTTCTGGACTGTGGTTATGCTTATTGCGGGCGGGGTCATCGGAATAATTACGGCGCGAAGAATCGGGAGCATTGCCTACCTGCTTGTGCTTATTTGGGCATATCTTGGCATTCTGGTCAAACATCTTTCGCCGTCTTTCTTTGCGCGACAGTATCCATGGGTCATCTGGGCGGCGGCACTGTGTATTGCGGCATTTATCGCCGCGGCGGGAATGCTTTGGCGCGCAAAGCACAAGGCAATAAGCAACGGCGAAAACACAAGCTATAGGCAATAATACCAGTCTCCTTAAAAAGAGTAGAATCGCAAATAAAACTCCGCGTGAAAACCCATAAATCAAAGCCTTTCCATTGATTATAGACAGGACACTTTTAAATGAGTTATCCGCTTTTAAAAAATTCTACGAGCCGCGTTGCGGCTACACGACAAAAAGAAGCCGCGCGCCAAACGGCGGGCGGCTTCTTCGAGTCTTGCAGAAGGTTATGCTAATCGCGTTATACCACGAAACCAGTGTTAATCGGCAACAATATATTCGAGCATGGATTGGGTAAAGCCTTCGGGGTAACGCGCATGAACCAAAACGTAGTACTTCCCCTTTTTTGTGGGCAGTACCAACCCGTCACGGCTTACGGCAAGAGGGGCTCCCTGATCCAGCTTTCCGTTTTCCTGTTCACGGTAAAGGGTCGCCGTAATATATGCGGGCGTCAGCTCGGTGCCGCCCGCACCGGCAAAGTGCAGTGTGCAGTCACCCTTTTGACCGGGGTCCAGCAGGACATCCGCCGAGTCGGCGAGCACGGCGGGGGGAAGCTTCCCCAGCTCCTTCGCATATCCATCATACTCAAAGCCCACCAAAACGGAGGGTATCATAACCTGCCCCACCCGCGCCGTTAAAACAGGCAGCGCGTCGGCCCGAAAAAGGGAGTCGAACAGCTCGTCGGTTTCTCTTTTCACCGCCACATAGCGAGTCGTACTTTCTGAGGCTTCAAAATCCGGCCATCCGCTGGAAAAGGACCAGCTCGCTCCGCTTTTCAGGTTAATCCGGCACAGCTGAATTTTATCCTCCTCAAGCTGAGGCTCCGGCTCGTCTTGCCTAAGGCGGCTAACCACGGTATCCCCCATCGCCTTGATCATTTTCTCAAAGACCTCGCTTCCAGTAAGCGTCAGTGTCTCTGCCCTGCCATCCTCTCCCAGTCTGGAAAGGGATATCTCAGATACACTGTCGGCGGTAAACTTGAGGTCGTCGCGCAGGTAATAGATATCGCGGACCAGCAGCGCATACAGCTCGTTGTTGGTTATCAGGCTTTGATAAAAGTCACCGATGATCTCGGGGTTTTCGGGCAGGCAGTTCCTGCCGTTAACGCGTATTCCGGCATCCGAGAAGGCAAAGGTGTCCTGCTGGTTATCATAAACCACGCGCAGGGTAAAGGGCTTAGGGATATCCAGCGCGCCCGGCTGCTCTTTTGCCGCACGCGGGTCGGAGAACAGCAGCAGGTCGGTAAGCCTACTAATCTCAAAGTCGGTAAGCGTCACCGTTATCCCGGTATCCTCACGGGTTACTTCACCCCGGGCAGACTGTACGGCCAGAGTGCCGCTGCATAGGGAAA
Source organism: Bacillota bacterium (assembly GCA_023433405.1). GTDB lineage: Bacteria > Bacillota > Clostridia > Oscillospirales > Ruminococcaceae > Acetanaerobacterium. The sequence continues at coordinate 8,953 of JAEZCT010000020.1, read as the reverse complement.
GGTTTTTAAGGTAGGGCGGCAGCGGGCTATCCGCCGACCCGGCGGAGGATTGCGCCGAGCTAACAACCACTAACGGGTCTAGGCTTTGGGTACTCTGCGGTTGCTCCAGCGGCCCGGCGGGCGCGCACCCGCTTACTAGTGAAAGTGAAAGGATAAGCAAAAGGCATAGGGCGGCTCCTACTGTCAGTTTTCTTTTTATATACACAATAGTAATCAATCCCTTCTGGTTTTATGGACTACCCTTATTATTCCTGCTTATGGCGCGGTTGTCAAGTGAAGAAATTAGTATTACCATAATCCCGTTTTGCGCCATGAGCGGCATTTGGTTGACAGGAGAAAAGCCGCGTGATACGATGGTGATACTTTTTTGAGGGATTAGTTTTACAAAGCGAAAGGATGGGCAGGGATGAACCAGCAGCGATACACCATTGGCAAAACCGCTGAAAAGGCGGGGCTTACCGTTCACACGCTGAGATATTACGAGAAGGAGGGGCTTTTGCCCTTTGTGGAGCGCACCGAGTCGGGGCTTAGAAGCTTTGCCGTAGAGGACTTGGAGTGGCTTAACCTGATTAACTGCCTGAAAAATACCGGTATGCCCATAAAGCAGATCAAGCAGTTTATCGACCTGTGCACCGAAGGGGACTGTACGCTGGAAAAGCGCCTAGAAATCTTTGAGACCCAAAAGGAAAACCTGCTGTCGCAGATGGAGAAGCTGGCCGGGTACATGAAAACGATCGAGCATAAAATTGAGTACTATGAAAAGGCCATCCGGACAAAGCAGGATAAAAAGGACTAATTATAAATAAACACAGTAAAACGCACAGCGGCAAAAAGGATTGCCGCTGTGCGTTTTATCGTTAAATTCTGAGTTTTTCTAAACTCTTTTAAATCGTTATACTAATATCCGATTTAAAAGAGTATAAAAATCAAGTGAAAAGCTTTAATTTATGGGTTTTCACGCGGATTTTTATCGACTCTTTTTGAGGAGATTAGTATTACATGCATAAGCCTAAAGTACGTCGTAGCCCTGATCCTCAACGGCGGCCTTAATGGCGTCAAGCGTGGTCTTTGCCGGGTCGTATTCCACCTCCACGGTCTTTGCCGCCAGGTTTACCTCAACCGCCTTCACCCCCGCCAGCGCCCCTGCCGCGCCCTTTACCGCCTTGACACAATGCTCGCAGGACATACCTTCTACCGTAATTGTTGCTTTTTCCATAACGCATACCTCACCTTTCATAGTTGAAATGGGTAAAGGACGGGTATCACCCGCCCCCGCCCGTTTACCTCCTATTTTAAATCAAACGGCTTTAAAAACTTCTCCATCTCCACGGTTTTGCCGTTCATATCCATCGTCACCTTGGCAAACAGCCAGCCTTCCACCGCCTCCGGATCTACCCCGGCTTCGATTAACGGCTGGGGGTTTAGCACAAAAACGATGTCCTTGTCATTTGTGCTCATATCCTTTGCCCACTCAAACACATTACCTTCGGCGACGGTCACGCCAAAGTGGTCAAGCTGGGCATGGTAGCCGATGGTATCGGGATAGCGCTTTGCAAGCTGCTCATACGCGGCAAGGGGTGTAGGTTCCCCCTTGTAATTTATCTGGTCGTCCCCAAGCTTTGTGCCAATGGCAAGGGTACCGTCGCTGTAGGTGTACTCCTCCGGCAGCTTGGCAACATCCAGCCCCGCATCCAAAAAAGGCTGTGCGTCAACGCGCAGGGAGATGTCGGTCAAAGGGCTCTTGCTGTAATCCTCGCTCCAAATAAAGTAGGAGGATTCGTCCGGCGCAATGAGCACCCAGCGGTCGCTTGCCTTGGTTACCTTCTCAGGCAGCGCCTCCAGCACCGCGCCGAAGGAAGCGGCGGACTGATTGCCCACTACATCAAGACTTGCACAGGCGGTTAAGCCCAGCAAAACGGCTGACGAGAGGGTTAACAGCTTAAAAATACCAAAAGCTCTCATTTTGCCACACTCCTTTGCTCCTGCGGCGGCTTGAATTGCTTGAGACGCAGGGCGTTTAGTAAGACCGATACCGAGCTAAGGCTCATTGCGGCGGCGGCAAATATGGGGTTTAACAGCGGGCCGCCGAACAGGTGCAGCACACCTGCGGCAATGGGGATGCCGATGGTGTTGTAGCCGAATGCCCAGAACAGGTTTTGCTTAATGTTGCGAATGGTTTTCTTGCTCAGGTGAATGGCGGTGGAAACATCGGTGAGATCGGAGCGCATGAGCACAATATCGGCGGATTCCATCGCCACGTCGGTTCCGGAGCCGATGGCAATACCGATATCGGCCTGTGCCAGCGCGGGGGCATCGTTTATTCCGTCGCCCACCATGGCCACTCTGCGACCCTCCGCCTGCAGGGCCTTGACCTCACCGGCCTTATCCTGCGGCAATACCTCGGCAAGCACTCGGTCGATACCCACCTGCTCCGCGATTGCGGCGGCAGTTTTTTTATTGTCGCCCGTAATCATGGCCACCTCTATCCCCATGCGGTGCAGTCGTGCAATTGCGGCGCGGCTCGAAGGCTTAACCACATCCGCCACCGCGATAATCCCCGCAAGGGAGCCGTCCAGCGCGACATACATGGGCGTTTTGCCCTCTTTCGCCAGCCGGTCGGATTCCTTTTCAAGGGGTGCAAGGGAAATACCCCGTTCCTCCATGAGCTTGCGGTTACCCGCCAGCAGGGCCGCTCCGTTTGCCTTGGCCTCTATCCCCCGCCCGGCAATGGCGCGAAAGTCCTCAAGCGGTGGGAGCAAAAGCCCTTTTTTCTTGGCTTCCCTTACAATGGCCTGACCCAACGGGTGCTCCGAGCCGGTTTCCGCCGAGGCGGTAAGGCGCAAAAGCTCCTCCGCCGCAAACCCTTCTCCGGTTAGGAGGTCGGTGACGGTGGGCTTTCCCTCCGTGATGGTTCCGGTTTTATCAAAGACTATGGTGCTTATCTTGTGGGTGGTCTCCAACGCCTCGCCGCCCTTGATGAGTATGCCGTGCTCGGCACCCTTGCCAGTACCCACCATGATGGCGGTGGGGGTGGCAAGCCCCAATGCGCAGGGGCAGGCGATAACCAGCACCGAGATAAAGATGGTAAGCGCAAACTCAATATCCCCTGTGCCAATAAACCATGCCACACCCGCCACAACGGCTATGGCGCACACAATAGGTACAAAGTAACCAGAGACAATATCCGCCATCTGGGCAATGGGGGCCTTGGAGCCTTGGGCATCCTCCACCAGCTGGATGATGCGGGCAAGAGCGGTCTCGCTGCCCACCTTCTCCGCCCGAAAACGAATGGCTCCGCTTACGTTGAGCGAGGCGCCATAAACCGGGTCGCCCGCCTTTTTATCCACCGGCATACTCTCGCCGGTGAGCATCGATTCATCCACGGCGGTGTGACCGTCAAGAACTGTGCCGTCCACCGGTATCTTTCCGCCGGGCTTTACCGCCACAATGTCGCCTATCTCCACCTCGTCGATGGGTATCTCCTTCTCCTCACCGTCCACAATAATCGTGGCGGTTTTGGGCGCGAGCCCCATAAGCTTTTTTATCGCCTCACTGGTGCGCCCCTTGGAGACGGCCTCCAGCGTTTTGCCAAGCAGTATCAGGGTAATAATTACGCCCGCCGTTTCAAAATACAGCGCATCCACCGCGTGCATGTTTCCTGCCGCTATTTGAAACACATTATACACACTGTATATCATTGCCGCTGAGGTTCCAACGGCAATCAGGCTATCCATATTCGGACTTCGCTGCCAAAGCGCCTTAAACCCCACGGTATAAAACCGCCGCCCCACAATAATGACCGGTATCGTCAAAATAAGCTCTGTCAGTCCATAGATTAACGGGTAGCGCATGGGCTCAAGAGCGCGGGGAAAGGGCAGGCTTACAAAGCCGATCATGGGCGCCATGGCGATGTATAAAAGCGGCAGAGAAAATACGGCTGCGATGATAAACCGCACCCACATGGCGCGAATCTCCTTTTGCCTGCGTACCCGATCCTCCTCCGCAGCGTCGGCCTTGCTTACCTCCAGTGCCTGATACCCCGCCTTTTCAATCGCCGCCTTGATGGCGCTTAGCCGCACCCTCCTTGGGTCATACACCACAGTCGCCTTCTCGGTGGCAAGGTTTACCGCGGCGCTTTCTACGCCGTCCAGCTTAGCCAGCACCTTTTCCACCCGCTGCGAACAGGCGGCACAGGTCATGCCGCCAATGGGAATGGTGACGCTTGCGCTCTCCGTATGCTCCAAACCCTCATAGCCGATTTTGGCAATTGCCCCGCGGATTTCATCCAGCCCCACAGTCCCTGCGTCATACGACACAAACAGCTTTTCGCTTGTCAGGTTGATGTTTGCCTGTGCGACACCGGCTTGCTTGCGCACCACCCGCTCTATGCGCTGGGCACAAGCGGCGCAGGTCATGCCGCGAATATCCAGTACCCTGTTTTGAAGATTTTTCATAAATAGTTTCCCCCGTTCTCGACACATCGGAACAAGCCTTGACACTTGTTTTTCTGCTATGATATTATTATACCCATAACAGATTATATTGCAAGTACACACTTTATCGTGCTATACTACCCAAAAGGGTACTATGGCGACGCTAACGCTAAGCGTAATGCTAATAATGATTATAAAAAAGGAGGGTATACCCTATGAACTGTGAATCCAGCGGGCTGAACTGCCCCGTAGACGCGACGCTCCGCCTGATTGGCGGCAAATACAAGGCGCTAATCCTATGGCATCTGGTGGATGGGGCGCTTCGCCACGGCGAGCTGCATCGCCTTATCCCCCAGGCTACGCCCAAAATGCTTACCCAGCAGCTAAGGGAGCTGGAAAGCGACAACCTGCTTTCCCGCACCGTTTTCCCCGTGGTTCCCCCAAAGGTGGAGTATGCGCTCACCGACTTTGGCAAAAGCCTGAAGCCCATCCTCTCCGCCATGTATTCATGGGGGTCGGAGTATATGCGCATAAACGACCTGCAGGTGTGCTGCTCCATGCGTCCCGACGAACAGGGGGCTGCCAATCAGGATGAACCCCTAAGCCTTTGAAAACGTTTGCCAGTTTGAGAATATATCCTTGGCCGCGCGTAAAAGCTCGCCGCTGATTACGATGTTTTCGCCGTCCTGAGTCTTATACTCCGGCAAAATCGGCACCGGATTACACCCGCCGGAGATCACCTCCACCTGCTCCATGGTAAAGCGATTGCCGCAGTTCTGGCAAACAAGGGCGTTTTGCTCCTGCTTGTAGTATCCCCTTCCTGAGGAATAACAAACCTGACAGGTGTTAAACGCCGTGCGGATTGTGCCGTCCGGCGCTTTCACCGCCAGCACCTCCATCTTAACACCCTCTACCTCCAGCGGATAAAACACGGCCTTCTCGCTCACCTTCGCAACCGGTATGGTAAGGTTACCGTTCCCATCCAGATAATCGGGCGTCGTGCAGCCTGCCAATCCCGTTAAAGCCATGAGTGCCATGAGTAGCATAGCAGGAAAGTTTTTTGCTGACCATCTTTTTAAATCCATTTTCAGTTCCTCCTCATTAATAAATTATTCCAATGACCGCAACCTCAGCGATTGCCATAACCGATGACCGAGCGCAAGAGCCATCATACCTCAATACCCTTGTTAGTGGCAGCTGGGCGCAAGCCCGTCATACTGAAAAAAGTCCGGCGGATAGGCTATTGTTTCATACTCCCGCACCTCTTTTTTTATCTCATCAAGGTCAATTGCCTGAAGATCCGGCACCACCTTGATATAGCCGAAAAAGGCATTATCCTGTGTGGAAAACGCAAAATCCTCCGTTGGGTATAACAGCAATGGATTCTCCCCCTGAGTAACCGGAAACTGCTGATAAAACGAGGGGAACAGCAGGGAAGCGTTGCCCGCCCGTTCTGAGCGGCTGTGAACCACCCACTGCGCCTGAATATCCGCCTGCACCACAACCACGGCTGGGTAAAAGCCCGCGTCCGTGAGCTCTATGCTCACATACTGGTATTGTCCGTCCAGCTCCGCAACGGCAACTGTCTCGGCGGGAATCTCCACCCCAGCCGGCGATGGCTCGGCGGGCAAAGGAGGGGACTCACTGCTCTCCGGCAGGTTCTCGGCAGGTTCTCCGCCCTCTACCACCGTAACCGTGCCGCGAATCATGCCCATCCAGCAGCTGTATGGAAAGCTGCCCGTTTTACCGGGAGTAAACGTCAATACATTGTCGCCGGTTTGAAACTCATGCTCAATCCCGTATTCAGGCAGTACCATCCGGTAATTGCAGCCGTTAACGCTGCCCTCCGGGGCGGCGATTGTCCATTGTACGGGTATCCCCGCCAAAACCGTAATCGCGGGGTATCTGCCCGATTGCAGGGTGGACGTGATATATTGAACTCCGTTTTCCACCGTCACAGTGCCGCCTGACTGAGCGGCCTGCCGGGAAGGCAGGGTAAGCGCAAAGCCGGAAAGGCTTAAGCCTTGCGTAAACATGGTAAGCCCAAGCACCGCAACCAGCACCGCACCCGCCGCCATCATGCGGCGGGTGAATTTTTTGCTTAATACCGCGCTTAGTGCGCCAAGACCGAACATCAGCGGTACGGTGCCAAGGCTAAAAAGGAGCATGGAGAGAGCTCCCCCAAGCGCGCTACCCGCTGAAAGTGCGTACAGCTGCATGGCCTGCAAGGGACCGCAGGGCATAAGCCCGTTAAGCAAGCCCACCACCAGCGGGCTTGAGCTACTCACCTTTTGCCGCGCTTTCTCCACCCTGCTGCGGAGAAAGCGCGGCAGGCGGGGGGTGAGCACGCGCAGGGACGGGAATAAGCCCAGCATATTCACCCCCATAACGACCATAAAAACGCCAGCCAGCAGCTGGATTAGCCCCTTGAACGGGCCGGAAAGGCTGATTACCGAGCCCAGAGCGCCCACGATGCCGCCTACAACCGTATAGGAAATAACCCGCCCCAGATTATATAAGATAGTGGGGAGAACCGCGCTTACGCCACTCTTTGCCGCCTGCGGAATGCACTGGGAAAGACTCAGCCCCCCGCACATTGCCACACAATGCACCGAGGTGATAAGCCCAATGACAAACAGCATCCCGTAGCTCATGCCCTCCCTAGCCAGCGGAATGTTACCGAAAAGCTGTGTCAGCCCAAGCTGCTCCAGAAGAAAGTACAGGGCAATTATCACAACAAGCAGTCCCGCTGCGCGCAAGACCCGCGATGATTCGGGGTTGGCCGCCTCCTGCTCTATCAAACCGTAGCCCGCCTGCTCCGCCGCCCGGCGCAGGTCACCCGCGGTCAGCATTGTTTCATCATATTCCACCAGCAAGGTTTCGCGGGCAAGGTTTACTTCCGCGCGGGCTACTCCCGCAAGTGCGCGCACAGCCTTTTCCACATGCTGTGCGCAGGAGGAGCAGGTCATACCCGATACGCGCATCAATTGCTTTTTCATTTTGGGGCACCTCTTCCGTTTTTAGCGTTCCCATGGCTATTATTAACTTATAAACACAGTTTGCTACCATATTCTATCCCCTAGGGGAGTGAGGTTCAAGTACACACTTTTTGGTACCATACTACCCTTCTGGGTACTGTAAATTTAAATAACCCTTGTTGTAAGCCGATTGTGCGTTTCTGTTTCTTTGCAGTTAATAAAAACGTTACATAACGTTTAAAACAATTTTGCACGCACCATTGGCAAGCCGGGTTTAGCGCATAAAAGCCGCCCCGCGCCCCAACGGTTACCCGCTAAAGGCGTTTACCAGACCTGGGTACTGAATAGTGTTAAAAAATTGCCAAAAACATTTACACAGAGAATCGTGTTTTTGTTCTGTTAATAAAACATAATAAAAACAAACCGAATTCACTTGTAATTTGCAATAATTCACTTTATAATAAACAAAACATAACATAACAGGTCATTATCTTTATTTTTGTTTTCTTTTGTTTGATTTTGTTTGCTTGAGCATTAAAGATCAAACAGTGCCCGCTTGCCGGCATATAACCCGCTTATTTCTCTTAAATTGATATATTGGGTGTACGGAGCGCACACGCCTATTGTTTCGCCTTGCTTTGCCGCGCGTTTATGTGGTAGTATGATTTTGTACGATCGATTCGCTTTACCACCACATCGCGCCGGGGAAGAAGCTAAGATTTGACCGCGAAAACAAACAGGAAAGGCGTTGGCTGCCGTGAAAGAGGAGACCGTTTTTTCAGCGCAGGAAGTTGCCGAGCTGCTCAGGATTAAAAAGAGTACGGTATATAACCTGATCAAGCGCGGGGAGCTCGTTGCTTACCGCATCGGCAACAAGGTTCGCATTAGCGACCAGGAGGTGGAGAACTACAAAAAACGCGCCATGAGTGTATCCGATGATCGGGCACCCTTCACGCCTCAGCCGGAGAAAAGGCTGATGGGCTCGCCCACTGTTGACGAGCCAGCCCAGAACGCGGGCGGCTTTATCATCTGCGGGCAGGACTCGGCTCTTGATACTCTCGCAAACCAGCTGCAAGGCCAGTCGGATGGCGCGTTTTCCCCCCTGCGCTCCTATGTGGGGAGCTACAACGGTTTGTATATGCTTTATCAGGGTCAGGCGAGCATCGCCTCGGCCCATCTTTGGGATGGCAGACAAAACGTCTACAATATTCCCTATGTGGAGCGAATGCTTCCGGGTGTACCCGCCGTAGTGATACACCTGTTTCGGCGCACTCAGGGCTTTTATGTGTTAAGCGGCAACCCTAAGGGCATTCGATCTTGGGATGACTTGGGACGAAACGATATTGTCCTTTGCAACCGGGAAAAAGGCAGCGGTACGCGTGTGCTGCTGGACGAGCACCTGCGCATTGCGGGTATCCCCAGCTCTCAGGTTTCGGGCTATCGCAGGGAGTGCTTCTCCCATCTGGCCGTGGCGGGGGTTGTGGCAAAAGGCGGCGCCGATTTCGGCATAGGAACACAATCCGCCGTCCGTCTGTTTACAGG
>JAEZCT010000056.1 GCA_023433405.1 Bacillota bacterium | reverse complement strand
TTCCGTTCGAGTAGTAATAGTACAGCGTCTCGTCGCCGGTGGTTTCGGATAATACCGTGCTGCCGTTTAGGGTATACTCTGTTTTTTGACCGTTTACCGCCTTGCTCAGGCGGGTGCCGTCCGGGGTGTATCCGTATTGTATTTGAGCATCCCCTCGGCTTATCCCCGCCAGCTGACGACCGTACTCCCATGTCATGGTGTTGCCAAGATAGGAGATGGGGTTACCGACCGCGTCATAGGTAATGGTCTGCCCGTCATACTCGATCAGCAGGTCTTTCCATGTCTCGTCGTAGCGGTAGGTATGGGTTTTGACCGCTTCCCCAAGGATATCCGCCGTATATGCGTATTCGACTGCCTGAGTGAGGTTCCCTCCCTGGTCATAGGCGTAAGCGGAGGTGATACCGGCACTTTCATCATTGACTCGCGTCAATTGCCCGAGGACGTCATATTCATAGTTGATTTTCTTTCCGGTTTTGTCGGTTACGCTCGTAATGTTGCCTATTACGTCATAGGCATAGGTATACTTGCTGGCCTCCACGGTTCCCAGCTTGTTGGAATAGCTCTGAACCAGAGTAGTCCACCCTGTTTTACCGGTCGAGGAGCCAACCCCCGCGACATAACCAAGTGCAACATTCAGCTGCTTTGCAGCGGCCGCGCCCGATACCGGTACAAGCGTCATTCCTTTTGGACGCCGCAGCTCGTCGTAGGAGAAGATTTGCGCTCCAAGGTTTGGTAAGGTGGTTTTTGTTACCTTGTCATCAGATGCATACGCGTAATAGTAGTTCTTTCTCTCATCCCCGAACCCGTAGCTTACAGCCGTAATACGTCCAGCACTGTCGTAGATATTCTGGAACTGGTACAGTCGGCCGCCGTCTAGCTGAGAGACAAATTGGCGAACCGCCCGACCCTGCGCATCATAATCATAATTATACCGCAGGCTGTTGAGATAATCCAGATATTCCACCAGATGCCCCGCGTTGTTATAGATTAATTTGTCCGCGGTGACCCCGCTTCGCTTGTTGCCGACCAGCTGTTCCCTTTCATTGTAGATGGGTGAGGTTGTATACCCGTTCGCATAGCTTGTCCGCAAAAGTTTTCCGTTGCCCTGTGCATATTCATTCTCTACAAGGTTATTTCCCGCCGCCGCAACGGAAAGCGTGTTCCCCCACTCGTCATACTCAAATGAATAACGAAAGCCGTTGTGCGCAATTTCTGACAGGCGCCGCTCGGAATCGTAGGTATAGCTGTCTGCGATGTCTGCCTTGCTTACGCTGCTGACTAAATCGTCCTCGTTATAGCTGTACTGTGTAGTTTGGCCGACAGGGTCTGTTTGAAACAACAGCAACCCCTTGAGCGCATCGTATTCATAGCCCACGGTATTGCCTCGGGTATCGGTGGAGGATTTTTGGAAGTTCCCATCGTCGGTGAAGGCAGCCCGGGTACAAAGCTCCGGAGAATTATCCATAGAGCTTTCCATGAGAATCTGTCTGGTTACATTGCCGTATTTATCATATGCATAGAAGTTTTCCGGCCCCTCGTAGACATACTCTCCTGTAACATCATTGTTAGTTGGATCAAAGTAATAGCTAGTAGTCAACCCGCCCGGGGTGGTTTTTTTTGAAATTAGGTCGTATTTATTATAGGCAAAACTGGTCGTAGCTGTTTTATTAGAATAGCTGGTTACTTTACCTGTACTAGAATATGCTCTAGTTTGCACCTCATTCTTTACAAGCTGCAGGTTGTCAATGTATATATCCCCTACATTATAAGCATAGGTAAATTTTATGGTCATATAGCTTCGTTGTTCCATTGGCAATGAAACACTGAAATAAGTCCAGCCATCAGCGGATGGATTAAATGGTTGTGTAATCAACGTAACATTAGCGTCAGAAACTGATGTATTGCTGTATGTAAGTGTAAGACTACAAGTTCTCCCCCCATATAATGGTGCGCAGTTTGTTTTAACCCAACCGCTTAACACGTAGGATTCGGACCCTCTAATAGATGGCGAGATGGAAAGGGTTTTGGTCGCTTTGGGTTCCCCGGTAATCTTATAACTGCGTGAGCCGTGTACATTCTCATCTGTGGTAACGATTCCGTTAATCGTACCGGAAACCTGTTCATACTTCCACTGGTATGGCGTTGAGGAAGCTTCTCCGATTTCAAAGCTGCTGTTTTCCAATATATTGTAGGGGTTTGCGACAGAACCGGTCTCCAATTGCAGGCAGTCAAACCATGCCTCTCCCGTTCCACCGTCGGTAGCAAAGCACGCGTCCACCGACGAGGAGGCTCCGACAGAAAACGTAACCGACACGCGCATCCAGCCGCTATTCATATTGGCGGCTGTTGTTCCGGTAATTAACTCGCTTAAAAACGTGTCCTCCTCTGATTTTACACATAAAAAGGCGTTGCCAGTGAGTGCGCTGGTTTTAATATAGCCGGAAAAGGTGTATTGACCCGGTTCAAGGGTTACCGTCTGTTTGTATCCACTTTCCTTGGTATGTGTTGCTTTATCTCCTTTTATGGACGCAGATCGGAATCCTATATAAGTAATAGAAGGAGTGTTAATTGCCAAGCTATGATCGCTTAAACTACAACTACTATATTTAATCCAATTGTCCGTATACTCAAAGCTGTGATTCTTGAGCAGGTTAACCGCAGATGTGCCGCCCACTGCGGATTCCTTTATTTTTTTAGCGGCGTCGCTGCTCCCGCCAACGTATGTGTACGCCGCAGCTCCAATGATATCCCTTTGACCCACCAGCTTTGAATATGTGGATTGCGTCTTGCCTTCCTTATCAAAGGTGTACACGTTGAGAAGATCGTCCGTTGTACCGAGAATATCATCGTTACCGCTAAAGCGGTAAGTTGTGGTGGCGTCGTCACCGTAATCAATAGTATATGCTTGTCCCTGCTGTGAGCCTTTATATTCACTTACTTCCGTAACGCGTCCCTCTGAATAGGTATATTCCAAGCGATATCCGTCAGAATCCTGTCCTGAAGTCAACAGGTCGTCTTCGTTATATGAATATCTAACGGTGCGGCCTTTGGCATCATTAATCGCAGTCAGCCGTTCATCTTCATCGTAAATATAATGAACTTTGCTGTTGCTTTCCGTGGGATCCGTGATACTGATTACCTTGCCGTTTTGATTATATTCCAAATACGATATATTGTTTACGGCATCCTGAATACTATAAAGACGCTGGGGAAGCAATAAATTTAGGCCAGCGGTTGAAGCCAAAACCTCATTTACTGCAGTCTGAGCCTTGGTAACATATGTTTTCCTAGTTGTTACATTCTTTTCAGAGTTATCAATCAGATATTCCAAGGCTGTTTGTGCGGCCTGAATATTGCTTGCTGCTTTATACTTAATGCGTAAGTAAGGACTTTCCAAACTAAAAGTATTAATGCTATGCAATACTGTTTGAGCTTGTGCTAAGAAATCAGTCTTATTTACATTAGAAAGCAGTAAATCAACTTCTTGAATAATGGATTCAAGATTCGAGAAATCCATGACTGCCCCAGGGATATTTTCATAAGTGAGCTGGATTCTATTCCGCTCTTTTTTGCTTGAGTTTGATGCATTCTCCTTTTGGTTCGAATCAATAATCATGCCTAAGCGGCCGGCGTGATCAAAATACAAGTTTATACTGCCACTTTTATTCACAATCTTAATCGGATAACTTTTTTTTAATGTTGCATCGGTAACCGGCACGACAAATAGACCCAGCCCATCTTCATCTTTTGCTGCGGGATAAGCTTTATCATATTGATATTGGGTAACCAATTCTCCATTTTCAAAATATTCTACGTCGCTCTTTTTTAAATAATGCCGTGTTCCGTCGGCGTCTGTATAAACATAAGGGTATATTGCAAGATCTGCCTCGTTGATGGGAATCCTCAGTGTCTGTGCATAGTTAATATTCCAATTATTTCCCCATTGGTTGTTGAGCACCGTACTCTTCGAATTATATATATGCTCTATGCTCATTGGCATACGATTTCCTGCGGTAGTCATATCTTGATATATAAAGGTGAGCAGACCGCTGTAATCATTTACAGCCCCTGTTCCCGCATCTCCGGCACTTGCGGTATGTGTACTCCAGTAAGATTCCAGTCCTGTTATACTTCGATAGATGATTTGTAAGAAAGGGGTCGAGGTGCTTTTAATGGGTTGCAATGTTGAATAGGTATCATTGGTCTTTATTTTTATAAGAAAACATAGCCCGTTATTTGTTTCCGGTGCGTCATACCACTTACGGATGGGCTTTGTAATACTAAAACTGATAGTGCCATCTTTCGCAGCGGCAAAATCCACCACGCGTTGATCTGTATATGTGTCCTCATAGAAAGGCTGGTTTGCCCACGTAATCCTGCTTTCATCCCATTTTGAAAGAGGAGCATATGCATATATATCATGTATGCCCCCTTTTTTAGTAGCGGTCAATGTTAGCTTTGCATCACTAATCTGGTCACCCGGCTGCATTTTGGGTAAATCAAATTGCATATAACTACGGTATTCGTAGTTGTTTTTTATTCCAACCAATAAATCATTACCGGTTTGGTCGACTCGATCCTTACTAATGGTCTGAAACTGCCCAAGATATGAATAATCCTTTTTAGTCCTGTATTTCTTAAGAACAGGATCAATAACAACAGGAAAAGCTCTTTCGGAAGCATTGATCCATTCCGAATCCGCTTGGATTATAAGATAATAGGTGTTCTCTGCTTGCGAAAGAGGGGGTGCGCTTTCTTCACTTGCTGTATCTTCGGAGGAAGAACTAGCTGAATTGAGTTCCACAGAACTCTCTATCGTTTCTGTATCACCACTTTCGGATTCTTGGGCCTCTAAATCCACACCAGCTTCACTTTCCTCATTAGTCTCTTTATTTAATAAATCCAACTCTTCGGGAAGTACATCCATCAATTGATAAAACACTTGATTGCTTTCCTTACCGGTCAGATCAAACATATATGGAGCCGGCATCGTATATATAACATTTTCAGTGGAATACAAATCAAAAAGCTCAATCGTATTATCTTCAGTTAAGCGTGCTCCTACACCCTGCAGTTTTAGCTCAAAGATAAGTTTATACTCATCAATAACTTTTGATAAAACAATATTTTCTTTAATGCCGTCGCTTTCTGGGATATACTGCAGGCTAACACCATCAATGATATTATTATACTGCAAGGTTGATGTTTTTTGAGTTATTGCAAAATCGCCTTCACCGGTTTCCACTTCTGTCGTTATATTGGCTTGAACGTTTGACGCAATGTCTGAATTCAAGCCAATTAAACTCCAACTAATTACATTATCACCCTCGGTATATTCCAGCATTTTTGGGCTATTTGCCTGTTGTGAAAGAACAACTTTATAACTGTTTGCGGCATTGGTATAGATAATATCTCCGTTGCTTGATTGCTGGGAAATTAAGCTATTGTCTATTTCAATATATTCACCGTTTTCATTTTCGTAGTGAATTTGATTATTATATACGGCAGCGGTGATACTTCCGTCACTCATGTAAAAGTGCTTGGTAGTCTCATCGCGTAATGTATCGATTTCGTCGATAATTGTTATCCTAGGTTCTTCCTCTGACATAATTTCCATGGGAGTACCGGACGATTCCTCTAATGTCTCTTCTTCCGCTGTTGAATTGGAATCCATATAAATTTCAGCATATATCCGTGTAGGCATTTCCGTTAAAAACATGATTATTATCAAAACGAAAGATATAACTTTGCGGGCCAGAGATGTCCGATAATTCATATAATTAGCTCCTAACATGACAATATTTATAAAATTATTGTTATAATACAAAACATATTATATATTGTCAATTAATTGTTTGTAATAGGATAGATTGTAAAATAAAGCACGGCGCTTAACTAATGGTGCAAACGGTGACCTGATCAACCGGGGGTATGTGACGCTCGGCGTATCCAGCAAGAGTTAGAGCGCATCCATCGGGCAGAGCGGCTTTTCTCTCCTCTGTTCCCCGCTGAATTGGACGAGACGGTTTGGCTCCGTTCGAAGCTTGTCTGCACCGTCAAGTACATAACACTCACCCAGGGCGGCGGGTTGCATCAGCCGGTGCTTAAGGGGCTGAGGGATGATAAAGACCCGGAGGATTGTATCGTACGCTAAAATATCTTTTCGGGGATCACCTTTACCCTTTTACCGTTGCTAAGATCAATACCGTAATCTGTAAACATCTTTTTTTCGATAAGTAGCTTCTCGTATGGCACTATATACAGAGCAAAGATGTCTGCAAAGATTTTTCTCGCTGCTGCGATAGTTAATATAAAGCCTGCTACTATCAGTAACAGCTGAAATGAAAAGTCAACCAATATTGTTATTATTTTTTCACAGATAGTCAATTGAGGTGGCAAGGCATAGAATGTCGTAAACACACTTGCTATTACACCGGATATTAAGCCACCGATATAAGTAAATGCAGTGCTGTACTGCTGTGTTTCTATAAAAACTAAATTCTTATGTTTTTTAAATAACTCTGAGCTTGCAACATGGCCGCTATAATACTCATCAAGCTTCTTCTTTGTTTCATGAATCGCCTGTAATTCATCAGCGCCCTTGTAGGCCTTCATCTCATTGTTATAGAGCTTTCTGCTGTCAATAATGCTCATAATTTAACCTAATTTGTATGTTTTTAATAATTATAGCAGGATAATCGGAAAGGTTCCACATCGATGTGGGGTCTTTTCCCTTTCCGTCGCAAGTTGTCAAAATCTTCGTGTTGACTTCTCGGTGCACGAGCATATAATATAAACGTATGTTCTTGATATTTACGGCATATAATCAAAACAACGTGGAAACAGACGAACAATTTTTTTTGCTTGGCGGTGAGAAAGTGGAACGAACCATACTGCATGCCGATATCAACAACTGCTATGCCTCTATCGAGTGCCTGCACCGGCCAGAAATACGTGACAAGCCGGTCGTGGTCGGTGGGGATGAGGAGGCGCGCCACGGCATCGTGCTCGCCAAAAACTATATCGCCAAGAAATATGAGATTAAAACCGGCGAGACGCTTTGGCAGGCGCGCCAGAAGTGTCCCAAGCTGGTGGTGGTACCGCCGAACTATCCGCTGTATCTTCGGTATTCTCGGCTCACCCGCGCAATTTATCAGGACTATTCCTGCCGGGTGGAGCCGTTCGGCCTCGACGAGGCATGGATTGACGTCACCGGCAGCGTGGAGCAGCACGGGTCTGGCCCGGAAATTGCCGAAAATCTCCGCAATCGGGTTAGGGAGGAACTGGGCGTCACTATTTCTGTGGGCGTAAGCTGGAATAAGATATTTGCTAAATTAGGCAGCGACATGCGAAAACCTGATGCAGTTACGGTGATCACTAGAGATAACTTTAAAGACAAGGTATGGCCGCTGCCTGTGGGTGATCTCCTGTATGTCGGCCCTGCCACACAGCGTAAGTTGCGCGACCGCTGTATCTATACCATTGGAGATCTGGCGCAAACGTCAGAGGATAAGCTGGTTGGCCGGTTTGGTAAGATGGGTGCGGTACTGCGCGTTTTCGCTAATGGCTGGGATGCGTCGCCGGTGTCGGAATTTAATTATGAGTCCCCGATTAAATCCATTGGGAACAGTACCACCACGCCCCGCGATCTGCTCACCGAGGAGGATGTCAAGATCATCATCTTCGTCCTCAGCGAGAGCGTCGCGGCGCGGCTGCGGGAGCAGGGGATGCGCTGCCGCACGGTGGCCATTCATGTTAGGGACAATCAACTCAATTGGTATCAAAAGCAGTGCAAAATATCAAACCCCACCGATCTTGCCCGAGAGATTGCGGCAAAGGCGATGGAGCTTTTCAAAGCAAGTTACCGATGGATGAATCCCATCCGCAGCATCGGGGTACGCGGCACGGATTTGGTAAGCAACGATAACCTCCAGCTTATGTTGTTTGAGGATGAAAACCGTCGCGAGGAGCAAAAGCAGCTGGAGCAGACGGTAGACACCCTGCGCAGACGGTTTGGGGCCTATGCCGTCCAGCGCGGCGTGATGCTGACCGATCCTATGTTATCTGGGTTTAACCCTAAAGACGACCATGTGATACACCCCTTGGGATATTTTTAATGGGAGTAGGATACAATGAGCAGAAAGGTGTATGTGGACGTCGCGGCGATGTTTGACATAAACGGCAATATTGTGCCGATGTACCTCAAGTGGGAGGATGGCGCGCTGTACTATGTCGACCGGGTACTGGACGTGCGCAGGGCCGCATCGCTCAAAGCGGGTGGAACTGGTATTCGCTACACTTGCCGAATTGCCGGAAAAGAGCGATACTTATTCCTTGAAGAGGACAAGTGGTTTGTGGAGGGAAAATAGCTATGTGCGGCCGCTATGTAATGCTCAGTGAAAAAGAGGTTGAGGACGTGCGCGACATCGCGCGGGAGATCGATCGGAAGTATGGCGAAAGGAACATGCCCACCGGTGAAATATTCCCGACAAATCGCGCGCCGGTGTTCGTGGCTACCGAAGGCGGCTACGGCGCGGAGTTAATGAGTTGGGGGCTGCCGCAGTATAAGGGCAGCGGCGTCATCATCAACGCGCGGGCCGAGACGGCACAAGAAAAGCGCACCTTTAAAGGCGCGCTTTTAGAAAGACGTTGCGTGATTCCCTCGACGGGCTTTTTTGAGTGGACGCATGAACCGGCGAAAAAGAAGGAAAAGTACCTTTTCAACTTGCCTTATACACCCATGCTGTACATGGCGGGGCTTTTTAATCCTGTGCCGGATGAACAACTGCCGCGCTTCGCGATCTTGACCACGGTGGCCAACGGCTCCATGCGCGACATTCACGATCGGATGCCGGTGATCCTGCGAAAAGAAGAAATCAATGATTGGTTATTGCAGGTTTCGTTTGTCAATGAGGCGTTATTTCGTGTGCCAACGGAGCTAGTGAGGGAACGGGCGGGGTAGAGGGGCTTGTCATAAACATTAATTAACTTTTCTGCGTCTGAGGGACATTTCGAACCATCGTAGGCAATGCCACCAAGAATAAAATTGTTGTTCAGTGCGCAGTGGGGTCATTAACACCGTCTTCTCTCAAAGAAAACTTTCCGCAATTTCCTGTTTCATCATAGAAAAAGGTCATATTTCCATCGCATAGAGGGAGTCCATGCAATTCCGGGTCTAATTGGCGCATCATATTCACATCTATACTCATCATTGACCTCCTTCATGCAAAATTCAGATTAGCCAATCACAACATCGTCAGCGGTTTTATAGGCATCAGAATGAAAATACTCATAAACATCACGAATAAAGCTATTACTGAACTGCGGCGTAAACGTATTGCGGTCATTACAGTGTTTGTTGTAAAACCAGTCCCATGTTTTTGCACCGTTATGTACGTGTTCAAGATCCTCAGAAATTTGAGAAATCCAGCGGTTGTTACGATCAGACTTTCCCAACAGTTCCGCAAGCGTAGTACGGTTATGCTTGTCGTTTGTCTCAATTAACTCTAATATCTTTTCATCACGCTCCGATTGCATGATCTGACCCATGATGCTACCAAACTTTGTGTCGTATAATAGATCCTCAAGAAAAAAATAACCGTCCACATTGAAACGAACTAAAAGAGTGTAGACAAGTTCGCAACGAATACCGTTCACGTTTCCATGTGATAGTGCGTATAATTTCAGTGCATTGTTCAACGCATCTTGGAAACTACCATCATTAACAATTTCAGGATGGTCTCTCATTACGGCACATAACCCCATCAGAACACGTCTGCATTTTTCTAATACCCATCCGGAAAAATCACGTGATGTATCCGAAAAAGTTACTTTTATATCTTTCATTTTATCTCCTTATTCAATCGTTATACTTGGTTTATCGCAAATCAAGATACTTTTGGAATATACCAAGGCATCTTTTTTAAGGCAAATCAATTTTTTAAGTGCTCGTACCCAGATCTAACATCGGAATTAGAATCCATGACATCACGGTAGGTTCTCATAAGATTCACTTTCGATTTCATTATAAACTGCCAAATTTCACAAGTCAAATTAATGCCAAAAAACATGTAGCAGATAAGTTGTAAGTTTAAGCGTTTGTAGCCCTATGGGTTATGAATCGTCAATCTTTATAGACGCATTGTATGCCGCCGGAACAGAAAAATTAGACTGATAGGTGATTGAGAGCCGTATACATCGAGAGGTGTAAGTACGATTCGGAGGGGAGCGTTTGGAAAACCGCTATAGCAATAGGGTAAGTCGCCGGGCGCTTACCCTACTATCCGGACGGGGCGTATCGGACGCAGCTCATCATCTTTTATGTATGGACGCCGCCCGGGATGCTGGTCAAGAACATGGGCGATACCTTGACCATTCAGGGGCAATGTTTATGATGATTGGCATATTGCACCGTACTAACTTGTAAATATCGTTGTCAAACAATGATACACGCTCCCTCTTGACATATTTGTATGACAAGAGTACAATAATAGTGACGACAGGAAACTGTCAAAAGCGGTGTACCCTACCATGAGTGGGAGCCAAAAAAGCGGTGTACCCTACCGTTAAGTGGGAGCTAAAAAAGCGGTGTACCCTACCATGAGTGGGAGCCAAAAAAGTGGGTGGTTGGGCTTAGTCTCAACCACCTTTTTTATTTTGAGAATATGAGGTGGAAAAATGCGGTTATCGTTTTATACTGTAAACCCCGAATACTGTAATTATTTAAGACAATATGATGCAAGAGTGCCTTACAATTACGATGCAAAGAAGAACCGGCCCTTTGTCGGCATTGTCTATTCATTGCAGGATTATCAATATTATGCGCCGTTAACCTCACCCAAACCAAAGCATCAAACCATGAAAAATCAAGTGGATTTCTTAAAAATAGAAAATGGTGTTTATGGTGCAATAAATTTTAACAATATGATACCCGTGACACAAGATCAATTACAAAAGGCAGACTTGACAATATCGCCTACCGACCCAAAATATGAACGTGACTATAAAAATCTGTTAATAAATCAGTTGTCATGGTGCAATGCGAATCGGGAAGTTATAATTAACAGCGCTTCAAAGTTATATGCACTTATATCGATGGGGAAAGATTATGTGCAGTTACAGGAAAGATGCTGCAACTTTAAGCTATTAGAATCTGTTTGTGATGGAAATCTTCCTGTACTTGAACTAGGAACTCCATCAGAACCTCCAAAGACATCAATAGCTGCCACACTAGAGGACGCGAAACAAAAAAGCGAAGATATGGAACGCCGCAAGCAAATTATCAAAAGAGCGCAAGACTACGAAATTGACCTATAATTAAATTACATATTCTTCTTGCAATCCCACAAAGAATGTGGTAATATCGAAATTAATCACGAATAACCCTCCACAGCCTGCACCCTGTTGGTAGCAGAGTACAGGCATACGCCCCAAAGATGCGAAACCATCTTTAAGACTTATGGAAGGTGTTTTGCGTGTCGCCTTACAAGCGACCGTGAACATACACTTGAACGAGCCTTTTGGATGTGTCTTTGAAAAAGCATCCAGAAGGCTTCCTTTTTGCTTAAAACGCGCTCTGTGAATCAATGTGCGTTCTAAGATACATCCAGCGTCCCGAATCCGTTTGATTTGAATCTATCGGATTCTATCTACAGGGCCGCTGTGCGTTGCAGACTACATATAGAAAACCATCTGCAACTAAAGTATGTATTCAGCACCTTGAAAAACGGTAATGGGCACATTCACGATGCTCCAACATCTTGAGTGTGACAACGCCTGTTATCCAAAGAGCATGATAAGCCTGTTCAGCTGTGCGCGGGGGTGGTGAGCCGCCGAAGCGACATTTCAGGCAACGCCATGACTACCTGCGGCTTTTTTAAGTCGTCAAAATGATGACATCTAAGGTACGAGCGACAAATTGTCTGTTGCGATGATCCGCACAGTGAAATAATGATACTTTCGTCCAGCCACAGCCCCGCCTATGGAAATCGTTCAGAAGCGGGATCAAGCAAAGGGGACGGCTCGCCCACAACAAGGGAATGGGGAGAGAATCTGCGGTACACGCTACTCTTACAAAGGGCGGTATTGTGGAGCTATGTGACCTTAAAAAAGGCGGTTTATCGTTTGCTCGTTTAAGGTGCTTTTATGATATCGGGAGCAAGGCGCTATTTGCGCCTTGTTGCCTGATATATTCTGTACGTTATACCACGAAAAAGCCTAAGTGTTCTTAGACTTTCCCGTGATACAATGTATATACTTTGGTGGGAGGAGATGGATTCGAACCATCGAAGCGAGACGCAACAGATTTACAGTCTGCCCCCTTTGGCCACTCGGGAACCCTCCCATATTCGGTTGTTGCTTGCGGGTATACCGCTTCGCGATTTTTCGGGCTTTCACTTATGCGTTTGCCCTCTTTCGCTAAGAACCCGACCCCGACGGCTTTTCCCATAACACGAAAAGCCTTCTCAGGGTTCGAATCCGTACCGAAGTTCATGAAACAGTGGAGCTGGTGGACGGATTCGAACCCCCGACCTGCTGATTACAAATCAGCTGCTCTACCGGCTGAGCTACACCAGCATTTCGTCAACGCATTTTATTTTAGCATAGCATAACACGATTGTCAACTACTAAATTACAAAAAAACAAGCAATCACGACAAAAAAATCGGAGGGTGATTTTTGTGCGCATTCTGGTGATTTACGGTATTCTCCCCTGCTTCGTTTAGCGCACCGGTCACCGCTGCCGCGACGGCATCCACCTCCTCTTCGGTCAAATAGGGGTGCATCGGCAGCGACAGCACCTGCCTGCACAAACGCTCCGCCACCGGGCTGCGGGGGTTGGAACGCAGGACAAACGGGGCAAACGCCCGCTGCCCGCTCAGCGGCGTTGGGTAGTAGATTCCCGACGCTATCCCCTTCCCCTCCAGCACACCCTTTACCCGGTCGCGGCTTACCTCATCGGGCAGTGTGATGGTGTATTGCGCCCGGCTGGAGGTAGCCCCCTGCGGGATAACCGGAGGCTTAACCGCCCCGAGTAGGCGTGTGCCGTACCGATGTGCAAGCTGGTTAACGCGCTCCAGCTCATACCGCCGAAACGCCCGCAGCTTAACAAGCAGGATTGCCGCCTGTAGGGTATCCAGCCTTGAGTTCCTGCCAATGCGAAGGTTGTCGTATTTATGCGCGCCTTTGCCGTGAACGCAGAGCGAACGCAGGAGGGCGGCAAGGTCGTCGTCGCTTGTAAAGATTGCGCCGCCGTCGCCATAGCAGCCAAGTGGCTTTGCGGGAAAAAAGGAGGTAATCGCGGCACTGCCAAAGGAGCAGGACATCCGCCCGCCAAGACTGCCGCCCAAGCCCTGTGCCCCGTCCTCCAGCACACGCAGGTGGTATCGCGCCGCAATATCCTCAATGGCGGGATAATTGGCAGGCAGCCCAAACAAATCCACCGGAATTACTGCGCGGGGGGTGAGCCGCCCCTCTTGCAGCACCGTTTGTACCGATTTTTCCAGGGCGTGGGCATCCATATTAAAGGTATCCTCATCCACATCCACAAATATCGGCTCCGCTCCCGCCAGCGCTACGGCCTCGCCGGTGGCAAAAAACGTAAAATCGGGCACAAAAACGGCGTCGCCCGCTCCTATCCCCCATGCCATCAGCACCAGGGAGAGTGCATCGGTGCCGTTTGCGCAGGTGATGCAGTGGCGCACCTCCACATACTGTGCCAGGGCGTGCTCCAGCTCTTCAACCTGCTGCCCGCCAATAAAGCTGCACTCACCCACCGCCTTGGCAATTGCCGCGTCAAGCTCTGTCTTTAGGGCTTGATATTGTGCCTTTAAATCCCGCAGTTCCATCGCCATCGCTGCCTTTGCCGTGTCCGGATTGGCAATAATCGGCCGCCGCTCCTCCCTTTTTTATATCTCAAGTAAGACCTTTGATCCTTCACCTTACTGTTTTATTATGGTTTATTGGATTACCCCCGTAACCCTAGCACCAAAATAGCCTTGTGTGGCTGGTCTGGGAAAAAAGGAAGAACTACAGACCAGGGCGAAATGCAAGGGCAAAATACGCGAGGCACCAGGATTTTGCCGAAGGGAAAAAACTATAACGTATTTTTCGCAAAAAATACGTTATAGTTTTCGCAAGCGCGTAACGCTGCTACCCCACTGAGCTTTACGCGCTTGCGCCGAAGGTGCTTATACTAATAACCGATTTAAAAGTGTATAAAAATCAAGTGAAAAGCTTTAGTTTATGGGTTTTTACTTGATTTTTATCAACACTTTTTGAGGGGATTAGTATTGGTCACACAAGC
>JAEZCT010000074.1 GCA_023433405.1 Bacillota bacterium | reverse complement strand
ACGCGCTTGCGAAAATGATAAATAATTTTTTGCGAAAATTATTTATCATTTTTACCCTTCGGCAAAATCCTGGTGCCTCGCGTATTTTGCCCTTGCTTTTCGCCCTGGTCTGTAGTTCTTCCTTTTTTCCCATACCTGCCACACAAGGCTACTTTGGTGCTGGGGGTACGGGGGATACTCCAATAAACCATAAATCCCGCAGTTAGGGTAAGTGCCGGGAGGGCGGTGTCCCCCGCCCGCAATTAAGCGTAAACGCGCGTTCACCGTGCGCTGACGACTGCGTGAGCCTGACCGCGGACCCCGGCACCCATTTGCAGCAGGTGTTTTTGTGCCTAAACCAGGCAGTCGCCCGCCAGGGCGGGCTTAGGTCTGCAACATGCATACCTGTTTAGCGAAAACCCGTTAGGAACGCCAAACCGCAGCAACAGTTTTTAAACTGCTCCTGCGGAATGACGCAATGTAACCCGTATCGATAAATTAGAAGTAAGCTAAATCAGTTAGAACGTCGTATTTTCAGTGCTTTGCACCGCATAAAGCAACCTCTTTATTCCTGAAAATATCTTAACTTAAATCAGCAAAATAATCAAGGCTATCGGGCAATAATCTATAATTTTCGAAAGCTGCAACAGAATTATGCAGGTTTTTTATGCACTTTATCCTCACGCCTCGCCCAAGTCCGGCGTAATATTTTCACAAGTTACCACGTTATTGCATTTATACTTAATTATACTAGACGGGTAGTTTTCACAAAAACGGGCTGCCTGTTATACTAATATTCGACTTAAAAGAGTATAAAAATCAAGTGAAAAGCTTTAATTTATGGGTTTTCACGCGGATTTTTATCGACTCTTTTTGAGGAGATTAGTATTAAGAAGCGGCATCCATATGCTGTTTAAAAAAATAAAGCCCGCTTCTTTACCGCCCGGTAGAGAAAGGGACTCTTCTGTGTTCCTATTATGCAACATGCAGGTTCACGTCCGCGCTTCGCGCGGACGTTTTAATACAAAGCAAACGCGTCCGTCTACGAGTTTTTCATAATAACGCTTTCCACCACGTCGGCAACATCCTCGCACGCGTCGCAGCACTTTTCCAGCCTGTCAAAGGTTTCTGTCCAGCCGGTAATTTCCGCGGCGGTGTGCTCACTGGTGTACAGGGCGCGTACCGCCTCGGTATACAGCCGGTCTCCCACCTCCTCTAGGTAATTGACCTTAACCAAATGCTCGTGGATGGTTGTGGATTTGCGGAAGTTGTGAAACTCCTGCATCATTTTCTTTAGCTCCTCACAGCACACCACAATGGTCTCGGTAAACTCCAGCACCTCGGCGGGGATTACCTTAATGTTATACATATAGATGCGCAGCAGCACGTCCTCTATCGCGTCTGTGACGTTATCAATGTGGTGGGCAAGCGCCATGATATCCTCCCGCTCGATGGGGGTTATAAACTCCTTAACCAGCATACTCATCATGTCGTGCTTGCTCAAATCCGCGGAATGCTCAATGTGGTGCATCACCTGAATCTTCTCGGATAAGGTTGCGGGGTTAAAGTTTTTAAGGGTTTCATCAAGACCCTTTGCGGCTTTACAGGAGTACTCCACCAAGTCCACAAACAGCTCAAAATAATTGCTTTCCTTCCTTTTTGCGGTGTTCTTCTGCATGTTTATCATCCTTTCCTGCATAACGTTTTATGCTTTTGCGTTAGTTTATGCTTAACCGAATATCCACAAAAACAGCTTTACCATTAAGAAGCCGATAAGACCGCAGCCGGGAAAGGTGAGCACCCAGGTAAGCACCATCTCCTTGACTACACCCCAGTTTACGTTGCGGATGGATTTTGCCGCCCCTACACCCATAATTGAGGTCGTCTTGGTGTGTGTGGTGCTCACGGGTATGCCGGTAAGTGAGGAGAGCAGCAGGCACCCTGCGGCCGCAAGGTCGGCGGAAAAGCCCTGATACTTTTCAAGCTTCACCATATCCATACCCACCGCCTTAATAATGCGGTAGCCTCCCACAGAGGTGCCAAGACCCATTACCGCCGAGCAAAGCACCATAAGCCAGATGGGGATTGTAAAGGTGTTAACGTCGCTCTGCCCCTTGGCTAAAAAGATACCGAGCATAAACACCCCCATAAACTTTTGGCCGTCCTGCGCGCCATGCATAAACGCCATTGCCGCCGCGCCGCCAACCTGAGCATACTGAAAGGGCTTTAGGGTTTTTCTGCGATCCATGCGCCGGCACAGCAGCTCGGTTAGCTTTACGGTAAGCCAACCCATGCCAAACCCCAGCAATGTGGATAATAAAAGACCGTAAATAACCATGAGCCACTCCGCGCCGTTAATGCCGCCTATGCCATTTTGCAGGGCAATTGCGGCGCCGGATAACCCGGCTATCAGCGCGTGGCTTTCACTGGTGGGTATGCCAAACCACCAAGCCGCCGTTGCCCAAAGGACAATAGAAAACAGCGCCGCACATAACGCCAAAAGCGAATTATACGGATCGCCGCCAAAGTCCACCATGTTATAGATTGTCTGAGCTACCTTTGCGTTGACCATGGTCATAAACAGAACTCCCAGAAAATTGCAAACCGCTGCCATCAGTATGGCAAGCTTTGGGCTCATGGAGCGGGTGGAGATACAGGTCGCGATCGCGTTGGGGGCATCCGTCCAGCCGTTTACAAGAATTACGCCCAGCGTTAGCACCGTCGTAATAAGCAGCGCCGGATTGGACGCAAGCTGCGAGAGGAATTCACCGAGTGAAATCGTCATGCTGTTCCATGCCTTTCCTGTTTATCATACTCATCCCGTTTTCAAATAAACCTTTTTCGCAATACCTCCCACAGTTTGGCGCATCGCAGCCGCGCGGCTGACCTCCGGCTTCAGTATCAACCCGTACTGTTTGGCAAGGTAAACGCTTAAACGAGAAGCGTATCAGAGAGATACACAAGGCAAATTTACAATTGCAATACCATGCCTTTTCTATGTATTTACACCAAGACTTATTTTAGCATGTTTAGAAGCGGCATTCAATAGAGAGGGGGATATTGGAGATATGCCGGCGATACCGAGCCGCACTTTCGCGCTAATGCTAATAACCGACTTAAAAGTGTATAAAAATCAAGTGAAAAGCTTTAATTTATGGGTTTTCACGCGGATTTTTATCGACTCTTTTAGAGGAGATTAGTATTAGCCCGTAACGGCGGAGACCCCTCCTCCGCGCGCAAAAAGACCGCGCCTGTGTCTATACTATTATCCAATTCAATGTGTATGAAAATCAAGCAAATACACAATTCATCGCAGAACAGTAGTTATGCAACACAAACACGGTCTTTTTATTATAAACTCTGCATTTTTGTAAGGATTATAGTTGGGCAGTGATACCAAGTGCATTAACGGAGAGCTAAGACCTCCGACGCACCCGCAGGTATAGCAGAATGCCCCCCGACGCCATAAGCAGTAAAAGCCCCGCAATCAGAAGCACGGTATGCCAGCTCATTACAGCCGCACTGGTCGTGGTGAGCGGTAAGCCCTCGCCCTGCGGCTCTGCACCGCCTAGCAGCGGCTCTCCCCACGCGGATCTGGCGCCTTGGTTTTGGGAAAGGGTGACGGTAAGCGCTTGCAGGGAGATGATGCTTTTGGCGGCTAGCCCCTGCTCCTGCATGGGGCGTGTATCATCTAATAGGTACAGGTAGTCTCTTTCCCCATCCGTAAGCAGGATGGCATAGCCAAGACCATCCACCAGGTTCACGAGACGCGCCTTCGTCTTGCCCGCCGCCAGATTACCTCCCGCCGCAGCCGACAGCAACCCTTGCGCGTTACGGCGATAATCAAAGGAACTGCCTGTGGTCAGCTTCATCGTAATAATTTCAAAACGGTCGGCAATCTCTTTGTCGAAATACTGCAAAAAGCCGGAATCCTCATTTGCGCGCCGCTGAATAAACTCGCTGTTTTTGGTGTAATAATCGCAGCGCAGCAACACATAGCCCGCGATAATTCCGTTTTCATCCGTCAGCACCGCATGGTAGGTTTGGGTCTTCAGTTCGCCTTCCTTCAGGCCGCGAAGGACGGTGGGGGTAAGCTCCGCGTTTTGCAGGTCATAAACCGGCGCGAGGGTGGAAAGCAGTATCCTTTTACCCCCCAGCGCATCACGCGAAAGACCGGAAAGACCGATATTCTCTATCGCAGCTTCCCCATACTGGGAGTAAAAGCTTTTCTCAAGCCCCGTAAAGTCGGAGGCAGCCGGTTCGGCGTGCAGCGCGGGTATGCCTTGCGCGGTGAGCATTGCCGCCGCCATGACCGCCATCCGCCCCAGCCATCGTTTCACGTTCATTGCATCTTCCTCCATTTATATTTATGCTTTTCATTTTTAAGCAACTAAAAATACTAAATACTTATGCTCTACCGTATGGTAAGGAGCTTTAGCTCGGTGACGTTGCCGTCGTCATCCTCGCAAAAGATGCGCACAACATCCCCTGCCGCTAATTTTTGGTTTAGTTGCTGGCTGTAGTGCCCGGTATCATCGGAGCGCGTGGCATAGTAGCCTCCGCCGTTAATACTGGTGTATACCACGCAGCTTCTGGGCGCGATACCCGTAACCACCGCCAAGCCCGCGCGGGGTGTCAAAACCGTAAAATCACTGAGCAAGTACGGTCCCGTATAGCCGGTATCCGCTTCCCCTACCGGCGGTTCCTGCCCGGGAGTACCCGGCATACGGTAGACATACAGCTTGGGTGGATCCAGCGGATTTATGATGTAGTATACCCATGTAACGGGTACGGTGCCGTAGCTTGTGTCAAACCCGTCGGTTAACAGCTGCTTTTTGGTCACCAGAATAGTGGAGCCGTCCCACACATCGTATAGGGTGTACAGCCCCGTTTTGCGGTCAAAGCCCGAAAGCACCAGCGAATGCCCTACCCCGCTGCCCGGGCTGTAGATGTTTGCTATTACACTTAAGCGGCTGTCGAGAACCGCCTGCACATCATCCCACACGGCGCGCAGTACGCTGCCGTCGTTGTAGGCCCCTCTGTTTTGGGGCAGCGCGTGACCGCCCGTTACATATTGCATTGCCGCGAAGGTCTGCGCGCGGCTGCCGGGCTGGTTCACGTCGGAGCCCATGACGGTTTTAACAACCGCCTGCTGTCCCGCGTCGATGGTATAATCTCCGTTTGCGGTAAGCCCCGCGTACTGTGTACGCAGCCCCGCCGAGCTTGTTATGACCGGCACCGCGCCCTCCGGCATGGGCGTGGCTATGCTGTAACGGGAATTATACCGCACGCCCAACAGCTTTGCGGTGGTTGCCCAGCACCACATGGTGCGGTTTTGTATACTGGTCTGTGGGGCTCGCGGTATGCTCTGGGAATACAAGGCACCCCCGCTTGCCAAAAGCAGCAGGGCAAGCACAGCAAGCAGGGCGGCGAGAAATTTCAGCCGTTTCGCCGTCTGTGGGTCTGCCTTCCGGGTTTGGTCTGGGGCTGTTGGTTTACAATCCATAAACGTCATTCCTTTCGTGTGCGCACAGGCGCGCTGGCTTGGGTCGTGACCTATCGTACTGCAAACAGATGCTAATATCGTTTTGCTTTAATCGATGGTTTATTGGAGTATCCAAAAGCCGTTTTATAAACTTTGTGATTTAGTCGGCTTTCAGGTAATCATCATCAAGTTGTAGGAACGTCGGCACCAGCGCCGACAGGCGGCTTACTTTTCTTGTTCGAGAAAAGTAAGCAATTTAGTAAAGCGAAGCAGGGACACCCTGCACCCAGCTCAAAGCAAGGGCAAACGAAGCATGACTCTTGAGACGAAGCACCTACGGCGCAAGCGCGTAAAGCTCAGTGGGGTAGCAGCGTTACGCGCTTGCGAAAATAATAAAGATTTTTTTCCAAAATATTATAAAGCATTTTTTTAAAAAATACTTTATTATTTTTACCCTTCGGCAAAATTCTTAGACTAAGCGTATTTTTCCCTTGCTTTTCGCCCTGGTCTTTAGTTCTTCCTTTTTTCCCACACCCGCCACACAAGGCTACTTCGGTGCTGGGTTACGGGGGATACTCCAACAAGCTATAGCAGGCCAAACCGCGCGGCGGCAGCTTTTTGCGGTGCGCCGCTTGGCAGGTTATTCTTTTATGGGTTAATCTCCTTCACGCCGGAGGCGTACTGCTTTAGCTCCAGCAGGTCAAGGATGGTAATATCCGACTTTTCCGCCGTAAAATCCTGTATTGACGAGCGGTCGATGTCCAAAAGGTAATAATCCTGCCCGGTCAGTGTCCTGCCGGTAAGCAGCGACGCGATTCGCGTCAGCGCGGACGATGTATCCACCGTTCCGTTGCCGTCAAGGTCGCCCCGCCGCTGGTCCACACGAATCTCTTTGGTTGCGGCTACTGCGCCGGCAAATACCGTTACGCTTCCATCCCCCCGGGCAACAGGAATTAATGTGGCTCCAAAAAGGCTCAGATGCTCCTCCGGCCCCGCCTCCAGCGTCAGCGCCTGCGGGGAGGCATAGGGTGGCAGCATCGTCACCTCCACATTCACCCGGTCCGGCAGGTAGAGCCTTGGCTTTACACTGTCGCCTATCGTAAGCCCGGTGGCCTGCACCACAGGTCTTTTGTAAACCGGAAGCCCGCCGTTAGCAAAACCCGATACCGCCCAAACCGTATCAAAATCCCAGGAAAGGTCCCCATATAAATCCAGGCGCTGCATTTGCGCCGTCGTTAAGCCCTTCATCTGATTCTCCGACGCGTTGCTCACGCTTAAGCCATTGGCGGCTGCTAGCGTACGGTTAAAATAGCAAAAGGACAAGGCGGTATCAAAATTATAGCTCACAAAGGCATCCTTGGTGCCTTTGGTTCCCGTCACCCTTGCCGCGGTGTAACAGCGGGTAATGGCGTCGTTAACCGAGAATACCATAAGCCCCGCGCCGTCGCTCTCCTGCGGCGCGCCGACAGCGGCAAGGTCGCAAATGGCGTAGCAATCGGTATATTGCCCATACCGTGACTCATACACAAGCCCCGCCATTGCGGCGATCGCGGCTTGTCCGTTCAGGGTCATTTTTACATCCCCCGAGCACTGGGTGAGGGTGCTGTTATACGCGTAATCCGAAAGCCCTCCATATTCGCCCCAGTACCCGCCTTTTTGTGTTATTTCCGTCCGCGCCTCGCACCGTGTGAGGCTGGTGTTCACAAGCATTCCTATTAACCCGCCGCCAAACGAATAGGTATTGCCCGAGCCAGCTAGCGTAACCGAGATTTTACCGGTCACCGAGCAGTTTTCCACAACATAATTTTGCCCGGCGCCACCATCCGCACGCCCCGCCAACAGCCCGATGATATAGTTGCCGCCGCCCTGCGCCGCGTTTACGGTAATGGATGCGTTATACAGCACCACATTTTTAACACTGCCGCCCTCAATACTGCTAAACAGTCCAAGACCGGTATTCTCCGCCGCCGGCCTTGTTTGGCTGATTGTCATGTTTGATATGGCAAACCCGCCACCGTCGTAATGCCCCTCAAAGGCAAGCGCTTCGGTATAGGTGGCAATGGGTGTCCAGTTTTTACCTGTAAGGTCGATATCCTTCGTCTGCCTAAAATACACCCCGCCGGACTCACTGCCCGCGAACAGACCAAGCAGTGCCAGATTCTCAGGGGTGCTCACCTCGTAAGGATGTGCCGCGCTGCCGTCGGTGCCTGTGCCATAATTGGCAGCCGCAAACGTAAAGGCTGCCTCTGCTTTCTGCCCGTTTTGATAGGTTACCATACAGCGCACGGTTACGGCTCCCTCGAGATTATTCGACCAGGGAATCACCTCGCAGGTATTTTCATCCGGCAAAATTCCCGCAATTCTTTCCCCCTCAGTCATTGTCCAAAGGTAGGACTCCACCAGCTCCGGCTTGACAGCCGCCGCAGTGAGCGTCAGGGTTTGTCCCCCTGCCTGTGAAAGAAAAAGCCCGCTCTTAGCAATCTCTACCCTACCCGCAAACAGCTCTCTTTGCAGCAGGTAGGTGCTTTCGGCGGAGGCGGTGGCGGCAAAGGTCCAGCACGCCCCTATGCTCCCTTGGTTTTTCACCGGGGTATTCACCCCGGCATCCCGCAGGTCAAACCTTGCGGGCAGGTCTCCCCCGGTAGGGGGCTCGCTCTCGCTCAGGTCATACAAACCGGGCTCCTCGGGTATCATCCCCGGGGGGTGCTCTTTCTGCTCCGGGTCGGAATGCCCCGGCGCCGGCTCCTCTCCCTCTCTGGCGGGCAGCTCCGAAAACCCGGTGGCCGTTACGGGGCCGGAAGTGATATCACTCGCGTCGCTCTCTCTGGGAGCCGGCTCGCTGGAGCCGATAACGGGCGGGTCTTCCTCCCCTGCCGCTTGGCTTGCGCCGATATCCGGCTCGCTCCGCCCAGCCGGTTCAGCCGCCCCGCCTACCGCACCGGAGCGGGTAAACGCCTTAACGCAAAGGTTTCGCGCCGCCGTATCGCCCAAATCTGTCCAAGACGAGCCGCCGCTGTTTAAGAAGCTCTCACCCGCCAAGGCAAAAAAGGACCGCTCGCTGCCGGTGTTTGCCTCTGTGGGAACCAAAAGGTTTGCCGACACGCCGTCGGTATACAGCTTAACAATTACCGAGAACCGCTGTCCCGCCGCAACCGCAGCCCCGGCAGCAAGCGGCACCGTGTGGTAGCCGGCGTAGCCCTGCACCCCGCTTGCCGCAGCGCTTGCCAGCGCCGCGGTATCGGGCAGTACTGCGGCGGTGGTCGCGCCGGTTACTACAAATACCTCATACCGCACGTTTTGAGTGCGGGTGTAAAACGATACCGCCGAAACCGTCTCGCTTTTTTGCGCGGTAAAAACATTGGCCATATAATAGCTCTGGGTTGTACCGCTTAGGGCATACGCAGAGTTATAGCCGTATGGATCGTGCTGGTAGTTGGTATCATAGTCGCCTGTTCCGGCAATAAACACCGAGGTGGTGCTTCCGTATACCGTGCCGCCCGCCGCTATCTGGTAGGTTCGCCCCAAAACCTTATCCTCATAGGCAATGTAAAAATAGCCGTCGGAAGCGTCGCTTGTACCATAGCTGTTTTTTACAAGAAACGCCCCGTCCTTAGTAGGCCTTAGCCCCAGCTTAAACCGTTCCTTGGGGTAGGTGTCATCCCACCCCACCACCGTTACCGCGTGGCCGTAGTTTGCGCCGGGCATTGCCGAAACGGGCATATAGTACGACGCGGTGGCGCTGTTGAGGTATGCCGCCTGATACTGCATGGAGAGATACGCCGCGCCATAGCGCTGCACCGCTTCCTTTATGCGCAGGATGTCGTCACTGTTATCGGCGTCGTTGTGGGGTATCATGACAATATCGGTCACCTGAGCGATGGTTTGGGCGTTCGCCTGATAGATTACCGCGCTTGCGCTGGGAGGATAGACAGCCGCCGATTCCAGTGCAGGCCCTCCCCAGCGGGCATAGTACGCCGCCGCCATTTGTGCTGTTCCGCCGGAATCGGCCGCATACGTTACCCCCTCCGCCTTCTTATATCCATATGGCGCGCCGGTGGCGTATGCCTCCGCCAGCATATCGGCCTCTGAAAAATCCACCGTTCCTCCGCCGGTGGGCGGCGCGTTTACCAGCTTATCCCGCGCGCCAAAGCTTACCTGCCGCGGCTCCTCTTTTGCCGCAAGCACAGGTAGGCTCGCAAGGCAAAACAGGGTAGCAGACACCGCAAGCGCGAAATAGCGCACTACTCTTTTATTCATACTCCTTGCCTTTCCGTCCATATGACGTGCAGCCGTGAGAATATACCCCCCTCAAAAAAGCCGGGGCTACACCCAAATGCAGGCACAACCCCGGCTTTTTCGTTAACTAGCTATTATTGCCTGTTTTTGCGCCACTTTGTTCCTATTGTACCACATCAAAATTGGCGTGTCTACTATAGGGGCGGGGTCGTGGCAAGGGGTTAACCCAGCGGCTTAATTCATCGGTCGTCATTGCTTGGCTCATATACCCCATACATCATCTGCTTAAACAATAGTACGTCGGAGATTGTAATGTTCTCCTTTTTCGCGTCTTCAAAGTAAATACTATTGCGGCTCGCGTCATGCAAATAATAATCCAATTCGTCGGTTTTCCCTGTCAAAAACCCTACAAGGTTTGCGATTGCTTCGGCATGCTGGGGTTCTCCATCAAATTTTAAGTCCCCGGCACGCGTGTAAACCGTGATTGGCAGCTCCACCGACACCGTCGAGACCGATATGTAAAGCTTTGTGCTTCCATACTTAAAGGGCAGAACCAAAGCAGACTGATCGGAGGTCTTTGCAATTGATTGGTTTTCGCTGCGCACAGTTACCTGCCTGGGCCACGCGGTTATTGGGCTGAAGCGGAAATCCAGACCGGCAGGGCTGCCGCTAAAGAGCGGATTGGTATCCAGCACCGGGCCAAACTCGAACCCGGTGACCGTCCCCAATGCGTCCTTGAGCACAGGGCGGCTGGTAAGCCCTGCGGCGTTTATCCCGCTAATAAACGTCCATGTGTTTGCAAAGTCAAATTTGTAGCTGCTTTGTGTCTCCATCTGAGCCTTAGTTAAGCCGGTGGGGGTTGTGCTAAATTTGGTAACCTTACCCGCTTTTACAACATCCTTATTGTAATAGCAGTTGGTTAGCTTTGTGCTGGAGCTCGGGATGCCGCTTAAGAATACAGCCGCATCCTTGCCCCACAGCGGCGCTGACTCCGCCGCAAACACGGTGCTGACATAGCAGTTGGTAAACTGGCTTGTGCCGTCGTCCACAAATGCCATTCCCGCTACCGCTTCTGCGGTATTGTTGCCTGTGCTGGTAAACTTACCGGCAACATAGCTGTCATTAACCGTTGTTTTGCCCGTCGCCGAGCCAATCAGACCGCCCATACGCAAACTAGCATCCTTTTTTGCATAGGAGTAGTACAGGCTTGCAAAGGTTTTAGATACCTTCACCCCTTTTGCGGTACCCAGCAAGCCGCCTATTATCCCGCGCAGCGGGTAGCTCGGGCTTTCCTCCGTATTGTGGATAATATCCAAGCCATTTGCCGCGCTATTGGTAATTGTACCGCCCTCCATATCGCCAACCACGCCGCCAAGGGTTAACGGGGCGTTGAGTTTTTTAACAAATACGGTACCCGCTACGGTACAGTTTTCAATTGTGGAATTCTTCGCGTAGCCCGCCAGCATACCCACCTTAAAGTGTTCCGGCTTTTTGTCAAAATCCAGTGCCACACCCTCGCTGCTTGTGGTCAGGTTAACGTTTTTTACCGCTGCATCCTCAAGGTAGCCAAACAGACCAAAGGTCTGCTTGTAGTCGTGCGTAGACGTCAATTTCAGCCCCGAAATCTGCCTGCCGTCCCCATCATAAGTACCACGGAAGGGATACGGGTCAAACGTATCCACTGAAGCGCCGATTCCCGGCCATGGGTTTGCCTCGATGCTGATATCCGCGGTCTGCTTAAAATGAAGCTCCGTGCGCGGAATTTCGTACCCCTCAAAAAACCGCATTGCCCTTAACCCGTTATAATCGCTCACTTTGTAGGGATTATTGGCGGTGCCGTCCGCGTTTTCTCCGTAATTGGCTATGACAAACCAGAAAGCCGCCGTTATAGGCGCCGTTCCATCATTGTAGTAGACCGTCACGGTAACATTCCCCTTGTCAGATTCCCCCGTGGCGGTTAGGGTACAGGTATTCCCCTCTATGACGGGGGCGCTCACCGAACCGGCAGCTGTCCACTCCAGTCTGTCTACATTTGCGGTGTTTTTTACTTCGGCGGTTAGCGTTATGGTACCGCCGGGCTTCACATAGCGGGGGCCGGTAATAGAGACTCTGCTGCCAAACTGAACCAGATATTGGCTTTCAAGCGCTCCCATAGTGGCAAAAGTCCAGCAGGAGCCGTATCCGCCCTGATTCTTCACCGAGGTGACTAATCCCTGCTCCTTCAGGCTATATCTAGCAGGCAACGGGGCTCCGCCAATCGCTGGCTCACTCTCAAACTCTGCTAAACTTTTTTTACCGAAATAATCGTATGGTGCGGGTATCGCGCCGCCAATAACACGGGGTGTCCCCCCACCAGTAGGCGGTTCTGCCGTTATGTTCCCAGCCCCAAGGTATACGCTTCCTTCCGGCATCTCGGGGCGCACATCTTCTTGGTTTATATCGGTTTCATTCGCCGCAGGGCTCTCCGCGTTCAAACCACTTGCACCGGGAACTGCGTCGCTTACACCGGGAACTGTGTCGCTTGTGCCGGGAGCTGCGTCGCTTGCACCGGGAACTGCGTCGCTTGTGCCGGGGACTGCTTGGCTTGTGCCTGGGGCTGTGTTGCTTTGACCGACGGTTAATTCGGAGGAACCAGGTTCAGGCTCGTTTGCTACGCCGCCCAGCAAGGCTTCGCCTGCCCCGCCTGCCGTAATAGGGGACGAAAAGGCGCGTACATTTACATGTACCTCTGCATTGGAAAAAAAGCTTTTGCCATCAGCCCAAGTGCCGTCGTAAGAGATAAAGCTTTGATTACTGCTAACAACAACCCTTTTGAGATAATCTCCGCTATTAAGCTCAACCGGAATGACAGCTCCTTTTCCATTAGAAGCCTGCGCCGCAACAATTACCGCAAATTTTTGGTCTTTTGCCAGCGCTACGTCACTGTTCAGTGAAACGGTATGATAACCGGGATACTCCATGGAGCCTTGCGCGGCCGGGCTGGCAAGGGATGATATGGAGGGTGGGGTTACCTGCCCGCCTGCCAGCGGCACCACCCAAATTTTATACTCTTCATTAAATGAGTGGGTATAAAAGGATACTGCATTAACCAGTTCCGCGTCCTCAGCGGCAAAGACTGCGGAGGAATATTGATACCCTGTCAAATTTTCATTAGCCCAAGAACCAACCCGACCATATATGTCGTGCAGGTATTGTGTTTTGTAATTGGTTGTTTGCTCTAGACCGGTAAAGAAAGTAAAGTTATCGCTGTAATAATAGCTCGTATTCCTATTGGTTCCAAGGTAGGCATCATAATATGAAACATAATAATAGCCCTCTTCGCCCCAGCTGGTACCCCAGCTGTTTTTAATAATATATGCGCCGTCTCCGTTTGGTGTAATCTTAAAGTTATTTCGGCTATAATTATCATCCCAGCCAACTACGGTTATTGCATGTCCATATGCCTGATGTTGCCCTTCTTCTCCCCGGGGGAAATAATAAGTGCTTTCATTTTCATAATACTCATCCCAATAAAGGCTGGCGTACGCCGCGCCAAACCGCATAATGGATTGCTTTATCAGGTCATTATCGGTCGGCGAGGACTTTTTAGGAAGAAGTATAACCTCTTGGACATGCAATTTCTCCTGCGCGTTAACAATTTTAACAAGATTATGTTTTTTAGCATCCGTAATGGTTTGATTCACAGTCGGATATGGGTTATCGGTTTCATCCAACGGGTCATCCCATCGGGTGAGCATCGCAATTGACATGTCCACATTTCCGCCATCAATCTTTAAGGTATCGTACCACGAAAATCTTTTATCTCCCTTTATACCGCCCGCCAGCAGCTGCAACTCGGAATAATCGGGCAGCGAAGGCTCTCCCCCTCCCGTCGGCGGCTCCTCCCCCGCAAGGTAGCTCTCGGGCAGCCAAGCGCCGCTCTCCCCCGCCGTAACGGCAGAGGAAAAAGCGGGCTGCGTCGAATCGGACTCCGCCGATAGGGAGGTTGGCAAAACGGTCAGCAGCATTGCCGTAATTAAAACAAGCGCGATTAGCTTGCTCCATCTTCTCATGTCATTTACCCTCCTGAAGGTCGTTATTCCAGTATAAGGCGGCGGTTAGGGCCGCCGCCCCTGTTCATTCGGCTCTCTCGGCCTTGCTGGCAAATCAAAGCCGTTACTGTGCGTTAACTGGCGTTAATACACGTTGACGTTGACTGTTTGCATCGCGCCGCCGCCGTCCGCCGCGGTTGCGGTAACGGTTGCCGTACCCGAGCCGTTTAGCTTTATGACACCGTTTTTATCCACGGTAACGACCTTGGTGTTGGAGGATTTCCAGGTAACGGCAGTGTTGTCGGGTGTGCCGCCCAGCGCGTCCACGCTCACCGCGCTCAGGCGTACTGTGCTCTTATTGGCGTACCCGGGGTAGATTACCCCGTTGGGGGGTAATTTCGTGGTGCCCGCATAGAGCGAAATATCTCTTGTAAGCCGCTGGGGGGTGACGGTAACCGGTATGGACACCTTGCGGTTTAATGGGTCATTTTTTAGTACCGCGGTTATGGTTACCTTTGTTTCCTTGGGGATATACGGGGCGGCGACAAGCTCCCCCGCGTGATTGACGCTAACCAAGGCGCTGCTGCTGGTAAAGCTGAACAGGCTGCAGGCAATCGCATCCCCGTTCGCGGCTCCTATCCACAAGGACGCGCCCTCGTCTGCCGGGTATAGCTTTTGTAAAACCTCTCCGCTTTCGGATACCACTTTTCCCGAAAGCTTAACGCCGGAGCTAATGGGGATAACGCCTCCCCCAAGCTGATAGCTTGGCAGAGCATTCACCCGGCAGGTCGTGGTTTTTCCGCCGAGAGATACGGTAAGCTGGTAGGTGCCCGGTGCGTTACCCGGTGTTATGAGCAAGCTGTTGCCCACCACTCTGGCGCGCAGGGGGGAGGCTTCCGCGGCGCTGTTAATGCTCATTGCCTGCACAGAAACAACGGCCTGAGAATAATCCGGTGTGCTGCCGTTATTTGCCGCGCCCTTTAGGGTAAGCGGCACCTCGGCGCCGTTTGCCCATACATCAAGCTTTGTAATACTGCTGCCTTTTTCGTTTACAAGGCTCAGGGATTTTACGCTTGCCGCTGCAAGAAGTTGAAAGGGAATTACAATTTCGGTCTTTACGGCCCCGGTATCAAGCTGTTCCGTCCCACTCTCAATTTTGTAGATTTGATTGGATACATAGGTAACCGTTACACTGCCGCTGCCCGCGGAGGCGCCCTTTGGCGCGGTTACCTTTCCTTTCTTATCCACGCTTAATACACCGCCGCCCGAAACCCGGTACGGCGTGTTGGGATCGAGAACCATATCCCCCGCCGCCGAGGAGGTTTTTATGGGTATGGTATAGGAGCCGCCCGCGAGTATTTCAATGGTTTGCGGGCTGCCCGTTTCCCCATAGGCTTTTCGCGGGATATCGGTTGTGATAATTACCCCTTGGTTTGCGCGCACCGTAACGGTATCGTACACTGCCGAGCCGTCCTTTGCGGTTGCGGTTACGGCTGCGGTGCCCTTTGCCTTTACGGTCAAAACACCGCCTGCGTCTACGACCGCCACCTTGGTGTTGGAGGATTTCCAGGTAACCAGCGCTTTATCCGCATAGGTTACGGTGGTGTTGTCGGTCTTTTTGAGCGTTGCGGCAAGGTTAAACACCTTAAGCTTGCCTGCATCCCCAATATCGGTAAGCAACACCTTCTGGTTTAAGGTGCCGTCCAGCAGGGTAATGCCGCTTTTAAAATAATCCGCGCCGGCATTGAGCGCGCCAATGCTTAAGGACTGCACCGCCGCAACAGACGGGGTGATTTTAAAGCTCAGTCGGGCATTGCGTCTTGCCGGGTCGTTTTTAAGCGCCACCGTTACATGAACCGTGGTAACCGACTTGATGGTACTCAGGTTGCGCACATAGTAGCTGCCGTCATCGTTGACCAGCAGCAGGGCGGGGTTCGATGAGGTATAGGTAAGCCGATCCTCGCCTATATTTTCGACCCCCGCCGCATTGCTTTTGTCAAGCAGGTCCGCGGTGATCATTTCGGAGGAGAACGCGTTGTAGCCGTTTGTGCTGTCGAGCAAAAGCCCGGTGCTTGCCTTTGGCATGAGCTTTGTCAGGGCAGGGTCATAGGCGTAGACCGTAAAGGTCTCCGCGTAGGTTTTGCTGCCCTGCACAATGGTTACCGTAGCGGTACCGGGGGCTTTGGGGGTAACCGCCAGCTTGTAGTAGGATTTACCATTGACCGTACCAACCAACGATTTTTCGCCAATCTCTAATACGGGAGAATTGTTACTGACAGCATGTAAGTTGTTCAAGTCGTTTGCTATAAAGTAAAATCCCGCATTATCCATACCAACTGTCAGCTTCTTTTCTGCAGTCGAAAGTGTACTGAATTTGGAAAGCACGCTGTCTGCCCCGCCCACCACAATTTTGCAGGTGGCGTATAATCTATTTTTATCATCGCCCTCATAATTCACATATGCGCTAATTTCAGCTTCCTCGCCAGCTATCCTACCGGCTTTCACCGTCACCTTGCCGTTTTCGTCAACGGTGGCAACCGCATCGTTTGTGCTTACCCACGTTACCTTGCCATCCATCGCTCCGGCTGGGGTAACCGTCGCCTTAAGGGTAACGCTCACATCCGCCGTATTCCCGGCAACTATCGAATAAGCGTACCGGTCAAGGGTAATATTGGTAGCATAGGTGAGAACCTTTAGTTGCAGTGCGCAGCTTACGGGCGCCTGACCCTTCGGGTATGTCCCTGCGGCCTGTGTGGCGGTGATGGTTACATCCCCCGTCGCGCCCTTGAGCGTAACCACACCGTTCTTATCCACCGTGGCAACCCTTGTGTTGGAGGAGATGAAGGCAAGCCCCGCCATTGCCCATGCGTGCTCGTCGGAGCCGGCATAAGCGGAGGTGGTGGTTCCATTTTCATAAAACTCTGCCGCTTGCTTTGGCAGGTATAACTGGTTTTCTGTTTCGTCTCGCAGATTCTGTTTTACAACGAGATTGAGCGTTTTATCGGGATAAGCGCTTAGGCTAAAGGTGTTGTTTGTTGGAAAAAAGGTTTTAAACCGCTGGTTATACGCGTTCAGGCTGGTAATTGTCACGGGCAGAATCTTAGGCGTTACGGTAATTACCTTGCTTACCTTTCTGCCCTTGGGGTCGTCCTTGAGCGCGGCGGTAATGGTCACCTTGGTATCCGCCGTCAGGTTTTTCATCGCGGTAAAATTAAGGACTCCTATTGCGCCATTCGACGCCACATACACCAGCGCGGGGTGGGATGAGGTGAAGTTAAACAAATCGGGGCTTGCGTCTGTTACCGTTGTGCCGTTCTTTATCTGCGGTTTCAAAATATCTGTTGTATACCGGTCGTAGACGGAATATGTGCCCGAATCATTAAGCAAAACAGAAGCGCTGCCCGGCAGGTCGGTTTGATATACCGTTACCGGAACGCTCAGTGTTTTACCGCCGTAGTTTGCATATACCGTTGCCTTGCCGGATTTATCTAAGCTGTAGGTCGCTTGGGTTCCCGTTTGGGCGGCTTCGGCGCTTCCATCGGCCCATATCAGGCTCCATTGCGCGCTTTCCTCTATAAATTTAGCGTCCGCCACGCTTATGGTAAAGGGGGCGTTCGCTGTCGCCTCAATTGCCTTCACCGCCTTGCCCTCATACGCAAGGGCTTTAAACGCACTTAGCTGTGCCGCATCCGGCACCGCAGCCACAACGGTAAATTCCTTGACCACGGTAGTTTGCGTAAGCGTGCCGCTAACCTCGTCAAAGCTTAAATCGGGTACGCTCGCGGTGACCGTTACCGTTTCCCCCGCGTCGGGAACAAGCGCCCCATTTTTTGCGGTAAGCTCACCCTTTGCCTGGTTAAAGGTAAACCCGTCCGTATCACCCGCGACAGACCACGAAAGCCCCGTGCGCTTTGCGTTGGCTGCGTCGGCAGGGTAAACACCGCTTAACGATAGCTTTACCATGCCGCCGGGAGTAATCGTCATCGTATCGGGCGCGGCGGCCAGCAGTGTTTGGATGGGCTTATGAGCAACCACCCGCACAGACGCGGTGTAGTTTGAGCCGTCGGTCGCAGCCACCTTAATTTCGCATTCACCATAACCCTTCACGGCAATTAACCCGGTGTCGGATACCGTCGCAACCTTCGCGTTGGTTGAGGTA
The DNA here is from genome assembly GCA_023433405.1 of Bacillota bacterium. Taxonomy (GTDB): domain Bacteria; phylum Bacillota; class Clostridia; order Oscillospirales; family Ruminococcaceae; genus Acetanaerobacterium. The sequence goes on along the minus strand of JAEZCT010000074.1, from coordinate 13,719 downwards.
AACTTCACAAGCTTTTTGTTAGCGGAGCTGATAAACGCAGAGGCGCCTAATACCTGCTGCCCGGTTATTCTTGTAATAAGCTGCGCCTGCGCGCCAACGGTGCTGGTATAAACGCCGGTAAACGCAGAATGCTCGTCTGTTATCTTCTCTACACCCGCCGCTTCTTCCATGCCGGTTATTACAATACCGTCCGCCCGCTCGGTGGGGTAGATGGTATAGGTGGCGGTTGCCTTTCTGTTAAGCGGGTCGTTTTTCAGCGCGGCGGTCACGGTTACCTTGGCAGCGGCGGCAAGGTATTTGGCGCCCTCCCCTGCCGCAATCTTCGCCCTTGCCCCGCTTGTTCCAATAACCTGCAAAAGGCTGGAATTGCTAACGGTGTAGGTGCAGTCCGCCGGTAATACCTGTGCGGCCTGCGACGAATTTTTTGGGTTAGTAAGGCTAATGGACAGTTCGTCCGTCGTGTTTTTTACAGGGTCCAGACCGCTTGTGGTTTGTGTAAGGGTCATTTTTGTATAAGCGGGGGGATAGTTTGTAATATTTAGCGCGACAGCGGACTTTACTAAACCGCACAAAACATACACATCGCAAACCCCTGTGGCGCCCGCTTTCGCCTCAACCGTAAAGCGGTAGGGGTAGCTGTAATCATTGCCCTTAACCGTGGGGGTATCAAACACCAGCGTGTCAGGCTTAACCACGCCAAGAGCTTGGTTGCCGGTTATGGCTTCAAAGCCGCCGCAGCCTATAAAATCCTCAAGCGACGGCGTACCGCTATCTATCACCGGTCCCTGTGTGATGATTGCACCCTTTATTTCAGCAGATTCCACCCCGCCCGAAAGGGAGGCGAGGGTGCTTTGGCTGGCTGTTACGGTAATGCTCTTTACCTTTTGATAAATTGTAATACCCAGCTGATTGGAGGCAGCCCTGGGCGTATCGATGGTTCCGGGCAGCTTCTCACCGGAATACGCCGTAATATAAAACTCACTTTTCGCCGCCCTTTTTACGGTAAAGGTGACCCTGCCCGCAATTTGCTGCTCCCAGATCAGGGAGCCTTCTTGCTCTGCCGGCGACCCCAAAGATGAGGTGACCTCCTCCGGCGAGATGGGGGAGCCGGGCGCGGGCGATAGCTTCCAGTATAGCTTTTTGTCGTTTGCCGGCAGCAGGGAGACGGAGGGGCTTAATGTGGGCGTAACGGTGATGACATCGCCGATATAGCCGTAATAAAATGTACCCAGCACGGTTCCCGCATCATCCAGGGAGTTCATACCGGTGGCGCCTGTCACCGCCAGTGATATTCCCGTAATCCTTGGGGCTACCGTCACCTTCCCGGTGGAGATATTGCCCGCCGTATCGGTTACGGTTATGGTATAGGTGGCGGGGTCGGTGAGGGTAAACTGTGTACCGGGGGTCGCCTCGTCCTCATCCGCAAAGGCCACGGCAGCGTTTCCTTTTTTCACAAGCATGGCAAACGCACCGTCGTCGGTGACCGAAACAAGGGCTCCCGGGCTAACCGACATTGTCGTGCCAACCACGTTTTTCGGAGCGATTGTCTCAGCGCTTTGGTTGTCGTTGTAGAGATCGGCGACCGTAATCAGCGGTGCATTTATATCCACCGATACCCCGCCCGTGCTTTGAACCGCGCGCTCCTCTGTCTCGGCGTTATCCTTTACAAACGCAAAGACCCCCTCTGCCTGAAAGGCGCCGGGTATGGAGCCGGTGGATATTGTACCATCAAGCTTTAAACCCACGACGGCAATTATTCGGTTTGTCTTCCCCAACGCCTCGGAGTTAAGCGCCTGAACGGTGCTGCCCACCTTCTCGGAAAAGAGCGAAACCAGTCTAAGGGTTTCATTGGAATTATGCAGCTCGGCAACCCCTGCCTTGGGGCTAGTCTTGCTTGTAAAAGGTAGGCTGGTGCTGTTACTATCATAGGTGAAGGCGTTATTGTATGTAACCGCCAGCGCAAAAGCGCCTATGCCCTTTTGCACCTGCATGCTGTTCACGGTGCTTTCGCCATACAGGCTTTCTTCCCCGGCAGCGTAGCTTAAGCCCACAACCAGCTTTACAATATCCCCGGTCTTCAGCGCGCTTTTACCGCTGGGATAGTTAACCGAAAGGGTAAGCCAAACATCCTCAATGCCACCCAACAGAGGCTCCCCGTCTTCGGAAAGTCGGGTAATCGGCAGGGTATGTAAAAGCTCGGTGTCTCCGGTGAGCACAGGCGGGCGTGGCTCCTCAAGCACCTCGACCACCTCAGGCTCGCTATTTACAGCAGGCAGCTCCCCGGCCGGAAGGCTGTCGCCGGGCCGCGGCTCGCCTTCCCCCAGCGTCGGCTCTGATATTCCTGTAACCTCCTGCACATATCCGGTGTCACCGGGGGTGCTTGTCCCCGGCGTTGCCTCAGCAAAAACTGGCGCTGCCGCACCGACTGCTATGGCGACGGCAAGCATAAGGCATAGGAGCTTTCTGTTTGCTTGTTTCATGTAAAATTGTCCCCCTTCTAGGTAAACGAAAAATGTCGAGTCTGTTTGTCCTGCGGCAAGGTTAGAAATTAGCTATAATAATACGAAATATTATAACACCCAAAATCAGATTATGTCTAGAAAGCTGGCGCTTGTTTCCTTAAACTATACCATAAATACAGTGATTTTTGCATAATCATAAAAATATGTATCATATTTCCTCATAACCAAAACATCCGTTTCGCCGACTATAACTTTTCCCACTTAATTCGTTGAATAACTTGACCTGTGGGTATATAATTATAACATTGTGCTTATGAATGGTATATTATCTTCGCTTCGCGGCGAAATTTATTAGCCTGGCATTATGCCCGAAAGGATTTGAACACTGCATGACCAAGCATAAACGCGGCAACTTTTACGATAGAATCAAGGCTCACCGCAGCGTCGTGATGGCATTTGCAGACCTGCTCGTTATCTCCTGCGCTTACATCTTTACCTGGGCAATGCTCATCGGGCGCATCTCTCTTGAGGAGTACGGCCCTATTATGGTATGGAGCGGGCTTATTTTTGTAGCGCTGTACCTTGTGGTATTTAAGCTGTTTGGCATGTACGACAGCCTGTGGCGGTATGCGGAGATGTACGAGTTTTTAAAATGCTGCTTTGCATCCCTGTGCGCGATTTTACTGTTCCTCATCATCACGCTTTTGCTGTTTACCGAGCCGCGTCTGCCCATATCGGTATATTTTATCTCCGCTCTGTTTTCATCCTCGCTCACCGTATATTACCGCATGTTTTACCGCGTGTACCGCTCGGGTAAGCTGCACCAAAAAAGCGGCAAGGTGCAAACCAAGGTGCTGTTAGTGGGGGCGGGCAACGCCGCCGCCACCCTGTTAACCGAGCTGCACAAGGCACCGGATAGCAGCTACTATGTGGTGTGCGCGGTAGACGACGACCCCGATAAGCTGGGGCGCAAGATTCACAGCATACGCATAGAAGGCACCACCGAGGATATTCCCCCTCTGGTGCAGAAATACGGCGCCGAGATGATTATTGTCGCGGTTCCCTCCGCCTCCTCCCACGACCGCAAGCGCATCCTTTCCGTTTGCGCAAAAACCCCCTGCAAGCTGCGCATCCTGCCCGATGTGCTGGATCTTATGACCGGCAGCATCGTTTCCCAAATACGCGACGTGGCGGTGGAGGATCTTTTGGGGCGCGAGGTGATTACCCTCTCCTCCAAAACCAGCGAGCTGATTACCGGGCGGCGGGTGCTGGTCACTGGGGGCGGCGGCTCCATCGGCTCGGAGCTGTGCCGGCAGATTGCGCTGCAAAACCCCGCCCAGCTGGTGATTGCGGATATTTATGAAAACAACGCCTACGAGATAGAGCAGGAGCTGCGCCGCAGGTATGGCGGCACCCTTCAGCTTACGGCGGAGATTTGCTCGGTGCGCGACGCCGCCCGGCTCGACCTGCTGTTTGACCGCTACCGTCCCGAGATTGTCTTTCACGCAGCGGCCCATAAGCATGTGCCGCTGATGGAAAACTGCCCGGAAGAGGCGGTAAAGAACAATATCTTCGGTACCCTTAACGCGGCGCGCTGCGCGGATAAATATGGAGCCCGCCGCTTTGTCATGATTTCTACCGATAAAGCCGTAAACCCCACCAATGTCATGGGCGCTACCAAACGCGTCTGCGAAATGATTGTACAGGCTATGGACCGCAAAAGCGAAACCTGCTTTGTGGCGGTGCGCTTTGGCAACGTGCTGGGCTCCAACGGCTCTGTCATTCCCCTTTTTAAGGAGCAGATAGCGCACGGCGGGCCTGTGACCGTAACACACCCTGATATTGTGCGCTATTTTATGACCATTCCCGAGGCTGTGAGCTTGGTGCTGGGTGCGGGGGGCATGGCAAGCGGCGGCGAGATCTTTGTTCTTGACATGGGCGAGCCGGTAAAGATTAGAGACCTTGCCGAAAACCTCATCCGTCTTTCCGGCCTTGAGCCGGATCGTGATATTGCCATTGTTTACTCCGGCTTACGGCCGGGTGAGAAGCTCTACGAAGAGCTTCTTTTAAGCGAGGAGGGTCTGACCAAGACCGAGAACCAGAAAATCTATGTGGGTCGCCCCATTGATATCGATCCCGAGCTTTTATTCTCGCGCCTTGACGAGCTTCGGCCTTTAGCCGCCGCCAACGATGCCCGCGGTGTGCTTGCCGCCCTTAAGCAGCTTGTGCCCACCTACTGCCCGCCAACCCCGCAGGCAGAGGAGACAACCGCGCTTAGGTAGCGTTATAATACTAATCCCCTCAAAAAGAGTCGATAAAAATCCGCGTGAAAACCCATAAATTAAAGCTTTTCACTTGATTTTTATACTCTTTTAAATCGGATATTAGTATAACAGCCGTTGAATCTGCGGATGCAGACACAACGGCTGTTTTTATGCCTTACTAGCGCTTTATTTGAAAGCGCGCAATCAGTTCTTTGAGCGTTGATGCCTGACTGCTCAGCTCCTCGCTGGAGGCCGCGCTTTGCTCTACGGTAGCGGAGTTGTTTTGCACCATGTCGGATATTACGCCCATGCCCTGGTTTATTTGCAGTACTGCGGTGGCCTGACCGCTGGTGGCCTCGCTGATGCGTCCTACCAGCTCGTTGACGCTGCGGGAGTTTTCGTCAATCTCAGCCAGCGACCTTGCGGTAGCCTCCGCAATCTTCGTTCCCTTTTTTACGGTGTTTATCGACTGCTCGATCAGTGCGGTAGTATCCTTCGCGGCCTCCGCGCTTTTGCTGGCAAGGTTTCGCACCTCGTCGGCAACCACGGCAAACCCCTTGCCCGCGGCGCCTGCTCTGGCCGCCTCTACCGCCGCGTTGAGCGCAAGAATGTTTGTTTGGAACGCGATATCGTCAATGACCTTAATAATCTTTCCAATCTGCTCCGAGGAGACGCTAATGTCGTTAATGGCACGCAGCATCGCGTCCATTTGGCGGTTGCCCAGCGCCACGTTCTGGCCGGAACGCTCGGCAAGCACACGCGCCTTCTCCGCGTTCTCCGCTATCCCCTGAATGCCCTTGGAAATGCTCTCAAGGCTCGCGGAAAGCTCCTCGATGGTGGATGCCTGCTCCATGGCGCTTTGAGAAAGCCCCTGTGTTCCCTGCGATATCTGCACCGAGCCCTGCTCCACCTGCTCGGCGGAGATCAGGATGTCTGCAAACGCGCGGTTTAAGGACTCTGCAATGGTCAAAAGCGCATCCTTAATGGGGGCAAAGTCTCCCTTATAGTGCAGTGTGCTTTGCCTTGTAAAGTCCCCCTGCGCAATTCCCGTAAGAACCTGGGATATCTCTGAAATATACCCGTTTACCTCCGTAATGGTCTTCCCTAAGGAGGATAACAGAACGCCCGTTTCATCCTGCGACCTGACGCTTGGCAGCGCGGTGGTCAGGTCCCCCTCGGCAAGCTGGTTGATTCTCTCGGTGGAAAGGACAACCGGACGCGAGATGGAGCTTGACAGCCTTCTGGAGATCATCGAAACCCCAAACAGCAGTAAAAATAGCACAACAACCGAGCCGAGAAGCGTGTACCAATAGGCCGACAAATATTCGCTTGCCGGCTGGCATATTATAATTGACCAGCCCTCCGCGCTTTCTATCGGGGTATAGCGCATCATCATGGTTTGACCGCGCACCGCAAGCGTCTTTGTTCCCGTCTTGCCCTCAAGCATCTCGCGGCACATGTCTGCAAGTGCCGCATAGCTTTTATCCTCCTCTGCAAGGCGGATATAGCTCGTCATATTCATCACCAAATCATCGATGGGATGCGCGATAATAACGCCATGGCTGTCCATTACCGCACCATAGCCCTTTTCGCCAATGTTAATTTTCTTTACCATCTGGCTGAAAAAGGTGTAGTCCATAATACCAACCAGCACCTCATCCCCCATGGGGTAACCCGAAACAATAACAACCTCCTTCGTGTCCTTCTTTATAACGGGGCTGGATATGTAGGCGGTGCCCTCTTTTGCCGCCTTGTAATACTCTCTGTCGTTTACGTCTACGCCGTCAAAGGTAAGGCCGTTTTTGTGTACAAGGTTGCATAAAGAAAATATAGAGCCCTTCGTCAGCTCAGTCAGCCTGTCTATGCGCTGCTGTTCGGGCAGCGAGGTGTCGCTTATAATTTTATCATTCGCTATAAACCTTAGCTTTTCCTCCACCAGCTTTATCTGGTCGGTAATATTGCCGCTGTAGGCCTTCGCGGTTTCGGTGAGAAGCTGGTCTGTAGCGTAAACGGTATAAACATACTGCAAAATACCCGTTGTCACCGTAAGCAAAGCTCCCACCAAAATACAAACCATGACCATGGACATCCCGATGCGCTGCCTGATTGTTTTCATTTTTTACCCCTGCTTTATATATATTTCTGGAATATATTATACCTATTTATTTGCAACAACAACTTCTATACCCGTTATAATACTATAAATACTTAATTTTTTCTTTATTGCGTCATATATATACGATCCTTTTGTATTATTTCTGTCCGCGTTTTTTCCTCTATCACCTTATGGGTGAAAGGGACTTTTTACCCACGAAGCTGTCGGTAACAGTCGCCCCCCCTTGAGGCTATGCAAAATGCGTTGCCCGTATTATACTACTCCCCTCAAAAAGAGTCGATAAAAATCCGCGTGAAAACCCATAAATTAAAGCTTTTCACTTGATTTTTATACTCTTTTAAATCGGATATTAGTATTAGACCAAAGCCGTAATTATGGCAATATAAACCGCCGATACGCATTGACCGTACCGGCGGAAGTTGGTGTTACCGTTACCGCTTCAGCCGAAAGCGGGTAATGAGCTCCTTGAGGGTGGTGGCCTGACTGCTCAGCTCCTCACTCGAGGCCGCGCTCTCTTCAACCGTAGCGGAGTTGTTCTGTACCATATCGGACATAATGCCCATTCCCTGATTGATTTGAAGCACGGCGGTAGCCTGACTGCTGGTGGCCTCGCTGATTAGGGTTACCAGCTCGTTGACGCTGCGGGCATTCTCGTCAATCTCCGCGAGCGAGGTTGCGGTGGCTTCTGCAATTCTTGTGCCTTTTTCCACAGTGTTCATACTTTTTTCAATCAGCGCGGTGGTATCCTTTGCGGCTTCCGCACTTTTGCTGGCAAGGTTTCGCACCTCGTCGGCCACGACGGCAAAGCCCTTGCCCGCAGCGCCGGCTCTGGCGGCCTCTACCGCCGCGTTGAGCGCCAGGATGTTGGTTTGGAACGCGATATCGTTGATAACCTTAATAATCTTGCCAATCTCCCGTGACGACTCGCTGATTTCACCGATTGCGTCGAGCATATCAACCATCTGCCGGTTGCCGGTGGTTACGTTCTCGCTGGAGCGGTTTGCAAGTGCCCGGGCCTTCTCCGCGTTTTCCGCAATGCCCTGTATTCCCTTAGAGATGCTGCCCAGGCTGGCGGAAAGCTCCTCAATGGTAGCGGCCTGCTCCATCGCGCTTTGTGATAGCCCCTGAGAGCCCTGGGATATCTGCACCGAGCCCTGCTCCACCTGCTCGGCGGATATGGAGATATCCGAGAACGCGCGGTTTAAGGAGCTGTTAATGGTCACAAGGGACTCTTTAATGGAAGAAAAGTCGCCCTTATAGTACAGGGTGCTTTCCCGTGTCAAATCGCCCTCGGCAATGCCGGTTAATACCAAGGAGATTTCGGAGATATACTCATTGAGTGCCTCGATGGTTATCCCCAAGGAGCTTAACAGCAGCCCGGTTTCATCCTGAGCCCGGATATTTGGCAGCGCGGAGCTTAAATCACCCTCGGCAAGCTGCTTAATGCGCTGGGTTGAAAGAACCACCGGCTTTGATATAGAGCCCGACACCCTCGCGGATATCATAAATACAATTACCAAAAGGACTATCAAAACAAGCGCGCACCCCATGAGGGAGTACAAAAAGCCCTCCAGATACTCTCTTGCGGGCTGCGCCGTCAAAATGGACCAGCCCTCGTTGCCCTTAATGGGCGTGTAATGTATCATCATCAATTCGCCGCGCACCATCAACGTCTTGGTATCGGTTTTCTGCTCCATCATATCCCGAGCCATCTGGGCAAGGGGGGCATAGCTTGCGTCCTCCTCCGCCAGAGTGATGTAGTTTGTCATACCCGTAACCAGCTCGTCGTTGGGGTGGGCGATAATTGTTCCGTTTTTATCTAAAACCGCCGCGTAGCCGTGCTCGCCAATATTAATGCCCTTAATAATATCGCTAAAATATCGGTAGTCCAGGTTTCCCAGCAAAACCTCGTTGCCCAGCGGACAGGAGGCGATAATTGTTATCTCGTTGTTCTCCCGTTTTACAATGGGGCTTGAGATAAAGAAGTTGCCGGCCTTCGCCTGCTGAAAATGCTCGCGGTCTGAGATATCTATCCCATCAAAGGTAACGCCGTTTTCATGCACCAGCTTGCAGCTGGTAAAAAGCGAATCCTTAACCACGGTGTTGAGAATGCGAAGTGCTTCAGAGGCATTGGAGTCCTTGACAACCCGGTCGCTGGAAATGGATTTTAGGTGCTCCTTAATAAGCTCCACCTCGACGGAGATATTTTTGCTGTAAGCCGCCGCCGTTTCGGTAAGCAGCCTGTCTGTAGAACTCACCACATATATATACTGAATAATTTGAGATACCACTGTCAGCATCAGTCCTACCAGAACGCAAACCAGAATCATTGACATGCCAATGCGCCGCTTAATCGTCTTCATTCATTTCACCTGCTGTCATTTTACTGGGCGTTTTAAGATATGCCCCGCCATATTGTTGTACCAGCGTATTCTACTCCTATTTTGACATATTGGCAATAATTTCGAGACTTTGTTACAAATTAATCATACCATTATCCGAAATAAAGAACGAAGTGTAACAAAAGCACAGCAATCTTCAACCATGCTTTTCACATTTATTATAGCAGCACAATAGTAATACCCTGGTTGCACCGCAGGTAATCCTTATCCTTTTGCAGGTCAGGGTAACGGTCAAGGGCGCGGCGGCAGATCTCGCTAAAGGGGGTAAACTCCTCCCCCGCAATGAAGTCTTTAATCTCTCCGCCTCGTTTCATTACCGCAAGCTCCTTATGCACGCAGGTTTTTATTCTTCCGCCTGTTCCGCTTGAGCCATAGCCGTGTATCAGCTTAACTGCCTGCGTGCCGCCTGCCCGCGCGGAGCGCAGTGCAAAGCGCATCCTCCTAACCGCTTCCTCCGCAAAGGGCTTGCCCTGCTCCAGATTTGTAACCGTCAGTTTCATAACCGTGTGTCCATTCCCTTCTGCTATATTTCTTTTGTTTATTGCTGTAAGTCATTATTATTCGCAGACTGCCGCCTGCTGTATGCGCCATATACTTGCATAACACGCGCCGCTTCGCTATAATAATGACTACTGAATCTTTCCCTGGGGCAAACCGGTTGCGCAAAATACCCACGCAACAGTGCTGCCTGCTTTAAGTCAATTCAGTATCAATAACGTTAAAGCCGCTGCCGAAAGGAATTGACAAATGGATAAGAACGAGAGCAACAACATCCCTGCCGTTGGCCCCGCTAAGCGAAAGCCGTTGCGTCCCATCGCCTTATGGTTTGCGTCTATCCTATTTTTATGTGCCGCAGCCTATGCGCTGTGGAGCGCACAGACACTCAAGACTAGCCTTTATGAGTTTACCGCCAGGCAAAACGCCGCGGTTACCACTACGGTGTTTAACAGTCTCGTAAAATCCTACCACAACGACCTGCGAACCCTTCACCTGAACGCGGACGCGCAAACGGTACGGTTCGATGAGCTGTGCCAGGCGCTGTCTGCCGCCGCGCGGGTAAACGGGTATGAAAGCATTACAACCATTGCCCCTCGGGGAGAGGGCTATATTAACATTCTCGATTCGCGCTTCTCGCGCCAGCTTACCCCGAAGGTGGATTACAATACGGTGGCAAGTGTCTATCTTCCCGCTGATGAAGGGGGGCAGGTCTTGGCAGCGGCGCTGAGCGCGGTTGCCACGGGAAAAGCAGAGGTTGCATACAGCACCTTAAAGCCGGATGACGGCCGAACGGTTGTCATCTCGGTATCCAAGCTGCTAGACGCCGACCGCAACACCATTGGCTATGTGCTGATACGTTCCTCCGGCGGCCTTGCCGCGCGAGCCGGCTCTGCGGCGGTACCCGGGGTAGTATTATCCTGCTTTTTGGCGTTTTGGGTGCTTTTATTCGCGCTGGCGGGAACCGTATTTTTTCTGCGCAACCGCAGTATGAATAAGCTGTATACAAACTCCCTTAACGCTGACGCCGCCAAGGCAGAGCCCACTCTGCCCGTAGCGGAAGACCGCCAGCCTGTCGCAACGGCGGTTTCGGCGCCCGAACCCGACCCGGACGAAAGCGCGCAGTAATCGTATAAAAACCGCCCTGCTTTTCATCCTTATGCATAGCAGCTGTATTCTGCGCGACGGCTAAAATAATATTCATTCAAAGAAAGGTGTTACTTGGTATGGATAAGCGTTCCACCGAGATCCTGTATGGTATTTTAAGCTATTTGAGCATTTTGGTTCTGGTGCCGATTATCGCGGGCAAAGACTCCAACTTCTGCCGGTTTCACGCAAATCAGGGGCTTGTGCTGCTGATTGCTCAGATTATCGCGATAGCCTTGCGTCGGGTAGACCACATTATGTCCATGTTTGGAATTGTGGGCTCGCTGCTTTCTGTTGCCTGCTTTGTGTTTTGCATTATCGGCATTATCAACGCCGCCCGAATGGAGACTACACCGCTACCCATCATTGGCGGTATAAAAATTTTATGAGATAAAATACAAGAGGGTTGCACGGCGGCACCACGTCCGCCGTGCAACCCTTTTTTTTAGCGTCTGGCCCAAACTACGGTTGTTCGCCCTCTCGCTTCTTTGCGGCGTCGGCGATTGTTTGGTTCGCGGCTTTTACAAACGCATCCAGCAGCGTGTCGGTCTTAGCATCCTTTTTCACGGCAGCGGCAACCAGCTTAAACCAATAGCTTTGCATCACAGAAAAGCCCTCCATCACCGGGGAATGACGTCCCAGGCTTTGCTTAAGGCTCTCGGCAAACAGATATTCCGGCTCATAACGCAGCTCATTTTTACTAAGGCGCGGGCTGATTCCTCCTGTAGAGGCGGCTGCCATGCGGCTAACCTGCCTGTCGTTTGCAATAAAATCGATAAAGGCTCTGGCCGCCTCCAGCCTTGCTTCATCCCCATTATCAAACGCCGCAAAACCGGATAGAGAGTATTCTAACACCGCGGCACCGCTTTGCCCGGGATACGGCATAAGAATTTCGGTAAAGCCATCCTTTTTATGGTCGGCGTAATTATTGGCAAGCCCTACGGTATAAAGGATGGTATGGGGGGTGTAGCCCTGCACAAAATCCTCCACCGCCTCAATCGCGGATTTCTTCTCATCCAGCACAAGAAGCTCCTCCTGTACCGTCTTGTTAAGCCAGGAAAAGGCCTCCTTGCCCTCAGAGGAGCCAATGGTATACTCGGTATACTCCCCGTTAATAAACTCTGCGCCATAAAGATTTGTAATCAGAGAACGGGTGGCGGCATCACCGGCAGAGGAGTTCGCAAACAGCACAGGGGTGCTTATTCCGGGCGCCAGCTTCTCCTTCATGCCCTTTAGCAGCACGGTATATTCATCAATCGTCCATGCTCTGTCCGCGCTGCGCTCATAGGGCAAAAGGGGCAATAGCCCCGCGCCCTCGAGCATCTCTTTGTTAAATGCCATCAGATAGGGGGAAACGCTAATCGGCATCATATACTTTATTTCACTCATCCCGCAGGCAAGCACAATATTCTCCGGCAGGTCGGCGGTTAGCTCCTCGGTATACAGCGAGGATAAATCGGCAAGCTTTTGCTCACGCGCGAAGGAAGCCAGCCTCTCCGCAGAATCGTACAGCACATCCAACTGACCGGAGGCCCCGGCTGCAAGCAGCTCCTTGTTGCCCGATTCTCCCGGCTCTATGGAATGAAAGGTTATCTCCACCTCGGGATGAATGGCGCGAAAGGCCGCAATCAGCTCTTCCTCCAACGCGGCACCGCCCGCTACAGCAAAATACGGCAGCGTCCAGAAGCTGATAGAAGCTTCTTTTAACGGTTTCGCGGCAATCTCACTGGTAACGGCATCGCCGCTTGCAGCCGCGGGCGTAGCTGCCTGTGGCGTGCAGGCGGTGAAAATCGTAAGCAGCATAATCGCCGCCATTATTAATGAAGTTAATTTACGCATAAAAACCCCAATCTTTCCGGCTTCGGCAGCAACTCCGTCGCCATCCATACAATAAATTAGTGAAAAGCCGCCGAAATCCTTGAATTTTAAAGCATTCCCAAACAAAAAGCAACCAGAAATGATTATACAATATCGGAGGAATTATTTCAAATCTTTTCAAAGGCAAATCAAGAAACTCCATGAATTACGGGAATAAACCTGCTATACTGGTTACAAGCAATTGTTAACATAGAGAAATGAAAGATGGGATGACAGATGGAACCCAAGGAAATATTAGCAGCCATACTAAAACGGCGTTCCTGTCGCAGATACCAGCAAAAGGCGGTGCTGCCGCACAAATTAGCGGCATTGGATGCTATTGCTGAGACACTTTCGGTTCCCTTTGAGCACGAGGTTGAGATACTGCCCTTTTCTGCAAATGGGACAAAGAGTTTATTTACTACCTTGGATATGAATACAAGGCAATCCTGTTGCAAGGCATACACAGCGGCTTGAGAAAAAGGCGCAAGGCGGTAATAGACCTGATTGACCCGCAAAGCGCCGTTATGTAAATAAGCCCAAACCTGTATGATATCCTGTATTACGCGTCTCTTGCGCCCTCCGCGATGAACGCGCAGTTTTGACGTTTTTCAATCGGCATGGACGAAAAAACGATCACTCCCACAATGCCCGAAGGGTACCGACATATAAAATGGAGACACCCCAATGTTGACATTGGCATCTGTGCCTCTCACATTTGGATTGCATCCCTGGCAAAAGGGCTTAAACCGTCTGTAACTATCACACAGGTAGGGGAACGTATAATATGGCGTTTTGAATTTTTAGATTAATATAAAAAAACAGCCCGCAAAATGCAGACTGTTTTTTTGGAGCCGGCGTCGACCTATCTTCCCGGGCAGCTACCCGCCAAGTATTTTCGGCACGAATGAGCTTAACTTCTGTGTTCGGGATGGGAACAGGTGGGACCTCATCGTAATAAACACCGACTATATATG
>JAEZCT010000066.1 GCA_023433405.1 Bacillota bacterium | reverse complement strand
CTTATTCACCGTAACTATATGGCCTTGCAACCTAAAAAGCGAAGTATCAAGTCTAACCTCCTAAGGTGCTTGGTCAGCGAACATGCTTTGTTGGAATTGCTTAGGAGTTTGTGAAACTCACGTGATCCTTGGGGTTTTACACTTGTTTTACTACTAAAAAAGTATTATAATGACTTGATGTATAATATTGTGTTGCAGGACAACCTAATTGCTAGTACCTGCGTACATTAATTATGAATACGGGTTGTTTGTCACAAAGGGGGGCATTTTAATGGAGCAGGCGCTCAAAGAGGTCGATATCTACACCGACGGCGCATGCAGCGGAAACCCCGGTCCCGGCGGCTACGGCGTCATCCTTCGCCATAACGGTCGCGAGAAGGAGCTTTCGGGGGGCGAGGCGAACACCACCAACAACCGCATGGAGCTCACCGCCGCGATTGAAGGTCTTGCCGCGCTCAAAGAGCGGTGTGCGGTCACGCTATACACCGACTCTAAATACGTCGCCGACGCCATTACCAAGGGCTGGGCGGAAAAATGGCGGCGTAACGGCTGGAAACGAAGCGGCAACGAGCCCGCCTTAAACCCTGACCTGTGGCAGCGCCTCTTGGAACAGGTGGCAAGGCACGACGTAAGGATTGTGTGGGTAAAGGGTCACGCCGGTCACCCCGAAAATGAGCGCTGCGACCGGCTTGCGGTAACAGCGACCGAAAAGTACCGCTAGCCTATTAAAACTTGCCCCTGCATTCACGTATGGACCGTGTGTTTTTGCTTGCTCTATATTATCGGCTATCGCTCCTTTATGCGGTCTGCCGTTCGTGATTAAAATTTATAAACACACTTTTCTTTCATACAGCATTTTCTGAAAGGGTTGATAACAAAGATGGATGAATTAAACGGCAAGAGGTTCGTATATGCGGATAACGCCGCAACCACCAAGCTCTCGGCCGAGGTGCTGGCGGCAATGATGCCCTACCTGACCGAGTGCTACGGCAATGCCTCAAGCATATACGCGCTGGGCAGACAGTCAAAGATTGCGCTGGAGAAGGCGCGTGCCGCCGTGGCGGATGTATTCGGCGCGGAGGCGCAGGAGATTTTCTTCACCTCCGGCGGCTCGGAGGCGGATAACTGGGCAATAAAGGGCGTGGCGCATCGCCAGGCAAAAAAAGGCAAGAAGCATTTGATTACTACGGTGTTCGAGCACCATGCCGTACTGCACACAATGGATGCCCTTAAAAACGAGGGCTTTGAAATTGAATACCTTCCGGTAGGCAAGCTGGGTATTGTGGACCCCGCCGCGGTAAAGGCAGCCATCCGCCCCGATACGGCGCTGGTTACTATTATGTATGCTAACAATGAAATAGGCACCATTCAGCCCATTGCTGAAATTGGGGCGATCTGCAAGGAAGCGGGCGTGTTCTTTCATACCGACGCGGTACAGGCTGTAGGCAATGTGCCTATTCATGTAAAAGAGCAGAATATAGACCTTTTATCCATGTCCGCCCATAAGCTGCACGGGCCAAAGGGCGTAGGCGTGCTGTACTGCCGCAAAGGCATTGCGCTGCCAAACCTCATTGACGGCGGGCAGCAGGAACGCGGCAAGCGCGCAGGTACCGAGAATATTGCCGGCGCGGTAGGGCTTGCAAAAGCGCTCGAGCTTGCCGCTTGCGCAATGCGGGATAAGGTCGCGCGTGTAACCGCCCTGCGTGACCGTGTCATCGATTCGCTATTGACCATTGAACGCGCGCGACTAAACGGCGACCGTGACCGCCGCCTGTGCAGCAACATCAATATCTCTATAGAAGGCGTTGAAGGTGAGGCGCTGCTTCTTATGCTGGATATGAACGGCGTGGCGGCTTCCTCCGGCTCCGCCTGCACCTCCGGCTCCCTCGACCCAAGCCATGTGCTGCTTTCCCTAGGGCTTAAGCATGAGGTTGC
Source organism: Bacillota bacterium (assembly GCA_023433405.1). Classification (GTDB taxonomy): domain Bacteria; phylum Bacillota; class Clostridia; order Oscillospirales; family Ruminococcaceae; genus Acetanaerobacterium. Next base: position 27,175 of record JAEZCT010000066.1, on the reverse strand, counting down.
CCACGGTTCCCTGCGCCTCTCCCTCTCCGACCTGACGACAGACGATGAGGTTGACTATATTATTGCCACCATCCCGCCGATTGTGGAGCGCTTGCGTGCCATGTCCCCTCTATGGGAGCGCATGAAGGCCGAAGCCGTTTAACCTTTAGCGAAACAGCGTGCTTTTGATTACGAGGGTAATGCCGCTGACTAACAGTAAAAGTATTACGGTGTTTTTCACCGCCTTTTCGTTCATCCTCCTGTCCGCCTTAATGCCCGCCAACATCCCAAGCGCGACGGCGGGTGACAGGCACAGCGCGGTAAGCAGCACCTCCTTGGTGAGCAGACCGGTATACCAGTACAAAAACAGGCGAAAAAGATTATCCACCAAAAACACACAGCAGATATTGGCGCGAAACTGACTCTTGTTCTCCGCGCTGCGGCTGATATAAGAGATTAACAGCGCACCGATGCCAAACATACCCGCCAAAACACCGGACAGCACGCCAATACTGACTAAAAACAACGGGTTTGCCTTTTTTGCTTCCGCATGTGGCGGCTTTCGCAGCAGCATCTCCACCGCAAGCCCCGTGATTACGAGCCCCATAGACGCCCTGAGCACCCAATCGTCTCCCGTTTTAAGCAGAAGCGTCCCGGGTATTATTCCGGCAAGCAGCATGAGCGAAAGCGGAACGACCACCTTTAGCGATACATTCTTACGTTCCCGCCACACTACAAAAAGGTTTGTGGGGATGCTAAACAACAGGTCAACAGGTGTAGTAATGCGGTTTGGCACCGCAAAGGAAAAAAGCGAACCCAGCACAAGCGTGTTGCCAAAGCCGGTTATTCCCTTGATAAAGAACGCCAAAAAAGACGAAGCGAATAGGTACAGGTTTTGCAGCATTGTATCCAGCCCTTCCGGCGAACACGCAAAGCAGCGCGGTACGCCAGCAACTATGTTTTTTCGATTATTGATATTAATACTAATCTCCTCAAAAAGAGTCGATAAAAATCCGCGTGAAAACCCATAAATTAAAGCTTTTTACTTGATTTTTATACTCTTTGAAATCGGATATTAGTATAAGTAAAGCACATTCGCTCATTAAAAGTACGAAAGGTCTGAGAAAGCCATGTTATACAGTGAAAAGGTAATGGATCACTTTTCAAACCCCCGCAACGTGGGGGAGCTTACCGACGCTAACGGCGTGGGTGAGGTTGGCAATGCCAAATGCGGCGATATTATGAAGATGTACCTGAAGATTAAAAGCGGTGTTGTGGAGGATGTTAAGTTTAAAACCTTCGGCTGCGGTGCCGCCATTGCCACCAGCTCTATGGCAACCGAGATGGTCAAGGGCAAATCGATTGACGATGCCTTAAAGCTCACCAACCGCGCGGTGATGGAGGCGCTTGACGGTCTGCCTCCGGTCAAGGTGCATTGCTCGGTGCTGGCCGAGCAGGCAATTAAGGCGGCGATATCAGATTATTACACCCGCCAGGGTATCGACCCCACCCCAATTGTCGGCAATATTGGCGACTGCGAGGCCTGTCATCACGGTGACGGCGGCTGCGAATGCCACTGAGAGGGCAGCGGTAAGAGGACGAAGGGCGGACTGGAGCGTATTTCTTAATAAAACAAGCAAACGACCTTAAGCGTGGCGCTCAGGGTCGTTTTTCTATTTGTACGAGAGCGTGTTTTATGGGCATTACAGTGTGGTAGCTTATTGGATCATTCTCAACCAGCTTTATAAACTTCGTGAAATAGTCGGCGTTTAGGTAGTCAGCATCAAATTGCTGGAACGTCATCTCCCGTGCCGACAGGCGGCTTACATTTCTTATTCTGGAAAAGTAAGAAATTTCGCAAGAACCGCCGCACCAGCTTTGGCAGCAAAAAAACCGTGCCAGCCAATCTCACCGCCGAAGCTGCCCAAGTGCACAAACAGCGTTTTGACCGCGTATAACAGCGCGTCCCGCTCCTTTAATTCTTCAGGCTTTGCAGCGGCGCGGGGATGCGTCCGCCGCGGTTAATAAATACAGAGGGAGAGGTGGTGTTGACATGCATAACGGGAGCCGCGCCAAACAGCCCGCCCCATTCCAGCCGGTCGCCCTCCTTTAGGCCGATGGCGGGGATGATGCGCACGGCAGTGGTCTTGGAGTTAACCATGCCGATTGCGGCCTCATCCGCGATAATGGCACTGATGACCTCATCCGGCGTATCGCCCGGGATGGCAATCATATCAAGTCCCACCGAGCAGACAGCGGTCATGGCCTCGAGCTTTTCGAGCGTCAGCACGCCGCTTTCGGCGGCGGCAATCATGCCCGCATCCTCCGATACAGGAATAAACGCGCCCGACAGACCACCCACATGGGAGGAAGCCATTACGCCGCCCTTTTTCACCGCATCGTTTAAAAGAGCAAGCGCCGCCGTGGTACCGCAGCAGCCGCACTGCTCAAGACCCATTGCCTCCAGAATATGTGCAACCGAGTCGCCTACTGCGGGGGTGGGCGCCAGAGAAAGGTCTACGATGCCAAACGGAACATTCAGGCGCTTGGAGGCCTCATATGCCACCAGCTGCCCCATGCGCGTGATTTTAAACGCGGTTTTCTTTACGACATCCGCAACACCGGTGATGTCGCAATCCTTGCCGGTTTTCTCCAGTGCGCTTCGCACCACGCCGGGACCGGAAACACCCACGTTGATGACACAATCCGGTTCGCCCACGCCATGGAACGCACCCGCCATAAAAGGGTTATCCTCCGGCGCGTTGCAAAACACCACAAGCTTTGTGGCGCCCACGCATTGGCGGTCGGCGGTTAGCTCCGCCGATTTTTTTACAATAGTACCCATCAGCTTGACGGCATCCATGTTAATGCCGCTTTTGGTAGAGCCTACGTTAACAGATGAGCAAACCCGGGTGGTAGTGGCCAGCGCCTCGGGGATCGCGTGAATAAGTTCGAGGTCCCCCGCGGAAAAGCCCTTGTGCACCAGTGCCGAAAAGCCGCCGATGAGGTTTACGCCGCATTCTTTGGCAGCCTTCTCCAGCGCCAACGCGTATTTGACGGGGTCTCCCTTGCCGCTCGCCAGCAGCATGGAGATGGGCGTTACCGAGATGCGCTTGTTGATGACGGGTATGCCATACTCCTTCTCTATCTCGTCCCCCGTTTTCACCAGATGCTGCGCATTCTTGGTGATTTTATCATAAACCTTCTGACACGCGCGGTCGATGTTTTCATCGCAGCACTCCAGCAGCGAAATGCCCATGGTGATTGTGCGAATGTCAAGGTTTTCGTCCTGTATCATCTGTATCGTTTCCAGAATATCGCTGACGTTTATCATGCGTAAGACCAAGCCTTTCCGGTTTCATAAATGCGAGATGCGCCGCCCTGCGTTAAATGCCGGAGCAGAATCGTGCTAAACAGCAATGCAGCATCGTGCTAAACACGATGCATGGAGTTGAAGATATCCTCATGCATACAGTGTACACTAAGGCCCATCTCTTTGCCCTGCTCGTCGAGCTTATCGGAAAACTCGCTGAAACCGATGGTCATCTTTGAAATGTCCACCATCATAATCATCGCGAACATGTCCTGCATAACCGACTGGGTCACGTCCGAAACATTGGCGTTATACTGGGCGCACACCGTGCTGATGCGAGCCAGGATGCCAATCATATCCTTGCCAATTACCGTAATTACCGCACGCATTGCGTTTTAACCTCCGTTATAGGACCGCTTGCGGCGCATACTCGAGTAAAGCATAACGTCTTGGACGGCCTCACTTAATTAAACTTACCGTATTATAACATATGCGCCGCCAAAAGAAAACATTGGCGGGAATTTTTTTATCAAAAGCCCCCGCAGACCCTTGGACGAATTTTGGAGCCGTTTTGAAGTTTGCTTATTTTGCCTTTGCAGATTTTCGCCTCGCAAAAAACGCCTCGACGGCGCACTCTGTTGTAAAAAAATATTTCAAAAGGGTTTAAAATTTTTTCCCCCCTATAATTTTGCGAGCAAATGTGCTATGATAGTTTTTAATTGGTTGTGCAATCCGATGAATGGTCGGTTTTTTTGTTTGGTTTTTTTCCTCGGCATTTGGAAAGGAGCTTTACCATGTCCTTCGTCAACCTGTATGACAGCCACACGCATTCGGACAACTCTCCCGACGGGCGGGAATCGGTCACCTATATGTGCGAGCGGGCTATTGAAAATGGCCTGCGGGGTCTTGCCGTCACCGATCATTGTGAGGTGGATGCCTTTGAAAGCGGCAGGTTCCATATCTCCACCCGCCAATCGAATTTCGAGGCTCTCAAGGCCAAAACCGTGTTTCGGGGCAGCTTAATCGTCTCCGCCGGCATAGAGCTTGGGCAGCCGCTCTCCAACCTCTCTATTTCGGAAAACCTGCTTTCCGCCTATGAATTTGATTTTGTGCTGGCATCGATGCATAACATGACCGACGGCACAGATTATTACTATGTGGACTACTCGGAAATGAGCGAAACGGATATAGACTCACTGCTGCGCACCTACTTTAAGGATGTGCTGGATATTACGCGCTGGAACGGCTTTGACTGCCTTGCGCACCTAACCTACCCTATTCGCTATATCAGCGGCGCCAGCGGTATTCCCGTAAATCTTGCAAAATACTCCGACACAATAGACGAAATTCTTTCGCTGCTTGCCCAAAATGGCAAGGCTCTTGAGATTAACACCTCCGGTTACCGTCAGGGACTTGACGCCCCACTGCCCCCTCTCGATTGTGTCCGCCGTTTTCGCGAGCTGGGGGGAGAGTATGTCACCATCGGCTCGGACGGTCACCGCAGTGAGGACGTGGGCAAGAATATAGCAGACGGCATGAAGCTCGCACGAGAGGCGGGCTTTGATCAGTTTGCCATCTACCTCTCCCGCACCCCAATGCTCATTGACATTAAATAAGCCTTGCACCGCAAATGCTACATAACATATTTACTGCGGCAATGCCGCAGTTTTTATTGTACCTGCGTTTTTTAATTATCCGGGTAAAAGCGCGAAACCATTTGGTTTGTGCGTTATTTATAATAAATAAACAAAGAACTGGAGTGACTGTTGTCATGGATAAGCTACTCAATGTCTTGGACAAAAACGCACGTTTAACAAACGCACAGCTTGCCGTAATGCTGGGCGAAGCGGAGGAGGATATTGCCGCCGCCATTGCAAAGTATGAGGCAGACGGAGTCATTCGCGGTTACAAGACCCTGATAAACTGGGAAAAGGAATGCAAAGACCATGTGACAGCGCTCATCGAGCTACGTGTTACGCCCAAGCGCGATTACGGCTTTGAGGAGATTGCAAAGCGCATTATGCTCTTTGATGATGTGGAGAGCGTCTTTTTAATGTCGGGTGGCTACGACCTCGCCGTGCTTATTTCGGGCAAAAGCTTTCAGGAGATTGCCCTGTTTGTTGCCCACCGCCTCTCCCCCATGGATTCGGTGCTGTCCACCACCACACATTTTGTGCTGCGCAGGTATAAGGACAGCGGCGTTGTGTTCTGCGACGAGGAGAAGGATGAGAGGGGGAACGCTTCACTGTGATCGATTATCAAAAGCTGCTTTCCGACCGGGTTGTGATGATGAAGCCCTCGGGTATCCGAAAATTCTTTGACATCGCCAATGAAATGAGCGGTGTCATCTCCCTTGGCGTGGGCGAGCCGGACTTTCAGACCCCCTGGAACATCCGCGACGCCGCCATTAACTCGCTCGAAAAGGGCCATACCCGCTATACCTCCAACTGGGGGCTTATCGAGCTTAGGCGTGAGCTTGTCGCCTACCTCAAGCGACGGTTCGGTCTGACCTATGACCCTAACCATGAGATTGTTGTCACTGTGGGCGGCTCGGAGGCCATCGATATCGGCATTCGCGCACTGGTTAACCCGGGGGATGAGGTTCTGGTGCCTGAGCCGTCGTTTGTGTGCTATACCCCTATTGTACAGCTGACGGGCGGTGTGGCGGTTCCCCTTGTTACCAGGCAGGAGGATAACTTCCGCTTAACTCCGGAAGCCTTAAAAGCGGCGATTACCCCAAAAACCAAACTGCTGATTCTGCCCTACCCCAACAACCCCACCGGCGGTGTCATGCGCAAAGAGCAATTGGAGGGGATTGCCGAGGTGCTGCGGGGCACCGATATCCTGGTGATGTCGGATGAAATCTACTCGGAGCTGACCTACTCCTCTCCCCACGTTTCCATCGCGTCGCTGCCCGATATGTGGGAGCGTACGATTGTGGTCAACGGCTTTTCAAAATCCTACTCCATGACTGGCTGGCGTCTTGGCTATGCCTGCGGACCGGAGCCTATTTTGTCGCAGATGACTAAGATTCACCAGTTTGCGATTATGTGCGCCCCCTCTACCAGCCAATATGCCGCCATTGAGGCTGTAAAGCACTGTGACGCGCAGATACGCCTGATGGTGGAGGAGTATGACATGCGCCGCCGCCTGATGGTTAACGCCTTTAACAAGATGGGGCTGGATTGCTTTGAGCCGGAGGGCGCCTTCTATGTGTTCCCCTGCATCAAAAGCACCGGGCTTACCTCCGAGCAGTTCTGCGAACGGCTGCTGTATGAGCGTAAGATTGCTGTTGTGCCCGGCACGGCCTTCGGCGAAAGCGGTGAGGGGTATGTGCGTGTGTCTTACTCCTATGCCATTGACCATATCCTTGAAGCCCTTACTCGGATTGAGGAGTTTATTAAGAACCTGTAGAGGAAGTGAGCGGTGTATGGACGAGTGCCGCGTAACGGCGCCCGCAAAGATTAACCTGTCGTTGGACATTACCGGCAGCCGGCACGACGGGTACCATCTTTTACGCATGGTGATGCAATCCGTATCACTTTGTGACACCCTTGTATTGCGCAAAAAAACGGCGGGTGAGATAACCTTTAGCTGCGACCGGGACGGCGTTCCGGTCTCGGCGGAAAATCTCGCCGTGCGCGCCGCCCACGCGTTTTTTACATACACCCGGCTTACGGACGCGGGCGTGGATATTTCCCTTGAAAAACGCATTCCCATCCAGGCGGGGCTTGGAGGCGGCAGTACCGACGCGGCGGCAACGCTTGTTGGGCTGAACGCGTTGTTTCAAACAGGGCTGGATACCCGCACCCTATGCGGTATAGGCCTTTACCTTGGCGCGGATGTTCCCTTTACCCTGAAAGGGGGTGCCGCGCTGTGTGAAGGCATTGGCGAGATTATGCAGCCCCTGCCCAGCCTTGCGGATTGCTTTTTTGTCATTGCGAAGCCTGAAATCGGCATTATCACCAAAGAGGCTTTTGCCCATTACGATACCCACCCCCCTTCCCGCCGGCCCGATACCGAGCTGGTGGCGGCGGCGGTGGCGGCGGGGGATTTAAGAAGCCTTGGAAGCGCCATGTGCAATGTACTCGAGGAGGTATGCCTCTACCCCGAGGTTTTTTTGCTCAAGAAGCGGCTAATGGACTGTCACGCGCTGGGTGCGCTGATGACCGGCAGCGGCAGCGCCGTTTTCGGGCTGTTTGACGAAAAATCCGCCGCTAAACGTTGTTTATCGGTCATGAAGGAGCACGCCAAAGAGGTATATCTGGCGGAGCCTTGTGCCTGTGGTGTGAGCCTTTCCTAATTAGTTTGAATATTTTACCAAAAACCGTCCATAATTACGTTGACAAGTCACACTGACGTAATTTGATAAGGACGGTTTTTTTATGTTGCGAAAACTTGAGCTTTCTATCTTAATCGGGTTTATTTTGACGATTTGCATGAGCCTATTAACCGGCTTTTCAAATTTTGCAGGCGAATGCGGCGAGATTAGCGACAAGCTTTTGCGCCTGCATGTGATTGCAAACTCCGACAGCGACGCGGATCAAGCCATAAAGCTTGCGGTGCGCGACCGGGTACTTGCAGAATGCGGCGACCTGTTATTTGATAATGCGGGCAAGCAGGCCGCGAAGGATGAGCTTTCGCTGCAGCTGCCAAGGATTGAGCAGGCGGCAAACGCGCTGCTTGCCGAAAACGGCTTTGCCTATACCGCAAGCGCGACAATTGAAAAGCGCTGGTTTGATATTCGTGTTTATAATACCGTGACCCTGCCCGCCGGACGCTACGACGCGCTTTGTCTTCGTTTGGGAGAGGCCCGTGGCAAGAACTGGTGGTGCGTGGTGTTCCCACCCATGTGCCTGCCCGCGGCCTCCGAACAGGAGGCGCTAAAAGAGGTGCTGAGTGAGGATGAGCTGAAGATTGTTACTGAGCAAAATACCTACCATGTACGGTTTAAGCTGCTGGAGCTTTATGAGCAGCTGATAGGCGAAAATAAAAAGTAATATTTTCTTGGTTTTTTTTCATATTTTAAACATACGCGTATAAACGGCCGGAATTGCGGAAAAATACTGGTATCTGCAACGTATGCTTGCAGAGATAGCTGTCGCTATCATATTACCCAAGAAGGAGATGAATAGACATGCTTGACAGAATATCACTCATTTTAGTAATAATCGGCGCTTTAAACTGGGGAAGCATCGGTATATTCAGCTTTGACTTTGTAGCATGGATCTTTGGCGGCCAGACAGCCATATTGAGCAGGATTATCTACACGCTCGTGGCGCTCGCCGGTATCTGGTGCATCTCACTGTTATTCCGCAAGGATGAGCTGGTGGAAAGTCACGGTAGATAACGTTCGCAAGGCCATACGAATTTAAGGGACCAGGGCGCAGGTTTTTTACTGATTGTTGATTAAAACAGTGAATTTATTCACTGTTTTAATCCCCGCCCTTGGCGGCGCGCGAAAGCCTATAAGCCGTCGAACACAAAAAATCATACCACATAGCTTTTCTTATACTAATATCCGATTTAAAAGAGTATAAAAATCAAGTGAAAAGCTTTAATTTATGGGTTTTCACGCGGATTTTTATCGACTCTTTTTGAGGAGATTAGTATTACTTCTTGTTAAGGTCAATGGAGTATACATAAACCAAAAAGGCGCTTCGGAAAACCGAAGCGCCTTTTATACTCTTGTGGATTAGCCTTCTTCTTTCATTTTTGCAAAGCACTCGCTGCAATACACAGGGCGGTCTTCGCGCGGTCTGAAAGGAACCTTTGCCTGAGCGCCGCAACGAGCGCAGGTGGCAGTAAACATCTCTTTTTCCGGCTTGGCAGCACTCTTGCGAGTGTCGCGGCAGGCTTTGCAACGCTGGGGCTCATTTACAAAACCCTTCGCGGCATAAAACTCCTGCTCACCGGCGGTGAATACGAACTCTCCTCCGCATTCCTTGCAGACTAAGGTCTTGTCTTGGAACATGAAATTTACCTCGCTTTTTTGGATAAAAATTTGCGCCCGCGGACGGAATTGAACCGACACCTTTGCAGGCCAACACTCTTTCTTTGAGCTGCCAGAACATTATGGTAAGCCGGACAAACGGCGAGCGGATTATGGTTAGGCCAACAGTCCTTTTTATGTATTTCGACAATTGTTACCTTAGGTATGCTGCGCGCCGCAGCGCGTATCCGCAGGCTTTGCCCGGTTTCTTTGGCTTTGCAGCAACCTGTTCGTATGCCAAACCCCTAAAAAACACCAGGATCTCCCGCTCGAACCCCGAAAGAAGATGTCGTATTCCAAAAAAGCAGTGCTTATTCTTCCATATTAAAACGAGGGCTTCCGGTGATGCAACTGTAATTGCAAATTTCCTCAACAAGAACGCGGTAAAAAATACTGACTTCAAAGCTATCATTAAGGGTAAACTTTCACAGTATTTACCCCTTACAAGCGCTATAACCTATGGATATTCTACTGCGAAATTGCATTTGTGTCAATAGTTTTTATGAAAAACGCCCAATAATGCAGCGAAATCTATCGGGTTACGTCGCGTATCCACTTTTTTCCCCTCACCCGAAGGGTACAAATAATTGCCTTCAGGGGTTCATCCATCTTTAGGCACAGGTAAACTACCCACGCGGGCAGACGCAGGAACCATCCGGTCAGGATGCCTAGGGGGATGGATATCGTCCACATAAACGCAACATCCGCTATAAAACCAAATCGGGTGTCCCCCGCCCCGCGCAGCGTGCCGACGATACTAATGCAGTTAACGGCGATAAAGACGCTGTTGATCGACATAATCATCATTAGAGTCTCTGCAAGCCGCTTGGTATCTTCCGCGACGTTGTAGAAGTTAACAGCGAAGCCCCTTAGTAAAAACATTGCAACACCCCCGACCAAGCCCATTCCAACGCTTATAAGAATAAGTGTGTTCCCACAGGCGCGCACATAGGCTTTATCCCCGGTACCCACCGCCTTTCCGACTACAACGGCGCTTGCATTGGCTGCGCCAAACATAAAGATACTTACGAGCTGATTGACCACGCCCACAATGCTGTTTGCAGCCACAAACTCCGACCCGATTCGTCCAATGATTGCGGCCTGAACCGCCATGCCGCTGGACCATACCAGCTCATTGACAAGCACAGGCAGCCCATAGCTAAAATAATCGCGCAGCAGCAGTTTATCAATGCGCAGCAGGTCAGGAAAACGAAACCCGATCTTCTTTTCAAAAAACGCAATATAGATGTTGAGGATGATAAATTCCACAATTCTGGAGCACAGCGTTCCAATCGCCGCACCCACCACCCCCATGGCCGGGAAACCGAGTTTACCGAAAATCAACGCGTAGTTTACGAGTGCGTTGACAAAAAATGAGGTGCCAAACACCACCACGGATATTTTGACCTCCTCCACACTGCGCATGGTGGAGAGATAGGTGTTGGTAACACCAAAAAAGAAGTATGAGAACGCAACGACCCGGAGATAACGGGCGCCTTCTTGGATTACCGCGGCCTCTTCGGATAACAGCCCCATAAGAAACTGGGGAAAGAAGAATGCCGCAGAGGCAAATATCAGAGAAAACAGGACGGCAAAGTTTATAGCAATCGCGAATACCCGCCGGATTGCTTCGGTATTATTTTTGCCCCAATACTGCGCAGTAAGCACCGACGCGCCGCTTGCAACACCAAAGGTAAGTACCATAAAAACAAAAAAGACCTGATTTGCAAGGGATACGGCCGAAAGCTGCAGCTCACCAAGCGAGCCGACCATTACTGTATCGGTAAGATTTACGCCAAAGCCGATGAGGTTTTGACAAGCAATTGGTATTGTTATAGAGATAATTGTTTTGTAAAAGCCTTTATCTTTTACGAGATTCATGACTTAAAGATTTCCTTTCCGGCGCAGCGCCCAAAAACTAGGCGGAATGCCTTAAAAGCGTTTGCTGGCTTTTCCCTTTACCGCATCAATGCCCACCTGCATCGATGCACATTTTGTCTTATAAGGCCTTTCGCGGTGAAGAAAAGCCTTACGGGGTTTTCCCTGTGGGTGATTTTCAGCCGCAAGAATCCGAAAATTTTAGTAAACTTAGATTTAGGGCAAGGCTCCCCCCTGATTGGCCGGTAAAATGCGCATACATTCGTAATCGACGCGATTGGGTGTGCCAATTGTCCCTATTTCAAAGACAACGCCATATTATTATATCAGCTAAAAACTTGCCTTGCAACAGTTATTCCCACAAGAAGAAAATGAGAAGAAGTTTTAAATACATAATAAGTTAAACCTTAAGATAAGAATTCACTAACCAAGGCACAAGTTAACATAATATGAAACTATGTTAAATTGAAATCGCAATTTCCGCATGTTAAAATATATCTTGTCGGTAGGATATATAATTTGTTGACATAACACTTAAATTGAAACGAGAGGTACATGAATGAAAAAACTATTAATATTAATGCTTTCCTTTGTGCTTGCTACAGCCCTGCTGGCAGGGTGCAGCAGCTCCACCGGTACAGAGGCAAACGAGGACGACACCGCAGAATTTACGACGCAGATTGAGGTAGCCGGTGCAAGCGATACCGCTTCTGACAGTACGTCCACTGAGGACACATTGGATGCCGATGCCCTTTCAGATGAAAACGGCGCTGATTCTGCCGACAACGGCGAGGTCCTGCAATCGGAAATTTCTTCATCCACTTCCTCCCGCGCAGGTTCCGGCAGCGTAAAAGCCTCTGTCTCCTCCCCATCCTCCGCTGTAAGCTCGACCCAATCCTCCGGTAGCAAAGCCAGCTCCGCAGCTTCCAGCAGCACGGCGGGTTCTTCTGCCTCCAGCAGTAAGGCAAGCTCCTCGGCGGCAAGCAGCAAGCCAAGTTCCTCCAGCAGCAAGGCGAGCTCGGTAGCCTCCAGCAGCAAGGCAGCCTCCAGCAAAAGCAGTGTTGGTTCTATCGGAAGTTTCTCCATGACCGATCTAAACGGGAGCTCAGCGAACCAAAGCTTACTCAACAATTACAAGCTGACGATGATTAACGTATGGGCAACCTACTGCAACCCCTGTATTACCGAAATCCCCGAAATCAGTTCGGTGTACAGTCAGGTAAAAAGCAAGGGAGTTAACATTATTGGCGTAGCAAAGGATGGCCCCGGCAATACCGCCGCGATTCAAAAGATTGTTGACGATACCGGCGCAAGCTACAAGATGTATATCCCCTCTGCCTCCATGCTTAACAGCAGCTTTATGAGCAAGGTAACCTTTGTACCTACCACCTTCTTTGCGGACGGCGACGGCAACCTCGTGGGAGAGCCGGTTTCCGGAACCCGCACCGCCAGCGCATGGCAAAAGATCATCAACGAGCGACTTGCAATGGTTGAATAGCTTTTCGTTATTATGCTCCAAGAACCGGCTGCGGGGATCCCCCCCACAGCCGGTTCTTGGTTTTTTAAATCCAATAGCAGTTCTATAATTGCTTAAACCTTTATAGACAAACAACTTTACAAAAGAAAAAGCATATACTCCTAAAGAGACTTCTTTACGCTGCGCTTCATTTTGACAAAAACGCATTGGTAAGCGATGGGCGTGCTTAAAACACGCTCTTATCCTAAACGGATTGGGATATCGGTTTGAAAGACAAGTCTCTCAGGCCCCTGCATCCGCAAGAAAGGGATGATCCTAACGATGGTTCAACTGGCACTTTTGCAGTTTGCGCTGGAAAACCTATGGTTTCTTGCACTGCATATCTCCTCGGGCGGTTCCTTTCCCAAGCCCTTATCCGCCAAGGATGAGCACGAATGTTTGGAACAAATAAAAATGGGGGATCATGCCGCTCGCAACAGGCTGATTGAGCACAACCTACGCCTAGTTGCCCACATCATAAAGAAATACTACTCCAACCAAAAGGATCAGGATGACCTAATCTCTATTGGCACCATTGGTTTGATTAAGGCGGTCTCAACCTTTGACAGTGATAAGGGCACACGGTTTGCGACCTACGCCGCGCGATGCATTGAAAACGAAATTCTCATGCACTTTCGCAACATGAAAAAAAGCGCACAGGATGTATACATCAGCGACCCCATAGACACTGACAAAGAGGGTAATGTTTTAACGCTGATGGATATTGTAGCGGAGGATGAGAGCATTTTTGAGAACATTGATCTCAAGCTCAAGGCCGAGAAGCTGCACCGGCTGATTGATAAGCATCTGGACGAGAGAGAGCGCACCATCATATTTATGCGGTATGGACTTACCGGGGAAACCCCGCTGACCCAACGGGAGGTTGCTTCAAAGCTGGATATTTCACGGTCGTATGTATCGGGATGCGCTTATTAGAAATATTTACCTATAAAGGAATAATATATAGAAATATCGGTTTCTATGTAGAAAGTATCCGGACGCTAGTAATAGAAATGTAGCCCGCAAAACGCTGAAAAGGCAGTTTTCTCTCTCCTGTTCCTCAAGGAATAAAAATATGAATGCAACCACCCATTTTAAGTAAAACAAGGACAGGCTGAGATTAAATTATTTCTTATTTTGCATTCATAGAATTTAACTCTCGTATACGTCAGCTATATTTTGTATCCTACGCTTCATTTCTGCGCGGATATGGTACGGCTCCAAACATTCGCATTTATCCCCAAAACCCAGGAGAACATTGTAGTAGTATTCTTTCTCTATGAAAGGAAAACGAACAATGTAATGCTCATCACCGTCAGGCGAAAAGTGTTCAAAAGTGCAATAATCAAGCACCCTGTCCATGATAGATTTATGAATACGGATGTTGATCTCCATCTGCAAAGTTTCCAAAATATCAGCAAAATCCAACTGCGGTTTTTGATAATCCCGTGGCGTAAAAGTTTCCTCTTGCATTTGCAGGTTCGATATGCGAGAGAGTCTGAATAAGCGATAATCTTCTCGTTTATGGCAATACCCCTGAAAATACCAATGACTGCTTTTCAATACAAGCTGATATGGCTCAGCTGTTCGTGCGGTTTTATTTCCATAGCGGTCCGCATATTCAAACAAAAGTAGCTTGCTTTCCTGTAAAGCGGTTTTGATAATTTCTAAGTACGGCTGTATGTTCCTGTTGCCCATCCACGGACTTAAATCTATACATATTTGATTTGCTTTGAGTTCAATGGCTTTCGCTTTTTCGGTGGGGATAAAGCTTTTAACTTTCGCAAGGGCGTTTACCAGTTCATCCCCTCGTATCATGCCCGAAAGACTGGAAAGCCCCATCAGGATAGCGGAAAGATCGGCAGTCGAAAAAACCTTTCGATCAATCTTATATTTCTGCATGATTTCAAAGCCGCCGCCCACTCCTGATGTAGAGCGAACAGGAATACCCGCCATGTTGATCGTGTCTATGTCGCGGTAGATTGTGCGGGGTGAAACTTCAAACAGTTCAGCGAGCTCATGTGCGCCTATACGCTCTTTATCAAGGAGAATCATAATAATGCTGACAAGCCTATCAACTTTCATCTGACAGCCGCCTTCTAAAATTTCTTGTAACCCTTACATTGTTGCCGTACTATTGGCAACAATTACATGGTACAATAAAAAAGCTAGCAAATCAAGCTATCTTTTAGGAGAAACCACTATGCAGAACAAAGCCTTGGTAATCATAGATATTCAAAATGACATTACAAAGAACTATAAGGAGGTTATTAACAATATCAACAAAGCTATTGATTGGGCAATTGGTAACGAAATTCATGTTATTTATATAAGGCATGAGAACCTATCAGCCGGTACAAGGACGTTTAAACCCAATACATATGGCGCTGAATTAGTTTCTGACTTGAATATCGTATCAAAATATGTTTTTACAAAATCCAAAGGAAACGCATTAACCAGTGAAGAATTTACAGACTTTATTCGTAAAAACGAAATATGTGATTTCTACATAGCAGGAGCAGATGCTGTTGCTTGTGTTAAATCAACCTGTTACAACTTACGCAAAGCCAATTACAGCGTTAATGTCCTATCAGATTGCATTACCAGCTATGATAAGAGGAAAATTGACGAAATGCTGCGCTATTATGAAAGCAAAGGTTGTGGGATTATCTGTTTGGATGACCTATATAAATAAAGAGGAATCCTAGTTCGTAAATATTCATTTGGTGATGTAACCCGCGGTTGTGATGGCCGTGGGTTTTCTTTATACTATTGACAAATCTACTATTGCGTGTTACTATATAGTGGTAGTAAGTAATACTGCATACCGGTCATACAAAAAATAAAGAGGGGGCATTATACTGGAAAACCTAACAGAAATGCTTAAAGGCGTGCTTGAGGGCTGTGTTCTTGAAATAATCAGCCGTAATGAAACCTACGGCTACGAAATCACGCGGCGACTGAACGCTTTGGGGTTCTCTGACGTTGTGGATGGCACTGTCTATACCATTTTAGTGCGTCTTGAGAAGAATAAACTGGTCGATACAGAAAAAAAACCGTCCGATGTGGGACCACCGCGTAAGTTCTACACACTCAATGCTGCGGGGCGAGAAGAATTGCACCGATTCTGGGCAAAATGGGAGTTCGTATCACTTAAAATCAACCAATTAAAGGAGGATCAATCAAATGTCTGAGTTTTTGGATAATTACCTGAACATCAAAAAGATCATTGAAAGTAAGCGCGAGTACAAAAGACAGATGGCAAGGGTAGAGACTCTGCCCAAAGATTATCAATACGTGTTCAAGAAAATACAGAATCATATGTGGATGTTTGCGGCGGGGTCAGGCTATGACATGCTGAAAATCCATTATGACCTAATTGAACTGTTTGAAGAGGGTGCTGCAAATGGGCAGCATGTCTTAGAAATCACAGGAGAGGATGTCGCCACATTCTGTGAGGATTTGCTTCGTAACGCCACGACATACACGGAAAACTGGCGCGAGTCGCTCAACCGAGACATACTGAAAAAACTCGGAAAGAAGAAGGATTCAAAATGAAAGACATCGCAATAAAAGTAAAAGGTCTGCAAAAATCTTTTAAAACTACAGAAGTCCTCAAGGGCGTCGACTTCGAGGTGGAAAAAGGCAGCATTTTCGCCCTGCTCGGCTCCAACGGCGCAGGCAAGACAACAATTGTCAATATTCTATCGACGCTTCTGAAATCCGATAGTGGCGCGGCTTCCGTGTGCGGTTATAACATAAATAAGCAGTCCGACATGGTACGCAAATCCATCAGTTTAACTGGGCAGTTCGCCGCAGTAGACGAAGTTTTAACAGGACGCGAAAATCTTATCCTGATTGCGAAGTTGCGTGGAGTAGATGATCCCGCCGAGGTCACCGAAAGTCTGCTGAGACGTTTCGATTTAACCGAAGCTGCGGGAAAGAGAGCAGGAACATATTCAGGCGGCATGAAACGCAAACTCGACATCGCTATGAGCCTAATAGGATCGCCCGCCGTCATCTTCCTTGATGAACCGACAACGGGGCTAGACCCGGAGGGAAGGCTTGAGGTTTGGAAAACTGTCAAAGGGCTTGCAGAAGGCGGCACAACGATTCTGCTGACAACGCAGTATCTAGAGGAAGCGGAACAGCTTGCTGACCAAATCGCCATCCTGCACGACGGCAAAATCATCGCAAGAGGGACACTTGAAGAGCTTAAAAAACTGTTCCCTGCCGCAGAGATTGCTTACATTGAAAAACAACCAAGCTTAGAGGAAGTATTCCTTGCGATTATCGGCAAAAAGGAGGGCGAATAACATGAAAAATAGAACATTCGTACTATTCGGACGCTTAATGAAGCATATCCTTCGCAGCCCCGATACCATTATAACGGTGGCGATAACGCCGATAGCTATTATGCTGATGTTTGTTTATGTGTTTGGCGGCGCGATAAAGGCGAGCCTGCCCGAAGACGTAAATTACGTCAGTTACCAACTTCCAGGCATACTTTTAATGGCAATTGGAAGCGGCATAGGATACACGGCATTCCGGATGTTTACGGACAAGGAAAAAGGACTTTTTTCACGCTTTAATTCAATGCCGATAAGCCGCTCATCAGCGCTAGGGGCTCATATGCTTGTTTCGCTTGTGTCCAACATGCTCACAGTCGTTATCATTTTTCTCGTCGCTCTCATTATGGGCTTTCGGTCAAGCGCGGGAATCTTGGAATGGTTGTCTGCGGCGGGAATACTCTTGTTTTTTACACTTGCTTTAACGTGTGTTGCGGTCATTCCCGGACTGACGGCAAAGACTTTGGAAGGCGCGTACGCGTTCTCCTATCCGCTGATTTTCTTGCCCATGTTCAGTTCGGCGTTCGCCCCAACCGAAACGATGCCCGCCGCCGTCCGCTCGTTTGCGGAAAATCAACCCGTAACCTCAATCGTCGAAACGGTGCGCGCTTTGCTGAACTCAGAGCCTGTCGGAAACGATATATGGATTGCACTGGCTTGGTGCATAGGGATTATGATCGTCGCGTGGTTCTTCGCTATGAGGGCATATAATACTAATCTCCTCAAAAAGAGTCAATAAAAATCCGCGTGAAAACCCATAAATTAATGCTTTTCACTTGATTTTTATACTTTTTTAAATCGGATATTAGTATAAAAAGCGAGTGTAATACTGCCTTGTTTAGGGCAGGTCCCAATATAATCCACGCTCGAATATTCGAGTGCAAAAATGGACAAAGGACGATCACTTTTGATCGTCCTTTGTTATGAAATAATACGTTAGCTTTTCTCTATGTTCCGAATGCTTTTTAGCGAAAACGCCAGCACCGAGAGGAGCACGCAAGCGATACCGCTGAGCATAAACCAGGTGTGAATACCGACGGTGTCTGCAAATGCGCCGGACAGAATCAGACCAAGGGGCATTGCAAAGGACATAATGCTACCATAAAGCCCGAACACCCTGCCCAGATACTGAGGCGCAATCTTTTCCTGCATCAGCGCCCCTTGCGGCCCGCTGTAGAATGGAGCGGAAAGCCCCATTGCCAAACAAAATACCGCAAAAACAATGAATCCGTTTGAAGGCAATAAGCCGGACAGCCCGATAGCTAATCCCATCAATAAAATGGCAGCTGCTATTGTATACCCGCGGTTTTTCAAGCCACCCCAAACTGAAAGAATCACGCCGCCTAACAGCATTCCCACTGCAAATGCAATTTCAATAACAGAGGCGTGGGTTGTGGTTCCGCCGAAATATCCCAAGCTCATGAGTGGGAACAACGCGTTAATCGGAAAGTAAAAGAACGTAAAGGCTGCACCGATCCAAAGAAGCGAAAAAATACCCTTCTGGTCTTTGATTGCGGCATAACCTGCCTTAATTTCCTCTCGGAACGGTATACGCGCTTTAAGGGAGTGATTGCGCTGATTGCCGGTGTGTGAAAGGCTGTACCAATGCTTCTGATAAACAGAATCACCAGCACCAGCCAAACAGGAATTTCGGCGAAAAGAGCAACGATCACCAGCGTTAAGCTTACCAGCGCGATAAACAGGTCCGCACCGATGATGGTCAGCTTTCGACTCCAGCGATCCACCAGCGTACCGGCGAAAATGCCCAAAAGCGCTGTCGGCAGAAAACCTGCCATGGATGCCAGTGATAGGATGGCCGCTGAGCCTGTCTTGAGCGACAGATGCCAAATCAGCGCCATCTGCAAAACAGAACTGGACAAAACGGATATCGCTTGCCCAAGCCATATCGTAAAAAACTTGGCTTTCCAGGTTTTATTCATTTTTAATTTCTCCTATATTACAAAATTGTTTGCAATAAGCAAGCTTTGTAATACGGAATGACCGCAACAAAACTTGCGGTTCTACCAGATTCTAGCGCTCATGAAGCCTGATTTAAAACCATACATGAAGAATATACCTCCTTAACAGTAATTGAGATGCAAATGGATAGCACTAATTAATTATAACGCAATGCGTCAGAACAATCAAGATTTCGCCGTTGTATGAAAAATGCAAGGAGTCCTACATTTTATCCTTGCCACGGAAAGTCGAACTGTATTTCTGTCCTTTGCTGTCATAGGTAATCCATTCGCCAACCGGTGCTCCATTTTCAAAATAGCCGGAACGCTTGATTGTTCCGTCAGGACGATACCATTCCCAATAGCCGTCAGCGTTGCCGTCAAGCATTTTACCCTTAGACCACATGGTTTTCCCGTTGGCATGATATTTGATCGTGTATCCATCAATGATCTCCATCTTTTTCTCTTTGACACCGTTTGGATGAATTAGGTCACATTTTTCATTATCCATTCCCGTAGTCCTCCTTTACGTGCAGAATATCTTGCGAAACCAAGTCGTATATAGTCACTCATTTTATAGCATCCAGAATAAACAAAGAGGCATCCTGATTCATAAATATCCCTTTTCCGCTGTGAAACGTATGGGCATAAGCAGATGAAAACCCAACTTGGCCCAACAGACTTATCAAATACTGTTGCTCAAAGCCGTTATGCACTCTATCGGAAAGAATGTTTTCATTCTTATCAAAATCTACTATAATCAAATGTCCGCCGGTCTTTATTACATCAAACGAGTGCGACAAGATCAATCGCGAATCTGGAATGTGAAGCAATACCTGCGAAACAATCACATAATCAACCTGTAATCCTAGCGGAACCTCAACCATAAAATCGCAGCATAATGCTGTTGCAGTTTCAATGCGTTTGTTTTGTATTTTTTGTTTCACCAGCCCAAGCATTTGAGCAGATGCGTCAACAAACAGCATCGACGAAAATAAGTCGACCAGCCTAAGTCCCACAAGCCCTGTGCCGCAACCATAATCCAATGCGGACTTATCCTTTGTATCCTTTAGTTCGGCGCGTATGGCGGCTGTGATAATCTCAGCAATTGCGACTCTGTCCGCTGTATCATACTACCGGCCATCTGCTCCCATATATTCGTTGTATCCATAATTCCTCCAGATTTTTTTATCATTATTATTATACCATATAGTCACGATTTTGTCCGCGCTCATCAGGATTTTACGCGCTAGCAATGCATAGCAATTGAGTTGTTGAGATAATAACGTATATCTGCCAAACAGAAATATTACATAACATGCAATTGATATAGCGCATACTTTTACACAAACTTTATGTCATAAGCATTATTCAACTGGTTAATTAGTTGAATTTTACGGAAAATAGTGGTATGATATATTAAATTGCCGACTGATAATCATTTTATGTGCGAATAAATATTCACGTCTTATTTTTACATATAGATAAGAACTATAATTTACGCTGCGAGCGCTGGGAATAAAAGTACGGTACATAAACGCGCACTTGTGGAAGCAGTGCTTTACATAGTAAAAACTGGCAACACGGCAATATGACAGAGACCAGATGAAAGACCATATTTTAAAACTCAATGGAATACGTCTCCTGCGGTTTGCCACAAATGGGAGCGACGAGCTATCACAAATAAAACAAGCTTTGGATGAGTATGAGACTGGTAGATAAGGACACGATTATGTGGGATAATATCCTTCGCACTTCTACCCCCAAGAAAGGAGCACACCATGCTGCCACAAGGACTCTATGAGCGGGTTATCAATAAAGAAGTCGATGAAGCGCTTGCTAAAATGGAACAACATATAGAAACGCTGCCTATCGATAAGGCAGAAGCCTCAAAAATACTGGCAAAGTACATAGCGCAAATAGTGGAGCAGGGCATGGATCGCATCTTGGATAAGGGCGGTGACCTAAACGCGCAAGTCGGGCTTGCCAACACCATCATTTCTGCTATTATGGATACCACGAAAGAGGACGATTTTGATTCGCTGTCTGTCTCCCAGCGGGCAGAACAGCTGTTGGCCTTATATGACAAGAAAAACAGTGTCTTAGCCTTTGATGATAAGGCTGCCGTTGTAAGACCGGAAACCTCTATCGCGCAGAGCTCACTGTTTACCGGTGCCATTCACGAGCCGCAAATGTACACCGAGCTAAAAAAGGAAATTCTCTCCTGCAATTGTATCGACATGCTGGTTTCCTTTATCAAATGGAGTGGCTTACGCCTTATCATGGAGGAGTTAACTGCTTTTTCGCAAAACGGTGGGGAGCTGCGAGTAATCACCACTTCCTATATGGGCGCCACTGATGTCAAAGCCATCGAGGAGCTGCGTAAGCTACCCAACTCATTGATAAAAGTGAGCTATGACACAAAGCGCACGCGATTACACGCAAAGGCGTACGTTTTTTACCGTGATACCGGGTTTACCACCGCTTATGTGGGTTCATCCAATCTGTCCAACGCGGCTATGTCTAGCGGACTTGAGTGGAATGTAAAGGTGGCAAAGCAAGACGCACCTGAAACCATTGAAAAGATAACGGCAACCTTTGAAAGCTACTGGAATTCCAGCGTATTTGAATATTATTCGGAAACGCAAAAAGAACGGCTGGCAAGGGCGCTGAAAACGGAAAGATACTTTGATGCAAACAATACCGACAACTATACTATCGATGTCACCCCATATTCTTATCAGCAGGAGATACTCGATCGTTTGCAAGCAGAACGAGCCGTACATGGGCACTAACGCAATCTTGTGGTTGCCGCAACCGGCACTGGAAAAACCATTATTTCTGCGCTGGATTACAAGAGTTTTCGTAAGCAGAATGCGGGTAAATCCTCTCGCTTGCTATTTGTCGCCCATCGTGAAGAAATTTTAAAACAAAGCCTTTTCACCTTTCGCTCGGTGCTGAAAGACGCCAATTTTGGTGAACTGTTTGTAGGACATTATCGCCCGGATAGTATTGAGCACTTGTTTATGTCGGTGCAGACGTTCAATTCTCAAGACTTTTCAAGCAAAACATCGGCGGATTTTTATGATTATATCGTCGTGGACGAATTTCATCACGCAGCTGCTCCAACCTATCAAGAACTGCTTGATTATTAGCAGCCAACAATCCTGCTGGGCTTGACCGCTACCCCAGAGCGTATGGACGGTAAAAGCATTTTGCCCTATTTTAACAACCGTATTGCCGCTGAAATACGCTTGCCAGAAGCCATTGATCGCAAGCTGCTTTGCCCGTTTCAGTATTTTGACGTAACGGATACGGTGGACTTAGAAAAAGTCAAATGGTCTGCCGGGGGTTATGATAAAAATACGCTTTCTAAGCTATATACAGCCAGCGGTATGATGGCAAAACGTCGGGCGGATATGGTAATTTCATCTGTGATGAAATATGTCACCGATATTGATGATGTCAAAGGGCTGGGATTTTGCGTTTCCATAGAGCATGCGAAATTTATGTCGGGCTTTTTCAATCAGCAAGGCATACCGTCTATGCATTTAACCGGGAACTCTCCCGATGAAGAACGCAGAACTGCCAAAGACAAGCTGGCTTTCGGTGAGGTTCGCTTCATTTTTGTTGTGGACATCTATAATGAGGGCGTGGATATTCCGGAGGTTAATACCGTTTTGTTTCTGCGTCCAACCGAGTCCCTCACTGTATTTTTGCAGCAGCTCGGCCGTGGACTTCGTTTATCTGAAGACAAAGATTGCCTGACGGTGCTCGACTTTATCGGGCAAGCGAATAAAAAGTACAGGTTTGAAGAAAAGTTTTCTGCCCTGCTATCAAATACAACCCGCAGTGTACAAAGGGAAATCAAAGATGGCTTCATTTCTGTCCCCAAAGGCTGCTACATCCAACTTGAGAAAAAGGCGGCAAGATATATTCTTGAAAACATCCGCGCATCCTATGGGAATAGCGCCGGGCTTATCTCTAAAATTGCCAGCTTTGAGGAGGACACGGGCCTTGATTTAACCTTTGCCAATTTCCTGGACTATTATCACCTAAGCGCCCAGGATATTTATAAGTTCTCGCCATTCTCACGCCTTTGTGCAAGAGCGGCTATAATCGCTGATTTTTATGAGCCATTGGAAGAGCTCATGACAAAAGCCTTCTCGCGTTTTGCCAGTGTGGATTCTCGGCGATGGATTCACTTTCTACTTCGTGTGTTGAGGACAGATGAGCATAATTTTTCCGAGGCAGAAATACGTATGCTTCAGATGTTCCAGTTTACGGTATGGCAGAAAGCCTACGAAGAATGTGGATTCCATTCTTTATATGATGGCGTTACGCTTATCAAACAAAACCCCATCATGTGTCAAGAACTGATTTCGCTCTTGGAATACAACTATAACCGCATTGATTTTATTGACAAGCCTGTTCCCTTGGGCTTTGACTGCCCTTTGGATTTGCATTGTACATATACGAGAGACCAGCTGCTTGTGGCGATGGATTTTATGAAACCGGGGACTGTTCGCGAGGGTGTGAAATGGCTGCCGGATAAAAATCTGGACGTTTTCTTTATTACCCTCAACAAGTCGGAAAAAGATTATTCCCCCACCACCATGTATCATGACTATTCCATCAACTCTGTTCTCTTTCATTGGCAAAGCCAAAGCACCACAGCAGAAGCCTCGGCAACCGGCCAGCGATATATTCATCATAGAGAACGAGGAAGTAAGGTTCTCTTGTTTATCCGTGAGTATAAAGAGGACCGCAATACACGTTTTGTCACTCCCTATACCTATCTGGGTACTGCAAGCTATGTAAAGCATGACGGTTCCAAACCTATGAACATTACATGGAAGCTGGATGAGCCAATTCCGGCAAAGTATTTAAAGAAAACAAACAAACTGGTGATAGGATAATCAATGAACAAAAGTATTAAAGTGGTTGCCGCGCTGATTTGGGAGGCTAATAAGAATGGTAAAAGCCGTTTCTTGATCTGCCAGCGCCCTGCACATAAAAACCTAGGGCTGCTTTGGGAGTTTGTTGGCGGTAAAGTTGAAGTTGGCGAAACAAAAGCACAAGCACTTATTTGTGAGTGTCAGGAGGAGCTTGGGATTCACATTTTAGCAGAAGATATCTTTGCGCAAGTAACGCATCAGTACCCGGAGCGAACGGTTCACCTAACTTTGTTCGAGAGTAGCCGTTTGGCTTGAGTATACCGAACAAATCCCGCACAATCTGTTCCTGCCACGAGAATAGCTTGAATGGCTTACCCGAGAATTCGCCCTTTGTATGCGTTAGGGTTTCGATAAATGCCACCGCATAATCCGAGTACTTTTCGGAGTAATGGGAGATGGGCAGCATAAAGCGTGTGGGGATATATTTAAATCTATCGCTCAATAGGAAATCGCCTCCGATTATGAATGTTCATATTGGGATTATGTGGATGCATAAATTTAGCTTTTGAATTTAAAGAATGGTATTATAAATTATTATAGTTTGAATTATTTTTTAAGAATGAGAAGGTAAAATGGATTGTTATTTAATAAAATTATATTGAAAGAACCAATTACAAAAGGTTGGTCGTGTGATAAAAAATACTGCGTTACGACAAGCGATGGTGCTAGATATTTGTTGCGAATAACTCCGCATGCCAAAAGCGAAAGCCGCAAAGCATTATTTGAAATTCTCAAAAAAGTGTCAGCTCATGATATCCCGATGTGTAAGCCCATTGAGTTTGGGACTTGTGATGATGGTGTTTATACATTGCATACATGGGTTGAAGGCAAAGATGCGGAAGATGTTATACCGCTACTGCCCGAAGCCGAGCAATATGTTTTAGGGCTAAAAGCAGGCGAAATATTAAAGCGAATTCACTCTTTACCCGCACCTGAAACACAGGAGGATTGGTATACTCGATTTACTCGTAAAACTGACTTGAAAATTAAGAAGTATCGTGAGTGCGGCGTGCGATTTGACGGTGACGACGAGGTTATGAAATATTTAGCGAATAATCGTGATGTTCTTAAAAATCGTCCTCAATCATTTCAGCATGGCGATTATCATATTGGAAATATGATGATTGAAAATGGCAAACTTATCATAATTGATTTTGACCGTTCTGATTTTGGTGACCCATGGGAGGAATTCAATCGCATTGTGTGGTGCGCACAGTCAGCGCCCTATTTTGCCACAGGTATGGTTGACGGATATTTTGACAAAACCTCTCCTATGGAATTTTGGAAATCCCTTGCCTTTTATATCAGCAGCAACACACTATCCTCTATCTATTGGGCAATGGATTTTGGACAAAGCGATCTTGATGTAATGATGAAACAATCACAGGATGTACTATCTTGGTATGACAATTTTAAAAGAGTTATACCGACTTGGTATATCAACTTCGCCGAAGCCGAATGAGTATAACCCTAATTTGAATCCCCGCAAATTACAGGTCTATGACGGTATATATGCTTGACGGTATCGTTTACTCGATTACTTGTGTGTTTTCGCCTGAAACCGCCGTTCTCTCCCCAACTTCTGGCTCCGTTTTTTCCGGTACTCCAAACCGACAAGCGCTGTTGCCTGACAAATTTGCACTCATCAGTCGCCGGATTTTACTAAACTCCTTTCCCACAAGTTAAGCCGATCAGCCACACCCGCATAGAAAAGCGCACATTCTCAAAGCCGGAATCCGGGGCTTTGGCGGTGACGCGCTTTTTCTTTTTTGCCGTTTCACATAGGACACAGATGCACAGTTTATCTGAATTACCCCGTTATCGTAAACTTGCTGTAATACGGACAATCCGCCCCCGCGTAAACATGTAGCGGGGGTGTTTGCATGAAACAGGACAACACAAAAGGAAGTGTAAAAACCACCTGCAACTATGATGAAAATGGAGAGGAAGCCAATAATATTCTAGCGGAGTCTTTCGCCCGTTTCCTTGCTAATGAAGCCGAGAAGAGTTATCATTTGACAAATGGGTGGTTGCTTGTTGGAGGTACTAAATGTACGCAAGAATAAGCAATCCGATGGACTACAAAACCGCATTTTACATTCGACTTTCAAAGGAGGATGATAGCGATAAGGAATCCGAAAGCGTAACCAACCAACGTAGTCTGCTGACTGAATTTGCAAAGGAACAGCGGCTGGATATTTACGACACCTATATCGACGACGGCTTTTCCGGTACCACCTTCGACCGCCCGGACTTTCAGCGTTTAATTACCGACATCAAGGCGAAAAAAGTCAACATGGTGCTCACGAAGGATATGTCCCGTCTGGGCAGAGATTATATCCAAACCGGCTACTACCTTGAGAAATTTTTCCCCATGAACGGGGTGCGCTACATATCACTGCTCGACGGCGTGGATACGGGAATCGACAGTAGCCTCAACGACATTACACCCTTTAAGGCAATCATGAACGACATGTACGCCAAGGACATCAGTAAGAAAATTACCAGCGTCAAACGGGATAAACAGCGCAAGGGGCAGTTCATCGGCGGCAAGGCATCCTACGGCTACATCATTTCAAAGGAGCATAAGAACACCATTGAGATTGACCCGCCCGCCGCAGAGGTGGTACGCAGAATATTCGCCCTTGCCCTAGAGGGCAAATCCTGCCGTGAGATCGCCGTGATACTCAATGATGAGGGTATTCCCACACCGTCGCAATACGCAAAGCTGACGCCGGGGAAAAAAGGTCCATATAGTGGAAAATGGAGTTCGGAGCGTGTGACGTTCATGCTGAAAAACGAGGTTTACATCGGTAACATGGTGCAAGGGCGCATTCGTAAAATCAACTATAAGATTGATGCCTGCCGAAAGCTCCCGCCCGAGGAATGGACGGTTGTTGATGGCACCCACGAGGCTTATTTATAGCGAAGCACACTAAAACAGTTATAAACCCACGTGATAAACGACAATAACCGTTAAAAGCAGCCTTTTCAAAGGGGGTACGGCTTAGGAATTTACGAAAATAAGTAAATTTTAGAGCAACATCTTCAAGCGGGGCAAAAGTAAAGACCAGCCATGTACAAGCGTAATTGCTTAGCATGGCTGGTCTCTTCATAATTGTAGTAATAATCGAACTGTTTGTCGTGCGATATCTTAATCATTGAATGATAGGTGATTATTTGTTTTCGCCAGAATAAATGGTAGGCTCCATACCATCTAATGGTGTTTTGG
>JAEZCT010000061.1 GCA_023433405.1 Bacillota bacterium | reverse complement strand
GCACTTTCTTTTCCTGCCGATTGTCGTTTACTTGTGTCAGGTACTCTAGCAGCTCGTTCATCTCCCTCTCACCCCATGGGATATATCGGCTGTTGTTCATGGTTTTTTAACTCATGCGTTTGGCGTGATCCACGCTCCCCGTGTGGGGAGCGACGAGCAAACGGCGCCGGGATAGTCAAGGAAAACAAAGTTTCAATCCACGCTCCCCGTGTGGGGAGCGACCGAGTATGTGACCGACAACATCTCGGCCGCAGCAGTTTCAATCCACGCTCCCCGTGTGGGGAGCGACAATGTTCCATCTTTGTTCATCGCCCGAGTCACCCGTTTCAATCCACGCTCCCCGTGTGGGGAGCGACGCAGTTTTTGGCTTACCTGACCGAGCATAAAGGTGTTTCAATCCACGCTCCCCGTGTGGGGAGCGACAAAAATGCAGCAGAAGCTTGAAAAGTCAAAAAATGTTTCAATCCACGCTCCCCGTGTGGGGAGCGACGTTTAGAAACTCTGCTGTATGGCAACGCAAGAGAGTTTCAATCCACGCTCCCCGTGTGGGGAGCGACATATTGCTTGTCAGCGCATAGACCATATACTCCAGTTTCAATCCACGCTCCCCGTGTGGGGAGCGACCCATATTGCCAATATTGCGACCTTGCGAAATACGTTTCAATCCACGCTCCCCGTGTGGGGAGCGACCGATATCATCATATTTGCCACCAAGGGCAAATATGTTTCAATCCACGCTCCCCGTGTGGGGAGCGACAGCGCGTCACTAAAAAGCTTGCGGCGGTGTCAGATGTTTCAATCCACGCTCCCCGTGTGGGGAGCGACACACCGTGCGGGTCACGTCAACCTACAACGGCGGAGTTTCAATCCACGCTCCCCGTGTGGGGAGCGACTCTCCTGTGGCGCGCTGGGTTTATTATAGATGCGTTTCAATCCACGCTCCCCGTGTGGGGAGCGACCCGCATATTTCCCCTCCTTGCGAATTTGCTTAAAAGTTTCAATCCACGCTCCCCGTGTGGGGAGCGACATAACAAATAGCAAAACAAAATCTAAGACACACACAGTTTCAATCCACGCTCCCCGTGTGGGGAGCGACGCAATGCTATACTTCGGTTGCAGCTTTTTATATAAGTTTCAATCCACGCTCCCCGTGTGGGGAGCGACCGTCCGGCTTTTTCATATCACTGCCGAGCTTCGCGTTTCAATCCACGCTCCCCGTGTGGGGAGCGACGATGCTCCGTGCTCGATCGCTGCCGAAGGGATACGTTTCAATCCACGCTCCCCGTGTGGGGAGCGACCAAGCGGTCGGGAGCCGCATTTATCAAATGTCCCGGTTTCAATCCACGCTCCCCGTGTGGGGAGCGACTCCAATGGAGAGTATCCAAACTTCACTGTTTGGGTTTCAATCCACGCTCCCCGTGTGGGGAGCGACGGTACAGGGCGGTAGGGGCTGGGAGCTATACCGAGTTTCAATCCACGCTCCCCGTGTGGGGAGCGACCGAGCCGACGATAATCAGCGCTTCACGGAATCGGCGTTTCAATCCACGCTCCCCGTGTGGGGAGCGACAGCATTAAGCGCGGGCAGGTTATCGCGCGTATGGGTTCCAATCCACGCTCCCCGTGTGGGGAGCGACCAAGCTGATGGAGATTGACCAAGCGGTCGGGAGCCGTTTCAATCCACGCTCCCCGTGTGGGGAGCGACCCGCGTCGTCATCGTCGCTCAACCTAAAAGCAACGGTTTCAATCCACGCTCCCCGTGTGGGGAGCGACGAAGAAGTTCTGTCTGACGTGTTGAGCGGCAAAGCGTTTCAATCCACGCTCCCCGTGTGGGGAGCGACAAACCATTGAGGCCGACGACCGCGCATTCCTCATGTTTCAATCCACGCTCCCCGTGTGGGGAGCGACCTGCATATGCGCCCAGCCGTGACCCTGCGGGTACCGTTTCAATCCACGCTCCCCGTGTGGGGAGCGACCCCCTACGAGGGCGTGGAGGTTAGGCTTTATGGACAGTTTCAATCCACGCTCCCCGTGTGGGGAGCGACGTTAATTTATTGCTTTTTCAATCGCAGCTCTGGTAGTTTCAATCCACGCTCCCCGTGTGGGGAGCGACGATGCACATGCACCTAAATTTAGGGTATCCAATGCGTTTCAATCCACGCTCCCCGTGTGGGGAGCGACCAAGATGTGAGGGAGCAAAAACGAGACGAAGCCAGTTTCAATCCACGCTCCCCGTGTGGGGAGCGACGTACACGATCTCGCTTTGCTGTACGCCAAAAGCGTTTCAATCCACGCTCCCCGTGTGGGGAGCGACGGAACAACGGAGCGGTTATCCCAACTACTATTGCGTTTCAATCCACGCTCCCCGTGTGGGGAGCGACGTCTGATTCGGAGGGCACAAAATCAAAGGCGAACGTTTCAATCCACGCTCCCCGTGTGGGGAGCGACCTGCTCATGCGAGGGCTGGATTCGCTGTGACTGCGTTTCAATCCACGCTCCCCGTGTGGGGAGCGACCTGCGGGAAATGCACCAGAGGTAACTGCAGCTTTGTTTCAATCCACGCTCCCCGTGTGGGGAGCGACTGGGTTGATGGGATATCAATTGATCGGCTAGAAGGTTTCAATCCACGCTCCCCGTGTGGGGAGCGACTTTTTTAAAGGGTTCAATGATTGTCGTGGATGGCGTTTCAATCCACGCTCCCCGTGTGGGGAGCGACATAAAGTCGAGCGGGGGCGACCAGCCCCCCGCAGTTTCAATCCACGCTCCCCGTGTGGGGAGCGACACTTCACAAACATTGATATCGGGGAGGTGGTATGGTTTCAATCCACGCTCCCCGTGTGGGGAGCGACGAGACACCATTCGTCCCTTAAGGCTCAACCAGCACGTTTCAATCCACGCTCCCCGTGTGGGGAGCGACCCGCGATACGGGTAGCCTGCGCACGGCTTTTTATGAGTTTCAATCCACGCTCCCCGTGTGGGGAGCGACATTTAAGCTGGATCATAGAAGTGTTTGAATCAGAGGTTTCAATCCACGCTCCCCGTGTGGGGAGCGACTGGCGGCAGGTGGGGATTTAACCCCCGCCGCCATGGTTTCAATCCACGCTCCCCGTGTGGGGAGCGACCGCCGTATATCAACGTAATCAACGACCTGCTGGGAGTTTCAATCCACGCTCCCCGTGTGGGGAGCGACATTAGGGGCGGAGCAAACACCGCCCCTAATCTATGTTTCAATCCACGCTCCCCGTGTGGGGAGCGACCGCCACCGCCGAGAAGCCGTGACGTTACCCACACAGTTTCAATCCACGCTCCCCGTGTGGGGAGCGACATCGGAGAGGCTATTAGCGATGACAATGCCACTGTTTCAATCCACGCTCCCCGTGTGGGGAGCGACCCGTGCTTTTCTGTGAGCGCCCTCATTTCCGCCCTGTTTCAATCCACGCTCCCCGTGTGGGGAGCGACCAAGAAGGTAATCCCCCCCCCTACCATGGATGAGAGGTTTCAATCCACGCTCCCCGTGTGGGGAGCGACCTTTTATTTGAATTATATTTGCTAAAATATGGAGGTTTCAATCCACGCTCCCCGTGTGGGGAGCGACCCGTCATAAAGTCGCCCGTCAAGAGTGGAAAAAATGTTTCAATCCACGCTCCCCGTGTGGGGAGCGACCATGTGTATATGTATAATAATCATAAATTCAAGTGTTTCAATCCACGCTCCCCGTGTGGGGAGCGACCAGCGTGACCATTACCTGTGCCAAAACTGTATCAAAGTTTCAATCCACGCTCCCCGTGTGGGGAGCGACCAAAGACAGTCTGTGCCTCGCGACGCTCACGATGTTTCAATCCACGCTCCCCGTGTGGGGAGCGACGGTTTTGGTTGGTGGCTCTTATTTTGTCGAACATGGTTTCAATCCACGCTCCCCGTGTGGGGAGCGACCGGCTCGTATCAGGCCACCGCCGAGGAAAATGCGCGTTTCAATCCACGCTCCCCGTGTGGGGAGCGACACAAGCCTCGATATGAAGGGGCTGGACGATGCCATGTTTCAATCCACGCTCCCCGTGTGGGGAGCGACTGAAGGCTATTGTTCGTCGGCTAATGAGCGAAGGGTTTCAATCCACGCTCCCCGTGTGGGGAGCGACGGCGATCGGTCTTCCCTGTTATGGCAGCGTCGCTGTTTCAATCCACGCTCCCCGTGTGGGGAGCGACATGTTGCCTTGGGAGGTGAGAAGAATGCAATCAAGTTTCAATCCACGCTCCCCGTGTGGGGAGCGACGCTGGCGAGTCGGGGAGCCGCTTCATCTACCAGACGTTTCAATCCACGCTCCCCGTGTGGGGAGCGACTGACCACCGCGCGCGCTAACAAACCCGGTGACAAAGGTTTCAATCCACGCTCCCCGTGTGGGGAGCGACCATAGATGGACTGGTCGTCCACATCGGTGGTCGCGTTTCAATCCACGCTCCCCGTGTGGGGAGCGACCCCGCCACGTCCTGTTCGCTCGCCAAATCTGGCGTTTCAATCCACGCTCCCCGTGTGGGGAGCGACCTCTCGGTCCTTTTGGCTTTTCTCCATTTGTAAGTTTCAATCCACGCTCCCCGTGTGGGGAGCGACTCTGGACATGGGGCTGTCTGAGGAGGAACTGCCGGTTTCAATCCACGCTCCCCGTGTGGGGAGCGACATCAAAAAAACCAACAAAAACAAAATCACCGAAGCGTTTCAATCCACGCTCCCCGTGTGGGGAGCGACCCAATGCTTTATCACGATAATGCCAGATTGAAAAGGTTTCAATCCACGCTCCCCGTGTGGGGAGCGACATATGCAAGGTTGTATACCGTCAGGCCACTATCCAGTTTCAATCCACGCTCCCCGTGTGGGGAGCGACCGACAGCAAGTACGACTGCGGTCGCAAACCTAACAGTTTCAATCCACGCTCCCCGTGTGGGGAGCGACGGCATAGAGATAAGCTTGATGTCGCCGTGCGGCGTTTCAATCCACGCTCCCCGTGTGGGGAGCGACCCGAGGTACTGACCGCGACCGCTATATACGAGGCAGTTTCAATCCACGCTCCCCGTGTGGGGAGCGACGTGTCGTATCGCTTCTCAAGCTCACTTTGTGAGGTTTCAATCCACGCTCCCCGTGTGGGGAGCGACTGGCGGCGCTTAAAGCGCAGGGGTATGGGAGCGTCGTTTCAATCCACGCTCCCCGTGTGGGGAGCGACCAAGTAGCGTCCACCCTTTCCACTGGCGAGACCTGTTTCAATCCACGCTCCCCGTGTGGGGAGCGACGACGGCATTAAGTCGTTATCCGGGTGGCTCGGAGAGAGTTTCAATCCACGCTCCCCGTGTGGGGAGCGACGGTGGACGGCGACACCGGCTTCAAGCAGACCAGCGTTTCAATCCACGCTCCCCGTGTGGGGAGCGACTTTTGTCTTTACCTGTAGGTCTTGCTACAGCATAGTTTCAATCCACGCTCCCCGTGTGGGGAGCGACCTCCTCTCCTACTCCATCACCCTTATTCCACAACCAGTTTCAATCCACGCTCCCCGTGTGGGGAGCGACAGTATAACTGGGAAACAGGAAAGGATTTGTGTAAGTTTCAATCCACGCTCCCCGTGTGGGGAGCGACCGCGTGGCGTATCGAGGGCACCTTGCGCGAGTTCCCGTTTCAATCCACGCTCCCCGTGTGGGGAGCGACATAAGACGGTCGTATGTCTTGGGTTCAAACGCGGGTTTCAATCCACGCTCCCCGTGTGGGGAGCGACTCATTAAACCAGCTTGTAAAATAACCATTTGACGGTTTCAATCCACGCTCCCCGTGTGGGGAGCGACGCTCTTGGAAGCGAGTACTCATAGGCGAGGCTGTCGTTTCAATCCACGCTCCCCGTGTGGGGAGCGACTGTACGCGGTATCCTACAGCAACCGGGCGGACGTGTTTCAATCCACGCTCCCCGTGTGGGGAGCGACAACCGGTGCCGACAAATACGGGGAGCGAAATTGGGTTTCAATCCACGCTCCCCGTGTGGGGAGCGACAGCGGCAGAGTTGGCGCTCCGGGAGATTGCTTCAGTTTCAATCCACGCTCCCCGTGTGGGGAGCGACTTTTGTTGTAGTCAAGCTCTCCGGGGTTAAACATGTTTCAATCCACGCTCCCCGTGTGGGGAGCGACCGTATACAAAGCGCCGGGTGGGAAGCTTTTGCAGGGTTTCAATCCACGCTCCCCGTGTGGGGAGCGACATATGAGTTGTGATGATAAATAGTCAATGTGGTGTTTCAATCCACGCTCCCCGTGTGGGGAGCGACGCCCCGCAGCCTCAACCTTTTTAAGGTATTCGTCGTTTCAATCCACGCTCCCCGTGTGGGGAGCGACCCGCCTACCATAAGCATCCGCCCCTGCGCTAACAGTGTTTCAATCCACGCTCCCCGTGTGGGGAGCGACGGGGTGTATATTTCTTTAGTTTCTGGGTTCAAAAGTTTCAATCCACGCTCCCCGTGTGGGGAGCGACGTAATCTTCCAGTCCGTCGTGCATCGAGCAGTTTGTTTCAATCCACGCTCCCCGTGTGGGGAGCGACCAAGCAGCTTTCTGAACAGCCAAACCAAGAGCAGAGTTTCAATCCACGCTCCCCGTGTGGGGAGCGACTCAAACGCGCGGGGTATACGGCGGACGACATCAACAGTTTCAATCCACGCTCCCCGTGTGGGGAGCGACTCATTCTAGAGAAAACACTAATAAGCCATATCTCAGTTTCAATCCACGCTCCCCGTGTGGGGAGCGACTAGAATGTGTGCAATAAATGTTGCTCATTATCAAGTTTCAATCCACGCTCCCCGTGTGGGGAGCGACTACACAACACGGCATTTCCGCCGCCTCACCGTATGTTTCAATCCACGCTCCCCGTGTGGGGAGCGACCGGGGAGTATTTTGAGATTGCGGTAAAGAGGTTAGCGTTTCAATCCACGCTCCCCGTGTGGGGAGCGACCGCGCAAGGTAATGCGCCTATGGGGTTAATCGATATGTTTCAATCCACGCTCCCCGTGTGGGGAGCGACGCTCAAACACATCTATCGGGGGCGCGTACTCCCCGTTTCAATCCACGCTCCCCGTGTGGGGAGCGACTCTTTTGATTATCATTCCAACCAGAGTCATTATGGTTTCAATCCACGCTCCCCGTGTGGGGAGCGACATACCCGTCCCTCACGCACCAAGAGATTATGCCAAGTTTCAATCCACGCTCCCCGTGTGGGGAGCGACATTGGATGGCGTTCCCGCCGGAATTATCCTTGATGTTTCAATCCACGCTCCCCGTGTGGGGAGCGACCTCGCCAACCTCCACGACAGGTAAGGACCCGCCGGTTTCAATCCACGCTCCCCGTGTGGGGAGCGACAGAATCCACAAAATCCGCACATCATCGTATTGATGTTTCAATCCACGCTCCCCGTGTGGGGAGCGACTATGCAAGGTTGTATACCGTCAGGCCACTATCCAGTTTCAATCCACGCTCCCCGTGTGGGGAGCGACAGATGCAATTGAGACCCATCTCGCCCTAATGCGAAGTTTCAATCCACGCTCCCCGTGTGGGGAGCGACTGAAGGAGGTACTTTTTATGTTTAAAGACACGAGCGTTTCAATCCACGCTCCCCGTGTGGGGAGCGACTTCATCATGCACTAAATGCCTATTTAGCACAAGGGTTTCAATCCACGCTCCCCGTGTGGGGAGCGACGTTACACTCATAAAAACAGACAATGCCACAATCAGTTTCAATCCACGCTCCCCGTGTGGGGAGCGACGTAAAGATAGCCAGAGGGCAAAGTAATAACAAAAGTTTCAATCCACGCTCCCCGTGTGGGGAGCGACGGGCAAAAGCCCTGAGAAACTAAGCAGAGCGGACGTTTCAATCCACGCTCCCCGTGTGGGGAGCGACCTGGAGCGTAATTCGGAGTTTGTTTTTTCGACCGCGTTTCAATCCACGCTCCCCGTGTGGGGAGCGACCCAAGTGTTTAGAATGCTCGATAAAGAGCACCAGTTTCAATCCACGCTCCCCGTGTGGGGAGCGACGGCATATTCGATGCGCTGACAGAGGCACAGGACGGTTTCAATCCACGCTCCCCGTGTGGGGAGCGACTTGCTATGCAGAGATAGACAAAATTAATAAACTGGTTTCAATCCACGCTCCCCGTGTGGGGAGCGACACGTATTCGGTAGGAGACATAGTAAATATTAACAGTTTCAATCCACGCTCCCCGTGTGGGGAGCGACGATTGGCTGCTCCTTTTTGCCGGGCAGACGATAGGTTTCAATCCACGCTCCCCGTGTGGGGAGCGACCTGTTTATATAGAGGATAGCCGCCCAAAAGTAGACGTTTCAATCCACGCTCCCCGTGTGGGGAGCGACGAAAAGCGGGAGAACAAAATACAATCTCTCCGAGTTTCAATCCACGCTCCCCGTGTGGGGAGCGACCATGTCCTCCATCATCCGATAAAGTGTGTTGTAGCGTTTCAATCCACGCTCCCCGTGTGGGGAGCGACCAAATCCTTGATTGGTGACCCGCTCTCATACAAGCGTTTCAATCCACGCTCCCCGTGTGGGGAGCGACTGCCGTATTCATGCGCCATTTTTACGACGGTGTTGTTTCAATCCACGCTCCCCGTGTGGGGAGCGACCACAAAAGTATGCGGAATGAAGTGGAGGTATGCGGTTTCAATCCACGCTCCCCGTGTGGGGAGCGACCAAAGTCATATCTCAAATAAGTGTTACTGTTTATGGTTTCAATCCACGCTCCCCGTGTGGGGAGCGACGGAGGCGTCAGAGTACAAAATGTGCGAATCCGCTGTTTCAATCCACGCTCCCCGTGTGGGGAGCGACTTAAGTATCCTCCGCTATTTTTCCAGCCAAATTGTTTCAATCCACGCTCCCCGTGTGGGGAGCGACTGGGGGTACCTCCACGCAGACATTTCGATATGCCGTTTCAATCCACGCTCCCCGTGTGGGGAGCGACCCATGGTACCGCTGATTTTGAGGTGACTGAGGACGGTTTCAATCCACGCTCCCCGTGTGGGGAGCGACACAGCAAGTACGACTGCGGTCGCAAACCGGACAGTTTCAATCCACGCTCCCCGTGTGGGGAGCGACATGCAGTCATAGTACCTACAGTCATGGTACGAGTCGTTTCAATCCACGCTCCCCGTGTGGGGAGCGACATTTGTTTGTCCGATGGTGGCCCCGCTTCCCAGCCGTTTCAATCCACGCTCCCCGTGTGGGGAGCGACG
Organism: Bacillota bacterium; assembly: GCA_023433405.1. GTDB lineage: Bacteria > Bacillota > Clostridia > Oscillospirales > Ruminococcaceae > Acetanaerobacterium. The sequence goes on along the minus strand of JAEZCT010000061.1, from coordinate 8,408 downwards.
CCAATTCCTGTATAGACGCTTCGTGCCAAAGTACGTTTCAATCCACGCTCCCCGTGTGGGGAGCGACCGCGGTTGCGCAGTCTTGCGCAGAAAGTTACGCCCGTTTCAATCCACGCTCCCCGTGTGGGGAGCGACGTGTACAACGCGTCGTAGCCTACCGTCTTGACAAGGTTTCAATCCACGCTCCCCGTGTGGGGAGCGACAGCAAAAATATACAACATCCCCCTTCCTTTGTTATGAGTATAGAGGTGATTTTAACGTAAAACTCAGCCAATACATCAATCTTATAACAAAAAGCCTCTATTCGCAATAATAAAAACAGGAATACTAAGGCTATTTCAGGTGCGAACAGTCCGGGAATTTCATGTGAGCTTGGGGTTCGCACTAGAGTATAAGGGTTCCTTCCACATCAAAGCTAGGCTTTGCCCCTACATGTTCAACCTTGCTCTGATAATTATTACCCAAGTAGTAAAAGCGCAGGCTGTCCTTATCCTTATCAATAAGCTGCTCCAAAATATGCTGTACCTCCCGGCATTTAGCGGCATCCAGAACGCACTCAAAAACAGAATTTTGAACCCTTTGCCCGTAATTTACGCACTGCTTTGCAACCTTTCGCAGCCGTTTTTTACCTGCCACCGTTTCAGTGCTCACATCGTAAGTGATTAAAATCAGCAATTCTTTCCGCCCCTTTCGGTCACTTCCATAAAAACGGAGGATAATCATCCAAATCGCCGCGTAAAAACCGTGCCAGAAGCATTGCCTGTGCATAGGGAATTAGCCCCCATTCCAATTTTTCTTCAAGAAATGGATGAGTAATTATCTCCTTCTTGCGCTCCTGCCACGCGCGTAAAATAGTCTTGCGTGTTTCATCAATCATAATAACCGCACCATTTTCCTTTTGTGTAAAGCCTTTAGTGGTAATCTCTTTGCGGTTAATTAGGGATAAAACAAAGCGATCTGCAGTAACACGTAATTCCTCCATTAAGTCCAGCGCCAGAGAGGTACGACCCGGACGGTCACGGTGCAGAAATCCTACATAAGCATCTAATCCCACGGCTTCCAGAGCCGATGCACAGTCATGTGCCAAAAGGGTATAAACAAAGGACAACAGCGCGTTGACCTTATCGAGCGGAGGCCGCTTATTGCGTCCTCGAAAAAAGAAACTTTCCTTTTGCTGTAAAATCAGCAGATCCAAAACACTAAAATAAACGCTCGCCGCTTCTCCCTCTATCCCGCGCAAACGACCAATATCCTCAAAATTTGCGAGCTTGGCAATGGAATTTGCGAGATGTGCTGAAGCATGTTCCAGTGGCGTGATGTCCAGGCGATGAGCATAATCCCTTATCGCGCGTTCCAATACCCAACGGGTATTAAACAACTTACCCTGTAAAAACCTTGCTGCAAGACGTGCGCTCAGTATAGTGTCATCCGCAGCGCGGTATTGTGTGCGGCGTAGGGTAACATTACCGTTTTCTTCTCCTACAATCCGAGCCAAAAATCGCCCATGCTGGGTTACAAAGCTAAGCGCTATACCGTCCCGCGCACACTTTCCCATCAACGCAGGGCTTGCCCCAGTATAGCCAAAGGCTATAATACTCTCAAGATTATGCAGCGGCAGGCGCATAGCCTCCTGCTGCTGCTTTAAAACCACAAGGTTCTCTCCGTCCAGCGATAGATAGGTATCCGGGGAAGTAACATATAGGGTATTAAGCAGTTTTCTCATAATTACCTCTGGCTCCCTCGTTTGCAGTCCTCTAAGCAAAATACATGTCATTCAACAATCGCAGCTTCTCCTAAGCGTCCTTGTAGATATGACGCCACAGACGAACGCTTTAACAGCTTTGGTAGGCACAGGTCTTTCAGGGAGCATGCGTTGCAAGCCTTGCTGGGCTTTACACGGGGGATATATCGGCGGTTATATAGCTCATGCATCTCTTGGAACATCGACCTTGTTTGTGCCTTTACCGTTTCATCCATGGTTACTCGCAAACGTCGGTTCGTTTCCCCATAAAAGAAAAATGCCTCCGGGATTGTACAAAGCAGCATTTCTTCCAAGCAAATGACCTGAGCCGCAAGCTGCATCACATCCTCCTCCCCATCCTTTGGTTTGCCCCGTTTGTATTCCACGGGTACCGGCAGGAAGGTTCCCTCCCTGCCGGATAACCGCACCCCATCCGGATGCCGGTGTAGCTCCACCACATCACAAACACCGTTTGTTCCCAGTGTCCTAGAAAAAACCGGCATGGCTCGCGTGATAATAATATCTCCTCGCGTTTCGCTTGGGGTAGTGCTATGCGCCCGGTCATGCAGAATATTCCCCTCAACCGTCCGCAGGTTTTCCTGCCACAGCTGTTCAATATGGATTAATGCCCATTGCCTTTTGCAAAACGCAAAATGCTGTATTCCCGAAAGCTGCAAAAAATCTTCCTCATCATATTCCATCATATCAGACGCTGCAAGGTAACAGTGGCAGGTATCGCACCCTCCTCTATCTTTACAATATAGTCCGCAAAACTGCGGGCAGGCGCGCTTTCATCTTTGCGCTTTATTGTAATAGTATCGAACAACTTATGTGCGGGGCAATTGCCGAGTTCGCTATTATGCCTAAACACCAAAAGCGAGCGTACCGCCATTTTGCCACGCGCGGCGGAATGGTCATGTTCAAACATGTTGGCGATAGCCTCCCACAAAAGCTCCAAATCCTCCTCTGAGAAGCCGGTGGTTTTCCGGGCAAGGTTTGCCGAGACATAACCGTCCGCACGGTATAACGCGTAGGGAATAATGTGCTTGCGTCCCATCTCGGTTTCCTTTTTCTTTGCGTCCTCCTCCGTGGTAATCGCAACGCGGGTAATGGTAATCTCCTGCTGTACAATCGGATCAATACTGCGAGCAAAGCCAATCTGCACCGGTCCGCGCACCTGACCGCAGTTAAGCCTTGCCTTAACAAATGTTACCATTACCGCGCCGAAGGTGCGGATATCGAAATAGTTGGAGCACATAAAGTCACGGATCTTTTCATCGATATCCCCCTTTTTGTCCTGTGCCTCCTTCTCATCCTTAACGCCGACATGGGTAAAGGCGCCCCTCTCCTTACTGACCAGCGCAGCACCTTCCTTAATATATATCTTGTAGTTTTCGGTATCTTCCTTGACGGTTTCCACATAATTGCGAATTTTTCTCTTGAGACATACATCAGTTACAATACCATAGCCTGTTTCCGCATCAAGACGTGGCATGTTTCCAGCGTCCGGATCGCCGTTTGGATTGCCGTTTTCCACATCAAACAACACTGTAAACTCATACCGGTTTTTAATTGCCTCGCTCATTGTTATTGTACCTCCCCGTTATTTTTATCCTTTTTTACAAAAAACGCGTTGCGCTGATGGTAATAACCCAGAATAAAGATGCCCTGCTCCTCCAGCGTCAAATGCGCGGGATAGGGCTTTCCCTCCATGTTAATGCAATCCATGATTGCGGCAATGCGGTTGTCGATGGTATATCCATATTCCGCCTTTGAGATATGTGCTTGGGAAAGCTTAAGTAATACCGGAAACACGCTTGCCGGTGTGGCACAGGCGGATGAAAAATAACGGTCCTTAATGGTTGTGTTAATATTAGGGGTCGCGTCAAGTTGTGCCTTTTCCAACACCGCGAACAAGCGTCCTAAAAGATAGGCGATGCTTGTGCTGTTTTCATTGAGAGCCAATGTTAATTCCTCCTTGTGTTTTCCTGCTTCTTTATCCTTGCGTATCAGCACCGCCTTGATTATGGCGGCTTTGCAATAATTAATGGCATCTCCCGCACGGATGCGGATTAGCACCGCGCTATAAAGCTGCTCCGGGTACCGCTCCCCGGTCAGAATTGCTCGAAGCACCGCACCGGAAAGTAGCGGAGAGGCTGACTTATCGCTTGACTTGGGTGACACCGTCTCATTTAACAACCGCCAAACCGACAGGATTTCTGCATCGGCTGCATACTGCTTCGCAATACGCATATCCTCATAATGCCTGGCAACCTTCGCGGCAAAATCCCCGAAGCTGTCGCGTACAAATAATCGCACCGAAAGACGTGCAGCGTTTGGTGCAAGTCCAAGGATATAAAACGAAACGTTTGGGTCAAAGGCGTTGGAAAGCTCCCCAATCGGCGCTCCCTGCCCAATCTTTTTGAGAACCTGCCTGACCTCCCGTACGGCGTGCTCGTCACGGGCAAAGCGCTCCGGTGTGACCTTATTCTTCGCGCTTTCCTCCAACTCACTGGGGTCTAAAAACAGGGAAGCAAAGTCCTGATACTGCTTCTCCGGGCTTAGCGCCCAAAAAATCATGGTGGTATCGCCGAGAAACATCCGGTGAGCCCCGTCTGAAAGCATCCGGTTGAGCATCGTGGTATAGGCAAAGGCCGCCTGCTTACTGACGGGTGCATTCGCGCCCTGCTCCTCCTGCCTACCATAGGATTCGTATGCCCGCGCGTTAAAGGAGACAATGGAGGCTCCCACACTCTGCGCACCCTTTACCCCTTTGAGGCTAGGATGGAGCCTAGCCACCTCCGCCTGTTCTCCGCGCACCAAGCAGCACATAATAGGTGCACCGTCTGGTTCTTGCTTGTACGCCTCCCATGCGCGCTTAATTAGGATGTGCTCGTGCATCGGCCTAAGACTTCCATCCAGCATAAAAACAATGTTCCCACCTCCAGCTAAGGCCTCCAGACAGTCCTTCAAGACGGGATGCTCCGCGCCCTGCTCCGGCTCCCAGCTGTCCAGAAACGCAAGCACCGCCCGCGCCTCGTCACAGTCCACTCCGTCAAGGATTTTGTGATGCAAAAGTCGGAAAGCCTCGGAGCATTCTTTGGCGCGGTCCGCCTTTGCCGTTCCCGTTTTTTCCGTTTTGGCAATACCCAGCACATAGGCCGCGTTTTCACACATAAAATTTGCGCTGACGCCGCTTGTCTTTTTAACCTGCTCCGGCACAAGCATTGACTTAGCAAGCTCCTTCCCCTTCGCGTTGGCTTGCTTTAGCGGAAAGATGCCGACCAGTGAACCCTCACACGAAAGCACCAGCGCATAGGATACCGGCGCCATACTATAGCCCGCCAACGGAATGCCGCTGTTTTCATCCTGCGCGAGAATTTCGTAATAATCCGCGAGCGACTGTAAAAGCACTGCTACCGCACCTCCCTAACGTGAGTCAAGTCAAGAACTCCGTTGCGCAACACCGCGCGAAAAAAACGCGGCTGGATGTCCTCCGGGTTCGAGAAATCCATATCGTACAACATAAATCCCAAATCCTGTTCTCCGACAAAGGAGGTTTTCTCATCTCCCGGCTGGGCGGGAGCAAAAAACGCAGGGAACTCGCGGCAGCCAAAGCAGGGCATGTGAAAGCATTGTCCCTCCCGCAGCCTGCGCTGGGCAATGTTATAATGCTTTTCAGGGGTATCCCCTTCGCCCGCCTTCTCTGTCAGTTTAAAATGCGCGTGGATAACATACTGCACATCCTTTAGCACCAGTGACGCGCGCTGCTGACGGTCAGCAGTGGCATCCAGATACAGAGTCGCATTTTTTGCGCCGGTCATTACCGGTCGCACCGAGCCTGCCAGTAGCTTGCTCGCTACCTCGTTGCGTCGGATGTTGGTAAACCGTATTGGCTTGCAAACATAGATGCGGTCAATGACCCACCGTATCGCGGGCTTCCAGTAAATAGCCTCCAGCAATCCGCGCGCGGCAGAGGGCGTCATCACATCATAGCTTACACGCTCCACCTTCATTTCAGGCCGGGTGAATAGGGCATAATCTCCCCATACTTTTACCTCAACGCCATAACCCATCTGCTCATCTCCTATCAAATTACCATATTATTAAGCTTATCGGTTCTGTTATATGTATATTCCATTCCCCCCCTTTTCTGCAAGGCAAAGCCCCGTATGCGGGTCATAAAGCTCCTGCTTGCCGCGTAGGACATAGATATCCGGCGCGGGATTTTCCAGCACTCCAATTCCCTTCAACGCACTAAGCTCTGCCTCATACACGCTTACCGTATACCGTTGCAACGAACGCAGAAGTTTGCCCGGATGCTCGGTATAGCGAAGCTTTTCAATGAGTTCCTCCGCGCGGGTATCGTAAGGAATAATGATTGGGCACATGTTTTGCTCTATCAGTTTAAACCTCTGTGCCATCGTCTCAAAATCAAAGGCAAAGTGTTGCACGTCCTCTTCCATAATTCTCATAATTTCCTTGGAATCTAGCCCTTCCCCCTCCAGCTCATACAACAGGGTGAAATAGGCTTCAATTGCTTCCGGAGATAGAATGTCCTCATAGCGACGCATAATATCCCGCGCGACGCAGATGGGCCTTTTAAAGGCAGAAGGTTGGCGCTTTGCATAATCCGGCTCCGGCTCGAACACATGCACCTCGCCAAGGATGGGGGTCCCGTAAGCGTCCGTCAGCCGTCCCTCGCGGTTGCATCGCCCAGCCGATTGAACAATCGAATCCAGCCCGCACACCGAACGGTAAACCACGGGAAAATCAACATCCACGCCCGCTTCAATCAGACGAGTGGAAATTACGCGACAGGGTTCGCCTTTTTGCAAGCGACGGCGAATCTCTGCCAGGCACTCGTTACGGTGGGCAGGACACATCAGCGTGGATAGGTGAAATCCCCCTTCGTACTTTATCCCCTCATACAGCTTGAGCGCATGCTTTCGGGTATTGACTATGCACAAGACCTGGTGTCTTTGAGCTATCTCCTGTGAAAGAGCCATGTCCGCAAGCTCTCCACGCGTCACCACACGAGTTCTCCGGAATGCTCCCTGCAAATCCGTTATCCCCTCGCAAATCTCACGCGGGGCGATTTCCTTGGGAAAATGTTTGCTTAGGGCAGGCTGGGTGGCACTGCATAGTACCACAGTAGAGGAATAATTATGTACCAGCTCACTGAGCGCCGCGATACAGGGGGTGAGATACTCTGTTGGCAGCATCTGCGCTTCGTCAAGAACGATGACACTGTTCGCAAGGTTATGAAGCTTTCGGCAGCGGGAGGATTTGCTGGCAAAAAGGGATTCAAAAAACTGGACGTTTGTTGTCACGACTATAGGCATATCCCAATTTTCAGCCGCAAGCTTGCGTTTGTTAATTAGCTTATCCTCATCATCGGAAAAATCGAAATTTGAGTGGTGCTGCAGCACGTTTTCCTCACCCAAAAGCTGCTCAAAAACCGCGGCGTTCTGCTCAATAATAGAAGTATAGGGTATCACATAGATAATGCGGCTTAGACCATGCCGTTGCAGGTGCTCCAGTGCAAAGGCAAGTGACGACAGAGTCTTGCCCCCGCCGGTAGGCACCGTCAGAGTAAATAGCCCTTTTTCGGTCAGCGCGGCCTGACGGCATCGTAACAGTATCTCGTTACGCTTCCCGTTTACCACTCCTTCGGTTTGAAATTGTGAAAGTCGGCTGTTGAGCGCCTGTAGATACTCGCCATACGCGTACCGAGCGGTACGGTCTACCGAGCCGTTTTTCATAAAAAACTCGGTATCCAAATAGTCAGCATCAACAAGGCAGGAATAGAGCATACGAATAAAAAACGACAGAGAAAAGCCTACTGCCTTTAGCGGCCGAATTGGCGGCATTTTGGGTAAAGTAAACTCCTCCCGCGAAAACTCCGAGAAGAAACCTTCGTATCCCTCCACTTCAGACTTAAGACGTGCCTGCATGGTCGCCTCATGTCCGGTATCTGCAAACCTACTCCCTGCATTTAGAAGCCCTGTGTGATGTCCAGCGATACAATAACCTATCAGCCGTCCAATTCTCCCCAGTCTTTCCGCCTCCAACGCTCCGGCGGTGGAATGATCACACTTTGCCTTAACCCCGCGTATTCGCGCCTGAAATTTGTCCGAATACTTTCCCGCGTCATGTAGCAGCCCCTCGCACCGCCCAAATTCGCCAGCGCCAAAAGCCCTTGCAAATTCCTCCGCTCGTCTGGCGGTTTCTCGCAGATGATCGCGCAACGGCTGCTGCGCTTCGTCCTGCTCTCTCGTATGACCGATGTACATGGATGAGTCCTCCTCCTAATTCCATATTATAATACATTGTTTTATTTATCACCATAACAATACAGGTTTATTTATTTTTTGTATTAAATTAGCTTGTTTTTATTATACATCATCGGGTGTACCAAAAAACTCTCAGATTTATTAATTTTTTTCTGCCCTCCATCCGAAAGCCATGTGAGAGGCGCAAAAGGACGATATCATCATTGTTTCGATGTCCTGACCACAAGAACGCAGGGAATAAACCTCACGTGAGTTTCACAAACTCCTAAGCAATTCCAACAAAGCATGTTCGCTGACCAAGCACCTTAGGAGGTTAGACTTGATACTTCGCTTTTTAGGTTGCAAGGCCATATAGTTACGGTGAATAAGCA
>JAEZCT010000059.1 GCA_023433405.1 Bacillota bacterium | reverse complement strand
TGCTTATTCACCGTAACTATATGGCCTTGCAACCTAAAAAGCGAAGTATCAAGTCTAACCTCCTAAGGTGCTTGGTCAGCGAACATGCTTTGTTGGAATTGCTTAGGAGTTTGTGAAACTCACGTGGCGGTTTACCCACGGAAACAGCATTCTGCATTTTTGACAACATGTCGGCGGTATGCTATACTAATGCCGATTTCTTAGAACCGCAAAGGCTAAAGGGGCAGTATTAATGGATAAACGAATTGGTATCGTTGGAATTGTGGTGGAAGACCAGGAGTGCGTCGAGCGCGTCAACGCCATCCTTCACGAATATAGTTACCTGATTATCGGCCGGATGGGCATACCCTATCGGGAACGCAGTGTGTCGGTTATTTCGCTGATTGTAGACGGCGCAAACGATGAGATCAGCGCCATGACCGGTAAGCTGGGACGAATTAAAGGCGCCTCAGTCAAATCCATGATAACCAAGGCGTCGCCATAAGGGTTATCGCCGCCTACATCATTTTGCCTCTTTTATGGCTCCCTGTAGCGTGTGCCATGCAAGTACCGCGCATTTGACCCTTGCGGGCAGCTCCGCTATGCCCACAAGGGCGGCGGCCTCCCCCAACACATAAAGCCTTTCTTCGTCGGTAATCTCTCGGCGAATCATGCCTAGAAAGGTTTCCACCAACTCGTGAGCCTCCGTAAGCGTTTTGCCACGCATGAGATCGGTCATCATTGAGGCGGATGCCTGTGAAATGGCACAGCCTGAGCCGGTGTACGCCGCGTCCTCAATAACGCCATCCTTAATCCTGACCGCTATCTCCAGCTCATCGCCGCAGCTGGGGTTAATCCCCTCCATCACGGCATCGGGATTTTCAAGCCTTCTGCGGTTTCGGGTACTCGCGTTATGCTCCGCAATCAGTTCGGTATAGATGCTGCTTAAATCCATTGTAATCGCCCGCTTTGCTAAAAAATTATAAATTTGCAAGAACACCTGCCATTCTCACCACGGAATGACCGTTAGCGTATTCCATTTTTCCGTCCAATTACGGCATTTTTTCTCATAGGTTTCCTTTGTAATTTGAGCTTTATTTGCCCGGATAATTTGCCCGAACAGATCGTCCAAGCCAAATGGGGCATAAACCGATAAATTACTGCCATCCAGCCGCACACCGATTGCGGTAGCTGTGGTAGGCCATGTTTTTATGGCATCCTCCAGCGTTTTATAGGGAGGCAGCTCATAGCCAAAGGCTGATTGATACCAAAGGTGTACCCGCGCCTGATTCTTTACATCGATGGGTACGGGACAGTCGGCGAGGTTTGTCTGCACCCGCTTGATAATCTCATTCTCCGCCTCATAGGTCAAATCGTCGTCGAAGTAAACAAAGTCGATATCCGCTATCCCATACATCGGGCTAAGCCCGTTTTGATGATTCCATACGGTTTGGGCAATGCAGCCGGCTCCGATATAGTACCTATCCAACCCCAAGCAGCTTGCCCTGCTAATGACCTGATAAACCGCCTCGTTAGACTCAAGCAGCGTGTGGAGCAGTTGGGTCTGTGTTTGCCTTGTGTTAGCGTAAAAACGACTTAGCACTCTTTTAACTCCTGTTTGCTTTATTAATTCGTCCAGCTTGCTGTTAGGAACCCCCGATGAGCATTAACCGTCGATAGATTGCCATCCCAAACCGTCAAGCCAGCTTAAGAAGCCTTCGCACCTCGGCAAGCCCCTCGATCAACCGGTCGATATCCTCCTTGGTGTTGTAAAGGCCAAGGCTCATGCGGCAGGAGGCGTTCACGCCGAGATACCGGAACAAAGGCTGCGCGCAATGATGTCCTGAACGGACCGCCACCCCGCTGGCATCCAGAATAGAGGCAACATCGTGTGGGTGCGCACCATTCACGTTAAAGGAGATCACGCCCGATCTGCCCTCCGGCTTACGGGAACCAAAAAGCGTGAGATCCGAAAGCGCGCCCAGCCGTTCCAGCGCGTAGGCGGTAAGGGGCTCCTCGATTTTTTGAATTGTATCGTAGCTCACCGCTTCCAAATAGCCAATGGCCGCGGATAACCCTACCGCCGCCTCCACGTTTTGCGTTCCGCCCTCAAACCGCTGGGGTGCGGGGGCAAAGGTCGCGGACTGCTCCTTGACATATTCTATCATGTCCCCGCCGAAAAGAAAAGGCGGCATACGGTTAAGCAACTCCCGTTTCGCGCATAGCACTCCAATGCCCATGGGGGCGTACATCTTATGACCGGCAAACACCGCAAAATCCGCTTGCAGTTCCTCCAAATCCAGCCGCATATGCGGTACCGCCTGTGACGAGTCGAGCACCGTAACCGCGCCAAAACGCTGTGCCCGCGCAATCATTTCGGCTGACGGGAACCGGGTACCTAATACATTGGATACCTGCGTCATTGCAAGCAGCTTTGTGTTTTTTGTTATCTTTTGCTCAAGTTCAGCTTTTGGGATATTCCCGTTCTCATCGACATACAGGTAAACAAGCTTTGCCCCCTTGACCTTTGCCACCTGCTGCCACGGCACCAGATTGCTGTGGTGCTCGGCTATGGTCAGGACAATCTCGTCCCCTTCTTCGATAAAATGCATCCCGTAGCTGTAGGCGATAAGGTTAAACGCCTCGGTTGCGCTCTTGGTAAACACCGCCTCGTAATACTTTATTGCGTTTACAAAGCGCAGCACGTCGGCGCGAGCCTGTTCATATCGTTCCGTAGCGCGCACACTCAGGGCGTATGCCCCCCTGTGCGGGTTTGCATTGTCGTGATTGTAATAATCGCGTACCGCGTCTAGGACCGGCTGTGGCTTTTGCGCCGTCGCCGCGCTGTCCAGATAAACCAGCCGCCTGCCGTCCTTGGATAATTGGTTTAGCAAGGGAAAATCTCCACTATATAAGTTCGACATCGCTTCACAAACCTTTCCGGCGCTCGCGCCGAACTGGCACAAAACGCGATTTATTGTGTGGCTGCAGGATCTATTCCTCCAGCCGTTTGCTGACGAGCAGCCTGATTTCCTCCGCCAGGGCTTCACCCATCCGGTCAAGCACCGGCGCGAAGGACGCCTCGACGAGAATGCGCTTGACCTGCCCCTCACTTAGGCCGCGGCTCATGAGGTAAAATACCTGCCTCTCGCTGAGAGAGCCGGTGCTGGTGGCGTGCGCGCCTTCCACATCATCCTCTCCGCACAAAAGCAGCGGGACAGAAATGTTGCGAACATCGGGCGAAAGCAGAGTGGTATACTCCTCCTCACGCCCCTTCGCGCCTTTTGCGCCCCGCAGGAAATCCAGCGTGCCGCGATATATCTTACGGCTTGTATGGTGAAGTATCCCGTGGGTGCGGATATTGCCGAAAGCCCTTGCGCCGGAGAAGGCGATGCGATAGTTTAAATCCAGCCGCCTGCTGCCGTCGCCAAGGTAGATAGTATCCAGTTTGCCCACCGCCCCCTCTCCCGCCAGATGCAGGTTGCAGTTGCCCACGCCTTGTGCCCCTCCCAGCTCAGCGAGAACCACGCTGACCTCGGCCTCCTTTTGCACCATTGCCGCGACGTGGTCGGCATGGCGGTCATTCTCGGAGAGTGTTTGCACCTTCACCAGCTTTACCCGCGCGCCTTCCTCGGCGTATATGCGGGTTAGCCCGCTGTGAAAGCCCCCTGCTTCCCCCGGGTTGCATTCCGACCGGTAGCGAATAACCACCGTCACACTGCTGCCCCTGCCCGCATGGATTACAATATTATCGGCAAGCGCGGGCGCTTGGCTGGTCAGGTTGTAATCAAACACCAAAGGCTCTTGGGCGGTTTGACCTGCCTCTAGGGTTACAAGCCACGCGCGGTTTGCGTTATGCTCCATGTACTCCAACACACTGCTTGCTATGGCGCTTTGCGCCGCTCCCAGCTCGGGCAAGGCAAATTCCTTGCTCAGGGAGGTGACCGATATGCCGGCGGCAGCGGTAATGGCTTCCTCAGCCGGGGAATGTGCCGAAAGGTCCTCATACCCCTCCAAGGAAAGGCTTGCGTCGTTGACGCGCGCCCCGCGCCAGGTGCGTACCGGAATAGGGCTGATGTGTTCAAATGCCGTATTGCTGTTCATTCGCAAGCTTCCCCCTTACCCTATCGCGCCTTCCAGCTCAATTTTTATCAGATTATTCATCTCCACCGCATATTCCAGCGGCAGCTCCTTGGTTACCGGCTCCACAAAGCCGCGCACAATCATCGCCTTAGCCTCCTGCTCGCTTAGACCCCGGGTCATAAGGTAATAAATGGCCTCGTCGCTTACCCGCCCTATTCTCGCCTCGTGACCAATATCCACCTCGTCGCAGCGAATATCCATCACCGGCAGGGTGTCTGCCCGGGACTTATTATCCAGCATCAGCGACTCGCAGGATACCGATGACCGGCTGTTTTTTGCTTCTGGCAGAATATTGACCGAGCTGCGGTATACCGCAACGCCCCCGTCCTTTGAGATGGAGCGGGAGTTTAGTGTGGATGAGGTGTTGGGCGCTGCGTGTACAACCTTCACGCCCGTATCAAGGTTCTGCCCCTCGGCGGCAAAGCTGATGCCGGTGTACTCGGTTTTTGCTCCCTCCCCCTTGAGCACGCTCATGGGGTACAGCATGGTAATGTGGGAGCCGAAGGTACCCGAAACCCATTCCATTCGCCCGTTTTTTTCCACAATGGCGCGTTTTGAGTTGAGATTAAGCATGTTTTTTGACCAGTTCTCTATGGTGGAGAAGCGAAGGGAGGCGTCCTCCAGCACCATTAGCTCCACGCAGCCCGCGTGCAGATTAACCACATCGTATTTAGGCGCGGAGCAGCCCTCAATAAAATGCAGGCTCGCGCCCTTATCCACCACAATAAGGGTATGCTCGAACTGACCCGCCCCCGCGGAGTTGACGCGGAAATAGGATTGCAGCGGCGCTTTTACCTTAACCCCCGGCGGCACATATACAAACGACCCCCCCGACCAAACCGCACCGTGAAGCGCTACGAACTTGTGGTCGTTGGGGCTGAAAACGCGCATGAAGTACCGTTTGACCAGCTCCTCGTGTTCCCGCAGAGCCGTGTCCATGTTCAAATACAGCACGCCCTGCTCGGCAAGCTCCTCCTTGATGGAATGGTACACCACCTCCGAATCGTACTGCGCCCCCACGCCTGCCAGAGACCGTTTTTCCGCCTCGGGGATACCCAGCCGGTCAAATACGTTTTTAATATCACCCGGTACCTGCGCCCAGTCACCCTTCATAGAGGTATTTGGGCGAACATAGGTTACAATATTATCAATATCCAGCGCCGACAGGTCGGGGCCCCATTCCGGAAGCGGCAGCCTGTGGTATGCCTCCAAAGAGCGCAGACGTAAGGTAAGCATCCATTCCGGCTCGTTCTTTATGCGGGATATTTCGGTGACAATCTCGGCGGTCAGCCCCTTTTTAACCCGGTAGCTTTCGCTGTCGTCGCTTCGCATATCATAGACCGAACGGTCGATATCCTGTACCATCGTTTTGCTGCGTTCCACTTAAATCAACTCCCCATACTAAATGCTTATTAATATCTAAAGCAAAATGGCCGAACCAGCAGAGTAACCGTGCGGCGAAAATACGTTTTTCCGCTGTGCGGTTTGTCATTTATCATTCTTTTATAACGGGATTAATATTACCTTGCAAGCGCCGGAACGGATGCTTCAAAGCCCGCGAAGCCGTTCTGTGCAATGGTGTCGATTAATTCCCGCCCGCCCGATTTTGCAATGTGACCCTCCACCAGCACATGCACACGGTCGGGCGCAATGCGCTCCAGCACACGGGTGTTATGGGTAATGAGCAGGATAGCGTTATGCTCGTTCCGGTAGCTGTTTATCCCATCCGTCACCGTTTTTACCGCGTCAACATCAAGGCCTGAATCGGTTTCATCCAGAATGGCAAGCCGCGGGTTGAGGGTGAGGAGCTGAAATATCTCGTTTTTCTTCTTTTCTCCGCCCGAAAAGCCCACATTAAGGTAGCGTCCCCCATAGCTTTCATCCATATCCAGCTCCCTCATGCGCGCCTTTAGCTCCTTATGAAACGCATAGGCGCCCACCTGTTTGCCGGTTACGGCAGATTTCGCGGCACGCAGGAAGTTCTCAACCGTAATGCCCGCTATCTCCTCCGGCGTTTGAAAGGATAGGAAGATGCCCTTGCGCGCCCGCTCGTCGGTGGCGGCGCGGGTAATATCCTCCCCGTCAAATCGGATGGCCCCGCCGGTTACCTCGTAGGCTGGGTGCCCCATGATGATGTTGGCAAGGGTGGATTTTCCCGCGCCGTTTGGCCCCATGAGCACATGTACCTCACCCTCGTTTATCGAAAGCTCAAGGCCCTTTAATATCTCAGTTTCCTTTTCTCTTACGGCGGCGTGCAGCCCCGTAATGTGCAACAAATTGTTTGTCATAAGCCGCATTCCTTTCTGTCTGCGCGTTATATTATACTATTTTAGTATACATTAAGGTCAAAGAATACCGCGCCAGCCCATTACACCTCCCTCGTCTATGAGGGGGATAATAGACCGCGCGACTAACTCTACCGATATTGTAGACTATAATCCGGATAATGTCAAGGGTTTTTATGCTTTCATCGCATTCGTTTTCTGTTTATTTCAGTTATTTGCCCGTTTGAGACGTTTTTTGCTCACTGGCCTTCATCCACAACACCCAAAGGTAGGTATTCGCATACACTAGCTTATGGGTAGGGTTGCGCTCACAAGCTGTGCGGATTAAGTCGGTAAAGGGGGCGGCAGCGTGCGGTATTATGAAAATGCAAACACCTCGGGCAACGGCTCCACAAAAAAGAATGGGGGGAACGGCCAAAAAAAAGACTGCCTTCCCCCGGAAGAGCTGCTTACGCTTGCCACAGCCATTTCTATCGCCCTGACACAAGGGCTATCCATTAAGGAAATTGACAACCTCTCTAACTTCTTTAGCCTTCTCAGCGTACAGACCGCTGCCATTTCGTCGCAGAAATCCTATTGCAGCGGCGAAGGAACACAGCTGATTGTTTGATGAGAAGAAGGCGCCATTGACCATACTAAAAAGTTATGTAATTCTACCGCAATTAGCAACTTCGCCTTCATTCATGCGAACTATATTCCTTACACAAAGTAAAATACTCATTCCAAATGAATCGTTAGCATTTACTGCGGAGCGCCTACAACGTACGGCGCGTTTTTTGCGCGCGTCAATAGAATCTGCACATTCTCTTTCGAGCAGGCCGAGCCAAATTCCACCAAGGTTTTTTTCACGAGAGAGCTCGCTTCCTCCTGCCCCATGATACGCAAAAGTTCCTGCGAAAATGCCACATACAGGTGCGCAGAGTGCTGCTCCCAAGAGCGAATGGCGCTGCGCTGGAGCTTCTCCTGCATTTGATTGATGCGTTTAAGGGTTGAAAGGGTAAAGGAAAGGCCGTTATACACAAACACACAAAACGGCTCCTGACGCCCCATGGCACGGGGCAGCTTAAGGTCAAGGTCGGGGTTAAAGCCCTCTGCAAGTGCCGTTTCAAACACGTCGCAATAGGTTTGGCAGTATTCCTCAAGGCCGCACTTACACCACACATCATACAGACCGCAGGCGCGCACCTCAATGCTGTAGGCCGGAAACTGCTCCAGCACCTCGGCGGAGAAATCGCTGTAATGGGAGGGGCTCCAGTCCGCGTAGGCAATAAAGCTATCAAAATCGCTGCCATCTCCCGCCGCCCGCGCCCGGTCGAGCATACGGCGGCCGCGCTCCACGCCATAACGCCGTGTGCAGCTTTTAAGGATGTCGAAGGAATTGCTGTTGCCTGAGGTCAGTATACTTTTAGCAAAGTAACCGTATAACAGCGCATATTCAACCGAGGTAAACGCCATGACGATTTCAGTCCTTTCAAAAAACGGACATGCATAATTAACCCTTGCGTATTATTGCGCAGAATTATAGAGCTTGCCGGTCCCTGGATAGCACCACCAAAAGGCAGCCTTTCTCTACCGAGATTACCCCTAACTCCCCGGCAAACTCGTTACTTACCCCCACGGGAAAGCTGTTGGTTACGGTGGCGTTATGCAGCGGGTACTTTAATCCTTGCAGCGTCACCCCTTCGCACCGCTCGCTGACCGAAAAGACCGAAACAAAGCCCTGCCGCGCGGCAAGTGTCACCGTCTGGTCTATCATGACAAACGCGCTGTCCGGCGCTCCCTCCAACCTGGCTTTTACGCCCTGCTTTGCGCAGTAAACAAGGGTTTGCAGGTTTGCAAGCGTATGGTCAAGCCTGCCGCCCAGAGCTCCCAGAATGGTTATGCTGCGATAGCCACGCTCTATGGCGAGCTTTACGGCAAGCATTGTATCGGTGTCATCCTTTTCGGCGGGGGATAAAACCATCTCACAGCCCGACGGACGGGATTTTACGCTGTCCATATCCCCTACAAAAAGGTCGGGACGAACCCCCAGCCAAATGGCACGGTCGTAGCCGCCATCGGCGCAGATAATATACGCGCCGCGGGTATAAGTGCTCACGTCAAAGCCCGCATCCAGCTCGCCCGCCGCAAAGATGACGCAGGGCCTTTCGTCGGTTAATGGTTCTTTTTGCGTTTCGTTTCCTCTCGTTCCCATTCCTTTAAGCCCTTTGCCTCCTCGTACATCTTCACATAGCTCTCGTGGCGGCTCTCGGGTATCTCTCCCCGTCCGACGGCCTGTATCACCGCGCAGCCCTGCTCTACGGTGTGGGAGCAGTCCTTAAACCGGCACCGGTCAAGATACGGCGCAAACTCGCGGAAGCAGTATTGCAGGCGTTCCTTGTAGATGGTCTCCAGCCGTTCGGTCTCCAGAGAGGAAAAGCCGGGTGAGTCGGCAATGTAGCCGCCCCCCTCCTGGGGGTACAGCTCTACGCTGCGGGTGGTATGGCGGCCTCGACCCAGCTTTTGACTGATCTCGCCTGTGGTGATATCCAAAGAATTGTCTAAGGCGTTAATCAGGGTGGACTTACCCACACCGGAGTTGCCGCAAAATACACACAGCCCCCCGGCACAGGCGTCCCCAATCCTGGAAAGGCTTTGGGGATCCTCATAATCCGCGACATAAACTGGAAAACCCGCGCGCTCGTATACCTCTTGCAGCTGCCCGAGGCGCTGCAGGTCAATCTTGGTTAGCACGATAATCTGCTCAATCTCTTTATATTCCGCTACCGCCAGCAGCTTATCCAGCACCAGGGTGTTTGGAACCGGCTCGGTGGTGGAGACGATAAAAAGCATCCGGTCAATGTTTGCGATGGGCGGGCGAATGAGATAATTTTTGCGGGGCAGCATTTCGTCAATTACGCCCGTCTGCCCGTCGCCGTTTACGGCAATGCGCACATAATCTCCCGCCACGGGGCGGATATCATCCTTGCGAAAGATTCCTCTGGCCTTGCATTCGTAAACCGCGCCGCCGGCCTCCACATAGTAGAAGCCGCCGATGCCCTTGAGTATTCTTCCGGTTTTAGCCGTATCACTCATATCAAGCCGCCCTTAAAACTGCGAGGAATTGTCGGTGACAACCCGGAAGGTTCCGCGCGAAAAGTCAAGCTGAATCTCCTGGTACACCTTATCGTCAAGCGTAATCTTAATAAGGATGATGCCCTGACCCTCGAAGGAGGGCTTCCAAACATCGACCTCGGAAGGGTTTAGGCGTTCCTCATGCTTGGCAACCGTGCTGTCGCCCACAAACGCGCGCATGGTAACAGTTTTGTTGATGTTGGGCATGGTGACCGAGACGTTATAGCGGGTAATGGTATTGCCGGCACCCGCGCTTACCTGAAAGTTTACAACGGCTCCCTTATCTACCTCCGCACCCTCTGCGGGGTCGTGGGCAAGCACCGTACCGGTTGCAAGCGCAGACTCTACGGGGGACACATCCCCAACCTTTAGCCCATAGGTGTCCAGCATCCGCTTCGCGTCCTCAATATTCATTCCAACCATGGGCGGCACGCTTACCGTACCGGAGGAAGAGCCGGTGCTGACATACACGACAATACTGGTGCCCTTATTAACCTGACTTTCCTTGGGCGGATCGGTCTTGACGACGCGTCCCGCAACATAGGTTTCACTGCTGATGGGCTGCTCGTTTACCACAAGACCCAGATCGTTGAGCTGCGCTCTTGCGGAGAGGGCATCTTGGTTATATAAATCGGGCACCCTGACGGATTCTACCCCTCTGCTGATTTTGAGCAGAACGGTTGTACCGACCTTAACCCCGCGCCCTTCGGGCGGGTTTTGCTCATAAACCTGACCGTCCGCATAATCGGCGTTATAGCCCTCGGTGACGGAGTATTGGAATTTGTACGACTGGTACTCCTGACTGTTGAGAATATCGTCATACTTAAGCCCCACAAACTTTGGCATGACCACGTCGGGAACCTTCGCGAAGGGATTGTTGAGGATGAAGATGTAAATGATGAACACCACGGCGGTAATAACAAAGGCAAAGGCAACACCCGTCATAATCGGCATTAAGGGGGATTTGTATTCAATCTCCTCCGCGACCGCCGCGTTTTTGGACGCCCGGCGCTTCTCCGGCTTGGATGCGGCGGCGCCCGCGGTACGTCCCGCGGCTTTGTTCACCTTGTCGGTATCGTAGTATATGGTGGGGCTCTCGCTGGTAAAATACTTGTACTGGAACTGAATGCTCGGGTTCTTTTTAAACTCGTCAATATCCCTGAGCATCTCGGCGGCGGAGCGATAGCGGCGGCCAGCATCCTTTTGCATGGCGCGCACCACAATCTCCTCAAGCCCTTCGGGGATATCGGTGTTCAACTCCCGGGGGCGCTTCGCCTGTGCGGATATTTGCTTAATGGCTACGGATACGGGGCTGTCCGCCTCGAAGGGGAGCTGGCCCGTCAGCATTTCAAACAGCATTACACCCACCGAATAGATGTCGGTCTTTGCATCGGTTACATCCCCGCGAGCCTGCTCGGGGCTAATGTAATGCACCGAGCCCAGCGCCTTATCCGTCATGGTGCGGGTTTCGCTGCGTGCAAAGCGCGCAATGCCAAAGTCCATGACCTTAATAACGCCGTCGGGCAGAAGCATGATATTCTGCGGTTTAATATCGCGGTGCACAATGCCCCTGTCGTGTGCGTGGGAAAGCGCGCGCAATACCTGAATGATAAAATGCACGCATTCCTTCCATTTGATGATACGCTGCTGGTCAATATAATCCTTGAGCGTGATGCCGTCCACATACTCCATGACAATAAACTGCACCCGCTCGGTGAAGCTTACGTCGTATACCTTAACGATATTGGGATGGGAAAGCACGGCAATTGCCTTGGATTCGTTTTTAAAGCGGCGCACAAACTCCTCGTTTTCCAAGAATTCGTCCCGCAGTATCTTCACGGCATAGACCTTGTGCTCCAGCACATCCATAGCGCGGTATACGTTCGCCATGCCGCCGGAACCGATTAGTTCTAAAATCTCGTAACGGCCGTCCAGCCGCTTACCGATATATCTGTCCATTATTCCGTTCACTCCTGATTCTTCTCCTTCGCGTTCCCACCGCCTGAAACCCTCGGCAGGTTAGGCAAATACCGCCACGATGGTGATATTATCGGTCCCGCCGGCGCTGTTTGCAGCGTTAATCAGCGCGTCCAGCGAGGCTTCCGGGTTTTGGCCGCGAACGAGCCGCGCCATATCCTTCTCTTCCACAAAATTCGTCAGCCCGTCGGTGCAGATGACAAGCACACTGCCCTCGTCCATCCTTGTTTCGCAGTAGTCGATTTCTATTCCCTGTTCCACGCCCAGCGCGCGGGTAATCACATGCTTTTGCGGATGGTTTTTAGCCTGATCGGTAGTAATCTCGCCGCGCTCCACCAGTGCCTGAACCATGGTATGGTCCTTGGTAAGCTGCTCCACCGCATCGCCGCAAATGAGGTACACACGGCTGTCGCCGGCATAGGCGATATGAGCAACCCCCTCGACCACCACGGAGGATACCACCGTCGTACCCATTTTGTTTAGCATCACGTCGCTCTGCGCCCGGTCATAAACACGAATGTTTGCGGCACTGATGGCGGAAAGCAGCATGGTGCGCACCGAATTTGCGGTCATATCCTGCCGGTAGGCGCGCAAAATACTCCTGCCAATGCTATCCACCGCAAGCGAGCTTGCCACCTCACCGCCGTTTTCTCCGCCCATTCCATCACACACTACGGCCCATACCGCTCCGTCCGGCAAAAAGCCGCACTGGTAGCTGTCCTGGTTTTGTTTTCTTGTCATTCCTATGTCGGTTTTTCCAACAACCTTCGGCAAGACCTGCACCTTCCCCCGGTTTTCGCCGCCATCAATCTGCGCCGGTTTAACCACGATTATCTTCATAGCCCTTCCCGTTTAAAAAGGAAACCACTAAACAGCAATAAGAAAAACAGCTGATACGATAAATATCTTTTTTTCATTATTGTCGTATGCTTGCATAAAGCTATTATACCATATCGCAGGTATAATTTTAAGATTAATATTGCCAATTTTTCAGGTATTTATATGGGTTTCACCCAAACGTTTCCGCATTATTGCCCAAATTTTCGCGTCTTAGCTGTCCGCAGGCTGCGTTTATGTCACTGCCAAGCCTTCGGCGCACCGTTACCGCTATGCCTGCCTGGTCCAGAATGCGGGTAAAACGCTCCACCGCCTCCCGGGAGCTTGCACGGTAGCCGCGCTCCGCCACCGGATTTACTGGTATCAGGTTCACATGGCACAGCATTCCTTTCAGGCGCGCCGCAAGCTCTCTGGCGTTTGCCTCCGAGTCGTTCTCCCCCGCAATCAGCGCGTATTCAAAGGAGATGCGCCGGGAGGTATCGCGGGCGTACCTGCGGCAGGCGTCCAGCAGCTCCCCGATGGGATAGCGGCGGTTAACCGGCATGGTGCGCGAACGCAGCTGGTCGTTGGGGGCGTGAAGGGACACAGAAAGCGTCAGCCCCAGCCGCAGCTTTGCAAGCTCATCGATTTGAGGAACCAGCCCGCAGGTGGATAGGGAAACGTGACGCAGGCTCATGTTTATGCCGTCAGGAGCGGAGAGCAGAGACATAAACCGCACCACGTTATCGTAATTATCCAGCGGCTCGCCGATGCCCATGAGCACAAGGCTCGATACCTTCTCCCCGGAGTCACGCTCCGCCTCCTCCACCTCGCAAAGCATCTCGGCGGCGGTAAGGTTGCGCACGCAGCCGCACAGGGTGGACGCGCAGAAGGAGCAGCCCATGCGGCAGCCAACCTGCGTGGAGATGCATAGGCTGTTGCCATGGTGGTAGCGCATGAGTACCGCCTCCACCGTTTCGCCATCCTCCAGCTCATACAAATACTTTACCGTACCGTCAAGCTCCGAAACCAGCTTGCGCCTGACGGTAACCCGGGGGATAACAAAGCCCTCCTCCAGCTTTTCTCGCAGCGGCTTTGAGAGGTTGGTCATTTCGGCGAAAGACAGAGCGCGCTTTTGGTGCAGCCAGGTAAAAACCTGCGCTGCGCGGTACTGGGGCTCGCCAAGCACTTTTATCGCCGCCTCAAGCTCCTCAAGGCGCAGGGACTTAATGTCCGCCTTCATCTCGCCGCCCCCGTTTTGCAAAACGCCGCGACAAAAAAGCCGTCAGAATCAAAGTCCCCCGGCAGAATGGTCGCCATATTCTCCGCCTCCTTAACACAGCGGGAGAATACCTCCGGCAGCGGCCGCGGCGAAAAGCCGGGGTTTTCGTTTAAGAATTTCCGCGCTACCTGCTCGTTCTCCTCCCTGCGCAGGGTGCAGGTGGAGTAAAGCAGCAAGCCGCCGTCATTAACATAGCACGCGGCGTTTTTAAGTAGGCGGCGCTGCAAATGCTCAAGGTCGGTAAAGGAGCCAGGCGGCTTATACTTAATCTCCGGCTTGCGGCGCATTACACCGTAGCCTGAGCAGGGGGCGTCGCACAGCACGCGGTCGGCTCCCGGCAGGGTCTTGTTATATGCGCCTGCGTCACCCACCTGCGCCTTGACGACAGTAAGCCCCAGCCGACGCGCGCCCTCTTCTATGAGCTTTGTTTTAAAATCGTATAGGTCAAAGGACAATAGCCTTCCTTTGTTTTGCATGGTTTGGGCTATGGTAAAGCTCTTTCCCCCGGGCGCCGCGCACAGATCCAGCACCATCATATCCGGTTTTGCGTCCAGAGCGAGGGCGCACAGCTGGGAGGAGGCGTCCTGTATATGAAACAGCCCTTCGGCAAATGTCTTGAGGGCGGTGATGTCCCCCGTATTTGATAACGAGATACAGTCGGGGATGGCTTCATGCGCCGTCGCCTCAACCCCCTCGGCTGTAAGGCTGTCTATTAGCTCCCCCATGGTGGTTTTTAGTGTGTTTACCCTTGCGTACAGGGGCGCGGGGCCAATGCTTTGGGCGAGAATATCCCTTGCCTGTGCCCCGCCAAAGCGGCGGGAGAGCAGGGAAACAAGCTCCGGCGGGCAGGAGAACTCAACGCTCATTCGCGCCGCGTTCTCCGGGGGACCGATGAGGCGTATCTGCTTATCCGCCCGAATAAAGGCGCGCAGCACGGCGTTGACCATTCCCGACGCGCTCACCTTGCCGACGCGCTTACACAGCTCCACGCTTTCGTTTACGGCTGCGCTGTCCGGCACCGAGTCCATAAACATCAGCTGATAAAGACCCATGCGCAGAACACTTCGCACCGGGGCATCCATACGCTCCGGCGGCAGCTTGCTGTGTGTTTTGATGACCGAATCCAGCGTAATCGACCGTTCGATTACGCCGTAAAACAGCATGGAGGCAAACGCCGCGTCCTGCCGCGACAGCGACTCCCTGGATAATGCCTCTTTGAGGGCAAGGCCGGAATATGCGCCGTCGCGCTCGACGCGCACTAAGGTGTCCAATACAATCTGCCTAGCGGTTTGCAATACGGGTTCCTCCGTTTTTACTTAAAAATCGTTCCTGCTTGCAGTCGGTGCCCTCTCAGGTACAGCTCGGCGCTCATGCGCTTACCCCCCTGCTCCTGCACCTCCAAAAGCTCTATGGCCTTTTCGCCGCAGCCAATTATCAGGGCGTCGCCCCGCAAAAGCGTACCGACCGGCCCGCTCTCATCCGTCACGCGGCTGCGGTGAATCTTCAAGGCGGTGCCTTCCGCCGTCGTATATGCCACCGGCCAGGGGGAAAGACCCCGGATGAGGTTGTGCACCTCAATGGCGGTCTTGCCAAAATCCACCCGGGCAAGAGACTTGTCCAGCATGGGCGCGTTAGAGCTTAATTCGTCGTTCTGGGGCACGCGGGGCGCGGCTCCCTTTTCCAGCAACGCAAGTGTTTCGCTTAACAGCTCCGCACCCACGGTTTTAAGGCGGTCGTGAAGTTCGCCCGCGGTTTCGTCCGGACCGATGGCGGCTTCACGTTTGAGAATCATATCTCCCGTATCTATGCCCTTTGCCATGTACATGGTTGTAATGCCCGTAACCGTCTCTCCGTTTATCACGCTCCACTGAATAGGAGCGGCACCCCGGTATTTGGGCAGCAGCGAGCCGTGGACATTAATGCAGCCAAGCCTCGGAATATCAAGCACCGACTGGGGCAGGAGCTTACCATATGCCGTCACGGCAATGATATCGGGCGCCTGCCCGAGAATAAGCTCGGCCATCGCCTCCCCCTTGAGGGTATTTGGCTGGTAGACGGGTATCCCCCGGGCAAGAGCGGCCTCCTTCACAGGGGGCGCGGTGAGCGTCTGCTTGCGTCCCACCGGTTTATCCGGCTGGGTGAATACCGACGTTACGGTATGTCCGTCACGAAGCAGTACGGTAAGGCAGGGCACGGCAAATTCCGGCGTGCCCATAAAAATCACGTTCATGAACATCCTCCCTTTCCGCCGGTTCCTACGCTTTGCCGGCGTGACTGTGGGGCGGGGAGCCGGCTGCCAAATACAAGCTATCTGGCCGCCTTTTCTTCCTCCGGCTCCGACTTTTTCTGTCTTGTGCGCTCCTTTTCCTCCTCAAACATCTCTTTGGCAAGGTCGGGGTACAGCTTGCCGTCAAGATGGTCCAGCTCATGGCAGAGGGCGCGGGCAAGCATCTCGCTTCCGGTGACGGTAACGGGCTTGCCGCTGCGGTCCTGCGCATGAACGGTCACCTCGTTTGGGCGCTCGACGGTACCGTACCTGCCCGGAATGGAAAGGCAGCCCTCGGGTCCCTCCTGCACACCTGTGGCGCTGATAATTATGGGATTAACAAGCTCATAGAGGTGATCGTCCACATCGATGACCACCACGCGTTTGAGCACACCCACCTGTGGCGCGGCAAGCCCCGCGCCGTCGTTTTTATACATGGTCTCAACCATATCATCAATCAGCGAGCCCAGCTTATGGTCAAACGCGGTGACCTCTTTGCTCCTTTTGCGCAGTACGTCGTCGCCGACAAGTACAATTTTTCGAGTAGCCATAATATTCTCCCTTCTTATACTATTCTCGTTTTAAAAACGCCGCAGGCATACGGTTAGAATCTTATGATAAGCCGTACTGCGACAAGGCTTTTCACCGCCGCCGGTTCATCATTTGATATTCCTTTTAAAACGTGATTCGTATTAACTCCAAGCCGAGTTAAGTTTAATTATAATTGCGATGCTTTCATTATACACGAAAAATGTATTTTTTTAAATAATCCCGCCAAAGCTCATATCCACAAACGCGCTGACGGTACGCGCCACCGGCAGGGACAGGTATGCGCACAACGTCTCCCTAAGGAGCCGCCTGGTTCTCGCGTCACCCTTGCATTTGATAATCAGGCGGTAGCGGTAGCGGCCCGCCACGCGGTACAGCTCGGAGGCAACCGGCCCTAAAACCTTAAGCGGTACGTCCGAAAAGTCCCGGGCTACCCGCTCCCGCAAAAGATCCAAAAACTCCTGGGCGGCGCGTAGGGCGCTTGCCTCGTTCTCTCCCGAAAAGCCCGCCACACACAGGCGGCAAAATGGCGGGTACAAAAGGTTCTTCCGGCACAGAATCTCCCCTTCATAAAACTCGCGGTAATCCTGTCTGGCGGCAAGCTCAATGATCTCATGCTCGGGCGTATAGGTCTGGATGTACGCGCGTCCCTTCTTTTGACCCCTCCCGCTGCGCCCTACCACCTGCGTGAGCAGAGAGAAGGCACGCTCTGAGGCGCGAAAATCGGCGGTATACAACAGTCTGTCGGCACTTAAAACGCCCACAAGGCTAACGTTTTCAAAATCGAGTCCCTTTGCCACCATCTGAGTGCCTATGAGGATATCGTACTCCCCCCGGGCAAAGCGTTCCAGGTACTCGTCATAGGAATAGCGCGCCATGGTGGTGTCGGCATCCATACGCAGGATTCGCGCGTCGGGAAAGAGCGCGGCAATCTCATCCTCTGCCTTTTGGGTGCCAAGCCCCAGATATTTCATTCGCTCCCCGCCGCATTCGGGGCATTTAGCGTCAGGAGTGTGTACATAGCCGCAGTAATGGCACATCAACTTGTCGTTTGCCTTGTGGTAGGTTAGTGCAAGGGAGCAGTTTTTGCACTTGATAACCTCGTTGCAGGATACACACTGCACCAGCGTGTGAAACCCCCGCCGGTTAAGCAGCAGGATGGTCTGTTCCCCCCGGCGCAGGTTTTCCGCAATCTCCCGGGCAAGGGGGGCGCTGACGGACCCCGCGTTGCCGTCCTGCGCCTCGTCAGTCAGGTTAACCACCACCACCTCCGGCAGGTTTGCCGTGCCAAAACGTTCGGTTAGAGTAAACAGGTGGTACCGTCCCGTCAGGGCGTGATAATAGCTTTCCACATCCGGCGTAGCCGAAGCAAGCAGCAGCAGCGCGCCGCTTTGCGCGCAGCGGAACCGGGCGATATCGCGGGCGTGGTAGCGGGGCGCGCTCTCCGATTTATAGGTGTGCTCCTGCTCCTCATCCATGATGATAAGCCCCAGCCGCTCCACCGGCGCAAACACCGCCGAACGCGTACCCACCACAATGGAAGCCTGCCCGGAGCGAATGCGCTTATACTCATCCATACGCTCTCCGAGAGAAAGCCCGCTGTGTATGACTGCCACCTGCCTGCCAAACACCGCATGAAAGCGGGTAAGCATCTGCGGCGTGAGGGAAATTTCGGGTACCAGCATAATAGCCTGCCTTCCCGCCGCGACGGTATCGGCTATCAGTCTTAAAAACACATGGGTTTTTCCGCTGCCCGTTATGCCAAACAACAGGGCGGCCTCGGGCTTTTTCGCATCCAACAGGCTTTTTAACCCCTCATATGCCTTTGTTTGATCGGCACTTAAGGACAAGTCCTGTACCCGCTGTGTTTGCTCCACCTCATAAGGGGTACGCAGGGTTTCACGCTCATAATATTCCAGCGCGCCACGCTTGTGCATGTTATCAAGCGTAGCCTTAGAGGCCTCGGTATAATAGCGAACCTCCTTGACCGACGCACAGCCGCAGCCCTCGAGCAGCTCCGCCACGGCGCGTTGCTTGGGGGTAAGCTGTGCGGAAGCGGCTTCGGGGGTCAGCCGCGCCATCAGGATGCGCTCATCCTTGGTTTTTCGTTTTTGCTGCTCACTTTTTCGCACCACACCCCGTTCCTGCAATGAGCGAAGCGCCGTGCTTCGGCGGGTAATCTCCGCCTCGGCGCACAGGTCGGTTTCCTTCACCGGCTTGCGGCGGCGCGAAAGACAGGCTACAATCCGCCTTTCCTCCTCGTCCGCAAACTCTGTCTGCTCCCCCCGGTATGGTTCCGCCAGCTCGTAGACAAAATCAACGCGGTACTGGTAGCCTGCGGGCAGCACCAGCCGCGCGGCTTCGTAACCCGTGCAGAAGGTATGGTCGGTAATAAAGCGCACCAGCTCAAGCGCCGCGGCATCCAGCATCGGCCGGTCATCCAAGGCGCTGTAAACCGGCTTAAGAGGTGTTAAAGCCTCCTCCTCCCCCACCCAAAGCACCAGACCCTGCCGTCTGCGGTTTGCCCCGCCAAAAGGCACCATTACCCTCGCGCCTGCCGTTACCGTATTGCGCAGCGGCTCGGGTACGGCATAGCTGTAAGCCTTATCCGCGTGAAGGGCAACCTTTTCCACCGCCACATGCGCCACAAACTGCCTTTGCTGTTGCTGCTGCTGTTGCTGCTTTTGCATAGCCGCCCTCCCGTTTCTGTATGAATTTTGCTTTAACGCTTTTGGCAAACCGAGCAAATACACTTTACTCTTTACTCTGCCATACGGCTTATCCATCTTTACTCTTTTTGAAACGGGATTAATAGTATGATACTATATCGTTGCAAATAAAATGAAATTTGATATAAATCATCGCCCAACCCGCCCGTAAAACGGGGGATTGGGCGGTAGACGCAATCATTAGTTTGAACGCTACAACGATTCCTCACAGCTGCTTGATAAGACTATGCCTCAATGTTCTTGCCGATATCCGGCGTTTCAATCAAGCGGTATTTATCCGCCGCAAGCTCCTCTACCGCAAGCTTTACAGGCTTTGCCTGCAGGTAGTATTTGTTGGAGCCTAGGTCTGTGGGCAGCTTGCCGTTGTTACGCTCAATCATTTCCTTTTTAATGGACTCCACGTCATCGGTAATCTCTCTCGCGCGCTTTGCCACACCGATTACCAGGGAAAAACAGCTTGCCTCTTCTCTGAGAATTTCGCTGATTGCAGGTCTTAACATTCTAACCAATCCTTTCATTGACGGCCTTGTATATACGCAGAAAATAAGTCAGCCGCCATCGTCTGAAGGGCGAAGGGCTCGAAAGCAACTGACTTTAAGGCTATTCTCCGTTAAAAGCATTAAAACGTCGTCAAACCCATATTCCTTGACTTGATTTTTGTGCCATTAAATCGGAAAACAGAACAATATATTTTGTTTTCGCTGTGCGCTTTCTAAGCTTCTTGCAATATCTCGCGCACAATATGCTTCATATTTACGGTTTTACACTTTACGCTGAGAACAATGGCTTCAAGGCGCGCGAGCGCCGAATCAATTACATCGTTGACTACGATATAGTCGTACCGGTCGGCAAGCCGAATCTCCTCCACCGCGGTTTGCAGCCGTGCCCGAATAACCTCCGGCTTTTCGGTATTGCGACCCACCAGCCGCCGTTCAAGCTCCTCTAAAGAGGGCGGCATGATAAAGATAAAGAGGGCTTCCTCCTGCTGCATCAGGTTAAGCGCGCCTTCGGTTTCAACCTCCACCAAAACATCAAAGCCTTCCTCCAGTGTTTTGGAGATAAAGCTGCGGGGCGTACCGTAATAGTTGCCGCAATAGGTGGTGTACTCCAGCATCTCGCCGGTGGCGATTTTATGCTCAAACTCCTCGCGGGAAACAAAGAAGTAGTTCTTGCCCTCGACCTCTCCCTCACGCGGCGCACGGGTGGTGGCCGATACGGAGTAACGAATCTTACCGCCCTCCTTGACCAGCTCTTTTAAAAGCGTACCCTTACCACTGCCGGACGGGCCGGAAATGACAAACAGAACTCCCTTGCTACTCATCCTCATCCAGCCCCTCATCCTCATCGTCCCGGTAAGTCAGGCGGTTTGCCACCGTCTCCGGCTGCACGGCGGACAGGATGACATGGTCGCTGTCTGTAATAATCACCGCGCGCGTCCTGCGTCCATAGGTCGCGTCTATCAGTGTCGCGCGATCTCGCGCGTCCTGAATAATGCGCTTGATGGGCGCGGATTCGGGGCTTACTATGGCAACCAGACGGTTTGCGGAAACCATATTGCCAAAGCCAATGTTGATAAGCTTCATGCGTTTAATTCTCCTTCATCGTCACGGCAAGCAATGCCGCGGCAAGACACCCCGCTCATAGGAACCCGGCGGGTGGACTTATTCGATGTTTTGTATCTGTTCCCTTATTTTTTCAAGCTCGGCCTTAATGTCCACCACCACCCGCGCAATCTCTACATCCTGCGCCTTGGAGCCGATGGTATTGGCCTCACGGTTGAGCTCCTGTACAATAAAATCCAGCTTGCGTCCGGTTTGTCCGCCTTCCTGCAAAAGCTGGGTGAATTGAACGATATGGCTGCGCAGTCGCACAGTTTCCTCGTCTACACACACCCGGTCTGCAAAAATCGCTGCCTCGGTTAAAAGGCGGGATTCTTCAATGTTTTTATCCTGTAAGACCTCGGTCATCTTGGCAACGAGGCGCTCCCGGTAATCGGCAACGGTTTGGGGCGAACGCTGCTCGACCAGAGAAACCGACTCGCCGATGGCGGCAAGTCTTGCAAGCATATCCTGCTTTAAGCGGGCGCCCTCGTCCTCACGCATGGCGCAGAACGCTGCCAGCGCCTTTTCCGCAACGGTGCGCACACCGTTCCAGATAATCTCCTCCTCCGGCTGCTCCTTGCGCACGGTAAAGATGTCGTTAAACTGCGCAAGCACCGATAGGGACAGGTCGTCTCTCACCCCCGTGGCCTCGCCCAGCGCCCGAAGCGCCGTGATATACGCGCCGGCCAGCGTGTGGTTAAGCTCCACCCTTGCGTCGCTGCCCTCCATGGTGAGAATGGTAACGCTTACCTCCACCTTGCCCCGGCTCACCGAGCCCTGTATAAAGCCCTTGAGCTTTTCTTCCAAATATCCGTAAGCACGGGGGGTGCGCGCAGAATACTCGAAAAAACGGTGATTGACCGCCTTAATCTCCACTAAAATATCTCTGCCGTCTATAATCTCCTGCGCGCGACCGTAGCCCGTCATGCTTCTTATCATGCTTTTTACCTCATCCCTACCCGTTTATCCAGCCCACCGGCCGTTTGGCCTGTGTGATGCGGCGCGCATTAGTTCTAACCTATATTGTACTATTTTGTAAGGGGCGTTGTCAACTGACGATGTGGGATTTTGAAGGACAAAAACAGGTCGTTGTACGACGTTTTTTGCGGTATGCGCCATCTTTCCCTTTAGCGGGAGGTTTAAAAAAGGAATCTCAAAGATATACCGCACAGCGGCGGAAGGGATGGTTCCTACGCTTTCCCCTGAGATTTAGCGAGGTATTATTCATTATTTCAATAAGTCATCTTTCTTGATATAATATTTGTTATAATAACCGATTTCACTGTGTATCAAAACCCAATGAAAGACCTTAGTTTATGAGTTTTCACGCGAATTTTTATACACAGTTCTACCCTTTTTGAGGTTAGTATGATACCCACTGCATGAGCTAAAAAGAGCAGACACGGTTAAGCGAATGCTTTATGCATGTGGTATAATTTAGAAAGAGGAATGAATATGCACGCATGGGAGGCCATACAGAAAACTTTAAACCACATCGAAGATCATCTCGGTGAAGAAATCCAAATTGAAGAGCTGGCGCAGGCCGCCGCGCTGTCCGTTTTTTATTATCAAAGATTATTCGCGCGGCTGGTTAAAGCATCGGTTAGGGATTATATCAAGCTTCGCCGATTGGCAAAGTCTCTCACGATGCTGCGCGATAAGGAAAACCGCATTATCGACATTGCAATGGAATACGGTTTTGGCAGTCATGTTACTTATACGCGGGCATTTAAGGATACCTATGGGATTACCCCTTCACAATACCGGGATACGCCGATTGGCTTACATAATTTTGACAAGCCTGATTTATTGCTTTGTTACATCGTGGTTGACGAGGGTGTACCGCTGATTCGTGATGGACTGGTTTTGGAAATGAACCGTAAATCTCTTGAAGAGCCTGTTAGCTTTATTGGTGTTACAGGATATTATCCCTTTCAATATGGCAAAATGTTTGGCGAAAGAACCGGCGTTGATACGGTTGATGAAATTTGGAGCCGGTTTTTCGGGGCTCTTCCAAATATCCCGCACATGTCAGAGGGGCGCTGGGTTGGGGTTTCTTACCACGGTGATG
The DNA here is from genome assembly GCA_023433405.1 of Bacillota bacterium. Lineage (GTDB taxonomy): Bacteria > Bacillota > Clostridia > Oscillospirales > Ruminococcaceae > Acetanaerobacterium. The sequence continues at coordinate 31,550 of JAEZCT010000059.1, read as the reverse complement.
CTCCAGACGGTTATTCGAGTTATTTTGTGGGTGCTGAAGTAAAAAAAGGTATGGAACGTTTCGGATTTTCACATTGGCAACTGCCCGTGCGAGAATATGTCGTCTGTGGCTTTGAATCGGAAAACAGCGAGCAGAAGATGATTAACTTGGGAAAGGCGATGAAATACACTCGGTTTTGGCTAAAAAAGCACGACCTGATTGCCGATGGATTTTTCCCCGAGATGTACTATAAAAATACTTCCGACATCTCCTATGTGGAACTGTGGATCCCCTTTAAGAAACGAGGTAAATGATAAATAATTAGTGGAGGAAAAGCAAATGAGCAACTACGAAGAAGGATTAAAGCTGATTGAAGAGAAGTTTGGAAACGGCAAAGACAATGTGATCTCCCTCGCGACGATTGCGAGAGAGCCGGGCGCTAACGGACTGCCACGCCCTGTGGTCCGCAGTGTGGACGCTTATTATGAAGATGGCGTTTTTTACCTTGTCACGAATGCAAAGTCAAACAAAGCGCTGCAAATTTTGCAAAATCACGAGGTTTCGGTGGCAGGCTGTTTAGAGATGTTCACCGCCAACGGAATCGGTGAAAATCTAGGTTGGGTGCTTGACCCAAAGAATGCCGAAATAAGAACCAAGCTCCGTAAGGCTTTTGCCGAATGGTACGATATGGCCAATAACGAAAAGGACGAAAATTGCTGTTTTTTAGCCATTCGCCTCACCCGGGGAACCTTAAACATTAATCATTGGGAAAAACTATACCATATGGATTTTGTAAACAAGACCTCTATGGAAAACGGGGGCATTTTTTAATCAGTGAAGCATTTAGTATAATACCATAAGCAAACAACAGTGCGCGCCGCAATAAAACGGAGCGCACTGTTGTTTTGTATAATATCGTTTGCTTAACGAAACTGTGTAAAGAAAATTATACAGGATGCACCGCGTTTTTCGCGTCCGCGTGCTTTGTGTCTACGCCGTATTTCGCGGCGGCGCGCGCCTCGAAGAACTTGATGGCGACCTGACCAAACTGTGCGTAGCTGAGTACATCCTCATCCTGCTCGATGAGAGCGGCGGGGATTTCGGCGCGCAGCTTATCAAACTCCGCCTCAAGGAGATCGGCGGGGCGGCAATCAATAGCCTGCTCGTCGCCAATAATCTTCTTGCGGAACTCAGGATCGATGGGCAGCGGGGTCTTGCCATATTCGCCGCGCACAAGGCCCTTAAACTCCTTGGTTACCATCTTGTAGCGCTCGCCGTTGAGAACGTTGAACACCGCCTGGGTGCCGACAATCTGGGAGGTGGGGGTTACAAGGGGAGGCATACCGGATTCTTCGCGCACTCTGGGAACCTCGGCGAGAACCTCCTCAAACAGGTCGATCTTGCCCGCCTGCTTGAGCTGGGAGTTCAGGTTCGAGAGCATTCCGCCCGGAACCTGGTAGATCAGGGTGTTGGCATCTACGCCCAGCATCTTGGGATCCAAAAGACCGCTTGCCAGGTATTTATCCCGCAGCTTGGCAAAGTGCGCGCGCACAACGTCAAGCTTTTTCAGGTCAAGCCCGGTGTCGTAGGGTGTGCCGGCCAGCGCCGCAACCATCGACTCGGTAGGAGCGTGGGAGGTACCCAGCGCCAGCGGCGACATAGCGGTATCAATCACATCCACGCCCGACTCAATGGCCTTAATCATAACCATCGAGGCAAGACCGGAGGTGTAATGGGTGTGCATCTGAATAGGAACCTTAACGTTTTTCTTCAGTGCAGTAACAAGCTCCTCTGCGGCATAGGGCGTAATAAGCGCCGCCATGTCCTTGATGCAGATAGAATCCGCGCCCGCGTTTTCGAGCTGCTTTGCGTAATTTACAAAGTAGTCGATGGTGTGAACCTCACTGGTCGTGTAGGAGATCGCACCCTGTACATGTGCGCCAACCTTCTTCGCGGCGTTAATGGAGGTCTCAAGGTTGCGGATATCGTTAAGCGCGTCGAAAATTCTCAGGATATCTATGCCGTTTTCCACCGACTTCTTTACAAAGGATTCGATGACGTCGTCCGCGTAGTGGCGGTAGCCGAGCATGTTCTGGCCGCGGAACAGCATCTGAATTTTGGTGTTGGGCATATGCTTCTTAATAACGCGCAGTCTCTCCCACGGGTCTTCGTTTAAAAAGCGCAGGCAGGAATCGAACGTTGCGCCGCCCCAAGCCTCGACAGAGTGAAAGCCGACGGCGTCCATCGCCTCAAGTATCGGCTCCATTTCGGCAAGCGTCATGCGCGTGGCAATCAACGATTGATGTGCGTCGCGCAGAACGGTTTCGGTAATTTTCACTTTAGCCATATTGCAGGCACCCTCTTTCCCCGAGTATTTTAGTGTTATTGCGGCGTTAGGAGATGGAAGCGATCAAGTCGTTGGAGTTAACCGACTGACCCTTGGTTACGTTTACGGATGCAATGGTGCCGGAAACAGGAGACATAATCTCGTTTTCCATCTTCATAGCCTCAAGGATTACGATAACGTCACCCTCCTTGACTGTATCGCCGGCCTTCACCTTTACGTCGAGGATTGTGCCGGGCATGGGGGCGTTAACCGTTGTAGAGCCGGCTGCGGCGGCAGGAGCTGCTGCGGGCGCAGGAGCCGCAGCGGGCGCGGGGGCCGCGACAGGAGCGGGTGCTGCGGCAGGTGCGGGCGCTGCCGCAACGGCGGGAGCGCCGGAAGCGTTTGCTTCATCCACCACAACGTCGTAAGCGACACCGTTAACCGTTATGTTAAACCTTTTCATATCTTATTCATCCTTTCTTTATCCGCGGCTGGAACGCTTGCCTTGCCTGTGCGCGGCTGTGTTTGCGGCAAGGCACTTTATCTTTCACCAATCGCCAAGGGCAAAAGGCTTACATCGGGATATTGCCGTGCTTCTTGGGCAGTGTGGCAACGCGCTTGCCGGAGAGCATGTCCAGCGCCGATATCACAGCCTCGCGGGTGAGGGAAGGATCGATAACGCCGTCAAGCTGTCCGTTTGCGGCAAAGGCAAAGGGGCTTGCTTCGTTGGCAATATACTCCGCCTCCACATCCTCACGCTTTTTATCGGCGGTGATGCGGTCGCTGTATAAGAACGCAACGGCGGTCTCAGGCTTCAGCGCGGATATTGCGGCACCCGGCCACGCATAGGCGAGGTCGGCGCCCGAACCCTTGCCGGCTAGGGCGATATATGCACCGGAGTACGCCTTGCCAAGCACGAGCGATACCTTGGCGGTGGTCGCCTCGGCATACACATGGGCTAGCATCGCGGCATCGCGCGCGCTGACGGAGCCAGCGGCAAAGCCTTCGGTGTTAACCAGTGTGACCACGGGAACGGAGTAGGAATCCAAAATTGAAACAAAACGGCCCAGCTTCGCACAGGCGTCGCTGTCAAGCGCGCCGAAGGCACCGGCAAAGCCAACCACCTGACCGCCTACGGTAGCCAGTGCGGTGAAGGACTCTCCGCCGAATTTCTCGGAAAGCTCAATAACGCTGCCATCGTCGGCAATATTCTTAACCACATCGGCGGCACCGCCCAGCGTCTCACCTGCGGCGGCAAGGGCAGCCTTTGCCCCGGCAGTCTCGGCAAAATCCCAAACAGGTGCGTCGGCTAGGTTGTTGGCGGGCAGAAGGGAGAGCAGCTTGCGGGCCTTGGCAATCGCCTCATCCTCGTCCTTTACCGCGATGTGCGAAACACCGGTCTTTGCGGAGCACACACTCTCGGCGGAAGGGGTGAGCGAAATCTCGCCCGCGTCGGTAATTACCACAAAATCCGCGCCCAGCGCGATTAATGCGGCACTGCCTACACAGGGACCGACCACAACCGAAACCTGCGGCACTACGCCGGAGAGGTTGTTGGAAAGGGCAAACAGCTCGCCGTATGCCGCAAGGGCATCTGCGGGGTTTGCGAGGCTCGCGCCGTTGGAATCGTACACACCAACCACGGGTGCGCCCGTTTTCACGGCAAGGTTATACACCTTTTTAATCTTATCTGCATGGGTCTTATCCACAGCGCCAGAAGAAGAGGCGCTGTCCTGACTGAACGCGAACACCATGCTGCCATCAATGGCACCATAGCCGGTCACCACCGAGTTCGCGTCACCCGAAGCCATTGCAAAAGCGTCTATTTCAACAAAGGTACCCTCGTCAAAAAGCTTTGCAAGCCGCGCCCTTGCACAGGACGACTGGTCGATTCCTTCCAGGTTCGCTGTTAATCGCTCTAGATTGTTTGCAGGACTCATCTTTGTTCCTCCGTTTCCGTGTCTGATTATCTGGGGGTAACTGCGACAAAAAATTAACGATATAACTTTTGCGTAATCAAGTTAAGTATACACTATCTCCGCGTCATTCACAAGACTTTTCCCGCGATTTTTAAACGGATTGCGCAGATTTTACAAGCCATCTTGCATAAATTTACCTCTTTGCTTATATCGCGTATACAGCTTAATCCTTGTCCTTTTTGCAGCTTCTTAGATACGATGCAATCATTTCGTCCCCGGAGTCGTCCTCTTTGACAAAGCCAAGCTGTTTAAAAACGGCTTGGCTGTTGGCACGCTTAAAATTTACAAGTGCTATGCCCTTTTGCTGCGCGTAGTTCATGCCGCTGCGCGTCAGAACGTCCGCTAGATACGCGTCCTCCGGCACATACAGCACCTCCACGCGCTCTTCGTCAAGAAAAAACAGCCCAAAGCCCGCGTGTTTGCCGTTCTCTTCGGCGGTGTAGGCAAACACTCCCGTATCGTATTCCACACCCGCCTTTTCGCATAGCGCGCGGATGAGAGGCTGATCCTTGCAAGGTAAAAATTCCACCATAGCCGATACCCTCCCTTATACTAATATCCGAATTAATAGTCAATAGCAATCAAGTGATAAGCTTTGGCTTCTGGGTTTCCACGCGGGTTTTTATTTGCAACGTTACACTTTTTGAGGAGATTCGTATAATAACGGGATTCGGGTCACTTGCGTTTCCGGACGCGCTCGCGCCCCACCGTCGCCAGAAACCGGCAATCAGGCGGGGCGCATATCCGCTATTTTCTGTCCTTTTGCGGTCTTGGGGATTGTCCACCCGATCTTGGCGCACCCGTTCTCCCTCCGATCGGTTTGCCACCACCCGATTTAGCGTAACCGGGTTTATCGCCACTCAACTTTGCGTAGCCGGGTCTATCCCCGCCCGATTTAGAGTAACCGGGTTTATCGCCACTCGACTTTGCGTAGCCGGATTTATCGCCGCCCGATTTAGCGTAGCCGGATTTATCGCCACTCGACTTTGCGTAGCCGGGTCTATCACCGCCCGGTCTCGCGCCGGCCGGCCTTGATGCGGCTGGACGGCGTCCGCGCTGCCCGCTCTCTCTTTCCTGCTTTTCCTGAAAATCCTTGCGCTGATTCTTGACAGACATGGAGCGCAGCGCGGCAAGCTCCGCGCCGGTCAGCTCCCGGTATTCCCCGGGCTTTAGCATGGCGAGCTTGACGGGGCCGATCATGGTGCGCCGCAGCCGTTTGACGGTAAGCCCCACCGCCTCGCACATCTTGCGAATCTGGCGGTTGCGTCCCTCACGAATGACGATCTCAAGCACCGTGCGGCCTTCCTCACTGGTAATTACCTTTACCTGTGCGGGCAGGGTTCTGCGGTCATCAATCACAACCCCCTCGGCAAGGGAGATGAGCTGGTCCTCTTTTACAATTCCCTCCACCGTCGTGCGGTATACCTTGGTCACCTCGTGGCTGGGATGCATTAATAGATTCGCGAACGCCCCGTCGTTGGTGAGCAGCAGCAGCCCTTCGGAGAGCTTATCCAGCCTGCCGATGGGGTACACCCGCGTCGGGATATCGGTGATAAGATCGGCTACGGTTTTACGTCCCATTTCGTCGCTCATGGTTGTAACGTAGCCCCGGGGCTTGTACATGGCAAGGTAGTACTTCTTGCCGTCCGGTAACCCCACAGGTTCGCCGTCCAGCGTGACTATATCCTTTTTGGGGTTAATCTTCATGCCGGTCACGGCCTTATGCCCGTTCACCGACACCCTGCCCTGCTCGATGTATTCCTCGCATTTTCTGCGGGAGGCGACGCCCATATCAGACATCACCTTTTGTATCCTTACGCCATCCTGCACTGCCATTTAATTTTCCTGTCCTTTCCCGTTACGGGTTTATCATTATTTTTGAAAGCGCGCCGCGAAACGGCGCACCGACACCAGTATGCCTTCATTGTACCATGTTTTGCGCCGCGCGGATAGTCCGGCCACCCCAATCCCATTTGAAAATTAGATTTACATCAAAGCAGCATTTTCAACCGCCGAACAGGCCCCTTGCCCAGCGCAGCAACGCGGGTGCCTGCCGGTAAGAAATCTCTTCATCGGCAATTAAGGGCAGGGTTTTAATAACCGTTCCGTCAGTCAGGTACTCCACCTTTCCCACCTGCGCACCCTTTGTTACCGGCGCAAACAGCAGCGGCGCGGCTGTTACGCGGCGGGTAAGGGCCTTCAGCTCTGCCTCATCCACCACCGCGAAGGCAGTGGCGTCGGTACGAACCCGGAGAGTTGTTTTATCTCCCCCCGTTATCGGCACCACCGCGCCTCCAAGATCGGTATCCAGCGTGACCTGTTTGTAATTCTCAAAGCCGTAGTCAAACAGGGCGGTGTGGTCGCGCCAGTCGTCGGGGTCGTTGAGGGTGACACAAATGAGCCGAACCCCGTCACGTTCCGCCGCCGATACCAGACAGCGCCGCGCCTTATCCGTAAAGCCGGTTTTAACCCCGATGCAGCCCTCATAGTCGTTTAACAAACGGTTGTGGTTATCCAGCCACCGCTGGTACGGCGGGTTGCCGTAGCTCACCCGCATCTCGGGTTGGCTGCATATGGCGGCAAACTCCTCGTTTTCCAGCGCAAAGGCAGCAAGGCGCGCCATATCCTTTGCAGTGGAGTAATGCCCCTCCGCGTCCAGCCCGGAGGGGTTGGCAAAATGGGTATCGGCAAGCCCAAGCTGGCGGGCGCGCTCGTTCATATGCAATACAAAGCCCGATATACTGCCGTACATGGCCACCGCCGCGGCATTTGCCGCATCGTTGCCGGAGGACAAGAGCATTCCGCACGCCAGTGCGCGCATGGTTACGGTATCACCCTCCCGCAGACCCATGGAGGAGCCTTCCACATGAATCGCGGCGGTATCCACCTCAAACTCCCGTTCCTGCGCGGGATGCTCAAGGGCAAGGAGCGCCGACATAATCTTTGTCGTGCTTGCCATAGGCAGGCGCTCCTCCGCGTTTTTGGCATACAGCACCCGCCGTGTCTCCGCCTCGATGAGTACCGCGGATTTCGCCGAGATATTTGGGGCAAGGGGCGCTGAAACACTGATGCTTGGCGTAATTGCCGCGTAAACCGGCGCACAAACCCCCAAACAGCCAAAGAAAACCGCCGCCAGCAACCGAAACGCCCTTTGAAACATACCCTGCACCCAGCCTTCCCTGCGGCTTTTTCGTTCAAAGCCCTTAAAAAGATTGACAGTAGCAGTATATGCTTTCATCGGGGGTGTCATTCCCAAGGCTAACGTGATATGTGCAGGGGAATTGTGGTTATTCCGCATTCAAACTTCTCGGAGCTAATACTACGGGTAACAGCAGATGCCCTAATGCTTTGGTTCTTCAGGTTCTTCCGCGGGATCCTTATCCTTTTTCTGGGTAAACTGCGCCGCAAGGTCGCCAAGCTTATCCATAACCTCCGGCACAAGGTTGATTGCTCGATCGATCGAGCTGTTTTTCTCCGCCAGCTGAACTAGGCGCACCGTACCCCCGCTGAGGATTAAAAACGCCACGGGGCTCACCGTCAGGCCCGCTCCCGCACCGCCGCCGAAATGATCCTTTTCGGGGGTTTTTCCGCCAAAATCCGACCCGCCCGACGCAAAGCCGAGCTGCACCTTGGACACGGGGATAATGATGGTTCCTTCCGGGGTCGTTATCGCGTCGCCGATGACGGTATTTCCGTCCACCATCTCCTTAATCTTTTGAATCGTGGTTTCCATGAGTCCCTTAATTGGATGCTCGTTCATTTCGGGTTGCTCCATTCCCGCCGCTTTGCGCCGGCTGTATGATGTTCTGATGGGGTAAGCCCCCGCGGCTGAGCCATCGCGCAGGGCACCTGTTCCCGCCGCGCAAAGCCGGTTCGGCGGAAAGTATGCGAAAAAAGTGAAGATTGAAGGCGGATTATGCGTTTTTTACGGTCTCGCTCTTATTCTGTAATAGGCGCCCGGCAGCGAGCTTAAGCGCATACCCCAATACAAAGCTTAACACAAAGGCCAGGCAGGAGCCGACGGAGGCGCGCAGCTCTCCCTTAAAGTACACAACCGTTTCTTGCGCGAAATAGTCGGGCTGAATCTCAAAATCCGGGGCGCACACCTTGCCAAAACGATGGTGCAGCAGCGCGTAGCCGCTGTAGGCGTAAGCGTTATACTGCCCTGCGCTGATGGCGGCAACGGCGGCATTTTCTCCTCCCACCTTCGCGCGCAAAGTCAGCACGGTGATATGCATCCTGCGAAACAATCGTCTGGTAAGCCCGCCGGCGGATTCAAACATATCCTTAAACATTGCCACAAGGCCTTTAAAGTCTTTTTTATCAAACAGCTCCTCTACGGGATTCTTATTCTTACCCTTTTTCTTCTTTTCTTCGCTCTCTTTTTTCTTGGGCTTTTTGGGCTTCGCCTTTTTTGGCTTGTCGCTTACCAAACCAAACTTGAGCCACAGCACCCTTATCGTTACCTCAATCTTTTGGTCGTAGGCGAGTATGAGCCTAACCGGGGCTAGAAGCACAGCTAGAATTAACACAAGCACCGCGCCGGTAATCACAAGTCCCGTCATGCCCCCGCCCCCATCCGTTCCTATTTTAAGTATACATCATCTTATCACAGGCTATACGCTAGACCTCCACAAAATCGGCAACCGGCTCATCCTCGTGTTGAGAATCCTCGGGGGCAGGCTCCACTCCTGTGACGGGGGGGAGGGATTCGAGCGAATCGAGGCTAAAGCAGCGCAGGAAGTTTGCGGTGGTACGATAGGCAATGGGTCTGCCGGGCAGGTCAAGGCGGCCAGCCTCCTCCACCAGCGCACGGGTTACCAGTGTTGAAATTACGCCCGCGCTGTCCACGCCGCGCACCTGCTCTACAAACGCCTTGGTTACGGGCTGGTTGTAGGCAATAACAGCCAGCACCTCCATGGCTGCGGGAGAAAGGGGGGCGTTGCGGCTCGCGTCCAGCGCTTTTTTTACCACCGCCCCGTATTGCGGGCGTGTTGCGATTTGATACGCCGAGCCAAGACGCAGCAGCAACAGCGCCGTTCCCTCCAGCCGGTCCCCCAAGGAATAGGCGATGCGGTCAAGATCCTTTGGGCTTACCTCCAGCGTTTCGCAAAGCTTCTCACCTTCCACCGCGTCGCCGCTTGCGAACAGCACCGCCTCCATCTGATTTTCAAGCTCCTTTATATCCATCCGCAAAAACCGTGTTCCTTTCTTTTTAAGCTAAACTTAGAGTCCATATGGATAACCCGCAGAGGCAAGTGATTATTGTTGCACGGATTTTGCTTGCCCATGCCTTCGCTCCCCCACAAAACGTACCTCTTCGTTTTGGTCATCCACCTCAATGCGGCGGGATTTCACAAGCTCCAGTACCGCGAGAAAGGTCGCCACCAGCTCGCTGCGGTCGGCGGCGTTTTCAAAAAGGCTTTGAAACCCCAGCTGTGTGCGCCGGTACAGCCTGCGCATGATGTAGATAATGCGTGAGGTGACAGAAACCACCCGCCGCTGTACTATACCCGAAAAAGCAGAGGCGGGCGGCGGCAATCGACGCAGATTTTTGCCTGAAACATTCCCATATGCCTCCGCAAGCTCCTTGGGGCGATGGGTATAGCGGTAGGTTTGGTCTATCACAAGCTCCATCGGTCTGCCGGTAAATACCGCCCCGCCCACATACTGTCCGGCAAGGATGGCCGCGATGCTTTTAATCATCGCGTATTCCAGCAGCTGACCGGTCAGCTCCCGTTTAAGCTCCTCCCCCTCCTCATGCTTTGGCAGCAGCATCGCAGATTTAATATGCACGAGGCGCGCGGCCATCTCTAAAAACTCGCTGGCCACCTCCATGTCCTCCCGGCGCAGCTCTGATATGTACGCGGCATACTGCTCCACCAACTCAAAGATTGAGATATCGTAGATATTAAGCTTATGCTTGCTGATTAGGTGCAGCAGAAGGTCAAGCGGTCCCTCGAACTGATTAAGCTTAAAGGATATTCCTTTTTCTTTCTCTATTTCCGTCGTCATGGTAAATTCCAAGTCCTTTCCGGGTTTTCTGCCGTCAGGGTAATCGTGCACTCCATCCGCTGTTATCCCCGCTTATCAGTTTAAGAAGCCGATAATTGCGTGAAACGGGACGGTCAGAAAATCCAGAACGCCAAAGACCGCGTTTACGGCATAGCCGAGCGGTGCGGAAAGAACCCCGGAAAAGAGCAAAGCGAATACCACTATCATGATATAACGCTCGTACCGCATAATACCATAGTAGATGCGGTCGGGCAGGAACAGCCCCAAAATCCTAGAGCCGTCCAGAGGGGGGATGGGCAAAAGGTTAAAGATGCCCAGCGAGGTGCTGATATACGCGAGTAAATCGAATATTTGCATTAAAAAGTAAACCGGCTCCGGCATGTTCAGACCAAAAATCAGGAGCAGCGCCTTCTCCACCAGTAAAAACACCATGGCAAGAAGAAAGTTGGAGACGGGCCCCGCTACGGCGACTACCGCCATGCCACGCTTTGGGTTGTGGAACGCGCGAGAATCCACCGGCACGGGCTTTGCCCAGCCAAAGCCCGCAAACAGCAGGCAGAGTGTACCGATAAAATCAAGATGGCGCAGGGGGTTAAGGGTAATGCGCCCGAGACCGCGCGCCGTGGAATCACCCAGCTTATCCGCCACATAGGCGTGTGCAAGCTCATGGATGGGCAGGATGGCGATTACGGCAAGCAGGCGGATAGAAAGCTCCAGCAGTCTGTCCACCGATAATATGGACAACAATCCGTTCAATACTCAGTCCTCCGAAATCTATATAATGATTGGACGAAATAAAAAGCGATTTGTAAGTGTGTTTTCAATTAATTATTATAAGTTGCCGCCACATAAAACACAAGGGAATTTACATTTTGTTCAATAATGCTTTTGGAGTTAAGGGGCTTGCGAAAGGCTTCTGCCCGCTTGTGCCCTTATAACGAGCATTAGGTACGCGAAAGCTACGGTCTTTATGTCCTTTGCACCGATGTTCTCCCGCCGTTCTTGACGAAAGCTGTCATGAATGATACCATCAGTTTATATTCACTATGCACTATGCACTGATGTCGTATCCGGTTAAGCTGCCAAAGAATGAGGACAAGGTCTTCATGCATTATCATTTGCTATTTTTGTGCGGGAGGCAAGCCATGAATGTACTGATCGTATACTGTCACCCCAGTGCCAACAGCTTTACACGCGCGGTTAAGGATTCGTTTCTCCGCGGGCTCTCGGCGGCGGGGCATGATTACGCTGTCTCCGATTTATATGAAGGGGGCTTTCGAGAATCCTTTTCAGAAAAGGAGTACCGCCGGGAAGCGTACTACGACAGTAATAAGCCGCTGGACGCGGATGTGCTCGAGGAACAACGCAAAATTCAAAGCTGCGATGCCCTTGTGTTTATCTACCCTGTTTTTTGGACCGAAGCGCCCGCAAAGCTGGTGGGATGGTTTCAACGGGTATGGACGTATGGCTTTGCCTATGGCGACGCACCTCAGATGAAGCAGCTTAAAAAGGCTCTTTTTTTAGTGAGCTTTGGAGGAAACGCCAAAGAGCGGCTCCGTCAGGAGCAGATTGGGGCCATGAAGACCGTGATGATTGGCGACCGGATAGGCAACCGCGCCAAGACGGCGGAGATGATAGTTTTTGATGAAACCGCCCGCCTTGGCAACGGCGAGACACGAAAAAAGCAAATGGATCTGTATTTAGACGAGGCTTATCTTATGGGTTACCACATGGGAGACGACCTTTAGTATAACTACCTGCCGAAAGGATTGATGCATGATGACAGCTTTAAAAGGAAAGCGGGTTTTTTGCCTGCTGCTTACCGCAATACTATGCGGTGCGCTTTTTACCGGCTGCGGCGCAGCCGATTTTGTGACCGACCTGTTAGGAGGGGCCTCCTCCGAGGTTTCATCGGAACCGGTATCCTCCGCTGAAGAAAGCGCCGAGACCTCCACTGTCGAAATCTCCTCCGAGCCCGACCCGTCGTCGTCCGAGCTGCCGGAAAGCGGCGAAGAAGCCTCAAGCGTCGCCGCGTCCTCTGCCGCGACCGCTCAGACCGAGACTGTACCGGCCGCCGCCCCCGCCTCCGGCACCCAGACGGGGGGATCCTATGTAACCATTGGCGGCAAATCCTATGCGAAGAACCTCAAGGAGCTTGCACTGGGCAGCGGCTTGAATCTGACCGATAACGACCTAAAGGCCCTCAAGTCCATGACCAACCTGACTTGGCTTGAGATCTACGACAACAACGTCCGCGATCTTAGCCCCGTGAGCAGCCTAAAGCAGCTCACTCACCTTGGCGTATACAACACCAACCTATCCGACCTTTCGTTCTTATCCGATCTATCAAAGCTATCCTACCTTGACCTCTCCAACAACGGCGGGATTTCAAACCTTGCGGCCCTCCGGTCACTGTCGCGCCTGACGACGCTTAATCTTTCGAACGATTCCGGCGGAAAGATTGAGGATATCTCCGCGCTGAGCGGGCTATACTACCTCAAAAAGCTGGACCTTTCCTCCAACCGCATCTCCGATATCAGCCCACTTGACGAGCTTACCTCGCTGACACACCTAAACCTTGGCAGCAACCGCATTTCGGAGATTAGCTCCGTTGGCTCACTGTCAAACCTTGTGTCCCTGAACCTGTCGGGCAATCAGTTAAGCGATATCACTCCTTTATATGACCTCGCCTTTTTGGAATCCCTGTGGCTCGACAACACCGGCATCAGCATCAGGGATATCCGTGACCTTGCTGAAATGATTCCTTACTGCACCATTTCGCCATCGTAACCGCAGGTGCCGAATACGCACTAGGCTCTTAGCTTCACCTGCCAGCCGTACTGTCTTTTGCAAAACGCGTAGCGTAAGCCACGCCCTCCCTTTTGCATTTATTTGCCTGTTTTTAATGCAAAAGTTAGCATGACAAAACCGCAATTTCCCTTTCATAACCGGTGGCGTTTCACACACAATAATAGCACGATGATCGTTTTCGATGGTATGTAAATGTAAAGCGTTTGCGCTGTAGCAAGGTATTTTCCTAAATCGGTCATCGTTCAGGCAGCATTCTGGTGATGCTGCCTGTCTTTTTTGTAATACCACCTTTGTTTTATACTAATGCTAATAATACTATTCTCCGATAAAAGTGTTGATAAAAATCCGCGTCAAAATCCATTAATTTAAGATTTTGACTTGATTTTTATACACTTTTTAATCGGATAATAGTATAACAGGTTGGTTATCCGCCTGATCCCCATAAGCAAACCCCATCGGCTTTACCCGATGGGGTTTGCTTCTATCCTTACTCCATTATCGTATGAAAACCGCCGGACGACCGCTTTTCTCCACCGAGGCTTTGATACTCGGTATATTCACAGCCGTCATTAAACATCGTCAACCGCATGAAACTAAAAAGTCAGCTGTTCTCCAAGATCGCCCTCCCGGGGAGTCATGCCTGCCGAGGGCAGGGTTTTGGTGCGAAAACGATGCGCATTGCCCAGCATATCCTCATGAAAACGCACGGCGGATATCACGCGCTGATTTTTTTTGAGGGTCATAATTGCCACACCCTGATTATCCTTGGTGTTCTTTTCCGCTATGGCACCGGAATGCACCAGCAAAACCCGGCCGGCTGAGCTTTTTACAAGATACTCGCCGTCCTCAAGCATTGCGATGACCGCCGCAGCCGGGCTTTTATCGCCATAGGCGTTAACAAGCTTTCGGCGCCGTGTCTTGGTCTGATAAACATTTATTGGCACCTTTGAGAGCTTGCCGTTTTCAAAGAAGAACAGCATATGCCCTGCGAAATCCTTGGTGACTACCATGCACACGGCGTTTTCGCCCTCATCCATGCCAAGCTTTGCGGGGATGTAGTCGCCCAGCACGCTTGCCTTGGTGTCCTCAAAATCGCACGCCCGCGCCTTGTAAACCTGACAGCGATCGGTAAAAAAGAGCAACTCGGCGGTGTTGGAGCTTTCCTCCTGCAGGATAATCTCATCGCCCTCTTTGAGCTTCTGCTCTCCTCCCATACGAAGGGAAAGCGGCGTAATCTTTTTAAAATAGCCCTCTCGGGTAAAGAACAGGAAAACCGGGTAATCCGGTACATCCTCTTCCTCCGGCTCCTCCTCCACATCCTCCGCAAAAATGACCATGCTTTTACGCATCGTGCCGTATTTCCTGCCCACCTCTGTGAGCTCGGCAATGATAATGGAGCGAACGCGCTTGGGGTTTTTAAGGATATCCTCCATATCGGCAATATCCTTTTCCAGCTCGCCAACCTCGTTGGTGCGGTCCAGAATATAGGCGCGGTTAAGATGACGCAGCTTGATTTCGGCGACATAGTCCGCCTGAATCTCGTCTATTCCAAACCCTATCATGAGGTTAGGGACGACCTCGGCCTCCACCTCAGTTTCGCGCACGATGCGCACCGCCTTATCAATATCCAGCAAAATCTTTGCAAGACCTTTTAGGAGGTGCAGTTTTTCCTTCTTTTTCGCCTGCTCAAAAAACACCCTGCGGCGCACGCATTCGGTGCGAAAGGCCACCCATTCCTCCACCAAGGCTCGCACCCCCAGCACACGGGGAGAGCCGCCGATGAGGACGTTGAAGTTGCAGGAAAACGAGTCCTCCAGCGGCGTTATCTTAAACAGCTTTTGCATCAGCTTATCGGGGTCGGTGGCGCGTTTGACATCGATGGCAAGCTTTAAGCCGGAAAGGTCGGTTTCGTCGCGGATATCCGAAATCTCGCGTACTTTTCCGCTTTTTACATGCTCCACAATCTTATCCATAATCGCCTCCACCGTAGTGGTGGGGGGAATCTCGGTAATTTCAATGCAGCCGGCGGTCTTATCGTAGGTATAGCGGGAGCGCAGACGAATACTGCCGTGACCGGTCTCGTAAACACGGCGCAGCTCGGTCTCGTTGTACAGCACCAACCCGCCGGTGGGAAAATCGGGCGCTTTTAGGGTGGTGAGGATGTCGTGATCCTTGTTCTTCATGAGAGCGATGGTGGTTTCGCACACCTCCGCCAGATTAAAGGGGCAGATGGAGCTTGCCATGCCCACCGCGATGCCCATATTGGCATTGACCAATACCGTGGGGAAGCTGGTTGGCAGCAGCAGCGGCTCCTTGGTACTGCTATCATAGTTATCCACAAAATCCACGGTGTCGCGGTCAATATCCTTAAACAGCTCATTGCATACCTTATCCAGCTTCACCTCGGTGTAGCGCGAGGCGGCAAACGCCATATCCCGCGAATAGCTTTTGCCGAAGTTGCCCTTCGAGTCCACATATGGCACAATCAACGCCTCATAGCCGCGGGAAAGGCGCACCATGGTTTCATATATCGCGGAATCGCTGTGTGGGTTAAGGCGCATAACCTGCCCCACCACGTTGGCCGACTTGGTGCGCGCCCCGGATAATAAGCCCATTTTATACATGGTGTATAAAATCTTGCGGTGAGAGGGCTTAAAGCCATCGATCTCGGGGATGGCACGGGAAAGAATTACGCTCATCGCATAGGGCATGTAGTTTTCTTCCAAGGTCGAGGTAATGGGCTGCTCCAGCACCAGGCCCGCATTTTCAATATAGGCGCTTTCGTTTTTTATCCCGCTTTTGTCGCGGCGCTCGGGCTGTTTATTCTTTGCCATAGAACCGTTCCTTTGTGCTGGCATTCACGCAGTCTTTTGCAATAGCGCCTATGCCGTATTTTCTTTGGGCGTATCCGATGATCATGATACATCCGCCGCATCGATGTAACGATGTCCGTTCTCGGCGATAAAGCTCTTGCGCCCGGACAGGTTGTCCCCCAGCAAAAGGTCAAACACCTCGGTGGTCTTTTGTACGGTATCTGGGGTGACCTTAATGAGTCTGCGTGTTTCGGGGTTCATGGTGGTCAGCCACATCATATCCGGTTCGTTTTCCCCTAAGCCCTTGGAGCGCTGGAGGGTATACTTCTTATCCTTCAGCCGCTCGATTATCTTTAGCTTTTCACGCTCGGTGTACGCGAAGTAGGTCTTATCCTTGGCGGTAATCTCGAACAAGGGAGACTCTGCGATATATACAAAGCCCTTTTCAATCAGCGTGGGGGTCAAGCGGTAGAGCATGGTGAGGATTAGGGTGCGTATCTGAAAGCCGTCCACGTCGGCGTCGGTGCAGATGACCACCTTGTTCCAGCGCAGACCGTCCAAATCAAAGGAGGACAGCTCCTTGTTTGCCTTGGAATTTACCTCTACCCCGCAGCCCAGCACCTTAATAATATCGGTTATGATATCGTTTTTGAAAATCTTATCATACTCCGCCTTCAGGCAGTTGAGTATTTTGCCCCGCACGGGGATGATTGCCTGAAACTCGGAGTCGCGGGCAAGCTTGCACGCGCCCAGCGCGGAGTCTCCCTCCACGATGTAGATTTCACGGCGGCCGGTGTCGCGTGTGCGGCAATCCACAAACTTTTGCACGCGGTTTGAGATGTCAAGCGTACCGGCGAGCTTCTTTTTGAGGTTGAGCCTGGTTTTCTCGGCATTCTCGCGGCTGCGCTTGTTAATGAGCACCTGCTCGGCAACTCTTTGGGCGTCGTCGGGGTTTTCAATAAAGTAAACCTCGAGCTGATGCTTTAAAAAGTCCGACATCGCCTCGTAGATGAACTTGTTGGTAATCGCCTTCTTGGTCTGGTTTTCGTAGGAGGTGATAGTGGAAAAGGAGCTGGAAACCAGCACAAGGCAGTCATCCACATCGGCAAAGGTGATCTTGCTCTCATTTTTAAGGTATTTGCTTGTTTGCTTTAGGTATGCGTCAATTTGCGATACAAAGGCATAGCGTACCGCCTTCTCCGGCGAGCCGCCGTATTCCAAATGGCTTGAGTTGTGATAATACTCGGTAATTTTGACGCGGTTGGAAAAGCACAGGGAAACCGAAAGCTTTACCTTGTATTCCGGCTTGTCCTCCCGGTCGCGTCCCCGGCGCTCGCTTTGCCAAAACTGCACGGGGGTGAGGGTTTGCTCCCCCGCAAGCTCATTCACATAATCGGTAATCCCGTTTTCGTACCGGTATTCCGAGGCGGTGAAACCGCCTCTTTCCTCATAGCGGAACACAAACAACAGTCCCGCGTTTACCACGGCCTGCCGCTTAATGGTTTCCTCGAAATACTCCTTGGGAATGCTGTTATCGGTAAACACAGCAAGGTCGGGCCGCCATTTAATACGCGAGCCTGTTTTTTTACGGGAGGAATCCTCCTTTTTAAGCGCGCCCACATTTTCGCCGTGCTCAAAACGCAGGGAGTATTTCGCTCCGTCGCGATATATTTCAACATCCATATACTCGGCGGCGTACTGTGTCGCGCACAGCCCAAGACCGTTTAGGCCCAGCGAATACTCATAGCTTTCGCCGGAGTTTGTGTTGTACTTGCCGCCCGCATACAGCTCGCAGAAAACAAGCTCCCAGTTGTAGCGTTCCTCCCGCGCGTTGTAGTCCACAGGAATGCCGCGACCGAAATCCTCTACCTCCAGCGATCCGTCCATGTACCTCGTAACGATGATACGGTCTCCAAAGCCCTCACGCGCCTCGTCGATGGAGTTTGACAGAATCTCAAAAAATGAGTGCTGACAGCCCTCCAGACCGTCGGAGCCAAAGATGACCGACGGGCGCTTGCGCACACGGTCGGCGCCTTTGAGCGACGATATACTGTCGTTGTCGTAGGTTTGTGTTTTTTTTGACATTTGGTTACCCTATCCTCCCAGAGACCCGCTAAAAATCCATCGATAGAACCGATGGGTAAAATCTTTCGCTAAGACTAAAAGACACGCTTATGCCCGAAGAAAAAAAGCTTAAGTAGGTTCGCGCAAGCAGTGCGCTACAGAATCTCGGTGCCGCCAAAGGCGGTACTGGCCTTGATGGTTACCAGCGGCAGATCCAGGTCGGTGAGAGATGGCGCGCGATTATCGCACCCGCCAAATACCGACGAATTCTCCACCTTAATGCGATAGCTACGGGGCGCATAGATGCGCACACTGCCAAACACAGCACTTGATTCGATGATAATATCGTCCGTGACACCAATTTCCGTCAGGTCAAGCTCAATATAACCAAACACAGAGGATACCTTTGCCGACTGGAGGTTAGGACACATATTCTTTACCTTAACACTGCTAAAAACAATGTTGTACTCCGGCGTGGTGGAATAGTCCGGCTGCCCTACCGGCAGCGGAGGTGTTGCGGAAAACCCTTGCGAAGGTTTTACTGTGTGGAACGCATTGCCGAATACGATGCGAACCCCCAGCAGAATAATCAGCCCAGATACGATTAACGGCCAAATCATTGCCTGAGTGATGACGCGCTGCTCCTTTAGCAGCAAAAGCACGCCGACGCAAAGCAGCAAAACATTCCAAAACCGCACGCCGTGGGTGGTAATTAAAAACACAGCGGGAACAATTAGTAACAGCGTCCACCAGCCGGAAAATCCCACTAAGTCCCACCAATCAAATGCGTTGCCTAAAAAACCTACACCAAGAAGGATAACCAATAGCCCAAAGAAAACCCGTGAAATTGTTGATCTCATTATAATTTCCGCCTTTCATCCGCATTCCAAACCACCATACCGGTAAAATGATGCGCTATTACCGACTATTATAACCCAACACCCCGCCGATTGTAAATGCCGAATCGATATATGAAGATTTTGGTAGTTTTTTGCCGAGAGTCATATGCTAATTTTACCTTAAAACAGGATTCGTTTCAGCCTTGCATTTTTGAAGTACCTTGCGGGTTGGTGAACGGACAAAACCGGTGGGTAGTCATTGCATATGCAAGAATGGGAGAACAAGCCGCCAAGAGTATACCATAATTTTACTTTATGCGCAATATGCTAGAAATACGAATTTCGGACTAATAGAATATAAACATCCCTTTAAAAAAATTTAAGAATGAAAAACCGCACATCGGCGAAAAATCCCGGTGTGCGGTTTCTTATAAGCTCTTTATGCATTCCCTTGTGCCGTTTTCATCTTCATGGTTCTATTGAACCGGAGACGACACGTTTCGCACAGCGGGTGCCTTCAGGTTATCCTCATAGCTCTCCCCCTCGCGTAAAAGCCGTGCCATCACCACTAGGCGGTGTGTACTGTCGTCGCCGTGCTTTACCGAACAGGTGGAAAGCGTCAAAATCTTATCGTCCTTCGTGACATCCACATCGTATTCATAAATCGAACCATCCCGCGCTTTGGCGACGATGTTCATAAACGTAGCGTCATCCGGGTCGGCCAGGATGTACTGAAAGGAGGTCTCGGCATAAAACACGGCGAACACGCGAAACGCCAGGTCTTCCTCCGGCGTGGAAAAATAGATATGCGGCGTTTCCTTTGCAAACGCCTCGCCGATGAACCGGAACAGCTGAGAAAAACGCTTGCCGTCCGGGTTGTCCTTTAAATCACTGTGACCGTAAATAATGGTGTTGCGCGAGAACTCTGCTGAATGATCCAGCGCGTTTTCATAATCGGCAAAATAGCAGCCGTAGATACTGTCCTTTCGATTTTCATCACGCCGGATATAATAGCTGTTATCAAAGGCTTGCAGCACGCTGTTGTTAATTTCCGTGCCCGGAACATACAGCCAGCCCACAGTATCCCGGTTTGACTCCTTCGCCTTTTTCACCTGGGAAAGAAAGCTTTGCCCAAGCGCATTCTCAGCGGGTGCGCTTACCAGAAGCGGCGACTCGGAGGAGCTTGAGGAGGCAGGGGATTTGACTGTGGTCTTATAGAACATCGAACAGGAGCAAAGCAGCAGCGCGGCAAGCATTCCCGTGGCAAGAAATATGTATTTGGTACGAACAAGCAAGGTTGCGCCCTCCTTTCGGTTTATCGCCCGGTATCAGGGTTAATCTTGTCCGCGTCGCTCACCCCGATGTTTACCTCCGAGGATTTATCCACAGAATTACTCAGGCGTTTGAAGGTGAGGATGTAATCGGAGAAATGGTCCACCTTAAAGGCGACTGTGCCTCTGTTGTTGGCCTTGACCGTCCCATAATACTCAATGCGCTTCATAGCAGGATTATAATAATGCAGGTACAGGGTTTGGTTTTTATACTTTGTACCCAAATCCACTGTAAGGGTTCCCGGCGCGGGCAGCACACCATGATGCTTAAAGTAGAGGAATATCATGGCGGCATCCACGTCCTGTACCCCTACCATCCCCCGTATCGTTGTCTCGTTGGGGGAGGTGAAGCTCATGGAAAGGTTATAGGCCTGGGCGAAAGGAATAATCTTGCTGATGTCCGAGCCTTTAAAGGAGATTGAGTAATCATTGCCCTGGAAGATAATTACCGTGTCGGGATATTTGGCAAGCTCGGTAAATATCTTGGAGGAGATAACCGTGTACTTTGTAATATCCACATAGATGGTTTTTGATTTTCTAAAGTCGATTTGATCGGTACTGATGGGATTGATGGAGCCCGCGGAGCCGCCGGTGGAGCGGTTGACCGTCAGCGTATAGGCTTTCTTGGTCTTTCCGTCGTCCGCCGTTACCTCAATTGTAAATTTGTTGTTGCCATTCTTAAGCGCTTCAGAGAAATTACCGTCGCTGTCGCCAATGTACTTGGAGCCGGATTTAATGGCAACCGTTGCGCGCTCGTCGGCGGGTATGGGAAAGATATCGATGAATTCCACGTCCCCGTCTACGGGAACGTTGTAGGTGGTTATAGAGCTTTTAAAGCCCGGCGACATATCCCCTTCGTTTACCTTTAGGCTTTCAAGGTCTGCGTTGGTACCCTTTACCCGCAGGTCGTCGTTGGTAATGATGACCGTGTAGGTTTTTGTGGTGGTACCGTTTTCTGCGGTAACCACTACCGTTACCGTCGTCTCGTCATTTAACGGGATCGCCGCACTGGCAGAACCGCTTAATACGGGTATGGAATTGACCTTGATCGTTGCTCCCCGCTGGCTTGCGGTGGCAGTAACCGTCACAGAGGTGGTTGTTTCATTGGCGATTGCGGTATAATCTATTTGCAGCGGCGAGAATATCGGCGAAAGCTTTAGCGCCCCCACCGTAAGGTTAGCAAGGGTCGCGTCACTGCTGGGGGGCAACCGCAAGAGTGAAAGCGTGTAGGTTTTCTGGGTTAGCCCGTCTTCCGCCGTTACATGAACCTTTATGGTTACTGTTGTGTTTACCGCAAGGTTTATTACCTTTCCTCGAACGGGGTCAATCAGCTCTGTTTCTTCATTTAGGGTCACGGTGGCGTATTTGCTTAAGGGGACGGGATAGATAGTCACAAACCTTACGGAGTTATCCACCTGAACCGTTTCGTAGTTTTCGATATATTTATCGAAGTTAAGGTTAATCTCCTTCGTGGTATGGTCTTTTACAACCAACGATTCCAGCGTTGCGTCGTTTGACGGCGGCAAGCGCCTTACCCTGAGCACATATCCCTGCCCAACCGAGCCATCCTCAGCGGTAATGGTGATGGTGATAGGCGGCGGCACCAGCACCTGCTCCTCAAAATTAACATATCGGTTCGGGTCAAAGGGGTTTATTGTCGGCTGGGGTTCGGGGTCTATTACTACCACTGCCTTTGTGTGGTTCTTTTGCGCGTCCACCACAACTCGCTTCACATTGTATGGCAGCTCAATGCCGTACTCATGTACCCTGCCGTCAAAGTTTTTGTTTTGCGGGTTTGCAAGTTGGTAGTAGGGGTAGCTTACCCCTTTATCATCCTTAATGCTCAGGCTCTTTAAACTGGTGTCGTCACTTTTATCAAGGCGCTCCACATAAATGCGGTAGGTGGTTGTACTCGTGTCCTCCGCCGTGACAATCAGTTCAAATATATAAATATTATCTTCCTCAGTGTTAATCGGGTAAGCGGCACTGGTCACCGTACTTCGCATGGAATCGGCCTGCGTAACATCGTTGAGTACGACATAAATATCCGAGCTTGCCTTTGTATCGTTTTTGGTCGCCCGGAACTTGATGGCGTGAACCCAGTTGCCCACTGAAACGGTATAATCGGTTTTTGCCGGGCTAAAGACCAGTGTTTCATTGGTTTCCGACTTATTGTCCGCGTCCACCTCAATCATTACGAGGCTTTTTAGGGTGGAATCGGTGCTTGGGGATGTGTCTACCACTTTGATATTATAGTTGCGCTCATCCATCAGAACGTCGCCGCTTTGAGGGGTTGCGTAATATTTAACGTTAATGGAGGTGGTACCCTCGGCAAGGGGAATAATCTTTAAGTCCTTAATCCCCTCCGTAGTATAATCTGTATTGAGAAGCTTATCCCCCCATCGGTACTGGTCTTGAAAGCTGCCCATTGTGCGGCCGGTGTGATAAACCGCAAGCATATTGCTTTTTGCTACGGTCACAACAGCGTATTCCGCGCGGCCGCCTCCAAAGCCGTATTGCAGCCGCAGCCAGAGCGGGTTTTGAGAACCTGTGGATTTTCTGGTGACGCTTCCGTCATTTAAATCCATCGTAATCGTTGATGTTATGGTCGAGGGATCTTCCGTCGAAGGCTCCGTTTCAACCGGCGCGGGGTCGGTATGCACCACATTGGGGACATACACCGTAGAGGGCTGTGTTCCCAGCCCTTTGATGGTTGCCGCAAGTGTCGTAGTTACAGGAGCTGGCGGGGTTTCGGTGGAGCCTTTGGGCTGATAGCTGATATCCGCCTTAAGCTTGCCGGTAACATCCCCCGACAATCGCGTTACCTTCGCGGTCAAATAGTTTTGACTAAATACATCAACCGGAACCACACAAATCGGGGTAGCCGGATTCTGGTCAATCCAATCCCAATCCAGAGTAACCTCTACACCATAAACCTTTACCGTGTGATAAAGTCTGAAATCCGTTGTGATATAGTCAATTTCATTGTAATTGGCAAAGGTTATGTATGGGTCGCGCTGCTCCGGCTTTTCTAAAGCATCCTTAACCTCTTTAACAAGCTGCCTCGAGGATTTTACCTTTACCGTAACCGGATCCGATTTATCTGTAACAAAGTTGATGGAAAGACTGCTGCCCTTGGTAAACTCAAAGCCAGAAACAACCTTAATAATAAGAACGTTGCTTCCCTTTAAGAAGTTAAGATAATAAACAAACCTTCCTGTAGCGTCTAACTCAACTCCGCCAATGTACACATCATCAAAGTTTAGGAACTCGCCTGTTCGTGTCGCGCCCGCCTTGAAAGCGAAGTTGGGATAGCCGAGCCCTCCTGACGCGGGAGAAACAGAAACACCCGTCACCTCTATGGTTGCTCTGCTGTCTTCCTTAATCAGGTTGGTCGCGCCGTTTGCATTCGCGTCACTGGTTACCGTTACGCCGATTGTCGTTCGCTTGAGTGAACCGCCATCATAAACAGGGGTGCCATCCTCATTGACGTACTGGTAATCCAACGCGCCGTTTCCTACTGCTCGCATGGTATAATAGTCGCCGATAATGGTATAACTGCGGTCGTCAAAAGCATCGCCGGGCTTTATCAGCGCATTAAGCGTATGATTCGATTCATTAATCTCAAAGGGCCAGTCGGGAGACGACACCGGAATTTCAGAGCCATCCTCTTTACTGACCCGCAAGCGGTTTAAAACCCGGTCGGAGGGGTGCCGCAATACCATCGGCTCGCCGCGGCCCTGCACCAGTGTAATCTGGTTTGTAGAAACTCCGTCACGATTAAATCTTATCCAGCTGTTCCCTACTGTTTCCGCACTCGAAAGAGGTATTGCTAAAATTATAGTACAGAACACCACTGCAACAAGGGATATTACACCAATCCTTAAGGTTTTTTTCATCCTCGCCACCTCCACGTCAGCCAAAACAAATCTACTATTTTTATGTGATACATTTTAATTGCGACAACGCAGCCTCCAAATAAAGCATAAAGCCCGCGCCTGAATGATTTATCGGAAAAAATAATAAAAAATAAAGTCAACATTTACCGATATGCAGGATTATTATAACATATTGCTCGAAAAAATGCACCTGCGATTTCATCGGTTCCGTTTAAATAATTATTGCAAACCTTGTAAAAGTACATCGTTTGCACACTGTTTTATTTTCCTTATATCTGCTATAATAGTTGTCAGCTAGCAACACTTTCTTTCATGTTTTTGCGCGGCAGAAGAAAACTTGCTTGTTTGGAAGCTACAATAATATTTGGTTCGCGCAAGTTAGAACCGCTCCCTTAACAGCGGGGCGGTAATTTGGCAGGCGAACCGTTGCAGATGGTTGAATGGAGGATATTGTTTTGAGAAAGGCGATTGCCTTGACATTATGCGTCATGGCGTTTGTATCCATGCTTGCGGGCTGTGCCGGTAAACCCGCCGCGAATGAGCATAAGCCCGGCTTTGAGCCAAACAGCACGGCTGTTTTTCTCACTGAGCTCAATACCGGGGTGATTGTATATACCAAACAGCCGGATGACCCGATAAATCCCTATGCCCTGTCGCAGATGCTCTCCGCGCTGGTCGCCATAGAGGAAACGCAGGATTTGGCACTCCCTGTAGCGGCGGCTGCCGACGAGGGCGATAGCAATGAGGAGCAGCCCGCCGGCTATTCAGCCGAGCAGCTCCTGTACTCCTTGTTACTGCGTTCGGACGCCCAGGCGGCAAATGCCCTTGCGGGTGCGGTAGGCGGCGGCGACAGCCTGAACTTTATCGCGCGCTTAAATGAGCGTGCGCGCAGCTTGGGTGCGACCTCTACAAACTTCGCCAGCATAACCAGCGAAAGCACCGAAAACAACTACACAACAGCCCGGGATATCGCCGCCATCGCCCGTGCTGCGGTGGAAAACGAAACCTATATGGGCATTGCAAACACCGTTCATTACTCCCTGGCTACCCCCGGTGACAGTGACGAGAACGCAGACCCAGTGGAGCTTCGCAACGAAAACCGCATTATTGATCCCACCGATGCCGCGGCCTTTATAGAAGGGGCTCGGGCGGTGAAGTTCAGCGCCGATTCCGGGCAGGGCGAGAGCCTGATTTGCTATCAGGAATGGGGCGGTATGCGTCTATTGCTGGTACTGCTTAGCTCTCCCCAGGACGAGAAGGGCTCGGTTTATACCGACGCCAAAGGCTTGCTTGGTTGGGCCGACGCTACCTGCGCCGTCGTTCCTACGCCGGAAAAGGACAAGCCCCTGCTTTCTATCGGCGTTTCGGGGGAGTATAAGGAAACCGAGCTGCCGCTGATACTGAAAAAGAACCTGAGCGACCTGCTGCCCAAGGATGTTAACGCGCAGGAGGTCTCCTTCTTCTGCCGCGTTCCCGCCTATGCGGATACCCAAGTGTCCAAGGGCGACGTTGTGGGATTGACGGATATTATTAGTAACAAAACAAGCCTGATGTCGACGGAGCTGGTGGCTCAAAAATCCCTGTCTCCTGCGGGTGGACCCTCCGGCGCGGCAAAGGTTTTTCTTAATATTTTGCTGGTGCTGGTATCCCTGTTTATCCTGCTTTTTATCATTCGGCAAATAAATATCATTCGTTACCGTAAAAAACGGCTGAAGATACTGGAGGAAAAACGCCGCAGAATGCGCCGCCAGATGGAACGGGAAGCGGGATCCCCCCGTCCGCCGATGAGACGGTAGGCCCTTTCCCTTCTTCGCTGGCATGACTGCCGTCTACCTCATAGCGGGAGGTGCATACTATTAATGTTTGAGCTAAAGCCGCCAACCCGGTGTGCCATCCGGCTGACTGCAGAAAATTGGTATCTGGCACCCCATCCTGCGCTGCGTTCGGTAATCGCCCATTACACCGTAATGCCTCCGCACCGTCCCATCGTAAGGCTGTTAACGCTCATCCCGGACGCGAGCGGCTGTATTGTGTGTTCATTGAGTGAGAATGGGATATCAGCGGATCTTTGGGGACCCACGACCAAGACGTGCGAGGTAAGCCACAACGGGGACACCAACTTATTGCTTGTGTTTGTGGAGTTTATGCCGGGTGGCCTTTATCGCCTGACCAATCTGCCGACTGACGAGCTCACCGACAAAATCCTCCCCCTGGAAAGTGCGCTTCCCGTGTTAAACCGCGATATGGTTGAGTTACTCGCGCAGACACAAAGCGCCGACACCCTTGCGGCGCGGCTGGACGCCCTGTTTTTGCGGAGGCTGACTGACATTCGGGTAACCGACTCCGCGCTCGCCCTAACCGGCCTTATATCCGGCCTGCGCCCGCACAACTCGGTGCGCGAGATTGCGCAAGCCCTTTGCTACAGCGAGCGGCACCTGAACCGGCTGTTTCACGCTACGCATGGCATGAGTGCGAAAACCTACCTCAAGCTTCTTCGGGTCAACCACCTTATGCTGATTTTGCGCAAGCCGGCGTCTCTCCCCCTAAGTACGCTGGCCCAAGAGGCGGGGTATTACGATGAATCGCACCTGATTCATGATTTTAAAGGCGTATGCGGTGTAAGTCCCGGCGTATTTTTAGCCAATGCGTCCGTTTTTTACAATGAACCCTTAAAGTTTTAAGGTATAATAAGGCTACTGTAAAAAATCGCACAGTGAAAACTGTGCGATAAAGCCATAAGAACATACATTCTAAATCTTTGGGAGGTCTGTCATGATTACTTCAAGATGCGGCATTCTTTGTGAGGAATGCGAATACCGGGAATCTCATGGCTGTAAGGGCTGCACACACATTTCTAAACCGTTTTGGGGCGAAGCCTGTCCCGTGAAAAGCTGCTGTGAGCAAAAGGAGCATTCCCACTGCGGCAAATGCTCAAGCTTTGCCTGCGAGCAGCTCACCGCTTTTGCCTTTGATGAGGAACAGGGCGATAACGGTAAAAGGCTGGATCAGTGCAGAAAATGGGCAAAGGACACAACGCATTGAGTGCAGTTCGCACTTTATGAAAGGAGTGACAAAATGGGCAATCGATACCCTTGGCTGGATGAGTACTGCCTGAAAAAAACAGGCGCGCAAAAGGACTTTAAGGCAGAATGGAACGCTGTGCGGTATATGGTGACAGGTAAAATGTTTGCTATGCAGGGCGGCGACAAGACGGGCAGGGCAATTATCTCTTTAAAGCTTGAGCCGGATTTCGGGGAGTTCGTGCGCACACAGAGCCCTGACATTATTCCCGGGTACTATATGAACAAGACGCACTGGAACTCGGTGTATCTTGACGGCAATGTACGGGACGAGCTGATGCGTGAGATGCTAGACCGCTCCCACCGCCTGATTTTTGCCTCACTGACCCAGAAGGCGCAAAGGGAGCTATTGACGCTCGGCGGCGAAAAGACGTAATGGCACGCGCTTTGCAGTATCTCACCCTTGCTGCCGGGTCAACCTCTTAAGGATAGGTCGTCAGGGCTTCTTGGGTACGGCGGCACTCGATTTTGCCCAATTTACTAAGAACTAAAAACGATACAGAACAGGAGCGAGTATTATTATGAAGCTAGTCGGTACGCTGCTTGCGGCAGAGGATATGGGAGTTTCCCGCCGGTTTTATGAGGAACTGATGGGACAAATCGTTCAGTATGATTTTGGCGCAAACCTTGCCTATGAAAGCGGCCTTTCCCTTCAGCACAAGCCCATGTGGGCGGAGTTTATTCTAGCAGCCCCGTCGGAAATTAACACCCAGGGCAACTCCGGCGAGCTGTATTTTGAAGAGGATGACCTTGCCGCCTTCTATGATAAGGCGGCAAGCTTCGGGGTCACCTTCGTTCACGGCATTAAGGAGCACGATTGGGGACAGCGTGTCCTGCGATTGCGCGACCCCGACGGGCACATTATCGAGGTGGGCGAGCCTATGGAGGCTGTGGTGCGCCGCCTGATTGCGGACGGCTTTAGCCCGGAGGAGACCGCAAAGAAAACGATGTTCCCCCTTGATTTTGTAATGCAATGCTCATCCTAATTCCCATCAAAAAGTGTATAAAAAATCAAGTGAAAAGCTTTAGTTTATAGGTTTTTACTTGATTTTTATCGACTCTTTTTGAGGAGATTAGTATTACTCGCGACGCATCAAACGGCGGCACCGGAAAACCGGTGCCGCCGTTTGGTATAAATAGAGGTAAGTAGTCCGCAAAGACATCATCCCAACTGCGCCTAACGCTCCAGCGTCCGCTTTAAAAACTCACGGGTTCGCTCGTTTTTAGGGCTTGTAAAGATCTCCTCCGGGGGGGCGTCTTCGACGATTACGCCCTTATCCATAAACAGCACCCGGTTTGCCACCTCCCGGGCAAAATCCATCTCGTGGGTAACCACCATCATGGTCAGCCCGCTCCGGGCAAGGTCCTTCATCACCTTAAGCACCTCCCCCACCATTTCCGGGTCGAGTGCGCTTGTGGGCTCATCAAACAGCAGGGCGTCCGGCTCCATGGACAGCGCCCGGGCGATGGCAACACGCTGCTTTTGTCCGCCGGAAAGCTGTGCCGGTCGGGCGTTGATGTACTGCGCCATGCCAACCAGTTCAAGATAATTCATGGCGGTTTCCGCCGCCGCCTTCTTGGAACGCTTTAGCACCCTCACCTGCCCTACCGTGCAGTTTTGGAGTGCGGTAAGGTTATTGAACAGGTTGAATTGCTGGAATACCATCCCCAGCTTGGTGCGGTACTCGGAGCGCGACAGCCTGCTGGATAGGATATTCTGCCCGTGATAGGTCAGCTCGCCCCCGGTGGGATCCTCCAAAAGGTTGATACAGCGAAGCAGCGTGCTTTTACCGGAACCGCTGGAGCCGATGACGCATACCACCTCTCCTTTATATACGTCTAGGGATATGTCCTTGAGCACCAGGTTTTGCCCGAAGGATTTTTCAAGATGCTTGACCTCAATCACTTTAGTCATATTGGTAACCGTGCCTTTCCGGCGTTTGCACCGGAAAGGCACAAAGCACCTTGAAAATTGTGGTGCGGCTTTGCCGCTTTAGGAGCTTGCATCGGCAACAATCTACTTACCATGTTACGGTTCACACCTTTGCCCTCTTCACCTTAATCTCCTGCTCCGGCGTGGTCATGGAGCCGTGGATGGTGTAGGTGCCTGAGCCGTCCATTCTGCGCTCCACCAAGCGGAGTATGCGCGTTACCGTAAAGGTCATGAACAGGTAAAGGATGCAGGTGACCATAAAGGTCGGAAAGTACTGGAAGTTTGCGCCCGAGATGCCCTTGGAAACAAAATACAGCTCACTGACACCGATGACGTTAAGCACCGATGTATCCTTTATATTAATTACAAACTCGTTGCCGGTGGCTGGCAAAATGTTGCGAATTACCTGAGGCATGACAACGCTTGTCATGGTTTGCAGGTGATTCATGCCTACGGAGTGCGCCGCCTCGAACTGTCCCTTATCCACAGACAGGATACCTCCGCGCACAATCTCGGCCATATACGCGCCCGTATTGATTGAGACAATGATTAAACCTGCGATGGTCGTGTCGAGATAGACCCCGGCAAAGGCCAGACCATAGTAGATAACCATTGCCTGCACAATCATCGGGGTACCGCGAAACACCTCTATGTAAACCGAAAGCAGCACATCCACCAGCTTGAGGAATACCTTTTTCGCCACAGAGTCCCTCGTATGAACCGGTACGGTGCGGACGATACCCACAATAAGGCCAATGAGCGACCCGATTAACGTACCTGTAATTGCGATGAGCAAGGTAACACCCATGCCCTGTAAAAACATCGGCCAATAGGTTGTGGTTATTTGAGCCACCCATTCCCAAAAGCCTCTTTCACTTGCTGCCGAAAGCATCATCATGACGATGTACCACGCCTTTCAATATCAAAGTGCGGTGTCGCAGGGGGAAGCCCCCGCGCTCTATTGTTAAAAAACTTTAAATTATACTCAAAGGAAGCCTCATTGTAAATACAGAAAGGAATTTTACAAGAAATATAATAAGGCGCATGAACAAAGCATCCTTGCACCCAAAACACTCGTCTTGGGTGCAAGGCTCGCTTTGCGTCGATATGGGTGGAACCAAAATTATGTGTGCCGCAATTGGCGGCGGAAAGACCTTCCGCGTGACAGTGCGACCATAAGTACCCGAAGGATTACTGCTCGATGGGCTGGTTCTTGATGGCGGCATCCATAATCGCGATTCTCTGCTCCTCAGAAATGCCTGCCAGCGCCTCGTTGATGCCTGCTGCCAGCTCGCTGCCCTTCTTAAGACCTACCGCGATGGCAACATCCTCTTCCGATGCCTCAAAGCCGTCGGTGAGCTCAATCATGGCAAAGTTTGCGTTAGCGGCCGCGGCGGATACGCCCTCGGGACGCTCGGAAATATAGCCGTCGATGATGCCGGATTCAAGGGCTACACGCATCGCGGGGAAATCCTCCATCGCGTTTTGCTTACTCACCCCGGTAATCTGATCGATGACGGAGTAATGGAAGGTGTTGAGCTGTGCGGTGATTTTAGCGCCTGCAAAATCCGCCAGGGTCTTTGCGTTCTCGAACTTGCCGCCCTTTTTAACGACAATGACAAGATCAGACTTGTAGTAGTTTTCAGAAAAATCGATGCTCTCCTTGCGCTCGGCGGTGGGGGACATGCCGGCGATGATGGCGTCGATGGTGCCGGACATAACCGCAGGAGGCAGTCCGTCCCAGGCTGTCTTGACAATTACAAGCTTTTTGCCCAGCTTCTCTGCGATGATTTTTGCAATCTCCACATCGTAACCGCCGGCGTAGCCGCCGCCCTCGATGGGTACCGCGCCGTTGGAATCATCGATCTGCGTCCAGTTAAAGGGTGCGTAGCCGCATTCCATTCCTACTCGGAGGGTCTCCACAACCGCCTCACTGGATGCCTCGGAAACCGCCGCGGATGAGACAGCCTCGCTGCTCGCCGCGCTGGATACGCTGCCCGCGCCGCCTGCGCACGCAGCAAAGGATACCGCCACAGCACAAAGCATTACTGCGGCAAGCAAAGTGCTTATCGCTCTTTTCATATTTCTCTCTTCCTTTCTCATATCATTATCATTTTCATGATAATACCCTATATTTTCGCTCATTCAATCACGAATGTCAAGAAAAACTATCGGATTTGTCGTGCCAAATCCATCCCACACTATCCAACATGTACAACGCTTCCGGATGTCTTGTACTTATGCTAATATCTGATTTTATAGAGAATGGAAATCAAGTGAGAAGCCTTAGTTGGTTTCTCACGCGGGCTTTTACCTACAAGGTCTAAAAAGGCAGCGCTTACGCGAGCGAAATCCTTGGGCACGTGCGTTTCATAAACTTTTCAACTGTCACCAGATAGGATATAATGACTAAGGGTGATAAGAATGGAATTAATACGAGAAAGACTTTCAATGGTGCCTGATTATCGGCATCCAAGTTAT
>JAEZCT010000054.1 GCA_023433405.1 Bacillota bacterium | reverse complement strand
CCTATATAACTTGGATGCCGATAATCAGGCACCATTGAAAGTCTTTCTCGTATTAATTCCATTCTTATCACCCTTAGTCATTATATCCTATCTGGTGACAGTTGAAAAGTTTATGAAACGCACGTGTATCGAAATGTCATATTTAACAGGAGGCGTTTGGCTTTTGCTTAAAATTGCAGGGCTCATATGGCTTCGCGTACCCAACACCCATACAAAAGGGCCGGACGCTTCACGCGTTCGGCCCTTTTGCATACAGGAGTTGTAACTTATAACAGGATGTAAGCAAAAAGGAGGATGCGGAAAACGCCTATCGGTTTTCCGCATCGGGGGAATCGGGCGCCGTCAGCTTGGCGGGGATATCCTTGACAGTAGACTGTCGGATAATCAGCTCATGCGGCATTGTGACAAACTCGGTGGGGGAGTTCACATCCTCCAGTTTTCGCAAAAGCATCTTCATCGCTGTTTGACCCATGCGGTACCGCGGCTGCGATACGGTGGTGATGGAAGGTACAAAATACTCGGTAATACTAGTATTGTCAAACCCCG
Organism: Bacillota bacterium; assembly: GCA_023433405.1. GTDB lineage: Bacteria > Bacillota > Clostridia > Oscillospirales > Ruminococcaceae > Acetanaerobacterium. The sequence continues at coordinate 134,543 of JAEZCT010000054.1, read as the reverse complement.
CCACAGCAACATCATCGCAAATACGGTACCCCAGGCTGGCAAGGCTGCGTATGGCGCCCATGGCCATCCCGTCCGAGATACAGAAGACTGCGGTGGGGGGATTGGGTCTGGTCATCAGTCTTTCGCACTCCATTGCCGCCTGATAGGGGTTATAGCCCGCGTTCAGGATGTATTCCTGCTTTACCGGCAGACCGTGGTCAGCCAGCGCCTGCTGGTAGCCCTGTATCCGGTTTAGGGAGGTAAGGTTCTGGGTGCCCGAGGCAATAATCGCGATATCGGAATGTCCGCAGTCAATGAGGTGACACACCGCCTCGTAGGCGGCCTTTACATTATCAATAATTACGCGGGAAGCATTTACGCCTTCCTTGTACTCGCAGCACTGAACAATGGGGTAGGCGGAGGCGATTTCGTTAAGCCGCACCTCGCTTTGCAGGGTGGAGAACAAAACGATTCCATCCACCAGGCGGGTAAACAGCATCTTGAGATAATACTCCTCCGCCGTTTTGTCGCCATGTGTTGAGCCTATAATCACATTATAGCGGTTAGCGCGGGCAATGTCCTCAATGCCCAGCACCACGCGGGAGTAAAACTGGTTGGAAAGCGTCGGCTGCAGCACCAAAATCTTTTTGCTGCTGCTCATGCGAAGGCTGCGCCCCAGGTAATTTGGGGTATAGTTCAGGGTTTTCACCGCGCTCATAATCGCCTGGTAATTATCGGGTGTTACGTTCTTGTTTTTGTTAAGCACCCGCGAGGCAGTGGCAACGGAAACACCGGCAAGTTTCGCTACATCCTTGAGTGTGGCCATTCGTCCTCCCCTCCATCGCACTGTAAACGATTACATTAAGATAATTCATATTACCATGCTTTCAAAGAAAGTGCAACCGTTTTTATGCAGGTCGCCACGGAGCTTTACATTGCTGCCTTCGAGCCGACTTTGTCGAAAGAAAATCCACTGCTCTTCGTGTGCTGTGTATTGAATTTTGGGTAGCTTTGTGTTACGATGTTGGCATTCGGGAACAACGAAATTCTCTACCAAAAGCGTAAAAAATCTTTGTCAGAATCCATAAATCAAAGCGTTTGCATTGATTTTCGCAAACTATTTTATTGGAAATAAGGACATTTCATAAACAGTAGGCATGTAAACGTTTTCACACACTGTATTTTGCGTCGTGTATATTAGAAAAAACGCGTCACATAGAGGCGTTCTTCGGGTGCTGGTGTAAAATGACCACCCCTTGCCTGGTGGGCTGTCGAAAATCACCCGCTGTAGGATATAATCATCGCAAATTCTTAGCAGGTCATTTATTGTTTTGGCATTATTTTTATTCCGGCTGTTCCCATACGGGTGAAATCCGTTTATAATTAAAACAGCAGAGGGGCAGGCCATGGGCTGCAGAGCCGGTATGATGGCAATGAGGGAGAAGTACCCCGCCCGGATTCCCTAATAAAACGGATTTTATGGTGGCTAAGCCGTTGCGGCTCGTTCACCGGAAAGGCGTGATCGTACAATGAATATTAGATTCAGAGCCTGTATCGTGGGGTGCGGCGGGATATTCCCAATGCATGCCGTGCCGCTTTCAGAGCTTGATACCTGCGAGCTTGTCGCTGTATGCGACAGTAAGCCCGAGCGCGCGGAGCAGCGCGCGCAGGAGTTTGGCTGCAAGGCATATACCGACTACCGCCAGATGATTGAAAAGGAACGGCCGGATGTGGTGCATATCTGCGCCCCTAACTATCTGCACGCGCCTATTGCGGAATTTGCCGCGCGCAACCGCGCCCATGTCCTCACCGAAAAGCCGTTGTCCATCACCTATGAGGATGCGGTTTCAATGGTGAGTACGGCAAGAGAATGCGGTGTTGCGCTGGGGGTGCTGTTTCAAAACCGATACAACCCCGGTTCCTCCCTGATTAAGAACGCGCTGGACAGCGGAATGCTTGGCAGAATTAACGCAGGCAGACTGTTTGTAACCCTTGACCGTTCGGACAGCTACTACAAGGCAAGCGACTGGAAGGGGACGTGGGAGAGCGAGGGCGGCGGCGTGGTTATGGATCAGGCCATCCACACCATCGACCTTATGCGCTGGTTCATCGGCGGCGAGATTGAGTATGTGGATGCCACAATCTCTAACCGCGCGCATCATAACATAGAGGTGGAGGATTCCGCAGAAGGCATTATCAAATATCAAAACGGAGTGCTTGCGTCCTTTTTTACGATTAACTATTATGGATACGACGCCCCGGTGGAGCTTGAACTGCATTGTCAAAAGGGCATTGCCCGCTTGGTGGGGGATAAGGCCTGCATCTCCTTCGGTGATGGGCGGGAGCTGATAGCGGATCGTAACCCTGGCGATACCTTTGATTACGGCGGCACAAAACAGTATTTTGGCGTCAGCCATGTTAAGCAGATACAAAACTTCTATCTTGCCCTGCGCAACGGTGTGGAGCCTGAGTTTACCGGGGAGGAGGCGCTAAAAACCCAGAAGCTGGTGTGCGCCATCTACGACAGTGGGCGCATGAGCAAGCGCATCCTGTTTTAAAGCTGGATTAGTATGGTTTATTGGAGTATCCAAAAGCCGATTTTATAAAGTTTGTGATTTGGTTGGCTTTCAGGTAACCATCATCAAGTTGTTGGAACGTCGGCACCCGCGCCGACAGGCGGCTTACTTTTCTTGTTCGAGAAAAGTAAGCAATTAAGTAAAGCGAAGCAGGGACACCCTGCACCCAGCTCAAAGCAAAGGCAAACGAAGCACGGCTTGTGAGACGAAGAACCTTCGGCAAAATCCTGATGTCCTGCGTATTTTACCCTTGCTTTTCGCCCTGGTCTGTAGTTCTTCCTTTTTTCCCACACCTGCCACACAAGGCTATTTTGGTGCCGGGTTACGGAAAAACTCCAATAAACCATAACCTGAGCGTAAAAAGCAGCCCGGCGCGTCCCCTTCACAGGAAGGGGACGCGCCGGGCTGCTGCTTTGTGTAGGAGCATTCAAACATTGCTATGAGAATAAATATTAATGTAATTTCGCTGTAAAAACCCCTAAATTAAAGCCTTGCACCTGATTATTATACTCTTTAATCGGTTATTAGTATTACAACGAAATCTCTACACTGTGGCGCTTGCCGTCGCGCAGTAGGGGGATAACGCCATCTGGCAGCGGTGTGCCGTCTAAGATTATAGAGCTTGCCTTTTCAAGGCGGGCAAAATCCTGTTCCTTCTTGGTCACGCTCACCTCGTAAAGGGTGTCTCCCGTTTTTAGTGAGTAGGAAAGCGTGGTTTGCCCGCTGCGCAGCAGGGGGCGCAAAACCAAGCCGTCGGCGCGGTATTCCACACCCAGCGCGCTCATCAGGGATAACAGCAGCCAGGTGGAGGTGCCGCTCAGCGTCGGCCCAACGTTCTCTCCCGATTCATAGTTGTTATACTGGGTGCAGAAGCGAGGGTTGCCGCAGGTGACAAAGGGTGATTGCAGCGTTTTAAATGGGTAGATCACATCCATAATCCAGTACGCCGTGTCTGTCAGCCGCTTTGCAAGGGCGGTGTCGGTCACGGTGTTGGCGGCCTTTAGCATGGCTGCCGCCGCCATGGTATTTGCGTGCTTGAATACGCCGCCATTCTCCCGGTCGCCGGGGAAATAAAGGGCCACCGCAACGCGGGGCGCGATGCGCGGGTAATCTACGCCGGTGCAAAGCCGAAAGCCGTATGGGGTGCGCAGATGCCGATCAATGGTATCCAGCATGGTTGCAATCTGTGTGTCGGACGCGACGTTTGCTAGTACCGACCAGGTAAAGGAGTTGAGGAAGTAAGTACCCTCCGCGCCCTCCTCAATGGCAAGCCCGTCGCCCTTTGCCCCTAGATAGGAGAGCTCGCCGCGATTAAAGGTTACGCGCGCAAAAAAGTCGCCCTTCCAGGTGTCGCGCTGCAAGCGCGCCGAAAGGTCCTCGCCCAGTGCCAAATACTTTTTGCTTTCGTTTTTATCGGCTCTTTGTGTTGCAAACCGCGCAGCAATGTCAATGGCTACCTTGAGCAAAAATGCGTTCATAATACTCTCAGAGAGGTTGCTGTCAAAGGGGTCGCCGTACTGTCCGCCTGATTTCTTCAGCTGCTTAGCGTAGGCTTCCTCCTTTTGCGGTCCGTTCAGGCAATCGGGGTCAAGGTGCAGGCAGTCGTTCCAATCCGCCGCGTCAAGGAGGGGGAACCCGTGTCTGCCAACCGATATTTTCGCGGAGTATGTAATGATAGCGCCGAGGGTTTCCCACAGCCGGCGCTTGCCGCCATCCGCCATGGGCAGCTCCTCATCCAAAAAGGCAACGTCGCCGGTCAGGTCCACATAGCGCCCGACGGCCTGAAACAGCCACAGGCTGTCGTCGGAATAAATGCCCGGTTCCTTGCCCTTCCAATAAAAGTTGTGGTTTGCATAGCCCATGCCAAAGACGTTAGAGGCCCACTCGCGCAAAAGCTCCCGCACATAGTCGCCCCGTCCCATGCCCACAAAGTAATACATGGAGGCGAAGATGTCCTGTATCTCCCGAAATCCGATTTCACGAAAGCCCTTTTGTGTCTGGTCAAAGGAACGGGACACAAAGGTCTGGTAATACACCTGAAAAGGCAGGTTACGGTTGCAGTAGCTGTCAAGATCCCGCTCGCCGCTTTTCAGGGTAAGGTAGGACGCATAGTCCCGGGTAAACGAGGTAATCTCATCCAGCGAGGCCTTTAGCGCGTCCTTTTCCTGGTAGCGCGCAAGCAGGGCGGCGACCTGCCTGCGGGTGGTAAGGGTTTCGTCATACTCCTCTTCCACCACATCCGAAACAAGCCCCGTAAAGTTCTCAATGCTTGCGCAGCCGCCCGCGGGCAGGGTAAAGGGGGTGCTTACCGCAAAAAATCCCGGCCCCTTGCGGGTATGGCGGTTGGGCAGCGTGGCGGCATACTGCGGCTCGCGCAGGGTACCCGAGCCAATCAGCTCATCGTATTTAAAGCAAAAGCTGTCGGGATACCGGGTCTTGCCACCCTCCCGCACCACGGTGGAATGAAAACGAACATTACCCTTCTCCCAGGGGGGATTGTAGTCGTAGCTCACCGCGGCGATGTTGCCCTCCTCGTCATACATGACGTGTGACTGGCAGATGACGGTGGAGTAGATTACATCGGTTACCAGCGCATGAGTAGCGGGGGTGCCGAACATGCCCATAGCTACAACGCGCAGGCTGCGGGCATTCGCACCGCGATTTACCACCTCCACCTGATGGGCCTCCGTCGCAAGAGGAAGCCCCTCGTACTGGGGCAGAATGAAGATGGTGCGGCGGATAAACAGACCACAAAGGGTCTCGTACTCAATAATGCTGTGATTGGGCGCATGGATGCAGCGTGCGGACCTGATGTTCGCCCCCTCCGGCGTACCCGAGAAAAAGATTACGCTGCCGTTTTCCACCAGATAAAACTGGCGGTTAACGGGGTTGCCGTTCTGCTCGGGGCGGTAATCCCAGCGGGTGGCAAGCACCTGAGTGTCCGCGTGGGAGCGAAAGCTGCCCTGCCCGAGGCGGTCCACCACTGATTTTGGGGTGCTTTGCAGGGGACGCTCACAGCCAATGCGATTGCCGATGAGCATGTTGGTGTAATAGTTTGGGCCGGGGGAGGGGGATTTCAGGTCGCAGATATGGCGGCCCTCCTCATCCAGGCTGCCGCCCCAGCTCAAAGAATCCGAAATCATCCTGCAAAGCTCCGCTTGTTCATCCCCAGACAGGGCAAGCGGGGTGCGGGAGCCGTCCTTACCGGTGAACAGCGCCGCGTTCCCTGTGCCCGCGTCAAATTCCGCCAGCACCGACAGTCCCTCTGTGAACGCGCGTTCATACAAAGGTCTCAAGAGTCCGTTTGAGATGAGAGAGCCGATCACAGGCGTGTAAAAGGGGATGCCGTCCACGCCTGCCGCGACATCAAAGCGGTCGCCGCGCGCAAAGACGCAGGAAGCGTATGGGGTAAGCGTCTTGCCCATCTGCGCGCCAAGAGCCGCAGCGGGGGTTATTTTTTGTCCTCGTGCCTTGATACCGGATGTTACCATAGCCGATTGTGTCCTCACTTCCATATAGAAATAATATATGCCAATATTCGAGAGCCGCTTAAACCTATAATATAACGTTTTTGGTAGCAAGCGCAAGGGGGGTAAACTATTTTTTAACGACAACAAAAACATTATTATAAATTTTATTATAATAATATATTGACAATAGTGTATATCACACACTATAATAAAAATGGAGGTGGTCAAATGACAGAACAGGAAATTTTCGATTCTTTGCTGCTGGAGCTTCGCCGGGGGTCGCTGGTTATGGGGGTGCTCAGTCAGCTTGCCACGCCAAAGTACGGCTATGTGCTGGTGCATTTGCTCAGCGAAAAGGGCATGACGGTGGATGCCGGCACGCTGTACCCGCTTTTGCGGCGGCTGGAGGGGCAGGGTCTTTTGACCAGCGAATGGGAAACAGGCGGCGCAAAGCCCCGAAAGTACTACACGCGAAGCCCGATGGGAAGCCGGGTATACGGGCGGCTTAAGGAAAGCTGGTCGGAGCTAAACGACGGAATGAGGCGATTACTAAGTGAAGGAGAGGACGACAATGGCATCAGATAAGGAGTACGCTGAGGGCATTATAAACCGCTATGTTTACGCGGTTTCCAAGCGGCTTGCCGGTTCTCAGCGCGGGGATATAGAACGTGAGCTACGGGGGCTTATTGATGATATGCTGCTAGCCCGCTGCGGAGATAATGAGCCTTCTGCGAAGGATATTGACCAGGTGCTCACAGAGCTTGGCGCTCCCGAGACACTCGCGGCAAAGTATAACGGCCAGCAAAGGTACTTAATCGGCCCGGAATACTACGGCACCTTTCGGTTTGTACTGCCTCTTGTTTTGGGGTGCGTGGCATTCGGGCTTTCCATTGCCTATGCGATACAGGTTTTAACGGCGGAGGAGGGAAACCCGCTGAAGTCTATCCTCGGCTATGTGACAGGGCTGTATTCCGCGCTCATGCAGGCATTTGCCATGGTTACCATAGGCTTTGCGCTGGCCGAACGCTTTGTGCGGGAGAAAAAGGGGATTAAGCTAAGCGGAGTATGGGAACCAAGCATGCTGCCCGAGCTTCCGCAGGCCACCAAGGGATTATCCAAGGGTGATGCCATCGCCGGATTGGTGTTCGGTGCCATTCTTCTCGTGCTGCTCAACGCGGCACCTCAGGTGTTTGGGCTTTACGCCTTTCGTGAGGGATATATAATTGTGCCGGTATTTGACCTAGTCCGGTTGCAAAGCGCGATGGTATGGATAAACCTGTGCATTGCGCTGGGGATATCACGCGACGCCGTCAAGCTGATTGCAGGGCGTTACTCTCCGTGGATGGCAGCGGTTACCGCGCTAATCAACGTCGCGACACTTGCCATTACATTTGCTATTTTTGGGGACGGCACCATCTGGAACGCGAATTTTACATCCCAGCTATCGGGCAGCGGGGTGGAGACTCCAGAATTTATGAGCAAAATGTTTTGGGGTGGATTTAGTAGGATTTTCCTTGCGGCGGTTGTACTGGGCTTTATGGTGGATACGGTAACGCTGATTGTGCGTACGGTAAAAACACAGCTTAGCGCGGGGGTTCCATCGTAATACTAATCTCCTCAAAAAGAGTCGATAAAAATCCGCGTGAAAACCCATAAATTAAAGCTTTTCACTTGATTTTTATACTCTTTTAAATCGGATATTAGTATAAAAAACACGCATAAGGGGACAAAGATCCATGGATTTTATTGCGGGCCAAACAAGCGTATGGCAATCTCTCGCCCAAACACAAAAGCCGATCGCGGTATATGGGATGGGCGATGGCGCTGAGAAGATCTTGCGCGTATGCGACGAGAAGGGCATACGGGTGGATAGCATCTTTGCAAGTGACGAATATGTTCGGGGGCACAGCTTTATGGGCTACCGTGTCAAGCGCCTGGATGAGGTCACCGCCGAATATGGCGATATTGTCATTGTCGTGGCGTTTGCGGTGCATGATGAAGGGATGCTCAGCAGGCTCAATGAGCTGGATAGCCGCTATGAGCTGTACGCGCCGGATGTTCCCGTAGCGGGCGGCGGGCTGTTTGACGAGGAGTATGTACGAAATAATGCGCTAGACCTTGAAACCGCGTACCACCTTTGGGAGGATGACCTCTCACGGCAGGTGTTTTTGGATCTTGTGCGTTTTAAGGTCAGCGGAAGGCTTCAGTACCTCCGCTCCACCCAGTCGCCCAAGGAGGATGCGCTTTTGCAAATAATCCGCCCCCACGCCCGGGAGCGTTATGTGGACCTGGGCGCGTACGACGGCGACACCATACGGGAGTTACTGCGATATACCGGCGGGGCGTTTGAGCAGATTACGGCGTTTGAGCCGGACGCAAAAAACCTAAAAAAGCTCCGGGACAAGCTATCCGCAAGCCTTCAGCCCCACATGCTCCCGCGGGTGCAGGCGCATAACCTGCTTGCCCACAGCGCAAAGGCTACCCTTACCTTTGCGGCGCGCGCCGGTCGAAACTCCGCGCTTGCAAAGAAGGGGGAAGCAAAAACGAAAGAGCTAGCCGCCGATTCGGTGGATAACATGCTGGCAGGATGCCCCGCGACGCTGATTAAGCTGGATGTGGAGGGTGCCGAGCATAACGCACTGCTGGGCTGTGCTAAAACCATCCGGCAGTTCGCCCCCCGACTGATCGTATCCGCCTACCACCGCAATGAGGATTTGTTCGACCTGCCTCTGTTAGTTAAGCGTCTGAATCCCGCGTATAAGCTGTACCTTCGTCGTCACCCCTATGTTCCGGCGTGGGATATCAACCTGTATGCCGTTACCGGGTAGGCACTTTTGTCGGTCCGCAAATAAGGTCGCGCCTTAACCCTTATCCTCCGCGATAATCTTTTCGCGATAAGCCCTTGCAGCCTGTTCGGTTTTGTTATCTCCAAAGTTATAGTACCTTGCGTTCTTGATATTGTCGGGCAGGTATTGCTGGGCGGTATAGTCGTTTTTATAGCCGTGGGGATAGATATAGGTAAGACCGCGTCCCAGCTTAGCGGCACCGCCGTAATGAGCGTCCTTCAGGTGCGCGGGAATGTCGTCGATGGACTTGCCCTGCACATCCTGCGAGGCTGCATCGATGGCGCTGATGGCGGTGTTGGATTTTGGTGCGGTGCAAAGCAAAATAACCGCCTGTGCGAGAGGGATGCGCGCCTCCGGCAGGCCCAGCTGGTGGGCGCTGTCCACGCAGGCCTTTACAATGGTTATGGCCTGCGGGTATGCGAGGCCGATATCCTCACAGGCGGTAACCAGCAGTCGGCGGCAGGGAGAGATGATGTCGCCCGCCTCCAGCAGCCGCGCCAGATAATGCAGAGCGGCGTTTTCATCCGAGCCCCGGATGGACTTTTGAAACGCCGAAAGAATGTCGTAATGGGCGTCCCCGTCCCGGTCGTAGCGGGACGCGCTTTTATTGGTGACCTCACCCACGGAGGCAAGTGTCACTACTCGCGTGTCACCATCATACAGGGCGGAAAGGGCAAGCAGCTCGACGGCGTTGATGGCCTTTCGCACATCACCCCCGCAGGTTGCGGCTATCTCTTCGGCTACCCCGTCCTCCAGTGCGTACCGCTCGCCTCGCTCCTCACTCATTAGCGCAAACGCCCGCTTCACGGCGCGCAGCAGGTCGTGAAAAGCAACCGGCTTAAATTCCAGTACCGTGCAGCGGCTGAGAATCGCGCCGTAAATGTAAAAATACGGGTTCTCGGTGGTGGAGGCAATGAGGGTAATCTGCCCGTTTTCTATATACTCCAAAAGGGACTGCTGTTGCTTCTTGTTAAGGTATTGAATCTCGTCAAGGTACAAAAGAACCCCGTTGGTCGCGGCAAGGGTATCAAGCTCCGAGACAATCTCCTTGATATCCGACACCGAGGCGTTGGTGCCGTTTAGCTTATGCAGCCGTTTTCCCGCTGCACCCGCAAGAATACGCGCCACGGTGGTTTTACCCACCCCGGACGGGCCGTAAAATATCAGGTTAGGAATCTGCCCGGTGTCAATTACGCGACGGAGAACCCGCCCTTTGCCCAGCAGGTGCTCCTGCCCGACCACATCCTCGATAGAGCCGGGGCGTATTCTGTCCGCGAGGGGTGACGACATGACGAAAGCCTCCATTCATCTGTTGCAGCTACAACGCAAAAAACAATCTCAGGCCGCGATGCTTTTGAGGGTCTTGTTGGCATTGAAACCGTTCATTATTGTAGCACATATGTTCGGATAATTCAACCGCGCGCGCTCCGCAATGCTGGTCACTAATCAGTGCTGATATAAAACAGCGCCCAAACCCATAGACCGTCGCCCGCACTCCGCGCCTTCGCCGGATACGGGATACCGTAAAGCCCCCGCCGGAGACTTCCGGCGGGGGCTTTGGCGGTATCATTTACACAGTTACTTGTACAGCGGGAATTTTGCGCACAGCTCATTGACGCCGGCGCGGATATCATCCGATTTCGCTTCAAAATCAGTGGCGGTCAGCCAGATAAACTCTGCAATCCTCTCCATTTCAGGGGCTCCAAAGCCACGCGTGGTAACGGCGGGGGTGCCAATGCGGATGCCGCTGGTAATGAAGGGGCTTTGCGGGTCGTTTGGGATGGCGTTTTTGTTGACGGTAATATACACCTCATCCAGACGCTTCTCAAGCTCCTTGCCGGTAATGCCTGCCTTGCGCAGGTCAACAAGCATCAGGTGGTTGTCGGTGCCGCCCGAAACGAGGTCAAGCCCACGGCCTATGAGCGCGGCGGCGAGGGTTTTTGCGTTCTCCGCGACGCTTTTCTGGTAGGACTTAAATTCATCGGTGAGCGCCTCGCCCAAGCAAACGGCTTTTGCGGCGATAACGTGCATCAAGGGGCCGCCTTGAGTACCCGGGAATATTGCCTTATCAATCGCCTTTGCCAATTCTTCCCGACACAGAATCATGCCGCCGCGTGGACCGCGCAGGGTCTTATGGGTGGTGGTGGTCACAATATCGGCATAAGGAACGGGAGAGGGGTGAACCCCTGCCGCCACAAGACCGGCAATGTGCGCCATATCCACCATAAAGTACGCGCCTACATCTTTTGCAATCTGCGAAAGGCGCTCAAAGTCAATCACACGGGGGTAAGCGCTGGCGCCTGCCACAATCATCTTGGGCTTATGCTCCTCCGCAAGCTCCCGCACCTTGTCGTAGTCAATGCGGTGGGTTACGTCATCCACGCCGTAGGGAACAAAGTTATAGTATTTGCCCGAAAGGTTAACGGGGGAGCCGTGGGTTAAATGTCCGCCATGGGCAAGGTTCATACCCAGCACGGTATCCCCGGCGTTAAGCAGCGCAAAATAAACCGCAAGGTTTGCCTGCGCGCCCGAGTGGGGCTGCACATTGGCGTGCTGCGCGCCAAATAGCTCCTTCGCGCGGTCACGGGCAATATCCTCAACAATGTCAACGCACTGGCAGCCGCCGTAATAGCGCTTACTAGGGTAGCCCTCCGCGTATTTGTTGGTCAGCACACTGCCCATTGCCGCCATCACAGCGGGAGAAACGATATTCTCCGAGGCTATCAGCTCTATGTTGCGCTGCTGGCGCTCAAGCTCCAGCTTCATCGCGTCGCCAACGGCCTTATCCGCCTCGGCTACAAAGCCAATCGTATCCATCAGGTTTTTAAACATCCGGTTCCGCCCTTTCAAACAAGTATTTGAACTTTCCTTACCTTGCGCGGCGCAAAGCCGTAAAAAAGAATGCCATCCGCTCGCGCCTGGCATCGGTTGAGCCTCTCATAACAAAACCAATTCGGTGTTTCCTATGCAATTATTATACCTTTTTTTGCGACTAATGCAAGCGAAGCATTTACGCAATCAGGTCTTTTTTGTTATAATGCACTATAGAATGCAAAACCAATCAAAATGATTACCGCCTAGAGGCACAGCTCATAGTTTCTGCACGGCTTGGCGCAAGCTTCACCTTTAAATCGAGTATTAGTGTAAAACGGATGAAACGAAATTAGGCGAAGGCGAAAAGGGGAAGGATAGAGGGGATGAAAATCAAACCGGTTCTGATACGCCTTGCCCAAACCGCAGCGGCGGTGGTCTTATTAAGTCTAATCCTCATAGGGTATGCGTTTTTGTTTGGGGGATGTGCCATCCGGTCGCTGCTCGGCGTTCCCTGTCCCTCCTGCGGCATGACCCGCGCGGCGGTTTCTTTGCTCGAGCTTAATTTTGCCCACGCATTTCACTATCATCCGCTGGTGTTCTGGATCGTCCCGCTTGGAATTTTTATATCGGTGCGTTATATTGCCTATGGGGTACTGCCCACGAGCCGGGGTTACGTACCGGCGTATGCTGTAACACTGGTGCTTTTTACAGCGGTATGGCTGGTTCGTTTATTTTTCTTCCCCATTCCATAAGCGCGATGCGATTCCCGTTATGCATTACCTGCCGAAGACCCGGTAGCGGTGTAATACTAATCCACTCAAAATGTGTAGAATTGAAGATGAAAATCTGCGTGAAAACCCATAAATCAATGCTTTTTTCTTGATTTTATACATTGCACACTTTTAAATCGGTTATTAGTATAGACCCGTGAAATAGGGTAACAATGGGCTTGTGGCCGCGTTTTCGCACGCGGTAAAAAACGCTGGCGGGGGAGTAAGGACGCAATGAAGCAGAAAAAGGCAGCCGCTTTCGCGGTAGTTGCTGTTACGCTGGCGTTTGTAGCCTGCGGCGATGGAAACGTAGACCAATACAACAGCCGCAACCGGTATGACGATGCAAGTGTCTTTCCACCCAAGATTATCGGCCTTGAGTCGGGTACCTCACAATCGCCCTTCGCGCTGCCTTATATTATCTCCAGAAATCGTGTGCAGACGGCGGACGGCTCCAGTGTGTTTATTAACATTGAAATGACCGAGGGGGAGCTGTTTGACCGCGATTCCCCGCGCTTTACTCCCGACAGCGGCCTGTTTGATACCAACTACACAGGGCAATACCAGATTAGCGTGTACGCCGACGCCCGTCACCCTGCCGTATTTACGCTGCCCATAGAGTCAGGGGAGAAGCCGCTGAATTTCAGCGGGGATTTTCCGCTGCAGTTTGACGACTACAACGGCGATAAGAATCCCGATTTCACCCTAGGCCAGTGGTACGATGATAATGGTTACAGCTACCAAATCTTCTCGGTTTACCAAGACCGCACAATCAAACGGCTGCCCTGCGAGGAGCTGCGCGCCGCTACCGCTGATTTTTCCGCACTGTTTACCAGGCAGGAGGAGGGATCGTTTACCTGTGAGGTGTATGACGAAACGCTGGGCGAGAAGGTTTCGCGCGTGTATTACTGGAAGGACGGAGCGTTTTTGCCCAGACGGTAGAGGGCAGACGACTCCAATTGATATGAAACGATTGACAGCATAGGAGGGCACCGCATTGAGTGAGATAAAAATAGGAGAGGTTTCGTTGTGTACAAACGACGTGATTTGCCTTGCCGACTTTTACAAGGCGCTGCTGGGGGTGGAAAGCAACAGCAGCGACGCCGTTCATCAGACAATTTTGCTAAAAGAAACCGCCCTGACCATCTATAACGACGGCAGCGTAAAAAATAATCAGAACCAAAATATTTGTCTTGCGTTTACCGTAAAGGATGTGGACGCTGAATTTGCCCGCCTTGTAAAAATGGGGGTCAATATTATTGAGGAACCGCAAACCCGACCATGGGGAATGAGGAACCTGCATTTTTGCGACCCTGACGGAAATCATATTTATTTCAGGAGCCCGGTCAATAGCCGGGACTGATGCTGGTTTATCAATAAAATAAGCAAAAAGGGCGTTTTCAAGTGACCCGGCTAGACCGGAGCAGCTTAAAACGCCCTTGAAATTTTTGCGCTTTGCCCAAGGTTATTTTAGTACATCCTGCGCACCCGGCGGATGCGCTCCTCAATAGGAGGATGGGTGGAAAAAAGTGCCGCCAGCTTCTTCTTGGGGTTAAAGATATACAGCGCAAGCATTTCGTCGCCGCCAAGCGCGCTTACCGTGCGCGCGTCGTACCGTCCGCTCGCACCGGAAATCTTCTCGAGCGCACGGGCAAGCCCCTCCGAGCCGCTGCACAGCCGCACCGCGGTGGCATCCGCCGCGTATTCTCGCTTGCGGGAGATAGCGAGGTTTATAAGCGTACCTAAAAGCCGCGCCACAAGGTACACCGCAAGCCCCACAATCATCAGCGCCGCCGCGCTGTTGTTGTTATCCCGGCTGCTGCGCCGCCTGCCGCTATAAAAGGTGCTGCGGTAGAAAATGCCCGCCAGCATAATGGTTATGCTCAAAAGCGCAATCGCCACGGTGGAAATCAGCACATCGCGCTGGATAATGTGCGCCATCTCGTGTCCAATCACCCCCTCAAGCTCGCTGTCGTCCAGCAGGCTGAGCAACCCCTCGGTTACACCAATATAGCTCTTATCGGGGCTTAACCCGCCCGCAAAGGCATTGGGTGTCTGGGTGGGAATGATGAATATCTGCGGTGGGTTTTTAAGCCCGGCGGAAAGGGCAAGCCCCTCCACCATCCGGCGCACACGCCGCTCGTTAGGGCTGTTTTCATTCACAGGCCTGCCATGCACCGACGAAACCAGCGTGTTTTTCGCCGACGCGAGCTGCAGCGGTATCACAAAGCCGCAGTATGCCGCGCCTATCACCACGCCGGTAAAAAGGTTATCGTAAACATATCCAATCAGGCAGCTGATGCCCAGTATCATCGCCCCAAAAACCACCATCAGCAACGCCGTTTTTACTTTGTTTTTTCGCACCTGCTCGTGTACAAACAGAGGTGCCGAAAGGTTTGATTGTTCCATAGTCGTTACAGCTCGCTAATACGCAGATTATCCGCGTTTATTCTTTCCTGCTCCGCAATTTCAAACACCTTTTCCCGCTCGAACCGGAACATGCCCGCGATGATGCTGGAGGGGAAAACAGCGATGGTGTTGTTGTAATCGGTCACTGTCATATTGTAGCGCGTCCTTGCGTAAGCAACCTTATCCTCCACATCCTTTACGTCCTCCATCAAACGCAGATAGCTCTGGTTGGTGCCAAGCTGAGGATAATTTTCGGTGAGCGCCATTATGGAGGGCAGTATTCTGGTGGCGGCGTCGCTTGCCTCCATCGCCTGTCCGCGGTCTTTCGAGAGCATCCCCGCGCGGGAGGCGGCAATTTTATCCAAAATGTCGCTTTCAAACTTGGTTTGCATCTTAATGGAATCCACAAGGTTTGTAATGATGTTCACCTTTCGCTTTAGCTGGTTATCAATACCAGACCAAGCCTCGGTGATGTAATTCTTTTTGCGAACCAACGAGTTATGCGCGCCAATGGCCCACAATACCAGAATGACCACGATTACGCCGGCAATAATTAATCCAGGCATATGCAGAATCGCTCCTTTACAGCAGTTTTATTTCCAATAAACACCCTTAACCCTTAACACTTCATTTAGTTTATATTGTTACCGATAATAATTATAACATAGCAGCATACCGTAATCCATAAATGAATTGTTAATATGAGGGCTTGTTCCACGATGAGAATTGCATTATATCATTTCGTTTTAATCCGTATTTCGGGAAACACATAAAACCTAAGGGCAAAGCGAACGGCTGCGGTACGGTTTTCTGCCGTGTCGTTTCTTGTGGTCGGCTTGTGGGCTTTCACACGGGTTGTTATCTCCGTTTCTACAACTTTTAAGGGGATTGGTATTACAGACAGCACAGGATATTATTGCATACCGTACAGGTTTTGACGCATATAGTGTGATGATTGCGAAAGGTGCGCTGGAAAGGCTTGGTTATTGCATGAAACGCTATGTTACCGTTACACGAAGTCACCTGCTTGCGGGCATTGCAGCAGTTGCGGTGTTTATTCTGACTGTTTTGATTGCCGAGGGCTTTGACACCGCGGCGGTGCCGGTTTCCGGCTTTGGTGGCTATGCGAAGCTGCCGGTTTATGGTGTGGAGTCTGCAAAAAAGCAAGTCGCGCTCACATTTAATGCCGCATGGGAGGCCGATGACATCGGCGCGCTGCTTGCCTTATTAAAGGAACGGAATGTGACCTGCACCTTTTTTCTGGTGGGGCAATGGGCGGAGAAAAACCCAAGAGAGGCTCGCAGGATTGTCGAGGCGGGGCACGAAATCGGCAACCACTCCTACGCCCACCCCAATATGACAAACCTTTCGAAGCAGGGCATCGCAGAGGATATCACCAAGGCGCAGGAGGCAATTGCGAATGCGGCGGGTGTCACCCCAAAGCTGTTCCGCGCCCCCTCGGGAGCTTATAACGATACGGTGGTGGAGGCGGCGCAATCTATGGGCCTTTCTGTAATACAATGGTCGGTGGATAGCGTAGACTGGAAGAAGCCCGACCCGGAAAGCCTTGCAGCCCGCGTGCTGAAGAAGGCCGAACCCGGTGCCATCGTACTGATGCACACGGGGCTTGAGAATACCCGTGCCGCGCTGCCCCGCATCATCGACGGCTTGCGGGAGCAGGGCTATTCCTTTGTTACGGTGGGTGAGCTGCTTGTCAGGGGTGCTTATACCATCGACCACGAGGGCATTCAGCATCCGGCAAAGCCGGATGAAAATTGAGGATAGGAAATCAACCCCCGCTGCGGTATAATATTAGTAATGATGCAAAAAACGCGCGGGCGTTCGCGCACACGGAAAGGCATGACCAAAATGATGACAAAACAGAACATATCCGCCATCATCGTCGCGGCGGGCAGCTCCACCCGTATGGGGGAGGGTATCGATAAGCAGATGATTATGCTGGGCGGTCTGCCGGTGCTTGGGCGCAGTATGCTTGCGCTGGAACGGTGCGACAGCGTCGGCGAAATAATTGTAGTAACCAAAAGTGAGCGTCTGTTTGACGTGGAGGCGATAGCCCGGGAGTTTGGGTTTTCAAAGCTTTCGCAGGTTGTCTCGGGGGGCGAAACCCGCCAGCAGTCGGTGGCAAAGGGAATTGCCTGCGCAAACCCCGACGCCGGCTATTACCTTATTCACGACGGCGCAAGACCGCTGGTGAGCAATGAGACCGTGCAAAACGTAGTCGCCATGGCAGTTTTGCACGGTGCGGCGGCAGCGGCGGTTCCGGTTAAGGACACCATTAAGCAGGCCGGTGAGGATATGCGGGTGCAGAGGACACTGGACCGGGGCTCCCTCTATCAAATACAAACCCCGCAGGTTTTCGAGGCGGTGCGTTACCGTCAGGCGCTTGCCCGGGCGGAGCACGAGGGCTTAAGCCTTACCGACGACTGCCAGCTGTTTGAGCGGATGGGGTACCCGGTGTATCTCGCGCGGGGGGATTACCAAAATATCAAGCTGACCACACTGGAGGATATTGCTGTAGCGCGCGCCTTTTTAGGAAGCGGTGAGGATGATTGGAAATAATACGCTCCCTGTTTTCAGTGGGCTTTATGGACGATAAAAGTAAGGGGGATGTGGATTGACTGATTTTAGAATTGGGCACGGCTATGACGTGCATCGTCTCGTGCCGGAAAGAAGCCTTGTGCTTGGAGGGGTGACAATACCCTATGAGAAAGGCCTGCTCGGGCATTCCGACGCGGATGTACTCGCCCACGCCATCGCCGACGCGGTACTGGGCGCGCTGGCGCTTGGGGATATCGGCAAATGGTTCCCTGATACCGACTCCCGTTTTCGGGGAGCCGACAGCCTCAACCTGCTTGGGGAGGTTGCTCACATGGCTGCCGAGCGCGGCTATGAGGTCTCGAATGTGGATGCGACCATCATCGCGCAGGCTCCCAAGCTCGCGGGCTTTGTGGATAGGATGCGGGCAAACCTTGCAAAAACCCTCTGCTGCGATCCAGGACGGGTAAGCGTGAAAGCGACGACCGAGGAAGGGCTGGGCTTTACCGGCGGGGGAGAGGGCATTGCGGCCCACGCGGTTTGCCTGTTGCGCCCGGCTAACGAAGGCCGAGTGTTCTAATTATTATGGGGTATGCTACAATAACCGGATAAAAGGAGAGGGGCAGCGGCGAAAAAAAGGTTGCAACTCGTTAGGTTCGGCATAAGATGGAGTATAGCGGGGCACAGCGTCCTATCAAATTAAGGGACGTTCTTAGTTCACCGCTTCAAATGTCGATTATGGCAAAAGACTGAGCCTTGCAAAGAGTTGGTCAGGTCTTTTACGTTTGAATGCCACTCATTGGGCGCTTCAAACGTCTGGCATCGCCAGCGGTAATCGGCCTTATGCTCGGGCTGAGGGAGTGCGAGAATATGTATAAAGGGGTCATCATCTTTTCTACGGTGACCTGTGCGATGAAAGCGCAGAGTCTGCTGCAACGCAGCGGTATTCGGGCGGATATTTTAAAAACGCAGGATAAGGAGCATAAAAGCTGTCAGTACAGCCTAAGCGTTCGTGGTAATTTTGACGTGGCGGTAGGGCTGCTGAACACCGCAAACATCCCCTATCAGTCGGCTGAAAAGGCGATGTAATTTCTCCTGTACCGCGGCGGGGCGCAATGCGCAGTGCAGCGAAACGCCGCGGTTTTAGATTTTGCGTTGTATTACCATAAAATCCGCTCATCTCTTAAACGAAAGCCCCTCTTTATTACACATGCGCTCCTCATAAACCTGACGGAAAGGCATGGTTATGACCATGATTTATCTTGATAACGCAGCAACCTCAATGCCAAAGCCCGCGGCAGTTTTACGCGCGATTGGCGAATGCGCGGAATATTACGGCGCAAATCCCGGACGCAGCGGTCACCGCCTCTCGATGCTAGCGGCAAAAAAGGTGTTTGAATGCCGCGAGAGGGCGGCAAAGCTATTTGACGCCGAGCCGGAGAACGTGGTGTTTACCGCAAACTGCACCCATGCGCTAAATCTTGCCATCAAAGGAGCTGTGCCGCAGGGCGGTCATGTGGTCATCTCCGACCTTGAGCACAACTCGGTGTTTCGCCCTGTGTATAAGCTGTCTCAGTCGCAGGGGGTCAGCTATTCTCTCGCCGAGGTTTTTGAAGGTGACAGCGAAAAAACCCTGCGTGCCTTTGAGAACCAGCTAACCGCCAAAACAAAACTGGTTGCCTGTACGGCGGGCTCCAACCTGTGCGGCATTATGCTGCCCTGCGACGGGCTGTATGAGCTATGCAAAAAAAACAATATCCCCCTGCTTGTAGACCTTGCCCAGGCGGCGGGTGTAAGAAAGACCTCCCTTACCAAGGCGGATTATCTCTGTATGCCGGGTCACAAGGGGCTGTACGGTCCAACAGGAACCGGTATGCTCATTACAAAGCGGGGTGAGGAGCTGAGCACCGTAATGGAGGGGGGCACCGGCAGCCAGTCCTACCTGAAGGAGCAGCCGCAGGATATGCCTGACCATCTTGAGAGCGGAACACTCAACACCTACGGCATCGCGGGGCTCAACGAAGGTTTGCGCTTTGTTTCCTCCTATGGCTTCGACCGTATCTATCAGCATGAGATGAGCCTTGCCAAAACCCTATATGACGAGCTTTCTCATATAAAAGGAATCAGGCTGTACACCCATCGGCCCCAAGAGGGGGTACACCTGCCGGTTATCTGCTTTAATCTTGGCGAGGTGAGGAGCGAAACCGTGGTAGAAAAGCTCAGCGAACGCGGCTTTGCCCTTCGCGGAGGCTTTCACTGCGCGCCCCTTGCGCACAAAAAGCTAAATACCGGCGAGTATGGCGCGGTGCGGGCCAGCTTCTCGGTTTACAATACGCAAGAGCAGGTAATGCGCCTTGCCTACGAGCTTCGCCGTCTGCAACGAACCGCATAAAGGATGGGGATAAGGTAAAGAAACTGTTATAGCAGCCGGGTCAAAATCCTTAAATCCAAGCGGTTCAATGATTTTTATAAGCTTTTTGATCTTCTCGTCGTATAAGCTGAAAAGAATCGATAAGAATCACTTAAAAATACAAAAATGCATAAATCACAATGCATTTTTTAGGCATTGCATTCACTGGCAAATATGCTACAATAGACATAGCCAATGGCATGGATTGCGCAATGTGGGTTCCATGCCCCGGAAATGATGGACAAACTCTACTCTAGTGAAAATTCCTTTTTAATAAAAAGCGAAAAAGATTAACCACACAGCGGCAGACAGCGAGTCGTCGCTTAATCACGCTACATCAATAAACAAGAAAAGTATAGGGAAAAACCAGAAGAAATGCTTGTGCTTTCAGGGCTTCTTTCGCGGTTTTTTCCTTATGAACATAGCCAGGAACCCACGACTTTTTATAGTGCGTAAGGGCTGAAAATGCATAATCCAACGCAGATTGGAGCTGCTTTTCAGCAGTGAGGAGCTTTTATGGACGTCGCGAAAATTATGGATGATATCATCAAATGGTCCAGAACCATTGAGTTCAGAGACTTTTTGGATATTGCCATTGTGTCGTATCTTATATACAAGGCCATTAAGCTTGTTCGCGATACGCGTGCGGAGCAGCTTGTCAAGGGCTTTTTACTCCTTGCGGTGGGCTACCTGCTTGTCAATATCCTAAGGCTAACTACCATGCAGTTTTTGCTTGGCAATGTGCTAACCCTTGGTGTGACGGCGCTTGTGGTGGTATTCCAGCCGGAGCTTCGGCGGGCGCTCGAGCAGGTGGGACGTGCGAAAATCGGCATCAGCACCATGTTTATGCAGGGAGACATCGACGAAAACGAGCAGGAGCGCCGCTGGCGCATGGCGGTTTCCGCCATCTGCGACAGCGTAACGGTGCTGTCAAAGCAAAAGATTGGCGCACTGATTGTTATTGAGCGCGATACGAAGCTTGGTGAGATTATTAAGACAGGCACGGTGATTGACGCTGACGCGAGCTCAGACCTGATCGGCAACCTCTTTTTCCCAAACTCACCGCTGCACGACGGCGCGATGATTATCCGCGGCGGCAAGCTTTATGCGGCAGGCTGCTTTTTACCCATATCCGACAACCAATCCCTCAGCAAGAGCCTTGGCACCCGCCACCGCGCGGCGCTTGGCATGAGTGAAAACTCTGATGCGGTAATTGTGATTGTTTCGGAGGAGACGGGTATTATCTCGGTCGCCGAGAACGGTAATTTAGTTCGCAACTACGACGCGCAGTCATTGGGAGAGAGACTGGAAAAGGCCCTCTTTGCCTCAAAGCTTGCGGAGCAGCTAGAAAAACGACCGCCGTTTTGGAAGGTGAAAGCAAAATGAAGATAAAAAAACTGGGCATTCGCAAGCTTTTATACAATGACCGCATCCTCATGATCATCTCGGTAATTCTGGGTATCATCGTGTGGGCGGTAACGGTGAACCTTCTTTCCACCGACCGGGCCCGTCCCATCTATGATATCCCCATATTTTTTGATCAGACAAGCCTGGAAAAGCTGAATCTGAGCGTGGTTTCGGTGGATGACAACACCGTGGATATCAGCGTAAACGGCAACCGTATGACCGTTGCCCAGCTTACGCCAGAGGACTTTATCGCAAACGTTTCCCTGGTGGGGGTGGATGCTCCCGACACCTATACCCTTGAGGTGCAGGTAAGCAAAAAGTTTCAGAATACCACCTACGATATTGAGGTTCCCGAGCGGCCGCGCACTGTCACCGTCAAGTTTGATAAGCTGGTGACGAAAAAAATTGCGTTAAGCGTCGATCTTTCTTCACTCTCCACCCCCGACGGGTTTATTATCCAAAAGCATTATATTTCACCCAGTGAGGTGACCGTTTCCGGCCCCGAGTCGGATGTTTCCCGCGTGGCGAAATGCGTTGTTGTGCCGGAGCTTCCTGATATTCTGGATAGAACCTATGTGGAGAAGGGCAGCATTGCACTGTATGATGTAATGGGCCAGCCCGTCAGCATGACGCATTTGAAGCTTGATAAGGATACGGCGGATGTCACAATTCCGGTGCTTAAAAAGAAGACGCTCCCGTTGCAGCTTGAGTTTATCAACGTGCCGGATGGCTTCCCCATCGGGGAGCTTTCCTACAACATGTCCTCCCGGTTTATTCAGGTAGCGGGTCCCGCCGAGACGGTGGAAACGATGTCCAACATCCCCCTCCGTTATATCGACCTAAAGCAGGTGGAGCCTGACAGCGTTTTTACCTTTAATGTGGAGCTTCCCGAGAACTTTTTAAATATTCAAAACATCACCAAGGTCAATGTGGATTTTGCCATATCGGGCTTTGAGGTACGCAAGTTCAGTGTGAAAAACCTGCTGCCCATTAATGTGCCGGGCAATTATGACGTTACTGTGGTATCTAAGGGCATTAACAATGTGAGCATCGTCGGCCCGCCCGATGTGCTCGATCAGATCACCTCCGGGGACATCGTCGCGGAGATTGATCTTTCCGACCGAGAGCTGGGCTCGGGCAGCCAGCATAATGTACCCGTGCAGATTGTTATCCCCACACGCGGCACGGTCTGGGCCATAGGTGATTATACCGTTGTGCTCACGGTAAAAGAGAAGTAGACAACCCTTTTGGTCAGAACGGGAGCCAGACCTTAACCGGTTCGGCTCCCTTAATTTTTTTAGCTTCCGATGGAAGGAGCGCTCCATATGTCCATTATTGTTCCCAATATCGCCCTGACGCCGGAGGAACCAAAGGAAAAAGCTGTCGCCGCAGCGCTTACCCGCCTAAGGCTTTCCCAAAAGGACGTTGAGAAGGCGTATATTGTAAAAACCTCGGTGGACGCAAGAAAAAAAGATCACGTCATGCTGGTGTACTCGGTTGGTATCGTTGTACCAAACGAACAGGGTGTGCTTGACCGCGCGCCATCAAGCGGCGCAACGCGAAAGCAGGAAAACACTCCCGTATTTGCGCGCGGAGAAGCCCCGCTTTCAGCTCCGCCTGTGATTGTGGGCTTTGGCCCTGCCGGGATGTTCGCGGCGCTTGCGCTTGCCCGCATGGGCTACCGCCCGGTTGTGCTGGAGCGCGGTGCGGAGGTGGAGAAACGGGTGTCTGAGGTGGAGGGCTTTTGGCGTGGAGCGCGTCTTAACCCAAACACCAACGTCCAGTTTGGAGAGGGCGGCGCGGGCACCTTCTCGGACGGAAAGCTGACCACACGCATTGGCGACGAACGCTGTGACTATGTGCTGCGGGAGCTGTATGCCCACGGTGCGCCCGCCGACATCCTCGAAAAGGCAAAGCCCCACATCGGCACCGACCGGCTGCGAGTGGTGGTAAAGGCAATCCGGCAGGAGATAATCTCCCTTGGCGGGCAGGTGCTGTTTGAGCACAAGGTGGAATCCATAGCCATCGCGAATGGACGGGTGCGCTCGGTGACGGTAAACGGTGCCGAGCAGCCCGCCGAGGCGCTGATTCTGTGCATAGGCCACAGCGCGCGGGATACGGTGGAAATGCTGTCAACCAAAGGTCTGACCATCGAGCCCAAGGCGTTCTCTGTTGGGGTACGCATTGAGCATTTGCAATCGGAGATAGACCGCGCACTGTACGGGCGCTACGCAAGCCATCCCGCGCTGCCAAGTGGGGAGTACCAGCTCTCCCACCGCAAGGAGGGTCGGGGGGTGTACACCTTTTGTATGTGTCCGGGAGGCACGGTTGTGCCGTCCTCCAGCGAAGAAGGCGGCGTGGTGACCAACGGTATGAGCGAATATGCCCGTGACGGGCTTAACGCCAACGCAGCACTGGTGGTAGGGGTGGAGCCTTCGGATTTCGGTGGTGGCCCTCTGGGAGGCATTGCGTTCCAGCGTCGGCTGGAGCAGGCGGCGTTCGCCGCAGGGGGTGCAAGCTACAAGGCCCCCGCACAGACGGCAGGACGCTTTCTTGCCGGTAAAGCGGGCGTACAGGCAGGGCGAATAGCGGCAACCTATGCGCTGGGCATTGTGGACGCCGATTTTCACACCTTGCTTCCACCGTTTGTCTCACAAATGCTCCGCCTTGGCCTGGAAAGCTTTGAGCGCAAGCTCGGGGGGTTTGCCGCGTCTGATGCCCTGATGACCGGGGTGGAGACCCGCACCTCCTCACCGGTGCGCCTCACGCGAGGAGAGACATTGGAGGCGATAGGGGTAGAGGGACTGTACCCCTGCGGGGAGGGCGCGGGCTATGCGGGCGGTATTGTGAGCGCGGCGGTGGATGGGGTGCGCATAGCGCAGGCCCTGATGCGACGCTCGGGACCACCCCGGTAACGCCGCATTGACATGAAATGAGATAAACGCTATAATAACCAAAGGTCGCTTGCCACTTTTGCCCAGAAAAATGGGATAATTGCGGCGAACGGCCTCTATTATTGCCGCGATATCGGCAGACTACCTCTCGCCGCGGCAACAAAAACGAAACGGCAGGGGAGAAGAAAGGAAAGAAAAGATATGAAGTCAACAAGAATTTTGGCGGTTGTTATGGCGCTCGCGATTTCGTTGCTGCTGTTCGCGAGCTGTGCCGCAAAGGGAATCGACGTGAATGTCAGCATGTTTGGTCCCGAGGAGGCCTTGCTGTACAATGGAACGGTGAAGGTAACGGCAGAGCCTGCCTACGCCATTGACGCAACCAAAGCGGCCATTGCAGCAGGCAAGCTCCCGGATCTCGTGGAAAGTGAGGGCTTTATCTCCGCCATTGCGGGGATTGAAAGCAGCAGCACCGACGGCTGGCTCCTGTATGTAAACGGTGAGATGGCGCAGGTTGGCGCAAATGAACAGCCGGTTACGGAGGGTGATACGGTGGAGTGGAAATACTTAAACTATAACGAGGCCTTTGCCCAGTAATACCTATACGAATTACCTAATATCCGAATTATAAAAGAATAAAAATCAAGTGAAAAAGGACATGCCAAGGGGTTTTGGCGTGTCCTTTTTCTGCTATTGAGAGTTCAGGTTGCTAGGGCTCACGGTAGCGGATATCTTCCTTTTGAGCCTTGTTGTTTTCAATGTTCATGCCGTTTTTTTGCGCATTCTCCTGACGGTTGATGTTCTGCGCCTTGTTCTGCTGGGAGGGTTTCTTTTCTTCTCTGCTTTTAGCCATTTCCTTTTCACCTCTTTTCCCAACAAACACCGGTGTTTTGCTGCGGGTGGATTGCCAAAGGCGAATACTATTATCGCGGTATAATATTACGCCGGTGCTGATTGGCTTTGATAAAACATAGTATTTGTATTCTGTTTTTGATTATTCTTTCAAGACCAAAGCTTCTTTTTTGCCTTCTTTCTTAAGCAAAAGCCGAAGACCAAAGAAGATTAAAAACGCGCCCACAGCCGCGTTTAAAAGCTGTATCGCAAGCTCCGGCAAAAAGCCGCTCAAAACGCTTCCAAGCAGTGTAACCGCAGTGAGAAAAATTAAGGTTGATAACACACAGCCTGCCGCAAACAAGAAAAGCTGCTGCTTGATCCACTGGTTTTCAAACATCTGGGTCGTAAACATCCCGCTCCAAAACACGATGGTGAGAGGGTTTGACGCTGTAAGCAGCAGTCCCTGAATAAACAGGCTTTGCCCGGTAGCGTCCGAGAACAATGCGATGTTGGGCAGCAGCGTAAGCTTAAAAGCCCCTGCGATTGTGCTTGCCCCAAACAAAACCAGCACAAGACACCCCACCAGTTTCACCGCCGCCTTCACCCGGGTGCGGCTAATAAGGGATGCCGCGCCCATACAGGATAGTGCGATATACAGCAAGTCAATCAATGCGATTGCAAGCTCCAGAGTCAAGCCGTCAATAATCCCATGTGTGGCGGAGGTGTTAAACACCATCAAACACATCGGGCCCACTGCAAGCTGTAGCAGCATACCAAATTTCAAGCCTTTCCAAACCACAGTAAACGCCTCCATATGTTTTTTGCTATGGGTTAATCTCCTCTTTTAGGGTAGTCAGCGTAATAATGGTATTGGAGCTTGCGACCCCGTTCATTTTCTTAAGGACTTGCGTCAAAAAATCCTCTAGTGATTGTGTGCTGTCTACGACAATCTTTAGCAGGTAGTCGTAGGCTCCGGCAACGTGATGGCACTCCAAAACGCAACGGTGAGAAACAATTTCCCGCCGAAAATCCTCGATGTTTTCCGTCTTGTCAATGTTAACAAAGATAAATGCCAGTAGCCGCTGGTCAGTTTTTGCGCGGTTGATTTTAATGGTGTACCGCTCCACGATACCCGCCTGCTCCAGCTTTCGAATCCGCTCTCCCACTGCGGGAATAGAAAGACGCACCTTTTTGCTGATCTCCGACGTGGGGGCCCGGCTGTTTGCTTTAAGCTCATTTAGAATTGCAGTATCAATCTCATCCATATCAAACACCCCTTTGCCTGATTTTATCACCGCATTTACAAAAAGAAAACAATTTTAAAGATAACCTTAAGAATTTAAGTTTTGAAATAAAAAACTTGTATAAAATAAAGCAACAGAGACACTGATTGAGTTGCGGTATGCAGTTTGACACACAGCCGGTTTGCCACAAGGCGCTTCCTGAGCGGTTGACAAAACCGGTAAACTGGATTACGCTAACAGGAGAGCAAACGGTTTAAAAACGGGGAATGTTTTACGACATTTTGGGAAGGATGGATATACAGATGAGTTTGGAAACTGGTTTTTTTATGCCCACCAAGGTGAAAATGGGGACTGACTGTGTACAAAACAATGCGGCGGAGCTTTCGTCCTTCGGTTCAAAGGCCCTAATCGTCACTGGGGCTCGCTCGGCAAAGCTGTGCGGGGCATTGGATGATGTCATCGCCGCCCTTAGCGCACAGAACAAGGGCTACGCGGTGTTTGATCAGGTAACGGCAAATCCTACCGTGTCCTGTGTTTATGCGGGAGCCACCGCCGCAAAAACGGAGGGGGCAGATTTTATCATAGCCATCGGGGGCGGTTCCCCCATGGATGCGGCAAAGGCAATCGCGCTGCTTGCGTGTCAGGATATCCCACCCGAGCGACTGTTTGCGGGCGGATACGGAGAAACTCTGCTGCCGATGGTTCATATCCCCACCACGGCGGGAACTGGCTCGGAGGTAACGCCGTACTCGGTACTGACCAACGACAGCATCCAGAGCAAGATGAGCATCTCCTGCCCGGGCATGTTTCCAAGGCTCGCGCTGCTTGACGCGAAGTATACCAAGGCTCTGCCCCGAAGCATTGCGCTGAACACGGCGGTAGACGCGCTTTCTCACGCGATGGAGGGCATTCTTTCAAAGCGTGCCAGTGTTTTTTCCGATATCCTTGCCAACGAAAGCGCCGCATTGATAGTGGGGTGCTTTGACGCTCTCAAAACAGGGGAGCTGACCGACCAGGTGCGTGAAAGGCTGTTATATGCCTCAATGCTAGCGGGGGTGGTTATCTCTCACACTGGTACCACGGCGGTACACGCGCTGGGCTATTCGCTTACCTATTTTAAGGATGTGGATCATGGCCGCGCCAACGGGCTGCTATTGGCGGCTTTCCTGCGCCATGTGGGTCATGTAATGCCGGCGCTTGCCGAAAAGGCCCTGCGTTCCGCGGGGTACCCCTCTGTAGGGGAGTTCGACCGTGCGCTGAGCGATATCCTGGGGGAAAAGGAAGCCATAACCCCCGAACAGCTCGAGCTGTTCTCGGATATCGGCGCGAGGGCGAGAAGCCTTACAAACTGCGAAGTGCTGCTGTCGCGGGAGGATGTAAGGCGCATCTATCTTGAAAGCCTGATGATCATATAGGCTGCCCGCGCTAATACTGATCCGTTCAAATAGTGTGGAATGGTATATGGAAATCAGCGAGAAAACCCATAAGCCAAAGCTTTTCACTGGATTCTTATACTATTATCCGATTAAAAAGTGTATAAAAATCCGCGTCAAAATCTTTAATTTATGGATTTTGACGCGGATTTTTATCAACACTTTTATCGGAGAATAGTATTATACGCTTTTAATCGGATATTCGCACAAACTGAAAAACAGCGGTTATTCCCTTTACGGGGAATCCGCTGTTTTTCAGTTTTTTCCGTTTGTAAAGTGTATCAATCTCATGCCCTCGGCATAAGGATTATAATTTGAGCCTTAATAATATGGATAATTGCCATACCACAATGTTATCGCTAATATAAGCAGTGCAAGAACAAGCATTAGCACCAAAGACCTTCGCGTTAGTTTTGGGAGCATGGAAGTTCTCCTCTTGCATAAAAATGCTTAAATTATTCGGCAGTACCAGACAGACTAAACAAACGCGGCGGAGCTGCCGTGAGGGGAGGGGGTAACCTCCAAGCGCGCGGGGATGCGCTCCTTTAGCTCCTCCACATGGGAGATTACGCCAATGAGTCGCCCGGTTTTCTCCAGCTCAAACAGCGTATCCACCGCCTTTTCACGGGAGACCGCATCCAGTGAGCCAAAGCCTTCGTCGATGAACATCGTCTCGATGCTCACCCCGCCCGAATAGCCCTGAATCACATCCGCAAGTCCCAGCGCGAGGGAAAGAGAGGCCTTAAAGCTCTCTCCGCCCGAAAGGGTTCCGA
Organism: Bacillota bacterium; assembly: GCA_023433405.1. Lineage (GTDB taxonomy): Bacteria > Bacillota > Clostridia > Oscillospirales > Ruminococcaceae > Acetanaerobacterium. The sequence continues at coordinate 106,131 of JAEZCT010000054.1, read as the reverse complement.
CTGCGCGCTCCTTGCCGGTACTTGCGTCTAGCACCGCAAAATCCAGTCCCGCCGCGCCGCCGCCCTTGAGACGGTCCTGTTTATGACGCAGCAGGTATCGTCCGCCCGTCATGTCGTGCAGCCAGTGGTTGGCCGCGCGGATGACATCGGCGAAGTAGGCTCCCAACACATACCGTTCAAAGGATATCTTAGCCGCGTTCTCCCCCTTGGTTAGCAGGTAAAGCGACTGCATATCCCCATAAATGACTTCCGCCTTCCGGGAGATTTCCAGCAGCTCCCTTATGCGGGCGACGGCGCGGGCGTTACCATCCACCCGCAGACTCAGCGCCGTTTTATCCGCCTCCAGCGCTGCAAGACGCAGCTCTGTTTCGGTAAGCTTATCGCGCAGCGCATCCAGGTCAATTCGCGACTTTCCTTCACATTCCTTGTGCAGCGTCTCAAGCTCTCCCGCTGTTTTTGCCTCTTCGGCATCATACTGAGTGATGGCGTTTTCCAGCTCGGCGTAGGCATCATCGGATAACCGGCAGCGAGACGCGGCATCCCAGTCGGCAAAGCCATAACGCGCTAGGCCGTTTGCAAGCTCCGCTTCTCTAAGCTTTAAAGCCACCGATGCCTGCGCGGCAGTGGCTTTTGCACCTGCCAGCGCCTCCTCCAGCCGTTCCCGCTCCGCGGTAGCCGCGGTAAGCTCGGTTTGCGCCCGCTGCTCCTGCGCATCCTGCCGCGCTATCTCCATATCGTTTTGCTCAGCGGCTTTCTCCAGTGCGGCTGGGTCGTTAAACTCTTTAGGAACTGCGCCCTGTGCCTCGTGCCTTCGTTCCTTAAGCTGTGCAAGAGACGCGGCAAGCGCCGCGCTTTCCTGCTCAATAACGCTTCGGCGCTGAGAAAGGTAAGGGGTATCGTAAAGCCGTTTATCGTCAGCCATGCTAAGGCGGGCGAGATGCACGGCCGCATCGGCGGCTATGGGTTCGTATCGTGCCGCCGCAAGCTCGCTCTCGCGCCTTGCCTTATCGCGCAGTTCTGCAAGCTTATCGCGCAGGGAGAGGGGGTCTCCGTCGGGTAGTATGAAATCAGAGCCCTCCCGCACCGGGGAGAAATTCGCCCGCAGGGCGGCGGCCTGTGCCCTTACATCGCCCAAAAGGGTCATCTGTCGGTGGTAGAGGGTGTCGATCTCCTGTTTTAACGTGCTCAGCTGCTCCGCGGATGGCGCGTTTTCGGCGGGATGCCCAGGGGAGGGATGCTCCGTGGAGCCGCAAACCGGACAGGGCATACCCTCCCTTAATCCAAGTGCAAGCTGCCCGGCCTGCCCAGCCAAAAACTGTTCGAAGGCTCGTGCGTAAGCGCTGTTGCTGTCGGCAAACCGCTGTGCGGCGGCAAGGTACTCCTCTATCGAGGCGCAAAGCGCACAAAGATCGTTTGCCAGCTCCGCGGTGCGCGTTACACTTTGCTGAGCCAGTGCACGCGCCGAAAGGCAGTCAATGGCGGCAAGGTTGCCCTCCTGTACGCCGACCTTGCGCGTTACGGCGACAATCTCCTCATCCAGCCTTTGAATCAGGGCAAAGCCCTCCCGATAGCGTGCAAAGCGCTCTCGGCCCGCAATCAGCGCTGGCTGTGACTTCTTCTGCTCCCGTGCCTTTTCAAGCGACCGGCTTGCATCTTCCAGCCGTGACGAACTGATTGCAATGCGCTTCGTCAGCTCCAAGGCGGATTTCTCACCGGATTCAATCAATTCTCTGCCGAGCTCCATCTCCCGGCGAATAAAGGCAAGCTCACCCGCACGGCGGGCAAGCAGCAGCGCTTTTTTGCGCGTCTCCTGTTCGGTTGCCTGCTCCTGCAGCACTGTCCGTCGGCGAAGAAGCGCTTCCAGCCTATCCAGACGCTCGTTTTGGCGCTCCGCCGCCTCCAGGTCAATTCGGCTATGCTCCTGCCGCACCGCGGTTAACTGAGCATTGACCGTTTCGAGCCATTGCATGTCCGCCGCAAGCTGTTCGTCGGCACACGCCAAAACAGTGGGGTAATGCAGGCTCTGCGCAGACAGCGCATGGGAGAGGGGACCGCTTTCCGCCGCCGATAGCATCCGGGCGCCTTCGGCAAGGGTTACGGCGTATTGGTCAAGCTCCGCTTTTACTGCGTCGCGCCGCTCCTTAAGCCGCAGCTCCGCAAGGCTGTACAGACCTGTGGAGAATATTTTGCGGAAGATGAGCTGCTTTTGCTTACTTTCTGCCTCCAGCAGACGCTTAAATTCTCCTTGGGGCAGCATAACAATCTGCCGGAACTGACCGCAGTCAAGCCCGAGCAGCTCCTCGACGCGAGCGGTGACCTCGGTTACACCCTTCACCAGCCCGCCGTCGGGCAGGGTTAAAAAAGCGTCGCCGTTTGCGGTGCTTACCCCTCCGCCGCGCACGGTGCGCTGCTGCTTGGGACGGCGTTCGACGATGTACCGTTCTCCGTGCAGCAAGAAATGAAGGCGAACCAGGCAAAGATCGTCAGGCGACGCAAAATCACTTTTGAGCGCCTCGTTGTCAGAGCGGCTTTCGCCGCTTGCTTTCCCGTACAGCGCGAAGGTAATCGCATCAAATATGGTGGTTTTACCGGCGCCGGTTGGTCCGGTAATCAAGAAAAGGTTCTGCCCCTCAAGCTGGGTAAAGTCAATAACCTCCGAGCCGCCGTAAGGACCAAACGCGTTAATTTCTAGCATAATCGGCTTCACGGCTCCCGCTCCTCTCTCTGCGCCTCGGCAAAAACTTCATGCATCGCCTTAGCAAGCCTTGGCGGCAGTACCTCTCCCCGCATGTCGAGGTAGAAGGAGCGGAACAGGTCGTCAATATCCCGCTTGCCAACCGCCGTGCCAAAAACCAGCGGGTCGCTGGTGGCGGTGCCGTCTGATTCCCGCCGCAGCCCAATCAGGTTCGGGAACAGCGCGCGCAGCTTTTCGGCGGCGGAATAAACCTCATTCTTATCGGTAATCACGGCGTATATGTAGTCGTGAAGGGAATAGGACGACTGCAAGGCTTTGTCCGTTAATTCCGCCATCGTGCCGGTAACTATGCGCAGGTCACGGGGAGCGGGGATATACTCGGCGGTTATGGTCATGTCCCCCTTGCCGCGCAAATCAACCACCGTCACGCTCTTTTTCTGCGCGACCTCAGAAAGGGAATATTTTAGCGGAGAGCCCGCATAACGGATATGGGGTGCTCCTGCCGTCTGCGGCGCGTGCAGGTGTCCGAGTGCGACGTAATCAAACGCCTCAATTAGCCCACTGTCCACAAGGTCGGTTCCGCCTACGCTGCGTTCGGAGTCCGAGAAGCGGGCGAGAGCCGAGTCTTTCCCGAAAAAGCCGTGGGAGACTAAAACATTGCGGCGGGAAAAATCAATCTCCGCAAGGTTTTCCCGGGCAATACGGGCAAAGGCATCGTTCGAGGTTTTAATGCTTTCGTCCGCATACAGCCGCCGGATGGGATACGGCTCAAAATAGGGCAGCAAAACAAAGCGAACCTCCCCGAAGGCATCGGGAAGGGTAACAGTTTTCAGGCGTTCTCCAACGGCGCCGGAGACATACAGCCCCCCGCCCTCAAACAGCTTTGACGCAAAGCCCAGCCGTTGGCCGCTGTCGTGATTTCCCGCTATCATTAAAACAGGAACGCCGGCGCCCTGTATCACCTCGCTCAAAAAATCATCCAGCAGCGCCACAGCCTCGGTGGGCGGCACGGAACGGTGGTATACATCGCCCGCAATCACCAGCGCATCCGCCCTTTGCTCCTTGATAAAGCGGGTAAGCTCCTCCAGCCACGCGCTCTGGTCGGTTAAGAGAGAAAAATCAAACAGCACCTTGCCAAGGTGCAAATCCGCGATATGTACAATTCTCATGGATAGCGAAACGCCGTCCTTTCCGGCAAAGGTGATTGCCGCATATGTGAGCGGATATTACCCGGCGCGCTAATCAAACAGGTCGTCGTCGCCGCAGGAAAAGCCCTTATAATCCTCAAGATCGCGCACCAACAGTGACAATACCCCCTTATACAGCAGCTGGGGGTCATTTAAAAACTGTCGCTTAACCACCTCGGCTTGCATCGCGTCTGGTAAAAACAGGGTAAGGGTCATCAGGTCAGAGCCTACGTCCAGAATGCGCATGGTTACAAGGTAGCCGTCCTCTGTTTGCGAAATATCCACCTTGTTTTTCCGTTCACGGTCAATCCGTTTCACCAGACGCAGGGCAGCCTTTACGGCCTTCTCCCGCGCCGATGCCGAAACGGTTCGTTCAATGGTGGCGCAGGCCTTCGCGCCAAGCTCCGTCACACGATATACATCCTCGCCGTCTGCTTGCTTTTCCGCGCGAATCTGGTCGAGCTTTACAAGCTCATTGATGGAATTGGCAAGCTCGAAGTAGTTAACAAGCCCGTCGCGCTGCAATATTTCGGCGAGCTGCGCCTTGGTAAAGGCGGCATCCACACTCTTTAGCAGGTAGCAGATGAGGATATTGATTTCGTAGGTGGTGCGCAGTCCCCCCGGTTCCACACCGCCAGAAAAAGCCCCATGTTCCATCGTTATGCCTTCTTTCCGTTTTCCTGTCACGATACGCTTTTTCCGTCTCGCAATAAGGACACTTTATCTCTTAGCAAAAAGTGTTTGCAATCTGTGGTGTTGTACAGGTGTACTATACGACATTTTCATTAATAATTTACCATAAGACGCTCAAAAAAGATAGAGTATAGCCACACTATCCTTTCACAAATAAAAAATGATAAAACCTTATTTGTGATAAAAGCTTCACCGCAGGCGGGTTTATTAAGACATTCTATCAGCTAACCTGCAAAGCTTTAAAACGATAATAGCATAAACACTCAGCGTGTTGCGGGTTTTAAACCCTGGGCGTCACCCCAATAACCGAAAGCGCTGTTTGCAGGATGATTTTAATATCCTCACCTAGGCTAAATCGCTCAAGGTATGCGAGGTTATACTCGGTTTTCACGGGCAGGATATCGCGCAGGTAGCACGTTTCCGGGTCATCACTCGCCGTAAGCAGGTTGTTTTCGTCCTTGTAGACAAGGCTTGCGGTGCAGGTAATGCCGCAGGGAATCAGCAGGGTTGCGAGCTGGCGGGGTGTGTACTGCCGCACATAACGCTCCACCTCTGGCCTTGGGCCGACAAACGACATATCACCCTTTAAAACGTTGATAAGCTGCGGCAGCTCGTCCAGATGCAGCTTGCGAAGAAACCGCCCAAGGGGAGTGATGCGCGGGTCGTCGCGCACCGTGAGCGGCAGGGCGCAGCGGTTATCCGAAGCGCGCATGGTGCGGAATTTTAGGATGGTAAAACGCTTCAGGTTTTGCCCGACGCGTGTCTGGCAAAACAAGGCACCGCCCTGGGAGGTGAGCCCCACCAGCAGGGCAATGAGCAAAAGCAGCGGTAAAAGCGCCGCTAACGCGCACAGCGACAGAAGGATATCAAACGCGCGCTTAACACGAAAGGCCGCCCTGCGCCTGTTTAATAGGGCAAGGTATCGTCCGCATTCCTCATTTTGCATGGCGGGGGGAAGATGGCGCGGATTCTTCGGGAGCATAACCGTTTCTCCGTTTGCATTTATGCATATCGATGTATTGCTTACTATTGCATGGCGCTTAAAAACTGAGCGGCAAGGGTGCTGTAAGCACGGTTTTTCAGCACATAATCCCGACCCCGCACGCCCATCTCCTCACGCTCAAACGCCGTAAGCCTGCGCATGGCCTCGACACCCTCGGCAAGTGCCCTTGGGTCATCCGGCGCGACGGTGATACCGCAGCCGCAATCCGCGACTTCGTTGCCGGGCGCATCCACCCCGTACAGGATTGGCCGCGCCGCCAGCATGTAGTCGTACAGCTTGTTCATCCCAACGCCATAGCGGTACAGCGCACATTTTTTTGCGCCAATGTACAGACAATCCGCTTCCCGTAACACGGACGGAACCTTTTGCTTTGGAACATACTCCTCAAAGAACAGGTTGTGCAGCCCTTTTTTGGCTGCGCGGTCTGCAAGCGCATGGCTTTGGTCGCCCTTGCCCACCAGAACAACCGCAATGTCGTCAGGCAGCAAAGCGGCACAGTCTACCAGGGTCTCGAGTGCGTTTGCGTTAGCAAACCCGCCCGCGTAGACAATGGTAAAAAACCCCTGCTCCTTCAGCTCTCGAATGCGCCGCTGCGCCGCGCTTGGCTGGCAGCCCTCCTGCGCTTCCGGTACCACTCCGTTTGGGATGTAAATGACGGGCTTGCCCCATAGCCCCAGCTCCTTGGCGCGCTGCGCCGCCCCGGGCAGGATGGAGATAATACGGTGCGCACGCCGGTAGCTGTCTCGCTCCGCGTGGGCAAGGGCCATCACCAGCGGGTTCTTTCGGCTAAGCCCGTGCAGCTCGGTCAGGGTTAGCGGCCATACGTCGTGCAGCTCAAAGATTAGTCGCGCGCCGCTAAGCCGGGCAATGCGGGAGGCGGGGTAGAGGTCAAACAGATAGGTCGAGGAAGCCACCACCGCGTCGGGCCGATAGATGGAGGAAAGCTCTCGAGCGTGAAGATGGAGGGTCCACAAAAACGTCGCCGCATTCTTGGCGCGAAAGAGGTTGTTGCGGTAGTAGGGCGGGGTTTTCAGCCAAACAAAGGTGACGCCCTGCTCCGTCGTTTCCTCAAGAGATTCCTCCGGAAAGGGGTTTTGTCCCCGCAGATGCGAAAAGCTTGCCGCAACAATTACTACCCTGTGCCCCAGCCTTGCAAGCTCTCTGCCAATGTAAAAATGGCGGTACTCCATACCCATCGCCTCGCTGCCGGCATAATGATTGATAATTAGCAGGTTCATGCATTTATCCTTAATTAAGCGTATTTTCTACGTTTTTTTGCTTCTCGCCGCAAACTCCAGCGCCCTTTCCATTTCTGCCGCGCAGCGCTCCATGGAGTATAGACGCTCCGCCCGCTTGCGTCCCTCGTTGCCCATGGCACGGCAGAGCAAAGGATCCTTATACAGCGCATAAAGCGCGTCCGCAAGCTTTTTTTCATCCATATCACGCACGATAATGCCCGTTACGCTATCCTCCACGGTCTCCAAAAAACCCGCGGCATCGCTGGTGACAAGAGCCCTTGCACTGGCCATGGCCTCCACCGCGGCGACGCCAAAGCTTTCCCGCAGACTGGGCAGACATACCACATCCATCTGCGCCAGTGCGTTTGGCATGTCGCTGTTTGCAATCTGCCCGAAAAACTCTGTATCCTCCGCAACGAGAATATGGCGTGCAAGGCCGAGCAGGGGGGCGTATTCGCTGCCCTGACCGTAGATGCGCAGCAGGACGCGTTTTCCGGGGTTTTCCAGTCTTACCCGGGAGCGCAAAAGCTTAAACGCCTGAATTAAAACCTCCACACCGCATTCCGGTTCCAGTCGTTTCATTACACCCACTACAAAAGTCCCGTCATTTTTTCGTACCTGCGGGGCGAACAGCTTGATATCAATTCCAAAGGGGGTAATAAAAATCGGCGTTTCGGCTTTGAGGTAATGGCGTGTTTCTTCTGCCATTACCCGGCTTGTGGAGGCGATTGCCACGGCGTGGGAAAGGTTTTTCTCGGTCAGCCTGCGATGCAGACCGCTTTTTGTAGGAAAGTCGAAGATATCGCTGCCCCACACCGACAGCAGCACAGGGTACAGCTTCGCGCGCCGTGCAAGTGTACCGTAACCGCTGGCGTAGTGTGCGCTTACAACCTGGGGCTGGGTGGCGGCGGCAAGCTCTCGCAGCTGTGCGGCATTAAAATAGTAGCCCGCCGTACCCGACCGCATGAGGTATTCCACGCGAACAAGGGGGCTTACCGCGTCGGCACGGGCACGGTGGTCAACCTGCGTGGCAAGCAGTACCTGATGTCCCCGCTGCGCGAGGGTATTAACCCATTTGACCGTATGGGAGGAGCATGCGGCCGATAAAAACAAGATTCTCATCGCGCCCTTTAAGCCCCCTTTACCGCAACCGCATTGCAATGAGTCTACAGCTTAGAATTCAGGCTGGTGCCATGCTCAAGGTCGGCGGCGACCTTGCCCGCCCGGTGTATCCACAGATGATCCGATTTAATGGCTTGTACAAGATTATCGTAATACCGGCGGTAAGCGGTTGGGTTTGCCACCATATCCCGTACCCCTGCCGCGATGGCGTGAGAGTCGTCGGTTACCACCAGCCCGACCCCGTTTTTGCGCACAAAGCTTGCAACCTCGGTGCAGTTGGTGACCACGACGGGCAGGCCGTAGGATAGATAGCCAAACAGCTTAACGGGCATAGACAGATTCATATACTGATCCCGTCTGCCGCAATACAGGCCGATATCCGCGCGCGCATAAAAGCCTTCCAGCTCCTTGCCGCTGGCATGAGAGATCGTCAGCCAAGAGGCGGAACGGTAGCGCGGCTCAATCTCTATTGTTTCGCTCTCGCGGCAGACCAGGATCAAGGGGTAATTGCCGCCCCGGTTTAACATTTCAAACGCGCGCAGCATAAGGTCTGTGCCGTACCAGCGTGAGAGCCCGCCCACATAGATGCAGACCCTAGGATCCTCGCGCGGCTTTAAAAACAGTCGCTCACAGGCGGGCGGAAGAACCCCCTTTTGTGGGAAGTCAAACAGCGATGCCATGGTGCGGGACGGAAAGTACACGATGTCGCAGCAGCGGCGCAGGATTCCGATATCCACGGAATGCAAAAAACGAACCGTAATCTTCTTGTATAGCGCAAGGTTCCACCACGGGGCAAGGCGATAATATGCGTCACGGTAAAACGCCGCAGTGGGAATGCCAAGGCGGGAAAGGCGCATGAGCAGCCGACGGTCTGCAAACCCCTGAATAGGGCCGGAGGGCAGCTCGATGTAGCAAAAATCAGGACTATACCTGCCTAGTGCCGTAAATATGCCCTGCACAGACCGCCGCCGTTCGTTCATGCGCCGCTGGTCGCCTGATAGCAGCAGTATTTCATAGCCAAGCTCCTCAAAGGCGTGCAGCATCTTTTGAGGGCGCACCGAGGAGCCGGACTGGGAGTTGTCAAGATCGGTATAACAGACGTAAAGAATCATCGGCATATTGTTGACCAAGCCTTTCCATCATTGTCGCTATAATAATGGTGCCATAGGCTTGTCATATCCTTACCGGTTGCCGTAAAAATGAAAATGGGAAAGGAATTAAAGCCTTGCGCGGCTGCCGTCGTGTCCTTGGCTCAGGGACAGGGCGTGCTCCGCCACGATAGCCGCGAGTAGAATATAAAAATACTTGTCATACGCGTAACCGTAGTGTCCGGAGATTAAGGCGTAAAAATACACAAAGCCCATAGCCAGCATCAGCGGAAGAGCCCGACCCGGTCGGCGTACAAACAACCGAAAGAGGAGAGATATCAGCGCCAGCACAAGGGCAAGCGATATCGTCACGCGAATTACGCCGCCGCTTAACAGGTCGGCAAGCAAAAAGTTATGCGGGCTCATCCAATTTTTGGGCTTGTTATTAAAGCCGGAGTAAAGCTTGGCGAGGGTTTTATCGTCGGTGATATCATAAAGGTAGACGTCGTACCCGCTGCCGCGCCCTATTAGTATATCCTTTAATTCGTAGTTTAGCGCCTCGTTTACCGCCACACGCCATATCACCAGCCGTTTATCAAACAATCCGCCGGATGAAATGGTGTCAATCACCTCCTCCACCGTGTTTTCCTGCCCCACATTCCCGCCGTTTTCAAGCTCGGAACGGTATTTTATGTCCGAATACCGTTCAAATCCAAGCTGCCCAAGGTACACGCCCGCCGCACAGAGCACACACAGCACGGCTCCCGCCGCCAGACGGCGGAACGCCGTCTTTTCGCTCACGCTATATCGCGCAACAAGAAAGGCGCGGTATAGTAAAAGGATACCAATTGCGGGAAACAGTGCAAGATAGGTGCGCCGCGAGCCGCTGAGCGTGATAATCAGCGCATAGTACGCGGCGCAGGCAAAGAGCAGCGCGGTACGGGTATGGCGGTTTTTAAACCTCGTGTTCGCAATTCCAAAGCAGCCCAGTGCAAAGGGAATGAACAGGCATTGGGCATACCGGTTATAGTCTGCCAAAAAAGACAGCCTGCGGATATAGGGCAGGGGAATGAACTCATAGACAAAATAGTTTGAGAGCGAAAACAATCCGACGGATATGCCGGAGAAGGCAAGGGTCATGTAAAGCTTATTCAGGCGCGTCTCGCTGCGGATGTAGTAGAAGGTGGGGATTAAAAACAAAAGCATAGGCAAAATTACAAGGTATTTTTTTGCGGCAAAGGAGGGGTTGGGTGAATACCAAAGCCCCGCCACATCCCACAGCAGGTAAGCCAGCATCAGCAGCACCGGAACGAGCGCCCGTGAGGAGCGCAGGTAGGCCGGAACCCAATCCCAGGGACGTTCCCGAAGCAAAACGATTCGCAGCGTAAGCAGGAGGAACACACCGGCGTACAAGCCCTTAAAGACGCTGTAGGGCAGCGGTACGGCAATCTCAAAATACATAAAGAATACGCAGGTAAGGTATACAAGCTCAAAGGCGGGGGACAGCTCCGCTCTGATTCTATCCATTATCTGCTTCAAAGTCGGCACGCTCCCGTCATACTGTAAATTTACCGGCTATTATTGCCGTCTGTGTATAAATAACAAGTGAAAAGCTTTGATTTATGGGCTTTTAACCGGATTCTTATCTACAATTCTATAATTATTGAGGAGATTAGTATTCGTTATGGCTTCACTTGGCGGGCAAGCAGCAGCCGTCTGCAGTACAGGTAAAAAACCGCATAGCAAAACGCAAGCAGCCAGGATAGCAGCGTTAAATATTGAACCGCCGAAAGGGGATAAAGCAACTGAACCGCCGCCGGAATTACCGAAACCAGAAGCAGCGAAAACTGCCACAGCATCGCGCCGCTTTGTCGCCCTGCAACAATGGCGCTGGTGGTAATAGGGTTGACAACAAAGCGCACTAAAAACATCGGTACCAGCGCACGCACCATGGCGGCGGCGGGAACCCACTGCTCGCCGAGAAAAATACGGATTACAGGTGCCGCAAACAAATAGAGCGCGGTAAAAATGGGCAGTGACAGAAAGAACAGCGTACGCGTTACCGAGCGAAAGGTGCCAAAGCTCATCTGCCCGCTGCTTTCTTCCTCCGAGGCACGTTTAAAAAACACGTTGCCCACAGCGCCCGAAACCACCGTAAGCGGAGTGCTGAGCGCCTGATTGATAACCGAATAGTACCCAAGCTGTGCGGGGAGAAAAAACGCGTTGAGAAAATAGGATACAAGGTTGTAGCTTAACGTAGTGGCCAGCGTGCCGGGCAGGGTATAACGGGGAAAATCGGAGCTTGCGCGGGCCGATTTTGCCAGCCGACTAAGGACTGGCGGGCGTATTTGCCTGCGCGCGCCAAACCACAGCAAAAACGCCCCCGCAAAATACGAAATAATCTGTCCCGCAATCAGTCCAAATATGGTCAGCCCCGCCAAGCCCAGGGATATCTGCAACGCGGCGGCGGCAGCAGCCCGTACAATGTTTGCCCGCGTAATGCTTTGGTACTGCCCCAGACGAAGGCAAAACAGATTTAAGGTGGAAAACGCGCTGGTAAACAGCACCGAAACCGGTACCCAGTACAGCCAAAGCGGGTTACTGCCCGCAAAACTTGGGAACAGTGCCGGAATAAGCGGCGCCAGCAAAAAAAGCAGGACGCATAGCGTCGCGGCGATACCCGCGCAAACCCACAGCAGGCTTACGGCCTGCGCTTCCTCCTTGGCAGTGACAATGGCCATATCGTATTTTAGCGTAGCAAACACATCAAGGATGTTTACGGTGGAGACAAACAGGCTGTATACCCCGAATATCTCGGGGGTATAGATACGGCTTAAAACTGGGGACGCTAAAAAAGGCACGAGCTGGGACAGCACCGAGCCGCTCATAAGGATTAAAACCCCTTTCAAGAAGGGGCTTGACCGTATTCTGTTTCGCAGCTGTTTTCCCACGGCGTCTCCTCCTGCCGCTCAATCTCTCGCACAAAGGTGGGAACCAAACACCGCACCGCCGCGTACAGCGCCGCTGTATTCTGCGCCCGGGCGGCTTTTTCCAGCGCCGTTAAAATCGTTTCCAGCCCCTCAAAGTCGGCCTCCGCCTGTTTGAGCACATATATCTTGTCGTTATCGGTTTTGGACACCTCCTCCTCAGCCAGGGATATCTCTTCAAACAGCTTTTCGCCGGGACGAAGGCCGCAAAACTCGATTCGGATATCCACATCCGGCCTAAGCCCGTAGAGCAATATCAAATCCCGCGCAAGGTCGTAGATGCGCACCGGTTCGCCCATATCCAACACAAAGATTTCGCCTCCCGCCGCAATGCCGCCTGCCTCCAGCACCAGCTGCACCGCCTCGGGAATGGTCATAAAATACCTGCGCATCTCTGGGTGGGTGACGGTAACAGGGCCGCCGCTTTCAATCTGCCTAATAAAAAACGGTACCACGCTGCCGCTGCTGCCAAGGACGTTGCCAAAGCGCACGGCGGCAAAGATGGTCTTGGAACGGGAGGACAGCAGCCGGATGCACCGCTCGGCGATGCGCTTGGAGGCACCCATAATGCTAGTGGGGTTTACCGCCTTGTCGGTGGAAATTAACACAAACCGCGAGCATTCGTGCAGCGCGGCACAGCGTGCCACGGCAATAGTGCCAAACACGTTATTTTTAATTGCCTCCGTGGGGTTCTGCTCCATCATGGGCACATGCTTGTGCGCGGCGGCGTGAAACACCACGTCGGGGCGGTATTTCGAAAAAATTGACGACAGGCGAAACTCATCCCGCACCGAACCCACGCGCAGAAAAAAACGGTGTTCGTCAAACTTCTCACGCAGCTCGTTGCCAAGCTCGAACAATCCGTTCTCGTCAATATCAAACACAATCACCAGTGCCGCGCCAAACCCCAGCGCCTGACGACAGATCTCCGAGCCGATGGAGCCGGCACCACCTGTAACCAATACCCGCTTACCCTGCAAAAAGGAGCGCACCAGTTGCATGTTCAGGCTGATCTTGTCCCGGCGCAGGAGGTCGTCCAGCCGAATGCCGCTAATGCGCGCCTTCTCAGGCTCCTCAAGGTTTTCTATGGTGCCAAAGCGCGACACCTCAACCTTTTGCTGGCGGCATATCGCGACAATGCGTTTGACAAGCTCCGCCTCCGCGTTGGGCAGGGCGAGGATCACCTCGGCAGCGGAATAGGCAAGAATTGCGTAAGAAAGCGATTTTAGCCCGCCAACCACCTTTATCCCCGCAAAGCGCTGTCCGTGGAGGGAGCGGTCGTCATCAATAAACGCCACCGGTCTGCGGCCGCTTTCAGGGGAGGAAAGCAGCTTCTGGCAAAGGTATTTCCCCATTTCACCCGCCGCGTAGATGATGACCCGCCGCGACGTGTTTTTGCTGTTCATGCGCGAATACCAGGTTACGACCCGGCTCAGCCCTTTTAGCATAAGCCGTGACAGCAGCATAAAGCACATTAGCAGCGCGCTGATAATCGCCATAACCTCAAAGGGCATCCCCAGCCGCAAAGCCCGGTCGAACAGAACCAGCGAGCCAAATACCGCCGCGGCGGAAGGCAAAAGCAGGGAGATATGGGCAAAATCAATGTGCTGGCGCCGCAGGGAGTATACATGCAGCAAAAGGTTATATAGTGCGGTAAATACAAAAACGGCAAGGATATAGTAATTGATGTTTGAGGTGTAATGGGTGGGAATGCGTCCGAGAAAGCCAAATTTGAGCCGAAAGCCGATAACAACCGAGCAGGCCGCGCTGAGCAGGTCAAAAAAGGCAAGCACCAGAACAAAGCGAAGTTGATTGACCTTTTTGTTCATTCCCTCACCGTCTTTCCCGCTTGCTATTTTCACGAGGCAACGCGTCTCGCAGTTCATTTTGCCGAGCCTCGGGCTTATGAATAGTATTCGCGCGTTTTGCGAAGAAATGCAGGAGAATCTTGTTTTCATTGCGCCGTCGTTTGGCGCAGCTCAGACGGCGGCGTGTATCCACAGCTACAGGGCATCGCTGCAATTTTAGCTGTGTTTCTTGCCATTTTAGCTGGCGGGGAGTATAATTAGACCAATACATACGGGCTTAGTCCCGCGAATTTGGTTTGATTTGCACATAAAAAGCGACGAAGGAGAACGAGTATCGTGCCGGAAAAGAAGAAGCAGTACATCATAGCACTCGATCAGGGGACCACAAGCTCCCGCGCCATCATCTTCGACCGCTCGCAAAACATCTTAAGTCTCGCGCAAAAGGAGATTGTCCAGCATTACCCAAAGTCAGGGTGGGTGGAGCATGACCCGCTGGAGATATACTCCTCCCAGTACAGCGTGCTGATGGAGGCTCTTGCAAAAAGTGACATAGACCCCGCCGAGGTCGCGGCAATCGGCATTACAAACCAGCGTGAAACCACCATTGTGTGGGATGTGGCAACAGGCAGACCCGTTTACAACGCCATTGTATGGCAGTGCCGCCGTACCGCCGACCGCTGCGGGGAGCTGGTGGAGTGCGGGCTCAAAGACCATATTCAAACGACCACAGGTCTTTTGCCCGACGCGTATTTCAGTGCGACAAAGCTGGCATGGATATTAGACCATGTACCGGATGCGCGTGAGCGGGCAAAACGGGGAGAGATCCTCTTTGGCACCGTGGACAGCTGGCTGGTGTGGAAGCTAACCGGAGGAAAGGCCCATGTTACCGATTACACCAACGCCTCCAGAACCATGATGTTTGACATCAATAAGCTGTGCTGGGATGAAACCATCCTTCGCGAGCTGAATATCCCACGGGAGATGCTGCCCAAGGTGTGCCCCTCAAGCGAGGTGTACGGCACCGCAAATCTTTCCGGCTGCGATGTCCCTATTGCGGGGATTGCGGGCGACCAGCAGGCGGCGTTGTTTGGTCAAACCTGCTTTGAGGCGGGCGGCATCAAAAATACCTATGGTACCGGCTGCTTTATGCTAATGAACACAGGGCAAAAGCTGTGCCGCAGCGCCCGCGGTATGCTTACCACCATCGCCGCAAGCGCGGACGGCCGGGTTTGCTACGCGCTGGAGGGCAGCGTTTTTGTGGGGGGCGCGGTAATTCAGTGGCTGCGCGACGAGCTTCGCTTTATCAGTGAATCTTCAGACAGCGAGTATTTTGCGCGTAAGGTGTCGGATAACGGGGGGGTCTATGTCGTGCCCGCCTTTACCGGTCTTGGCGCGCCTCATTGGGATATGTACGCCCGGGGTGCGATTCTGGGACTGACGCGCGGTACCGGGCGTAACCACATTATTCGGGCGGCGCTTGAGTCCATTGCGTATCAGACCCGTGATTTGGTCGAGGCGATTGAGGCGGATACGGGCATCCCTGTTTCGGAGCTGCGGGTGGATGGCGGCGCGTCGGCAAACGGCTTTTTAATGCAGTTTCAGGCGGATATTATGAACCGAACCATCCGCCGCCCCATGATACGCGAAACCACGGCGCTCGGTGCGGCATACCTTGCCGGTCTTGCGGTGGGGCTGTGGAAGGACACGGACGAGATTAAAGACAACTGGACACTCGATAAGGTTTATGAGCCCGATATGGAGGAACAGACAAGAGGGCGGCTGATTGCCGCCTGGCATAAGGCAGTAGTGCGTGCAAAGGCGTGGGAGGAGCACATATAAGGCCGAGCGCCAGAATAGCGCTAAATCCTATCAATCGCGGCCAAACGGTAATTGCGACGCTTGAGCGGCTTAAAATAACCGGTTATACGAATAACCGATTTAAAAGCGAACTATAATCAAGTAAAATTCTTTGAGGTATGGGCTTTCACGCGCATTTTATGTATGATTTTACACTTTTTGATGGAATTGGTATTGCTCGTAAAGCGCAACTTGACGCGGTTTGCCCGCGACAAGTTGCGCTTTTCTTGTGTTTAGCCGGATTTGTTTGATTTTATGACGCGATTTTGCTATAATAATTGAGATTGAGAAAAGGGCAACGGCTCTCACAATAATTCCTTTCCCATGCGCGCGGAGCTATTTAAATGATTGATTCAACTGGAGGATTGTGGACGGATATGGACATGAGCCTTACATACATACAATTGAAAAAGCAGATTCTCGAGAAGGAATTTTCGCGACTGAACGAAACGCAGCGGGCCGCCGTGTTCAGCACACAGGTTCCGCTCTTAATTTTGGCGGGCGCCGGCAGCGGTAAGACGACGGTTATAGTCAACCGCATCGCCTATCTCATTCGCTACGGCAATGCATACTTCAATGAAGAAGTACCTCAGTGGCTGACAGAGGGAGATATGGATTTTATTGCGTCCTGCGCGAAATCGGAGGTCAGCGACCCCGGGCGCCTGCAAAGCCTGATTGGGGTTGACCAGCCAAAGCCATGGAATGTGCTTGCCATCACCTTTACCAACAAGGCGGCGGGAGAGCTAAAAAGCCGCTTGGAGTCGGTGCTGGGAGAACAGGCGCTGGATATCTGGGCGGGAACCTTTCATTCTATCTGTGCGCGCATCCTGCGCCGTGAGATTGAGGCGCTGGGCTACGACCGCAGCTTTGCCATCTACGACAGCGACGACTCGGTGCGCGTCTTAAAGGGTTGTATTAAGGATTTAAACCTTAGCGACAAGCAGTTTCCTCCCAAACAGGTGCTGGGAGCCGTCAGCCGCTTTAAGGATCGTATGATCGAGCCGAAGCGTGCTAGGGCCGAGGCGCAGGGAGAGTTCCGCCAGACAAAGCTTGCCGAGCTGTACGAGCTGTACGAAAAGCGCCTGCGCGGAGCAAACGCACTGGATTTTGACGACATTATTTGCTGCACGGTAAAACTTTTTGAGCAGTTCCCCGAGGTGCTTGCACACTGGCAGCGCCGTTTTGCGTATGTGATGGTGGACGAGTATCAGGATACCAACCATGCGCAATTTCGTTTGGTTGCCCTGCTTTCTGCCGCGCATCAGCGCATTTGCGTCGTGGGCGACGACGACCAGAGCATCTACCGCTTTCGCGGGGCGACGATTGAAAATATACTTTCCTTCGAAAATCAGTTTGACCACGCAAAGGTTATCCGGCTGGAGCAAAACTACCGCAGCACCCAAACCATTCTCAATGCCGCAAATCAGGTTATTTCCCACAACACCCAACGCAAAGGCAAAAACCTGTGGACCAAGAATAACCCAGGCGAGTTGGTGCAGGTTTTTCGCGCCCAGAGCGGGGATGAGGAGAGTGCCTACATTGCAAGCGCGGTGGAGGAAAACGTGCGGGCAGGCAAGCGGTATTCCGACCATGCCATTCTATACCGCCTTAACGCCCAGTCCGCGCAGCTCGAGCAGCATTTTATCAAGGCGGCTATCCCTTACCGTATCATCGGCGGCCTTCGCTTTTATGAGCGCAAGGAGATTAAGGATATCCTTGCTTATCTTGCGGTGATAAATAACCCGTCGGATACCGTGCGCTTAACGCGCATTATTAACGAACCAAAGCGCGGTATCGGTGACGCGACTGTCGCCATGGCACGGGAAATTGCCGACAGCCTTGGTGTGTCGCTGTTTGAGGTGATCAGCGAGCCGGAGCAGTACGCGGGGCTTGCCCGCAAGGCGCAGCCGCTGCACTCCTTTGCGGATATGCTGCGCGCCTTTATGGAGCGCGCAAAGGAAGCCACGCTCGACGACCTGCTGGAGGATGTCTTAGAAGACACCGGATACATGCAGATGCTCAAGGCACAAGGGGATGAGGGACTGACCCGCCTTGAAAACCTCAGCGAGCTGATGTCCAATGTGATGAAATACCAGGCGGATAACGAGCAGGCGGGGCTTTCGGGCTTTTTGGAGGAAATCTCCCTGCTTACCGATATTGATAACTACAACGCCGATGCTGACGCGGTGGTGATGATGACCATCCATTCCGCAAAGGGTCTTGAGTTTCCGAATGTATATATCGTGGGCATGGAGGAAGGAATCTTTCCGGGTACCCGCGCGATGTATGAGCCCGCGGAGGTGGAGGAGGAGCGCCGTCTCGCCTATGTGGCGATAACGCGCGCCAAAGAGAAGCTTACGATTACAAACGCCTCCTCGCGTATGCTGTTTGGTCAAACAACCAGAAACCGCCCTTCACGTTTTCTTTCCGAAATGCCTTCAGAGCTTAAAAACGAAACGGGCATGCTTTCCTGGGCAAGCAAGCAGCCTACTTCGCCCCAGACCAGGACCACAGTAACCTCTTCAGCCTTTTCAGGTGGGGCATATGCCGCTGGCGCGCCCAGGGAGACGGTTCGGCAGAGCTTTACGACAGGCGAGCGCGTTCGCCATAAGATATTCGGCGACGGTCTGGTTGTAGCGGTTACCCCCATGGGCAACGACACCCTTCTTGAAATCGCGTTTGATACGCGCGGCACCAAAAAGATTATGGCAAACTTCACGAGCCTTGAAAAATTGGCTTAGGAAGAAGCGCCTTTTGCAGATGCAAGCGGTAAAACCTCGTATTATCCGATGAGCCGGCGTAAAAGGCGAAGCGCCTGGTATTATTAGCAACAACGCTTTTACTTACTTATTACCGAAACACGGGAAACACTAAGAAGACGCGAATTTCGACTGCAATGACTTTAAATGCCAGAGCGCGGATTTTTACCTGTCTCCGACGTATTATTTATCGGGAAAGGACATGGAGCTGTTATGGCAAAGGTAACACTGATATCATATACGCCCGAGCCCGAAAAGGTGGTGGCCGCCGCCGCAAAGCTATGCTACAGCAATGCGGAAAGCATAGAAACACTCACCGATGGCTTAACGCCGGAGGTAACCTCGCGCTTTGTGGCCATGCTTGCCGAGATCGGGCACGAAAGCCCCATCGAGCACGCATCGTTTACCTTTGCAATCGAGGGAGTTTCCCGCGCCCTGCTTGCACAGATTACCCGCCATCGCATTGCATCCTATTCGGTGCAAAGTCAGCGGTATGTACGCAAAAACGGCTTTGAATATATTATTCCTCCAGAAATTGAAGCAATAGCAGAGGCAAAGGAGGAGTATATTCGCGCCATGGAGTCAGCGACGCGGCACTATGAACGCATTGCTGAGATTCTAAAGGACACGCATACCCGTCGCCTGACCGGTGAGGGAGTTCCCGCCGAGACAGCAAACAGGAAAGCGGAGAAACTAGCTATTGAGGATGCCCGTTTTGTATTGCCCAACGCCTGCGATACCCGCATGATTGTTACCATGAACGCCCGCAGCCTGATAAACTTTTTTCACCACCGCTGCTGCAACCGCGCCCAGTGGGAAATTCATGAGGTCGCCGACCAAATGCTCGCTTGTGTCATCAAGGCAGCTCCGAATCTGTTTGCAGCGGCTGGACCGCCCTGCGTAACAGGACCCTGCCCCGAGGGACGAATGAGCTGCGGAAGGGCTGAGGAAGTAACAAAGCATTATGAGCAGCTTAAACAATAAAAAAACTTTTGCTTGGAGAAATTCCACAAAAACGCTGTAATACGCATTCCATAATTGTATTCCCATCGCGAACGCATGAAAAACCGGTTTTGGTGGCAAGCTTACCATGAGCCGCGCAAGGGGCGCGGACTATGCTTGCCCGCAAGCATAGAAGGAGGTTGACAGCATATGATTTATGTGTTCCTTGCAAACGGGTTTGAAGAGATTGAGGCGATTGCGCCGATTGACATCCTTCGCCGGGCGGAGCTTGAGGTGACGACAGTGGGCGTGGGAGGTAAAGCAATCAGGGGCTCACACGGCATTACGGTTTCGGCGGATATTGAGGAAAGCAAGGTCTCACCCGATAACGTGGATATGCTGGTATTGCCGGGAGGTATGCCCGGCACATTAAATTTAGAAAAATCCGAAATTGTGCAGTGTTTTATTGATTTCTGCGCACAAAATGATAAATGGATTGCCACTATCTGCGCCGCGCCCTCAATTCTCGGGCATAAGGGCTTGCTTAACGGCAGACGGTACACCTGCTATCCCGGTTACGAATCTCAGGCACCGGGTGGGCTTTATCAGGCGGGCGGCGTCCTGCGCGAAGGCAAGCTCATTACCGCGGCGGGCGCGGGGGTTGCGCTGCCCTTTGGGCTTGCGTTAGTTTCAGCGCTGGTATCACAGGAAAGGGCCGACCAGCTAAGGGCGTCACTACAATGCAGCGATTCGATATAAGATGTTATAAGCAAGACCTGAGAAACCGGCATAAGGAACAGCGGCGGGAGATGAGCCCCGAACAGAAGGAAGCCTGCGACACCGAGATTTTAAGACGCCTGCGCGCGCTCTGGCACTTCAGCTCGGCTGATGTGCTGCTCACCTATGTTTCCACCCCGCTTGAGATTGACACAAGAAGGATAATAGAGCTTACCCTTTCAGAGGGTCGGCGTGTTGCAGTCCCTTACTGCATCGACGGCACAAGAGAGATGCGCTTTTACTGCATACGTTCCTTTAATGAGCTTAACCGCCGAACCTTCGGCGTACTGGAGCCAAACCCGGAGCGCTGTGAGGAGCTCAGTGAATTTAAATCAAGTGTGTGCCTAGTGCCGGGGCTTGCGTTTGACCGTGAGGGCTATCGACTGGGCTATGGTAAAGGCTATTATGACCGCTTTTTGTCGCGTTATGACGGGGTTATGCTGGGGCTGTGCTATGCCTCAGGCATTACTCGCAGGCTTCACAGAGGGCGGTATGATATACCCTGTGATTTTGTTATCACCGATCACGAGGTGATCGACTGTAAAAAACAACGGCCATAACGGCCGCTTATTACGGCAAAGGTTATATAATTACGCGATCCATAACTGCGGGGAGGTCAATCAATCATGAATTACAACGACAGGGAACAGGACCGGGATTTATCCGGCGATCAGCCTAAGCGGGAGAACTCCAAACCGGAGCTGTTTGATATAGAAAAGTCGGATGCCGAATATTTCGGCGGCGGGAAGTCCTCTGCCGAGCCGCCGCCTATCGCACCAAAGAAAAGTATATACCGCCCCAATTCGTTTGGCGAGCTTCCGCCGGACGTTGAAATCCCGCCGCAGCCTGCCAAGCAGGAGCAAAGCGAACCAACCATTGTCGTATCGCGTAAATCCATCGAAAATCGGATGAACGGCCAGCCGTCAGGCGAGGAGGTTAAGCCCTACGATAAAGGTGCCATTCAGCAGCAGGTGCCAGCAAGACCGTCAAAGCCCTTTAAGCTGAACATCGCGGACGAGGATTACAATGCAATCCCCGATTTTGACAACCGCGCGCGCCGCCAGGCCGATCACCGCGCTGTGCCGCCGGTAAACGTTAGCAGACCTCAAACCCCCGGCAAGCCAGTGCGCGGACAGCGGCCAAAAGGTGAGGAGGCCTTTGATTATACCCCTCCGCAGCAAACCGGGGCAAAGGATGCCGCGTACCGCAGTCCCCGCAATAAGACCCTGCGCGGACTGGGATGGCTGGCAAACGGAATCATCTACACCGTAGGCGTACTGTTTGTGTCCATATTATTGTCGGTTTTCATCCTGCAATCGATGAGCGATGTTCTGGGTTTGTTTAAATCAGAACGGGAAATCTCGGTTACAATACCCGCAAACGCCAATACTCAACAGGTTGCGGATTTATTAAAGGAAAAGGGAATTATCTCGCAGCCGCTGACCTTTCGGCTTTATTCCACCTTCCGCGATTATGCCGACAGCTTTTTAAGCGGCAGCTTTACGCTTAATTCCAATATGGGCTACGATGAAATCTTTGCGGCGATACAAACAGTGCGCGACGAGCGTCAGATTGTGACCATTACCTTTATCGAGGGCATGACCATCCGAGAGATTGCAGACAAGCTGGAGGAGAAAAGGGTCTGTTCTGCTGAGGATTTTGTTCATGCGCTTAACACCACGGATTTTGGTTATGAGTTTGAGGACTTAATCCCCACCGGCGGCAACCGCTACCTTAAGCTTGAGGGGTATCTGTTCCCTGACACCTACAGCTTTTTTGTACCTGAAAGACCCAGCTCGGTGGCGGATAAGTTTTTAAAGAACTTTAATAAAAAGATAACAGCCGACCTGATTGACCGTATGGAAAAGGTGGGAATGACGCTGGACCAGACCATTAACCTGGCGTCGCTGATTCAAAAGGAAGGGCGCACGCTTGACGATATGTATATGGTTTCAAGCGTGTTCCATAACCGCCTGAACCGCCCCCAGACCTTCCCCAAGCTGCAATCAGACGTTACCATCAACTATGTTAACGATAATATTACCCCGTTTGTAACAAGCGAGTCTGACCGTGAGGCATACGCCTCCGCATACAACACCTATAAATGCGACGGACTGCCTGTCGGTCCGGTTTCAAACCCCGGGCTTAATGCTATCAAGGCGGCGATATATCCCGACGATTACAACTATTACTACTTCCTCACCGACGTTAAAATGCAGTATTACTACGCCCAAACTTTGGCGCAGCACGAGGCCAACATGGCAAGGGCGAAAGCCGTAGGCGATGAAGTCGGCGGCGTGAATACTCACAAGGAATAGAGCTTTTTCGCGATGAAACGGATAACCTAAAAGTGATTTCTTATACTATTATCCGATTAAAAAGTGTATAAAAATCAAGTGAAAATCTTTAATTTATGGATTTTGACGCGGATTTTTATCAACACTTTTATCGGAGAATAGTATTATAAAGCGGGCGGCAAATGCGCCGCCCGCTTTCGTGCGATGTTTATGAATAGTAAACTTTCATCATCAAGTAACCAGGAGGATAGCCCTATGACCATAGAACCGTCACTTGAGGTGCTTGCGCCTGCGGGGGATTATGCCGCGCTGTGTGCCGCCGTGGATTTTGGTGCCGATGCGGTTTATGTAGGCGGCAAAAGCTTCTCCATGCGCACAGCGTCGGCAAATTTTGATGAAGCGGATCTTGTCCGCGGCGTACAATATGCCCATGCTCGCGGGGTACGGGTATTTCTCACCTGCAACACCCTGCCGCGCTGCGACGAGATTGAGCAGCTGCCCGCGTATTTTGGCTTTGTGAAGGATTCCGGTGTGGACGCGGTCATTGTCAGCGATGTGGGTGTGCTCGCACTGGCAAGGCGAACCATGCCGGATATGGAGCTGCACATCTCCACCCAAGCAGGTATTGTCAACCACGCGGCGGCTAATGAGCTGCATGCGCTGGGTGCGCGACGTGTGGTGCTTGCCCGAGAGCTTTCGCTCGACGAGATTCGCTACATCCGCGCGCACACCCCGCCCGACCTCGCCATTGAAGTCTTTGTGCATGGCGCGATGTGCGTTTCCTTCTCAGGTCGATGCCTGCTGTCATCATATATAATCGGCCGCGATTCCAATCGAGGGCAGTGCGCACAGCCCTGCCGATGGCAGTATGCGCTGATGGAAGAAAAACGCCCCAATGAATTTTACCCGGTGTTCGAGGACGAGAGCGGCACCTATATCCTCAACGCCAAGGATTTATGCATGATAGAGCATATCCGTGAGCTAGCTGAGGCGGGGGTAACCAGCCTTAAAATTGAGGGCAGGGCAAAATCCGATTACTATGTGTCGGTGGTTACCAACGCATACCGCTGTGCCGTGGACGGATACCTTGCAAACCCGTCTGGCTATCAAACGGAGTCTTGGCTGGTTGATGAGGTGCGCAAGGTCAGTCACCGCCAGTACTGCACTGGCTTCTTCTTTGGACAGCCCGAAAATGCGCAGTATTATGAAACCGGCGGGTATATCCGCCGCTATGATTTTGTGGCGGTGGTGGAGGATTGGTGCGATGGGATTGCCAGCTGCACCCAGCGCAACAAGCTTTGCCGGGGCGATGAGGTGGAGATACTCATGCCGCGCAGCCGCCCCATCATTATAACCGCCGAGGGGCTGGCAACGCCCGAAGGAGAGTCAATATACAGCACTCCCCACCCCATGATGCCCTTTACCTTTGACTGCAAAACTCCCTTGTGCAAGGGTGCCATCATACGCCGAAAAGCGGCGGAGTAGCTCTAGTTCAATTATCAATTTATAAGCGTTATAAATTGAGTGAAAAGCTCCGACTTATGGGCTTTCACGCGGATATTTGTCTTCACTTTTCGAGGAAATGAGTGTAATACTAATCCCCTCAAAAAGAGTCGATAAAAATCCGCGTGAAAACCCATAAATTAAAGCTTTTCACTTGATTTTTATACTCTTTTAAATCGGATATTAGTATAAGCCCGTTTAAAAGCGGGGTTAGCAAGAATACGAAAAAACGGCGGTCGAAGCCACCATTGAGGTGAACTTCGTCCGCCGTTGCGTATTAATAAATGCTTCAAAATCCGTTAGTTTGCGCTAGGTCGGAACGTGACGGTGGAAATCTCGCTGATGGACCGGCTTCTGGTAAGCGCCTTCCACAGGTATACGGAAATAAAGAAATCCACACTGCTGTGAACCAGTGTTCCTACCCCGACGAGCAGGATGACCGAATACAAAAAACCGCTGTCATAGCTTTTTGCTGCGAGCATATTTCCAAAGTAAAACGGAATTACAACCAACACCTCACATATAGCGTGTATGACCGCCAGCGCACTACTGAGGGTAAGCTTGCCTCGAAAAGTTGCAAGGGTGTGCGGGTGCCGTTTCAGCCATAACGCGCCAGCCAGAGAGAAAATAACATGGGTAAGCGCGCGCAGAACAATAACAATCGGAAATCCGCCCAGAAAAAAACCTAATGTAGTGCCAAGTGATACCGCCACCGCGACAGGCGGGGAGATAAACATCGCAAGAAATACAGCAACATGGCTCGTAAGGGTATACGATGCGGGTTCAATAATAATCTTAAAGGGAAACGGCATAAACATAGGTATGACGATACCAACCGCGCTTAAAAGGGCTGCGGCCGTCATTCGGTACAAGCGGATATTTTTGTTCATTTGCATTTCTTCCTTTCACATCACAATCCGATTAGGAATCACAAAACAGAGTCTCGGTCTGGTGCTGTGCTACGGTATGCTCACGGAGATGCGACAAACTATCCTCCAATAAAAGTACAAAAACCTGTGTCAAAGCCCATAATTCAAAAAAAGGAACAGTGACTGGATTTTTACATACTTTTTCAAACGGATGATCGTGTTAGGGTTATTCTATCACGCTTATCACTCCTGCGCAAGCGCAAGGGACGTAATTTGACGCAGTCCGTATGCATGACTGGGTCACAGCACAATTGT
Organism: Bacillota bacterium; assembly: GCA_023433405.1. Lineage (GTDB taxonomy): Bacteria > Bacillota > Clostridia > Oscillospirales > Ruminococcaceae > Acetanaerobacterium. The sequence goes on along the minus strand of JAEZCT010000054.1, from coordinate 80,991 downwards.
TTGTTATTTTTGTTTAACCTTCACAACAATGTATGCAATCAACGTTTTGCGCATATGCTTTGCTGTGAGGTGATGTCGTATGACAGCAGGTCAATCGGCGTGGGTAAATACCGTAACGCTGGAAAGTGAGCTTAGTAACCAAGGCAGGGCAGTGCTGCATTACAAAATCCAGTATCCGCAGTTTTCCGGCATCTATTATCAGCGGATGTTGGGCGAACTAAACTCCATATACAAGGCAAGGGCAGCTGCGCTTGAGCAGGGCAGGGTTCGGCAGTTGTACTGTGAGGCAACCAGACTACCGGTGCAGACCGAAACCGAAAATAACCCCAATGTGCGCTACGATGTGGCGGCGGCCTTTGAGATGGGTTATAATGAAAACTGCGTACTCAGCCTGTATTTTGACCAGTACGAGTTTACGGGCGGCGCGCATGGCAATACGGTACGATGTTCGGATACCTGGAATCTTTCGCGGGGCGCATGTGTACTGCTGCGCGATTTGTTCGCGTGCTCGGTCAATTACAAGGCGTATATCGTAGAGAACGTCAATAAACAGATTGCGGCGCAATCCAAAGAGAACGCCGGAATCTATTTTGACGACTATGCCCTTAAAACGATGCAGTATTTTAATGACAAGCATTTTTATCTAACCCCCGAGGGAATTGCAATATACTATCAGCAATATGAAATTGCGCCATACTCTACGGGCATACCTGTATTCATAATACCCTATGTTCCGGGCTTTGTGCTGTCGCCAGCCTGTCCTCCGCGCGGCCAGATACAACGGTAACAACAGGGGTGCTATGGCCTCATCATAAAAAGCATTGGCTCGGGCGCCGTAATGTGTTAAAATAGGCATAGTAATTATTTATTACTTGCTTTAGAAGTCGCTTAAAATTAAAGGAATGGTAAACGATGAGCAAACAGACATGGAAGCCCGGCGCCCTGCTTTCTCCGGTTCCCACCGCAATGGTCACCTGCGGCAGCATGGAAAAGCCGAATATTATTACAATTGCGTGGACGGGAATCATCAACTCCCAGCCCTCCATGACCTACATCTCCGTTCGGCCCAATCGGTATTCCTATGAGCTGATTAAGAGTTCGGGAGAGTTTGCGATTAACCTGACCACAGCCTCCCTTGTCCGCGCCGCGGATTATTGCGGCGTAAAGAGCGGAGAAAAAACGGACAAGTTCCGCGATATGCGGCTCACGCCGATTCCTGCTGCGCAGATAGCCGCACCCTTAATTGAAGAAAGCCCCGTTAGCATTGAGTGCCGTGTGACTGAGATTAAGGAGCTTGGCAGCCACCATATGTTTATTGCAAATGTCCTGTGTGTAGATGTGGACGACCGGTACGTCGACAGCAAAGGCAAGCTTATGCTCCACAAATGCTCCCTCGTCGCCTATTCACACGGAGAGTACTTCGAGCTCGGGAAACGATTGGGTACCTTTGGCTTCTCAGTCAAAAAACGCTCGGGTACAAAGGGTAGGGCTTAATACTAATACTATTAAGTAGTGTAGAAGGGTAGAAGTTCATATAAAAATCCGCGTAAAAACTCATAAACCAAAGGTTTTCACTTGCTTTTACACATAATACGCTATACACTTTTATATCGGTTATTAGTATAAGAGCAATACGCTTTTACCGGCGAATGTGAAAAAAGGCTGACACCGCGCGTTGCGCCCGGTGTCAGCCTTTTTTCAAGCTGTTCCAGCGTGTTTTTATTTTAGCTTATAGCTATGCTCCTCAAGGGCGCGGATAGCGTCCTGCAAGCGTTCCTGCCGTACAAACAGATAATCGGTATTGAATGTGGATACCGCAAAAATCGATATCTCCCTTTTTGCAAGAATATTTGATATCCGAGCGAGTATCCCTACGAGCGAAAAATCCAGGCTGCCGCACAGCCGCAGCCCGCGAAAGCCGTCCTCTCTCTTAACAATCTGCTGAACGGGAAGAAGCTCGGTGGGACACACAAGGGAGTATTCTTCATCGGTAGAGGCATAGAAGGTAAATGGCGCCGTTAAATGCCCACAGGAGGGTGGGGTCAGCAGCCTGCAAACTGTAAAGCTGTGTGGCAGCACCTCTAGAAGCATTGGAAGACATCCTTTCCGTCAGGATCTGGGGGCGTTGCCTTTATCGTGCCGGTTTTCAATAATGTGATAGAAGGTGACAAGAATGGTTCGCGCGTTAAACCCAATACAGAGCAGGGCAAGTGCAATTTCGATATACAGCCAGTACTTGGGCTGCAGAATCATAATAATTGTTTGCGAGAATAAAAGCATAAGGTTCACCGCCAGCCTCGGCCAGTCCACATCAACGGGAATATAGCGGCGGGAATGGATGGCGCGGATAGTAAACACCGCGAGGTAGCTTAAAAAGGTGGCAAAGGCCGCCCCGTTCGCGCCGAATTTTGGAATAAGCAAAAAGTTCATAGCAATATTAATAATAGCACCCGATAAGGTGGTAAGCATGGTCATGGTATTCTTTTTTTGCACCATATAAACACTGGAGAAAAAGGTGGCAAAGCAAGAGAAAACCACCGACATAATTAAAAACGGCACATAAACCCAGCTGTCATAAAAACTTTCGTCAACAAGCATCCTTGTGAGAGGTTGGATTACTAGAATGATACAGGATGCCATAATAAACAATAAGGATTGATAGCCGTCAAACACCTTGGAATAGAGCCTTATCTTGCTTCTCGTGCTCTCCTCAGAAAACGCGGAGAGCTGCCATGCCTGCATAAAAATAGTAGAGACAGCGGTGATAATGGTAGGTATTTTGTAAGCGATGGAGTATAGCCCGTTGATATCCGCCCCGAGCAACGCGGTAACAATATAACGGTCGGAAAGGTTGGTTACCCAAAAAAATACGGTGTTAGGGATAAGCGGGATGGAATAAAGCATCATGGCCTTCCACACAGCCTTATCGGTTCGCAAAAAGCGAAAATACCGCCACAGACCAGCAACCCAGGTCAGAAACAAGGCGGAGATGATGTCGGAGAAGATTGTGGCGAGAACAAAGCCGGCAATTCCCAATTTAAAGACCACCAGACCCACTACGTTAAATGTCAGGATAAGGACGGTGGAAAGAATTCCGTCGAAGGCAAACAGTCGTATATACCCCTTGGCGCGAACAAACTGTGAGCAGATACCCTTTAAAGATGAGGCAAGAACATACAGGTACACAAGAGGCACATAGCCCTTTATAAACGGGATAACTGACATGAGCGGATAAAAACCGAGAAATAAAGCAAACCCGATTAGCACCGTCAAAACACCCGCCGAAAACACATCGCTCTTGTGTACGCTGTTATCCAACCCAAACCGGATAATCGCCTCTCCAATACAAACCGCGGTGATGGGGATGATAAAGTTTGCGGTACCGGTTACAAGCTCCACGACGTTATAATCCGCCGGCGAAAGAACCTTTGTATATAACGGCATCAAAAGAAAAACCAGGAGCTTTGAGCTGAAGGTGCCAATGCCAAATATCAATGTGTTGGAGGCGAGTTTTTTAATTTGGTTCATCTGTAGTTATCCCTATCTATACTGTTGTCATAGAAATACCCTGCCCGGTCTTATGCCTGCAGGCTGATATGCAGTGATTATTATGACGGCACACTGCCGTTTAGTCCCCCAAAATACTAAGGGAGCGAAAAGAAGCAGGGCAAGGATACTCATTTTTTGGGCAACATAACGAGAGACCGTTGGAATGTAGAAACAGCGGGAATTACGTCGGATGGTGCGGTTTCATTGAAAAACATTATACCATGTTATTGTTGCTCAAAAAAGATGAGAATAGTTAAGAATATGAAGTTATACAGAGAAAACAAGCCATTTTACAGTTTTGCGTATGTATTTTTAAGCGTTGCTACGTTCTACTGCGTGCAAAGCTTAGATAGCGGGTTCCCTGAAACGTCAGGCGGCCGGCATCCCGTTCCACCAAAAGGCCATACTCGGTGTCTCTCACCTGAAACTCCATGCGGTCGCCGCTTGCTACCTCAAAGGTAATAAAATAGGTTGTGGAATAAGCAGAGTTTGAGATACCGTCCGTACCAGCATTGTGATGACGATGATGCACGTCCCCGCGTTTAGCCACCACAACAGCGTCCACCGTAAGCACAGGGGACTGCTTGTTGTGTTTCCATTGGCCAGCTCCCCTTACCGCAGTAACGATGATGATGCCGAAAACAACAACAAACACCAACAAAACTATTATAGGGATAATGCCAAACATCACAGAAACAACGCCATTAAAGGGTGAATAAAACATACGAATAACCTCCGCAGTCTATCGGTGTGAAGCCATATACTAATAACCGATTAAAAAGTGAATCAGGACAAGTGAAAATCTTTAGGTTCTAAAGTATTATACCATATCAAGCCAAATAACAATAGTGTCGAAAACCGTCAAGGCTTTCGACGTGGTTTTCAGTAACTTAAGAGTAGCTATAACCCTTTATTTTGCGCTGCCGAAGCGTAACCTTTTGAGAAGATGAAGCTTTCATCAAAACCCGATAAGGATGGCCTAAAATACGAATCGCGCTTTAAGTGAAATTAAAAAATAAACCGCACAGCAACGAACAGCCTTGCCGTACGGTTTATCATTTAGTTTTATCAGTTTCACTGTGCGCTTTATTACAAAAACAGACTAACGCGTGATTTTCCACACTATCAACAGCTTTTCAACAAAGTATGCAAATTAGTCCCGAAGGAACCGTAGAGTCAATCCTTTAAGCACAGGCAGAACGGATGCCCCGCGGGATCAAACATCGTCACAAAATGCGCACCGCCATACTGCTGTGCAGCTTTAACGGCACCTAATGTCTCGGCATAACGGACTGCGGCGGGGACATCGGGCACCTGAAAATCAAAATGCATCTGTTTTTGCTGTTTTTCTGCTTCTTCCGGCCAAACAGGGGGGCGGTAGCCCTCCTCCCGGATAAACAAAAACACAATGCCCTCCTGACTACGCACAGCGGGGAGGTCGTATAAAACACATTTCTCCCAGCCTAGCAGTTCGGCATAAAAATCCCACAACCTATTATCATCATCACAGTCCACCATGACGTTGCCTAGCGTAATCCCTTCAATCAACGCGTACACATCCTTTCATGTATCCCAATAACCATAAACTGTAAAACAGTACAAGACTGTAATTTACTCTGTGGTACTAATACTACTCTCCTCAAAAAAAGCAGCTGGCTTGGGGGTTAATTTCCACCAAATAGTATGGGCTCGCGATTCTTCCAAAAACCCGCAGCGGATTAAGACGCGTTGGGATGCGGCACCATCCAGTTCCGTTTCGGCGGTGACAGCCAACCCCCCCCCTCCTGCTGCATCGCCCAGCTGCACATCGCCTGTACAGCCTCCGTCATATATCCATTATGCTCAAATTCCTGGTCAAGCCCATAGCCGATTTCTACCTCGCCGCGCTCATCGGGTATTGTTTTAAAATCTGCAGAGCCTACCGCAACCCGGTCGGATTTGCGCACGAGTAGCCAGAAGCTGTGCCAAAGATAATTTTGCGGATCCTTTTGGGTAAACTCCAATTGCGCACATACAATATCCCTAAAAAAACCCACCGGAGTTGATATATGGCAGGAGAGCTCCTTTTCTAAGTTCGAAACATCTCGCAGCCATTGATGCAATTGCGCCGGGGTGAGGGCAATAAGCTCCAGTCTGTTGGTTTCCAGTCTGATACCCAATGAAAGTTATCCTCCGCTTAAGATTCTGTAGAACTTTGGGCGAACTACTCAACAATATAAGCGCTGACAATTTCACCGTAATACGCGGTGTGAAAATCCTTATTGGCGCCGTGAAACAAGCTATCCACATCCTGAGGGTAGCAGGCGGCCAAATCCTCAGCCGATATCGCGTTCTTATCCTGCTCTTGCTTGTAAATCACTCTGCATTCCAAGGTTAAGGGCAGCTCCTTCATAGCGGGGGAAGAAACCATCTCAGCGGCTACAGGTGTTAAGCTCAGCTCTTTAATTTTATCCACGTCACGGCCGGATTTTGTACCGCACACCCCTAATATCTTCTTATCGAATACCCCAACCGGAATGCTTACGGTGAATTCAGGGTTTTCATCCAACTGAAGCTTAGTAAAACGGTGTTCTCTGACAAAGGCAGTAAAAATGGGCTTTCCCCATTCTATTCCCAGCGTCCCCCAAGAGATTGTCATGGTGTTGACGGTGCCGTTTGCCTTTGTTGTCAAAAGAACGCCGGACTTGAGCGCTTTCATAATCTCACTGGCGTAATCAAAGACGTCGATTTCCTTCTTCAAATCGGTTGCCCCTTCTTCCTGTTATAAAATTACTTCAAATTATAGAATAGAATGAAAACAGATGCAAGGTTTTTGAAGAAATCAATGCAGCCGGGCAGGCATATCCAACCTCATGAGCGTTTGATTACACTATTTTCGTAGTCCATTCCTCAAGATTCCAAACATTTGACACCACATCCATATAAAAATCCGGTTCATGGCTCACAATCAGCAATGTTCCCCTAAACTCACAAAGCGCAGTCTTCAGCGCATCCTTTGCATCTGTGTCAAGATGGTTTGTCGGTTCGTCAAGCACCAGCAAATTCATGGTTTGCAGCATTAGCTTGCATAAACGCACCTTGGCGTTTTCGCCTCCGCTGAGAACCTTCATCTGGCTGCCGATATGTTCCGCGGTTAAGCCGCATTTTGCCAAAGCGCCGCGCACCTGGGCGTTGGTCATGGAAGGGTACATTCTCCAAATTTCATCCAGCGCCGTGTTGCTGCCTGATACACTCTCCTGCTCAAAGTAACCGCATTCAACAAAAGGGTCAATATCCACCTTTCCAGAGATGGGTGGCTGGATACCCAGCAATGTTTTGAGCAGCGTAGACTTGCCTAAACCATTGACGCCCTTGATGGCGATTTTTTGCCCCCGCTCTATCTGTAAATTAAGCGCAGCAGTAAGCGGCTCGTCATAGCCTAGCACCAGGTCTTTCGCCTCAATTACGACCTTTCCGGTGGTTCGGGCTGGGGTAAACGAGAATACGGGCTTAAGCTTTTCACGACCAAGCTCAATAATATCCATGTTATCCAGTCGTTTTTGACGACTCTTTGCCATATTACTGGTGGCAACCCTGGCCTTATTGCGGGCCACAAAGTCCTCAAGGCGCGAAATTTCTTTTTGTTGCTTTTCATAGGCTTGTTCCAGCTGCCGCTTTTTCAGCTCGCTGGTTGCCAAAAAGTAATCATAGTTACCCTTATAGCGCGTCAATATCGCGTTTTCTACATGATAAATGACATTTACGACAGAATTTAAAAACGGGATATCATGAGAAACAAGAATAAACGCATTTTCGTAGTTCTTTAAAAAGTTTGTAAGCCACACGATATGGTTTTCATCCAAGAAATTCGTGGGCTCGTCCAAAATCAAAATCATGGGGTTCTCAAGCAAGAGCTTGGTAAGAAGCACCTTTGTGCGCTGCCCTCCGCTCAGCTCACCCACATCCTTATCCAATCCAACCTCCCGCAGCCCTAAGCCGCCCGCAAACTCCTCAATGCGGGAATCCAGCGCATAAAAGCCGCTGTGCTCCAGCGTTTCCTGTATTTCTCCAACGTCCTCCATCAGCTGCGCCATTTCATCTTCGCCGCAATCTGACATGCGTTCATACATTTCCAGCATTTCCTGTTCCATCAGGTACATTTTGGCGAACGCCTCGCGCAGGACGTCGCGAATGGTTTTACCCTTGGTCAGCGTGCTGCTTTGGTCGAGGTACCCCGTGGTAATGCGGTTGCACCAGTTTACAGTTCCCTCGTCCGGTGACAGCTCCCCTGTGATAATTTTTAAAAAGGTTGATTTACCCTCGCCGTTTGCACCCACGAGGCCTACATGCTCACCCTTTAACAGCCGAAATGTTGCATTATCCAAGATTGTTCTCGCGCCAAACCCGTAAGTTACATTCTCAACATTTAATATGCTCATGGAAGCCTCCAACATTATTTCTTTTGATCATAGGCGCAATTCGTGTTATATCAGCAGCCGCAACAGCAAAAAATATAATAACATGCCGCGCGGGAGCGATACCCGATAATGAAGAACCGAAAATTATGCTACGGGATAGTATATCACAAAAGTCGCAATTATGACAACAAGCCCGCCTCTTTACGAGACGGGCTATTATAGGACTCAGGATTCGCACTCTCGTTTGTCACATGGTCTTCAAGTTGGTCAAGACGCTTTCACGCCAGTTAACTAAAGTGTTTTTGTAATTATAGATGCCAGGCAGGAAAGCTCACAGTATACTCATTTTGATGTAGAACAATCCAATGAATAAATGTCATGTAGATATTCCTTATCTCTAAATATACACATTTCTGTTTTACCGTTATATTTAAATCCAAACTTTTGAATTATGGCTATTGATTTTTGGTTATCTACATAAATATGCGCATCTATCTTCTTTACACTCATGTTATGCAAAGCAAACGAAAGAATTTCCTTTAATGCTTCTGTCATCAAGCCCTGTCCCCAATGCTGCACCTGTAAATCATATCCAATTTCAACAGAGCAATTATTTTTATCCCAGCAATGAAATCCGCAAGTACCAATTTTATTGCCATTACTTTTTAATATTAATATCCAACGGTGTTGTCCTCTTGGTTCTGGCTGAACGTAAAAATTAATTATTTCATCGGCTTCTTCCAAATTACGCACAGGTTCAGCGTCAAATAAATATTGATTTATTGCATCATCAGAAAACTGCTTTAAAATAAATTCTCTATCTTCACCGCAAATATTTTTTAACATCAATCTGTTTGTTTCAAGCTCTTTAAAAAACATAATTTTCTCCTTTTGCGGAGGACTACTTATACTATTATCCGATTAAAAAGTGTATAAAAATCAAGTCAAAATCTTTAATTTATGGATTTTGACGCGGATTTTTATCAACACTTTTATCGGAGAATAGAATTAGGTACAGCCCTCCAAATAATGCTGTTTTCCATATGTTATAAAACTCCTTTCCTCAAAATTTTTGTTGCACCTTATTCTACCACAAAAACGAAAAAAGCCAACTGCAACAGCAATCGGCTTTTTTCGACACAACATCTTGGTGGAGATAAGCGGGATCGAACCGCTGACCTCTTGAATGCCATTCAAGCGCTCTCCCAGCTGAGCTATACCCCCATATTACTGGTGCAACGTAAATTATTATACACAATATTTTCAGTTTCGTCAACATCTTTTTTTGAAATAATATAAAGAAATGAATGTAATTTTGGTGATTATCGAAAATATGTTCGCATCGACTTGTTTTTGTATATCTTGCTATTGTTTATAGCCTCAATAATTGCTATAATAATTAAGAACTTTGCGCTTGGTTTTACCAGTTTATATGGGCGAAACCTAGTGATATTTCAACCGATAAAAAAGAATACCTGCCGCAAACATGGAAAGAATAACTGGTGCATTAGGACAAAAGCGCGGAGGTATTGTTGTGAGCAAAAAACGCAAAGAGTCTTCTTCAAATAGCAACACGGACGAGCAATCTGTAGCGGAGGTAGCCGAGCAAACTCAGCAGGCGGAGCAGATTCAGCAATCCGGATCGGTTACCCAGCGTAAAGGGGAGCATACCATCCATTGCCTTACCATCGTAGGTCAGGTTGAAGGTCATTATATCTTGCCACCTCAGAATAAAACTACGAAATACGAGCATGTCATCCCGCAGCTCGTAGCAATTGAAGAGGATCCTGAGATTGAAGGTCTAATCATTATTCTTAATACTGTTGGCGGAGATGTGGAAGCCGGGCTTGCGATTGCCGAACTGATTGCGGGCATGAAAAAGCCTACGGTGTCATTGGTGCTGGGCGGGGGTCATTCCATAGGGGTTCCACTTGCTGTATGTGCTAAACGGTCTTTTATTGTTTCCAGTGCAAGCATGACCATTCACCCCATACGTCTGACGGGGATGGTGCTGGGGGTACCACAAACGCTTTCGTATTTTGATAAGATGCAGGAGCGAATCGTCCGCTTTGTTTGTGAGAATTCCTCCATTCAAGCGGAGGAGTTTAGAGCTCTCATGACCAAGTCCGGCGAGCTGCTAATGGATGTGGGCTCTGTACTGGATGGGGCTACTGCCGTAAAGGCAGGGCTGATTGATCGCCTGGGTGGTCTGAGTGACGCCATTACCTGTCTTTATGACTTAATAGAGAAGGATGCGGAGGACCGCCGCAAAAAGGGAAGCAAAAAAAGGGGAGGAAGGGTGACGGGCTGATGCTGCTTTATACAATCCAACCTAGGGAGCTCGTGTTTTCTGAGGAGCTCTCGCAGACACAGTCTGTTGCAAGGACGGTTAATGGGGTCCTGCTGGAGGGAACCGAACAGTCGGACGGGCTTCATATTACACGTATTCTTTCAACAAATCCCCGACATTTTTTAAATAAAGACCTTGCTCCGGGTTGTGTTATCCAACCCCCTTTTTTTAGCAGATATACGGAGTGATTCGTTGATTAAAAGGACTGCCGATTTTTTGTTGTGCGTCATGTCTTAGCGCAAAAGGGTACTACCCTGCGTGTGCCGCGCGACATCATTACATAAACGGAGGAAAACCACGTTGACCATCCTGAATGCCATCCTGCAGGGCTTATTGCAGGGTATAACAGAATTTCTTCCGGTGTCCAGCGACGGGCACCTGACACTATTTCAGCATTTTACCAAGACATCCGGAGAAGGTGCGTTGCTATTTACTGTTATGCTGCATCTTGGCACCTTAATCGCTGTTTTTATAGCCTACCGTCATTTAATTGCCGATTTAATCCTTGAATTTTTTCATATGCTGCGAGATATTTTTAAAGGAAACTTTACTCTCCGTAAAATGGGCGAAGACCGACGCATGATTATTATGATCCTGATTTCGCTTATACCGCTGATTGGGTTTTACTTTATCAAGGATTATTTCATCGCAATCACACAGGATGATGATATTGTTGTGGAAGGCATCCTGTTTTTATTTACAGGCCTCCTACTGTTCTTGGCTGACCGTTGCTACAAAGGAGACCGTACGGCAAAAAACATGCGGTACTCAGACTCTTTATTGATCGGTACGTTCCAAGGGCTTGCGGCCCTGCCTGCGGTGTCGCGTTCGGGCTCAACGATATCCGTTGCGCTTTTGCGCGGTTATTCCCGGGAGTATGCGGTGGCATTCTCCTTTATTATGGGCATTCCCGCCGTAATTGGAGCGAATGTTTTTGAGTTAAAGGATGCGTTTGAACAGAATGTTTCTATCGATTGGCTTCCTGTTATTTTAGGAATCATCACCTCGGCGGCAGTGGGCTTTTTCGCCATCAAGCTGGTTTCGTGGATGGTTAAATCTGACCGGCTTATTGTGTTTTCCTACTATACCTTAACCCTTGGTACCATCGTAATTATTATCGGTGTGTTTGAACATCTTACAGGCGTTCATTTTACCGATTTTCTTGCGTCTCTTCTTTCATAGCGGCGACAAGCAAAAAAGCCCAAGAGGCTGGTGCTTTCTTGAGATTAACAGAACGGATGAGGTGTGATGGCACAACGTAGAACGAGTTCCCCTACAACGAAGAAAAGGTCAGGGAGCAAGGCTAAAAAAACAGCGGTGCAGGAACGTGAAAATAGGCGCGCCTATGCACAAAGGCAGCTTTCCGCTGTGGTTACATTGGCATTGGGAATTTTTTTGTGCGCATTGGTATTTGTAAGCGGGGCGAACGTATGGACTGCGCTTCACAATTTTATGTTTGGAATGTTTGGAGGCGTCGCTTATGCGGTGCCGTTTTTAACCATGCTTTTGGCGGGTTTAATGGCAGTTGATCAAAAAGCGTTTTCACCTTCCGCAAAAAGCTGGCAGACTTTACTGCTAACCGTTATGATTTGTGGAGCGGTACATATTTTTTCTGATAGGGCGACACCTGCCGGAGATAACTTCTTTGAGCAAATATCCAATTTGTATCTTGATGGAGTCGCAAAGAAAGGCGGCGGATTTTTTGGCGGCGTATTTGGCTGGACTCTGTATGAGCTTTTTGAAAAACAGGGCGCGGGGATTACTGTTATCTTGCTGATTGTACTGTTTGTAATGATTATAACAGGGATTACGCTGGTCGATGTATTCCATACAGTCTCAAAACCTGTTAAGAAGCTTGGAAATGTATATCAGGAGCGGATGGCAGAGAAAGCGGACAAGCCACGCTTTAATATTGATATCCCGCTTGACGAGGATTTGATGCCGGAACACCCCATCACCGCGGGACAGGTGATTTGGTCTAATACCGCAATGACCGACAAAGAGCGCAAGATTGCCGAAAAGAATCGTATTAAGGAGGATAAGAAAAAGGCCAAGGAACCTATCGCCGAGATCAGAACCAAAAAACCGGAAGAACCGGAGCTTGCGCCCCCGACAGTTCCGCCGCCGACCGTAACCGTTGCGGCAGTTTCCGAACCGGTTACGCAGATGCAGCGCGCTTCGGGCAGGCAAGGAGCGGAAAGCGAGTCAAGGGTATTAGAGCATGAAATTGCAAAAACTGCATTGGAGCAGGATTCATCCCAGGGCTATACATATCCTCCCGTGACGCTGCTTGAACAGGGTCGGATGATGGACACCTCTGACCTTAGCGAGGAGCTTACCCAAAACGCGGAATTGTTGGTGGATACGCTTAAAAGCTTTGGTGTCGTAACCAAGGTGCTTGCCATCTCCAGAGGACCTGCGGTAACAAGGTATGAGCTTCAGCCCTCCGCGGGTGTAAAAATTGCTAAAATTACAAGCCTTGCGGATGATATTGCGCTTAACCTTGCCAGCGCGGGGGTTCGTATCGAAGCACCAATTCCCAATAAGCCGGCAGTAGGCATAGAAGTTCCAAACAAAGAGGTAAGTGTGGTAAAGTTGCGCAACCTGATTGACTCAGGGGAGTTTCTTGATGCAAAAAGCCGCCTTTCCGTTACGCTGGGGCAGGATATTACCGGGGAAAAGGTGGTAGCCGACCTTTCCAAAATGCCACATGTACTGGTTGCAGGTGCTACTGGCTCGGGTAAATCAGTCTGTATTAACGCAATGATTATCAGTCTTTTATATAAATCTACTCCTGATGAGGTGCGTTTTTTAATGGTGGATCCCAAGGTGGTGGAGCTTGGTATTTACAACGGCATACCTCATCTATTGGTGCCTGTGGTAACCGACCCGCGCAAAGCAGCGGGAGCACTCAACTGGGCAGTTACCGAGATGCTGAACCGGTACAAGCTGTTTGCGGATAATCAAGTGCGTGATCTTGTAGGCTATAATGAGCTGGCACATATTAACGATGAAATTAAGCCGCTGCCGCAAATTGTAATTATCATTGACGAGCTTGCCGACTTAATGATTGCGGCCCCGAATGAAGTAGAAGACGCGATTTGTCGTCTCGCTCAAATGGCGCGCGCGGCGGGAATGCATTTGGTCATTGCCACACAGCGCCCGTCGGTGGATGTAATAACGGGTGTTATCAAGGCGAATATCCCCAGCAGAATTGCCTTTGCGGTTTCCTCACAGGTTGATTCGCGTACCATACTGGATATGGGCGGCGCAGAAAAGCTATTGGGTCGCGGCGATATGCTGTATTCACCCGTGGGAAGCTCTAAGCCTTTACGCGTGCAGGGGTGTTATGTTAATGAAAAAGAGATTGAACGTGTTGTATCCTTTATTAAGAATGGTACGAAGGCAGAATATGATGATGAGATTCTAGATGAGATAGAAAAACAGGCCGCGAAGGAAAAGGGAGCTCCGACGGGAGGTGACTCGGCAGATGCCGCCGACGAAATGCTGCCAAAGGCGATTGAATGTGTTGTTGAGGCCGGACAAGCATCCACCTCTCTATTGCAGCGCCGGTTAAAGCTGGGATACGCCCGTGCGGCAAGAATTATTGATGAGATGGAGCAACGGGGGATTGTAGGTCCCTTTGAGGGCAGTAAGCCCAGACCGGTACTGATTACTCGTCAGCAGTGGATTGAGATGACAATGCGCGAGGATTCCGGGGTGTCAAATTAAGCAGAAAACATTAATAAATGTGACAAAGCCTTTGGTTTAAGAATTGTGACGCTAAATTTCACCACAAAATCTATGCTTTTATTGAAGGATAGGTTTACACTGCGAGGGGGACGTAATTTTGGCAAACAATAGAAAGCAGTCCAAAAATAAAAATAAAGTATCACTGGGCTTTGTCGTTTTGGCGGCGATACTTGTCGTCCTGCTGACTCTTTCCTCACTCTCGCTGCTGCCTTTTACGTTTCCAACCTGGGAGGAAGCCTACGAGATAGCAACCGGCGAGCCAATCATTAGCGAGCCGGCCGTGTCTACCGCTGAGATTCCTGCGGAAGAGCAGCTAGCGAACCCGCCTCCGGAAATGCTTAACGGCGCGCGAATGTCGGTATATGTTATTAGCGTAGGACAGGGGAGTTCAACACTTTTGACGACTGGTGATTATTCTATCTTAATTGACGCGGGAGAAAACGACCAAGGAGACGTGGTGCTGGATTTGCTGGGCGCACTGGGGATAGATCGATTGGACTATTTTATTGGGACTCACCCCCATTCCGACCATATTGGCGGCATGGACGACGTTTTAAGTAACATAAAGGTCGATAATGTAATCATGCCAAAGCTGTCCGACAAGCTGGTGCCAACCACCAAGACCTACGAGGACGTTCTGCGTGTTCTGGGCGAGAAGTCCATAAAGGTAATCGCGGCAAAACCGGGAAAAAGTTATGCGGTGGGACCTATGAAGCTTGATATCTTTGGACCCGTGGGGGAGTATGACGACCTTAATAATGTATCGGTGATTTCTAAAATCACCTTTGGGAATACAAGGGTGCTTATATCCGGCGACGCGGAGAAAAAGGCTGAAAAAGCCGCCGGTCAGGCAGGCTATAATCTGGCGGCCGACCTCTATGTAGTGGGGCATCACGGCAGTCGAACCTCAAGCTCAGCCGATTTTCTAGAGGCCATTGGCCCGCGTTACGCGGCAATCTCCTGCGGTCTCAAGAACGATTATGGACATCCCCATGCAGAAATCCTAGAGGCGCTGGATAAACGAGGGATTATTGTCAATCGCACCGACCTGAACGGCACCATCGTTTATACAACCGATGGCACGAATATGGCGGTTAAGACCGAAAGGCAGGACACATAATTGAATTACCTTCTCGTCAGCCTGGATCGATTTGAGGAACATATAGCCGTATGTGAAGATATGGAACGTGTTTCGCATTATGTCGGTCGTGCGGTATTGCCCATGGGTGCAAAGGAAGGCGACTGTTTTCGCCTGTACCCCGACGGACACGTGGAATATGACGAGGCCGAGACCCAGCGGCGCAGGCAACGTATCATTGAGCTTCAGCGTAATGTGTTTTGTGAGGAATAGCACAAAAGAAGCGGATTCCGTCAATTGGCGGAGTCCGCTTCCAGACATACGGCAAACAATTCTAATGGTGCTTTAAAAAATTAAAACGATAAGCTTTTCATACTAATCCCCTCAAGAAATGTAGGGTTATAGATAAAAATCAAGTGAAAAGCCTGGAACCGAAGCTTTCCACTTGATTTTTATACACGTTTAATTCGGTTATTAGCAACAGCCGCGAAAGGCATAGCAGCTTCACAGCTTATCAAGATACATCAAGGAGCAAACGACATGGCAAGAATCGTAAAATCATCGCTGGTTAGCAGTGTAAGCAAAAGCTATTACCTGTGTGAATTAAGAATAATTCTTTATATCCTTATTGCGCTTGCTGGGGCAGTATTTGCGATATTCACCTATGGAATCTCGCTGATTGCTTTGCTGTTTTTGCTGCGTATACGACGCGAAAGAACACAAATGCTGCTTTTTAAGCATGGATTGAAGGGAGAAGCTGCAACTACGGCTGTCCTAAGAGGCCTCCCGGGCTGGTATTATTTATGCCCTGATGTAACGATTCAAACGGGCTCAGCTCGAGCTCAAATGGATCATGTTGTAGTGGGACCGAATGGCGTGTTTGTGGTCGAGACAAAGAACCATGTGGGTGTAATTAGCGGTGACGATGAGGATTATAAGCTTTTACAGACAAAGAAAAACGATTCCGGTGGCTGTGGAAGGCGTTTTTATAGCCCAATGAGGCAGGTTACCACCCATGCCAATGTCATGACCCGGTATCTTAAAGAATTGGGCTTTCAAGTAAAAGCGCAGGGGATTGTTTATTTTTCTCATCCAAAAACAAAGGTTCGAGTTCATAGCTTTGAGATTCCGGTTTTTTCTGCCCGTAAAGGGGGAAAACGAAAGCTGTTGCGATATATAAAGCGTGGAGGTGTGTGGAGGAGCTTGAGCCGTAATGAATGCAAATTAATCGTCCGCGCAATTGCAAATCAAAGATAGAGTTGATATAATACTACTTGCAAATTAAAAAAGGTTTAAACCAATGTTTTATCCCCGCGAAAGGCGGGAAAAAAGCGCGTCACATTATTGGGAAAGAGGCATCATTAAAACAATGGGAACTAAATGGGCAGAGCAACGAAACCTTACCATGCTTGCGGATTTTTACGAATTGACGATGTCAAATGGCTATATGCAAAACGGGATGACAAATAAGATAGCGGTGTTCGATATGTTTTTTCGCAACATCCCTGACAAGGCAGGGTTTGCTATCTTTGCAGGTTTAGAACAGGTGATTGAATATCTGCAGAACCTAAAATTCACCAAAGAGGATATTGAATACCTGCAGAATAAAAATCTGTTTTGCGAGGAATTTTTAGCATATCTTCGAGATTTTGAGTTCTGCTGTGACGTATGGTCTATGGAGGAGGGAACCCCCATTTTTCCCAACGAGCCGGTGGTGACGGTGCGCGGGCCGGTGGTACAGGCACAGCTTCTGGAAACCATGATTCTTCTCACCATAAACTTTCAATCTCTGATTGCAACAAAATCCAATCGGATTGTGCGGGCGGCGCAAGGCAAAAAGGTACTTGAGTTTGGCTCCAGACGCGCGCAAAGTAACGATGCGGCTATTCTGGGCGCGCGTGCAGCTTATATCGGCGGCTGCCACGGAACGGCCTGTACCATCGCCGACCGTATATATTCCATACCAGCCTCCGGCACCATGGCGCACAGCTGGGTACAGCTGTTTGACAGCGAGTATGAGGCCTTTAAGCGCTATGCGGAGGTTTACCCTGATAGCTGTGTTTTACTGGTTGATACCTATAACGTGCTAAAATCCGGCATTCCAAACGCCATTCGGGTGTTTGATGAGGTTCTTCGCCCCCTTGGATATCGCCCCAAGGGGATACGCATAGACAGCGGAGATATTGCCTACTTATCCAAGAAGGCGCGCAAGATGTTGGATGCCGCGGGTTATTCGGATGTGGGAATTACAGCCTCCAATGCACTGGATGAATACCTGATTCGCGACCTGTTTTTGCAGGGAGCGTGTGTCGATAGCTTTGGTGTAGGGGAAAACCTGATTACATCAAAGAGTGATCCCGTTTTTGGCGGAGTGTATAAGCTGGTTGCGGTGCAAAATGACGACGGCTCCTACACGCCTAAAATTAAGGTGAGCGAAAGCATTGAAAAGGTAACGACCCCCCATTTCAAAGAGCTTTACAGGCTGTTTTCCAATGATACAGGCGTTGCAGTCGCCGATTATATCACCATTCGCGGAGAAAAATTGAGCGTAGAAAACGGCTTGACTATTTTTGATCCCGTGGAAACATGGAAGAAGAAATACCTGCAAAATATTAGCGCAAAGCCGATGCTAAAACAGATATTTGATAAAGGGAAACTGGTGTATCAGGTTCCCCGATTGGAGGAAATGCGTTCCTATTGCCTTGAGCAGGTTGAGCTGCTATGGGATGAGGTAAAACGATTTGAATACCCCCACCGCTACTATGTGGATCTTTCGTTTTCTTTGTGGGATATAAAAAATGCGATGTTAGCCAGTTTTATCTCAAGATATTAATAAACGTCTGCGCACAAAGTCTTTGTGCGCAGACGTTTTGCATTATCTGTGGATGCGTTCGCAGGGAATACGCGAGGTAACCCGTGTACTATTGAATGATAGAGTGCGTTATACTAATCTCCTCAAAAAGAGTCGATAAAAATCCGCGTGAAAGCCCATAGATTAAAGCTTTTCACTTGAATTTTATACTCTTTTAAATCGGATATTAGTATTAAAAGAAAGAAGCTACATTCTTAATCGTAACGAAGTAAAATTCCCATAAATGCGTAGAAAACAGAAAATATACAACCGCAAAAGCGATTAGTTATCTTCAACCGCAGCAGCAATTGATTTTTTCTTCCATTTTCCACTGAGATAATAGCTAAACGACAGGATAAAGCCACAAATCCAGCCGATAGCGAAACTGAAAAACATATTATCCCGCCCAAAATGGTTGGCAAGCAGGTATGCACTTGGCACGCGGATAAGCCAGAGAGAAAGCATGGTGGATAATACCGGGATTAACATCTCGCCCGCACCGCGCATAACGCCATTTAAGATAAACATTCCGCTTAACAGGGAGAAGAAGGGTAAAATGCGATACAAATAGGCAATTCCAGCCTCAATTACCGGCTGTTCCGGACTAAACAGGCGCATGAGGTATGACCCGGAAAAAAACAAGATAATACCAATTGCAATACTACAAACAACAGACATTAACACGGCTGCCTTAGCTCCTTGCCGTACGCGGTCATACCGCCCTGCGCCTACGTTTTGGCCAACAAAGGTAGTGACTGCGGTTGCAAAGCTTTGAATAGGCATAAAGGCAAAGGCATCTATCTTGGACGCCCCGTTATAGCCTGCCATAAAATCTGAACCATAGCTGTTCACCAGTGACTGCATCACCATAATGCCGATAGAGAAAATGGATTGTTGAATTGCGGCGGGCACTCCCAGCTTTACCACCTGAATAAAGAGCGGACGGTCAAACCTAATATGAAAGGGGTTGATATTCAGGTGCGGATATTTTCGATTGATATAATATATACCAAAAATCCAGGAAGAAAACTGTGCCAGAATGGTTGCGATGGCAACCCCGGCTACACCCCATCCAAAGACAAGAACAAAAAGCAGATCCAAGCCGATGTTAATGGCGGTTGCAATCGCTAAAAAAAGAAGGGGAGAGCGGCTGTCGCCTAGTCCCTGCAATATCGCGGCATTGGCATTGTAGCCTATTGTAGGGAGCATACCCAAGAAGATGATAACGATATAGATGTATGCGTCGCCATAGGTGTCGGCGGGCACCTTCATAAGCCGTAGTAACAGTCCGCTGCCCAAAACACCCAAAATAGTCAGCGGGATAACGCCAATCATTGCGGTGGTATACATGGTGTCTATGGTCTTTTTGACTCGTTCGTGGTCTCCGGCGCCGTAGAATTGCGCTATCATAATAGTTCCGCCGATACCAAAGCCCATAAACATCGCTACAAATAAAAATATGATGGGGAAAGAGGTGCCCACCGCTGCCAGAGCGGTTTTCCCAACATAATTTCCAACAACGATGCTGTCCACGAGATTATAAAGCTGCTGAAGAATATTGCCGATGAGTAAAGGAATTGCGAAGATAACAATGTGTTTTGTGGGACTTCCTGTCGTCATATCATTGAGATTGTTTCTACCCGGCATTTGTTAATTTCCTGCACTTTCTAGGCCTTAACGAAGAAGTAATCATTATTGGCTCAATTTTAATGTATACGCAATTAACTTTAAACGCACTTGCTGAAAGAAAAGTGTATAAAAATAGCCGCGTGCCGAGATATTTGATGCCTGCGTCCGGCTTTTCTTTATTAAAGTTAATGAATATAATGATTAAACGAATATTGATATTATAGCACGCCTGCATAAATCATTACAACGTCATAATGATCTTAATTTCGCGCATAAAAAAGGATATATCCCTATAACGGAACATACCCTTTTATATAAGAATCATTTTCCTGAAGAACATTCTAGTCTGTGGAAGTTGGCAGATGCAGGCGAATCCATTCCAGTATTTCTTCATACACCTGCAACCGGTTTAACTCATTAAGAACCTCATGACGGCAATCTTCAAACAAACGCAGCGTTACATCCTTGACTCCTTGTGACAATAGGCGGGAATA
This sequence comes from Bacillota bacterium, assembly GCA_023433405.1. Lineage (GTDB taxonomy): Bacteria > Bacillota > Clostridia > Oscillospirales > Ruminococcaceae > Acetanaerobacterium. The sequence goes on along the minus strand of JAEZCT010000054.1, from coordinate 60,890 downwards.
TACATAACGCGGGCCGTTACCGAAATCGCCCACCGGGTCCTGCTGACCTGCAATCAGAATAATCGGCAGTTCTTTTGGAACTTTGGCCGCCCAGCTTTTTTGCGAGACGCTGTTTAAGAGTGTAAAAAGATCTCGAAACCCGCTGGAGGTGAAGACATAATTGCACCATTCATCCTTTTCGTAACGGTCAACAACCTCGGTATCTCTTGTCAGCCAATCATATTGAGTGCGCTTTACGCAATAGCGGTTATTATACCCGCCAAAGGTCAGCTTATGTAAGAATTTGCTTCGTCCAAGCGGCCCCAGTCTACGAACTTCCAGTTCGGCGAGTCTAGCCGCGACACCTCCAAGAGGATTAGGTCCCGCCGTTCCGGAGCAAAGATAACCGCTTAGCCCACTGGCATAACGGGTGATATAAGAACGTGTAATAAACGAGCCCATGCTATGACCAAGCAAAAAAACGGGACGTCCGGGAAAACGCTCCTTTAAGCGCAGAAAGAGCAGATGAACATCCTCAACAAGGTAATCAGCGCCGTTTTGAGGAGCAAAAAAGCCCAAGCGATCCGGAGTGGCGGCTGAGCGCCCGTGCCCCAGATGGTCATTGCCGCACACCGCAAATCCGTTTTCGGCCATAAAGGAAGCAAAACGCTCATAACGACCTATGTACTCGCTCATTCCATGTACAATTTGCAGAACGGCCTGAGGAGAATTTGCATCTTCAGTCCAAAGCGAGGCCTTAATCGTGTCGACGCCGTTGGAACTTAAATAGCTAAGTTCTTCCGTCTTCAAAGCGGGTTCTCCTTTCTCCTCATCCTGCGGTTTTAATAGAGACTACTTACTGGTTAATGGCGGTTTTTCGTGAGGAAATAAGCGTGATATCTCCGGTAAGCCCTATCATATAGTAGTCAATCAGCGGCAAAGCCTCCCAAAGCTGATTGAGGATGGAATCAACGGTCTGGGGGATACCGGATATTACATTAACAGCGCTAAACTCGCGAATGCAATTCATAATGGTATCCAGCACCTTGTTGTTATAAAAGATGTTCATGACCGCACCGTTTTCTTTTGATACCCGAAAAAGGTGCTCAATCGCGTCTAAATCTCTGGCATTGCCGTTATCTACGTTTATTACATAGAGGTTTGTGCCGGTTTTATCCGCTATTTCGCGTCCTCGCCGAATGATACGTTCACAGTTTACCTGATCCGTAACGCAAACAATTGTAGAGGAGCTATATTTGTTATAAACCTCAAAATTGGTACTAACCTCATGTCTCTGACTCAATCCCATCACTCCGATGCTGATATTTTTGCGGGCTACCGCAAAACAGTATTTGATACGTCTTATTAAAAGCTTATGCCATGCCCGCGACTTTTATTATACGGGACAAATATTAAAAGACTATATCTCACCTGTGAAATTAATCCTAAAAAGAAAAAGTGCATGAGAGCGATGTACTTACAATACTATATTAGCACAAAAATAGGAATAGACAACCGGTTTTTCGATAAAAACTGAAGAAGGTAAAAAAGAAAACCCCCTCAGCAAACCGAGATGCAGTCCGCGGTCGCTGAGGGGGTTAATAAAATGACGCAATTTCGCTTATTCTACCAAGTCGCTGGTCAGCTTTTCTGAGGTGCGGTAGCAAAGAATCATTAAGCTATCGCCCAGGTGAACATTTTCAACCACAATATCGGGGTGCGAGACCGCAAAATCATAGTGGGAAAAATTCCAAAAAGCTTTAATTCCAAGGTTTACAAGCAGGTCGCTCGCCTTATGCGCGCTTTCTTTTGGAATGCAAAGAATCGCAATCACAGGTTGCTCCTCAATGCAAAAGCTTTCTAGCTTTTCCACTGGCAGAATCTTAAGTCCGCGCAGAGTTTTTCCCGCTACCTGCTTATCCGCGTCAAAGACTCCAATCAGGTTAAAGCCCTTGTTCTCAAAGTCCATGTGAGAGGCAACGGCCCTCCCGAGGTTTCCGGCACCCAAAAGAATCGTTCGGTATCCTTTATTAACGCCCAAAATATTACCAATCTCAGCGTGAAGCTGTTCCACATTATAGCCGTAGCCCTGCTGGCCGAAGCCGCCAAAGCAGTTAAGGTCCTGTCGGATTTGAGATGCGGTTAGGCCCATACGCTGTGACAATTCCCGAGAGGAGATTCGTAAAATTCCGTTTGATTTTAAATCTGATAAAAAACGATAATAGCGGGGTAGCCTTCGGATGACAGACAACGAAACCGATTGACCCTTAGCCATTGATAATCGCCTGCTTTCTATATGTCCTGCGCCCTGATTGTAAACGCGAGGAATCTTTGACTGCAAAACCGCAAAACAACAAGGGTTAAGAATATTCGGCTTGCCAGTCTCGCCACTATGCATACACAATAATGGCATGACGACTTGGTACGAGGCAAAAGGCGCGGTAGGATTTGCGGAGTTCGCACAAATTACAATGCCCTGATGGTGTGCATGACGTATTCGCCAAATGCTTCACAGGTAGAGCCGGTATCCCGGCCGGTAACAGCGAGCTTTTTTTCTTCAAACATGCAAACATCAAGCGCACGGGAAAGCTTATCCGCTTCGGATTGGTAGCCGATGTGCGATAGCAGAAGAACCGCCGCACGCAGCATCGAACAGGGGTCGGCATATTGTGCGCGACCTTCCGAAACCATGCGCGGCGCGGAACCATGAATTGCCTCAAACATTGCGTAGCGCTTGCCGATATTTGCGCTGCCGGCCGTGCCTACCCCACCTTGAAATTCCGCCGCTTCATCGGTGATAATATCGCCATAAAGGTTCGGAAGAACAAAAACCTTAAAATCCCGTCTGCGCTTTTCATCAATCAACTTGGCGGTCATGATGTCGATGTACCAGTCGTCTGTTGTAATCTCAGGGTATTCGCTGCCGATTGTCTGACAGAGTTTAAGGAACTTTCCGTCGGTTGTTTTAATTACGTTTGCCTTGGTGATAATAGAGACGCGATCCTTGCCGTTCTTACGGGCGTACTCGTAGGCAAGGCGGGCAATTCGCTCGGTGCCTTGGGTGGTGGTTACGGTAAAGTCAAACGCAAGGTCCTCGTCCGCGTTCACGCCCAGCGAGCCTACCGCATACGAGCCCTCAGTGTTTTCGCGGAAGAAGGTCCAGTCAATGCCTTTCTCGGGAACCTTAACGGGACGCACATTGGCAAACAGATCAAGCTCCTTGCGCATGGCTACGTTTGCGCTCTCTATGTTGGGCCAGGGATCACCTGCCCGGGGAGTAGTGGTAGGTCCTTTGAGAATGACATGGCAATCTTTAAGTTCAGTGAGTACATGGTCGGGGATCGCCTTGCCGACCTCCGCGCGTTTTTCTATGGTAAGGTCGTCAATAACGCGAAATTCTATCCTGCCCTTTTTAACCTCGGTTTCCAGCAGCCATTCCAGCACGCGGTGCGCCTCGTTGGTTATGGTGGGGCCGATACCGTCCCCTCCGCAGACGCCGATAATAATGGTATCCACTTTCGCGTAATCCACAAAATCACCCTGTGCCTTCATCTGCGCGACACGTGCGAGCTGCATTTCCACTAACTTTTGAAATTTTTCCGCGGCCTGCGCCGACTTATCTGCAATAGCCATGCTGTTTTCTCTCCGTTTTCTTATATGTTCTATTGGTCTTGGCTACATTCGGGTTATAGGTTATTGTATAAATCAAATGAGAGGTCAAGGAATCAGCGGGTTTGTTCTCTGGTGTAATTAAGTAGCCCGCCTGCGAGCAGAATATCCTTCTGCCGCTGTGAAAGTACGCAGGTGGTCTTTATTTGACTGCCGGACGGGGTGCGCACAACCAAAGAGCGGTCTTCTCTTATTGCCTGCTGAATATCGCCGATGAACAATGTGTCCCCAAGAAACAGGTTGTCAAAATCATTCTCGTTTTCAAATTCAAGAGGCAAAATGCCGGCATTTATAAGATTTGCGCGATGAATGCGTGCAAAGCTTTTTGCAATAACTGCCTGAACTCCAAGGTGCAGCGGAACCAATGCGGCATGTTCGCGGGATGATCCCTGGCCGTAGTTGGACCCACCGATTATTATGCCCTTGCCAGCCTTTTGTGCGCGTGCGGGGAACTGCTCGTCGCAGCGCGTAAAGCAGAAGTTAGCGAGATAGGGGATGTTCGAGCGGTAGGGCAGTAGCTTTGCGCCCGCAGGCATGATATGGTCGGTGGTGATATTGTCACCGACTTTGAGAAGGATATCCGCCTCAATGGCGGAGCCAAGGGGCTCTGTCTTGGGGAACGGTTTAATATTGGGTCCGCGTAACACCTCTACAAGCGAAGAGTCAGCTTCTTTGGCAGGGGCGACAACCATATTGTCGTTAATTAAAAACTCGCTGGGAATGGCGATATTGGCACCAGCACCAAGCGTGCGGGGATCGGTCATGAAACCGGTCAGCGCGGAGGCGGCGGCTGTTTCGGGGCTCACCAGGTATACGCCTGCGTCAGCGGTGCCTGAACGGCCCTCAAAGTTGCGGTTAAAGGTGCGCAGACTGATGCCTTCGGAATTTGGCGACTGTCCCATGCCAATACAGGGACCGCACGCGCACTCCAAAATTCGTGCGCCCGCCGAAATCAGGTCGGCAAGGGCACCGTTTTGAGCGAGCATATTAAACACCTGCTTTGAACCGGGTGCAATAGAAAGACTGACCGCAGGGTGGACCGTCTTACCCTTCAAAATAGCAGCCACGCGCATAAGGTCGAGGTAAGATGAGTTTGTGCAGGAGCCGATGCATACCTGGTCGATGGTTAGGCCGCCTAGCGAGGAGATGCTTTTTACATGATCAGGACTGTGGGGACAGGCAGCCATCGGTTCAAGCGCTGAAAGATCGAGATCCAAAAGCTCGTCGTATAACGCGTCATCATCCGACGCGAGGGGGGTATAGTCTCCTTCTCTGCCCTGCGCCTTTAAAAATTCTCGGGTCGTCTCATCGGAGGGAAAGATGGAAGTAGTGGCGCCCAGCTCCGCGCCCATATTCGTAATGGTTGCACGTTCGGGAACGGACAGTGTTTTGACCCCTTCTCCACCATACTCAATCACCTTGCCAACACCGCCCTTTACGGTAAGCCGGCGCAGAACCTCAAGAATAACGTCCTTTGCACTGACCCACGGAGCCAAGCGGCCAGAAAGATTTACGCGAACCATTTTGGGCATGGGGATATAATACGCGCCGCCTCCCATGGCTACGGCAACATCCAAGCCGCCCGCACCCATCGCGAGCATTCCAATGCCTCCGCCGGTAGGTGTATGGCTGTCGGAACCGATGAGGGTCTTTCCGGGAATGCCAAAGCGCTCAAGATGTACCTGATGGCAGATACCGTTTCCGGGGCGGGAGAAATATATGCCATGTTTTTTCGCGACCGTTTGAATATAGCGGTGGTCGTCGGCGTTCTCAAAGCCGGTTTGAAGGGTGTTGTGGTCGATGTAGGCTACGGAACGTTCCGTCTTTACCCGTGACACCCCCATGGCTTCAAATTCAAGGTAGGCCATCGTGCCTGTAGCGTCCTGCGTGAGTGTTTGGTCAATTCTAAGTCCGATTTCCTCACCTTGCTTCATCTGGCCACTAAGCAGATGCCCTTTAATGATTTTTTGTGCAATGGTAAGCCCCAATGTTAATTACTCCTCTCGGTTTCGGGTTCTTTATACCCTTTTGATGATAAACCGCGCAAAAGGTCGGCCAACGCATAAAGATTGGCACGGCAGCTAGTGCGTGAACATTTTTCTGGGAATGCATAATATGCATAAACAACAAAATCAAATAATATGTTTTTTGCGAAATTATCATCTCGCTTACCGATACGCCATTTCTTTTATCATATAATTTTATATTAATAATAAGTGATTGTCAACGAATTAACCAACTTTTAACGATGTCAAAGCGTTGATTGACAGGACAAAAAGCAAAAGTACAGTGAGAACAAAAGGGTAATCATATGTAGAAAACGAATATCAGGTTGATTTTATCTCGTGTTTTGCTGTAATATAAAAGGTACGTTATCGGCTAAAGAAATTTTTGTCCGATTAACACGGGAGAACCGGCATTCAAACTAAAAAACCGCGATCCGCGTGAGGGGTTAGTAAATGATTCGTTGCTGTATCTTCGACTTAGACGGAACACTGTTAAACACGCTTGATGATCTTGCTGTAAGCTGTAATTACGCGTTAAAGCTGCAAGGTATTACGCCTCATGCGGTTGACGCTTACCGTGGCTTTGTTGGTGACGGGATTGGTAAGCTGATCGACCGAGCGGCACCTTCCGCAACCCGTGAACAGAAACTTGCGGTGAAGCAGGCGTTTAATGAGCATTATGCAAAGCACTACATGGATTGTACCGCGCCGTATGAGGGCATAGAGCCTATGCTGCAAGCACTTAAGCTTAAAGCAATTCGGTTTTGTGTGGTAACCAATAAGCCGCATGAGTTTGCAGTTGAGTTGATACGGCACATGTTCGGGGATAATTGCTTTGAAGCCGTGATGGGCGCAACGGATGAATTGTCCAAAAAGCCTTCGCCTGAAGGGGTGCGAAAATGCATGGGTAAGCTTTTCCTTAATCCCCATGAATGTGTATACATTGGCGACTCGGATGTTGATGTAATGACAGCACACAACGCGGGGCTCAAGGCCATTGGCGCGGCATGGGGGTTTCGGGGCAGGCAGGAGCTGGTGGAGGCAGGGGCGGATTTCATCGCTGATGCTCCGATGCAGATATTAAAACTGATGCATTAGCGACCAATCAGGCAAACGAAGTGGATTATAGTAAAATACGTTGAATACATAAAATAAAATGCGCATAACGACAATATTTATATTGACAAATGCGAAACAAATCCCTATAATATATCCCGTGGCCTTATGGGCTGCAGGGAGAATTGCGGGTTTTCTGCGGCTTATTGTTACGGTTCGCGTTTCTAAATAGTTGGGAGGCGTGGTTTTGATGCTTCTTGAGCTGAGGCAGCTTTTCGACAACGAAAGCGAGCATATTAAGCTGAACTGTGACGTTGATTTATCCGCTGTGGAGCTATGGGGCAGAACACCATTTTCTTCTCCGGTTCACGTTACCGGCGAGATTGCCAATCGTGCGGGGGTTGTCGTTTTGGATTACACCGCGACGTTTACAATTGAAGCCGATTGTGATCGATGCCTTGAGCATTTTATTCGTGCGCAGCAGGAGAAGTACTCTCATGTGCTGGTGCGAGCGTTAAGCGGAGAGGATCGGGACGACTTTGTCGTAGTTCCGGATGCAAGGCTTGAGCTGTCAGACCTTGTAGCGTCAGACGTTATTTTAACCCTTCCGGTAAAGCTTTTATGCAGCGAGGACTGCAAAGGACTATGTCAGCGCTGCGGCGCGAACCTCAATCAATCACAATGCTCTTGTCCAACAACTGAGATTGATCCGCGTCTCGCGGCTCTCAGACAGCTTTTGGATTAAGTGACCGGTTTATGCCGGCTTTCCAATAAGTCTAAATTATAAGGAGGTGCACGGCATGGCTGTACCAAAGAAAAGAGTATCCAGAGCAAGACGCGACAAACGGCGCTCCAATGTATGGAAGCTTCCGATTTTGGGCTTTAGTAAATGCACACAGTGCGGAGAACTAAAGTTGCCCCACAGGGTTTGCCCCAACTGCGGTTATTATAAGGGCAAAGAAATCATTAAAAAAGAAGCATAATGCTTGCCGCGATAGAGAAGGGAAACCTTCTCTATTTTGTTGCAACTTAATTTTTGGCGGTTTGCTTGGGATAGGTCCCCAATGCCAAGGATACAATAACACTAACGAAGGAATGGTAGATTGTGCCGGTACTCATCAGCGGGGTGGCGGAGCATTCTCCCGCGCACCGCGCAGGGTTGCTGATGGGGGATACGCTAACAGCCATTAATGGAAACCCAATCAACGACGTGCTGGATTATCGTTTTTATATGACCAGCCGTCAGCTTGAGCTTGCTTATGTACGGGGAGGCTTGGGAATATCCGCGTCTGTCAAAAAAGGTGAATATGAGGAATTGGGTCTTGAATTTGACACCTTTTTGATGGATAAGGAACGCTCCTGCCGAAATCAGTGCATATTTTGCTTTGTAGACCAGCTTCCGCCCGGACTTCGGGAAACGCTGTATTTTAAGGATGACGACTCCCGTATGTCGTTTTTGCTGGGAAACTACGTTACCCTTACCAATATGAGCGACGAGGATGTCGAGCGCATTGTTCAAATGAAGATTAGTCCCATTAATGTTTCGGTTCATACCACAAATCCTGAACTGCGTGTGCTGATGATGAAGAATCGTTTTGCCGGGGATAGTTTGCGGCACCTTAAAAAGCTGGCGGACGGCGGTATTCGTATCAATGCCCAACTTGTTTTGTGTCCGGGTGTGAACGACGGCGATGAGTTAAGACGCAGCCTTTCGGACCTTGCAGCCTTGTATCCGTCGCTTGAAAGCGTTGCATTGGTTCCCGTTGGGTTAACAAGGTTTCGCGAAGGACTGTATCCGCTTGAACCCTATACACAGGGAAGTGCGCGGCAAACCATCGCCATCGCCCACGAGTTCAGCGACCGTTTTTACCGCGATTACGGAACACGGCTGGCATACTGCGCCGACGAGTTCTTTATTAAGGCCAATCTTCCCATACCAGACAGCGAGTATTACGGCGATTTCGATCAGCTAGATAATGGGGTAGGACTCATTGCGTTGCTTCGCGAGGACTTCCGGCAGGAGCTTGAGAGTTTGGAGCCAGTTGAAAAGTACCGCCATGTAACCATCGCCACCGGGGTTGACGCACAGCCGTTTCTTTGCGAACTGGTTGACGAGCTGAAAGAAAAATGGCATAATCTAACCTGTGATGTAATCGCGATAGAAAACGTCTTTTTCGGCAAAACCATCACGGTGGCGGGGCTTATTACGGGTCGGGATCTAATAAACGGGCTGGATGGCCGCGAGCTGGGCGAACAGCTGCTTTTGCCTGAAGTGATGCTGCGCCACGAAACCGACATGTTCCTTGATAACGTGACGCTCAGCGAGATAGAGGCCGCATTGAATACCACGGTCATTTGTGTGCGGGGCGGCGGAAGCTCTTTGCTTCATGCCATTTGCGGTATTTGAGTATATATCAATAAATACGTAGCTTCAGTTTAAAGCGGCATGTTGATACCATTGGTCTGCCCAGGGTACCGGATTCTATAAGGCGTCCTGCGGCTCCTTTTAGGCACAGGCGCGGAAAGGTCATAAACATGGCTAAACCGATTATCGCAGTGGTGGGGCGTCCCAACGTGGGGAAATCCACCCTTTTCAATAAAATAATAGGGCAGAGGCTGTCCATTGTAGAGGATACCCCCGGGGTGACCCGTGACCGCATTTATGCGGAGTTTGAGTGGCGGGGTAAAAGCTGTATGCTAGCCGATACGGGGGGAATAGAACCGTTTTCGGATGATGTTATCCTGTCTCAGATGCGCAGGCAGGCAAACATAGCGATAGAAAGCGCGGATGTTATCATTTTGGTCACCGACGTACGCTCCGGCGTGACGGCTACCGATTCTGAGGTTGCATCCCTACTGCTTAAAAGCAGTAAGCCCATTGTGCTATGTGTAAATAAATGCGATTCGCTGGGGGATCCCCCGGCCGATTTTTATGAGTTTTACAATCTTGGTCTGGGGGACCCCGTAGCGGTTTCCTCGGTGCACGGACATGGGACGGGAGACCTGCTGGACGCGGTGTTTGAAAAGCTTGGCGATTTTAGCGATGAGGACTACAGCGAGGATTTTATTAAGGTCGCGGTTATCGGAAAACCAAACGTAGGCAAATCCTCCCTGATTAACCGTGTGGCGGGAGAAGATCGTGTGATTGTGTCCGATATTCCCGGGACTACGCGTGACGCGGTGGACACTGTGGTAGAGAATGAAAACGGTCACTTTGTGTTTATCGATACGGCGGGCATCCGCCGTAAATCCAAGGTGGATGAATCCATTGAAAAGTACAGCGTGCTGCGCTCCTATATGGCGGTGGATCGCGCGGACGTTTGCGTGATAGTAATTGACGCGGTGGAGGGCTTTACCGAGCAGGATTCCAAGGTTGCGGGGTATGCCCATGAGCAGGGCAAGGCTAGTCTTGTCGCCGTAAACAAGTGGGACCTCGTTGAAAAAGACGATAAGACCATGGATGAGTACACCAAAAAGCTGAAAGAGGATTTTAGCTTTATGTCCTATGTGCCGTTTTTGTTTATTTCGGCAAAGACCGGCAAGCGGGTGGAAAAGCTGTATGAGATGATAAAGTCGGTAAACGAGCAAAATAGTATGCGCATTCCAACCGGACGGCTCAACGAGATATTGGCATATGCCACGGCCCGTGTGCAGCCGCCGTCGGATAAGGGTAAGCGGCTCAAGATTTTTTACATCACTCAAGCTTCGAGCAAGCCGCCGACCTTTGTATGCTTTGTTAATCGCTCGGAGCTGTTCCATTTTTCCTACCAGCGCTATATTGAAAATCAGATTAGAGAAACCTTCGGTCTTGACGGAACACCGGTGCGCATGACAATTCGTGAGCGCGGCGATGGAAAGGCGTGACCGTGGAGCTTTGCGAAAAACAGTAGAACAGCGTTCATGCGGCCCTCAGCCGCGCAACAACATGGTATTTAGTGAATAAAACGCACGAATACCAAAAAAGGAATGATGACAATGGCGGTAAAAATCCTAGGCGTTATTCTTACGGTTGCAGTTGCTTACTTACTTGGCAGTATCAGCTTTGCCATCGTTGTATCCCGCGCGCTTGCGCATAAAGATGTGCGCGAGTATGGAAGCGGAAACGCAGGCTTAACCAATGTACTGCGAAACTTTGGTAAACTGCCCGCCTTTCTTACCTTACTTGGCGATTTCTCGAAGGGCATAGCGGCGGTGGTGCTCGGGCGCATCATATTTGGAGACATTGCTGGTATCGATACTCAATATGGCGCCTGTTTAGCCGGATTGTTCGTAATATTAGGACATATCTTTCCCGTGTTCTTTGGGTTTAAGGGCGGCAAAGGGGTGCTTACCACAGCGGGGATTGCTTTAGTCATCGACCCTCGCGTTTTTATCGTCTCAATTTCAGTTTTTCTTATCCTTGTTTTTATCATACGTATTGTATCTGTCAGCTCCATCGTAGCGGCAGTGGTATATCCCTTATCAACACTTTTATTCACTACGTTTGTTGATCATCGTTTTGCGCTGGTGGATACGGTGCTGACTGCCTGTATCGGCGCGCTTTTGATATTTATGCATCGTGCAAACATTAAGCGGCTTATCGCAGGAACAGAGTCTAAATTTGAACGGAAGAAAAAAGAATAAATAAAGCTGTCGGGAGGCGTTGTAATTGAGGATAGCCGTGCTGGGTGCTGGCGGATTTGGTATTGCCCTTTCTGTGATGGCGGCGCGTTATGGTCATGAGGTGACGATGTGGTCTGCCTTTGAACAGGAAATTGCGCTTTTGTCTGGTGAGCGCGAGAATAAAAAGCTGTTGCCTGGTGTGATGCTGCCCGTCGAGGTGAGCCTGACAACAAATTGTGAGTGTGTCAAAGACAAGGAACTTGTATTGTTCGCGGTGCCCTCCAGCGTCTTGAGCAGGGTAGCACAGAGCTTTCGGGGACTTATGAATCCCGAGGCGGTCGTTGTCAATGTTGGCAAAGGGCTCGAGGAGCAAAGCCTGACCCGCCTTTCTGAGGTGTTGGCTGAAACCCTGCCGGAAAACCGGATTGTAGTGCTTTCAGGTCCTTCTCATGCGGAAGAGGTTGCCAGAGGGGTAGCCACAACGGTGGTTGCCGCAAGCAAGGACCATGAAGCGGCGGAGTTTGTACAGGATGCGCTCATGAACCCTTCCTTTCGCATCTATGTAAACGATGATGTGGTGGGCGTGGAGCTGGGCGGAGCCCTTAAAAATGTCATTGCCCTTGCAGCAGGGATAGCGGATGGGCTGGAGCTTGGCGATAACAGCAAGGCCGCGCTGATGACGAGAGGGATTACCGAAATGGCGCGTTTGGGGGTGCTGTTGGGTGGGCGAACAGAAACCTTTGCCGGGCTTTCTGGCATAGGCGACCTGATAGTTACCTGCACGAGTATGCATTCCCGCAACCGCCGCGCGGGTATACTTATCGGCAAGGGAATGAGTGCCGAGGATGCCATTCGCGAGGTTGGAATGACGGTTGAGGGATACCGTTCGGCAAAATGCGCATACCGTCTGGCTCAAAAGGTGGGCGTAGAGATGCCGATTATCAACGAGGTTTACCGCGTGCTATATGAAAACAAGAATGCAAAGCAGGCGCTGGGTGACCTGATGGGGCGTTCTAAGAAGCATGAAAGCGAAGAGATATGGTTATATACTCAGCCATAATTTTTGTGAGAGAACCCTAGCGGCAATCCCTGCATCCCTTAGTTTTTAAAAGAATATGTTTAAAAAAGCCGCAAAAGGGTATGCCTTTTGCGGCTTTTTAATAAATTCGTTATGGCACTCCGCCACCGCTTTTCATATGATATGGTGATGCAGTATGGAGCGTATACATTGTATGGTGAAAGGGTGTCCATTATGCTTTTTACCAAGATGCACGGTGCTGGGAACGATTATATATTTGTAAACTGTCTCGAAGCCTCACTTCAAGAGCCACAAAAAGCGGCGCGCAGCCTATCCGACCGGCATTTTGGCGTAGGGGGAGACGGACTAGTGCTAATTCTCCCGTCGCGGCAAGCGGATGTAAAGATGGCCATGTACAATGCAGACGGCAGTGAGGGCGCGATGTGTGGCAACGCCATCCGCTGTGTGGGAAAATATCTTTACGAGAATGGTATTGTTACAAAAGAGCAGGTGGCGGTTGAGACGGCATCCGGCATTAAAAACTTGGCGTTATCTGTGCTTGACGGTAAAGTGAAAGACGTTACAGTCAATATGGGTATCCCTGAGTTTTATCCGCCCAAGATTCCGATGATTTTTGATGGTGAGCGCTGTATAAATTACCCGATTACTATTGACGGCACTCTATATTATGCGACGGCGCTTTCCATGGGAAACCCCCATCTTGTTCTGTTTACAGATGACCTTGAGAGGCTGGCTTTGGAGCGGATTGGTCCGTTGTGCGAGTGGAACGCTCTGTTTCCCGCGCGTGTGAATACAGAGTTTGTTTCGGTTTGCACAGAGGATACGATTAAGCTGCGGGTATGGGAACGCGGAAGCGGAGAAACGCTGGCCTGCGGTACTGGGGCATGTGCAGCGGCGGTCGCCTCCTGCGTAAGCGGAAAATGCGGAAGAAGCGTGCGTGCGCTTTTGCGGGGCGGCGAACTTGGTATACGCTGGACTGAAGAAACCGGCGAGGTTTTTTTAACAGGGGAGGCGCAGCATGTATTTGACGGGGTAATCGTTTTTTAGTATAATACAAAAAACAGGCATAACAAAGTCTAGCGTAACTCAAAAGATGCTTGTGCTTAGGTGGGTAAAAAGGGTTATACCGATTACAGCAGAGGAAAGTTGCTTTTGCGCAAAGACGAGAGATACATTGGGAAAGGATGCGGAAAAATTGGCGTTTTCAAATGAATATTACGAAGATCTAAAAGGCGCGTACCTGTTTGCGGAGGTTTCCAGACGCAGTAAAAAGTACATATCAGAGCATCCCGATAAAAAGGTCATCAGTCTTGGTATCGGAGATATCACGCTGCCTCTGGCTCCTGCGGTAATTGAGGCCATGCATAAGGCAGTGGACGATATGTCCAAAAAAGAAACCCTTTACGGTTATGGTCCTTATGAGGGTTATGGCTTTTTAGTTGACCGTATTTGGGAGCATGACTATAAAGCGCGCGGCATTGATATTGATAAGGATGAAATATTTATTAGCGACGGCGCAAAAAGTGACTCGGGTAACATTGGCGACATTTTATCCCAAAGAAACACCGTTCTAATTGCCGACCCCGCATATCCGGTATACATCGATACCAATGTAATGAGCGGACGGTCAGTGACCCTGCTGCCCTGTACTGAAGAGAATGGCTTTGTACCGGTTCCGCCGGAAAAAGGTTATGACATTGTGTATCTTTGCTCACCCAATAACCCAACCGGCGCGGTTATGAATAAGCAGCAGCTCGCCGCTTGGGTTGCTTACGCCAAAAAGCATGGCTCTATTTTGCTTTTCGACGGCGCGTATGAGGTGTTTGTAAAGGATGAGAGCTTGCCCCATTCCATCTACGAAGTGGAGGGCGCGAAAGAGGTAGCCATAGAGCTCAGAAGCTTCTCAAAGACCGCGGGCTTTACCGGGGTGCGCTGCGGGTACACAATAGCTCCAAAGGCGTTAAAGCTTACAGGCAGAGACGGCGAATTTTCCGCAAGGGAGCTGTGGTACCGCCGCCAAAGCACCAAGTTTAACGGGACATCCTACATTACACAGCGCGGTGCAGAGGCTGTGTATACGCCAGAGGGTAGAGCGCAGATTACAAAAAATGTGGATTTTTATCTTGAAAATGTGCAAATCATTAAGAAGGGTCTTGATGAGGCTGGCATCCGCTGTATCGGCGGAGCAAACTCCCCATATGTTTGGCTAAAATGCCCCAACGGCCTTTCGTCCTGGGAGTTTTTTGATAAGCTGCTTGAGGAATACAACGTTGTAGGTACACCCGGAGAGGGCTTTGGCGAATGCGGCAAGGGCTGGTTTCGTCTCACCGGTTTCGGCGGCAGAGAAAATACCATTGAAGCCGTCGAGCGCATAAGGTCGTTTAAATAAGTATAGGCTTCTGGATGACGAACTGTTGTGGATAGAAGATAACAGTTATATAGGATGTTGGATGCTGTTTGCATTCAACATCCTATTGTGTATCTGAGCAAGGTAGCATATAATGGCTATAAAGCAGTTTGCATGGCAAAGAGAAGCGATATATTATTATACTCATTATATGGCGAGAGCGCGCTTTTAATACACTTCTATGCTGCAAGGGCATACTATATGGAAGGGACATGAACCGAAGATGAAGATTAGCGAGCTTTTTAGAAAGAAAAATGTAGTTTTGTCCTTTGAGGTGTTTCCACCAAAACGAACCTCACCCATTGAGTCGATATATGATAAGCTGGGAGCACTTTCTCAGTTGCGTCCCGATTATATCAGCGTTACTTATGGCGCGGGAGGTGAGGGTGCGCAAACAACTGCCGCGCTTGCATCCGTCATTAAAAAGACGCACGGAATTGAGGCGCTTGCACATATAACCTGCATCAACTCAACAAAAGAGCAGGTTCGCTCTACGTTGGATGCATTTGCGCTTCACGCAATAGAGAATGTTCTTGCCCTTCGCGGCGACCGCTTGCAGGGTGCGCCTGAGGCGGCGGATTTTTGCTACGCCTCGGATCTTGTTGGGTATATCCGGTCCTGCTGCGATTTCGATATCGCGGGTGCCTGTTACCCCGAGGGTCACCCGGAAAGTGATAGTTTACCTGAGGATATCGAGCATCTAAAGGGCAAGGTAGATATGGGCATTACGCACCTCAACTCACAGCTTTTTTTCGACAACACGGACTTTTATCGGTTTATCGAGCTTATTCGGGCAGCGGGTATCCATGTGCCAGTGCAGGCCGGAATTATGCCGGTTACAAACTCAAGACAGATTGAGCGAATGGTCTCTATGACGGGCGCGAAGCTTCCGTCTAAGTTCTCTCGCATCATCGCGCGATATGGCGACAACCCTTCCGCTCTGCGCGACGCGGGCATTGCCTATGCCACTGAGCAAATCATTGACCTTATTGCAAGCGGCGTACAGGGAATTCATCTCTACACCATGAATCAACCCCTGATTGCTAAGCAAATTACCGATAATATTGCCTCGCTGCTGCAAAATGAAAACAGCGGCGGCGAATAAAGGGCAGGGGAATATGGACTATCTGCTGCAACATCAGCTATTCTCTCCAAAAGTTGATATCAAAGAAGCGATACGTTATTTGGGATACCGAAAAATGATACCCGATGACGATATGATGCGTACCATCCTCACCGTTTCCGGTGAGGTAGAGGCCGCCGCGACCCCGAGATGTGTTTGCGCGCGCTTTGAACTGATTCGAGAACAGGATACGCCGGTGCTTCTCGGTACGGCCTTTGCCTTACAAGGCAAGGCGATAGGCCGGCATCTGACAAAGGCGGATAAATGCATCGTGCTCGCCGCGACGCTTGGTGTCGGTGTGGATACGATTGTGCGCAGGTATCAGGCCGCTTCACCCCATCGGGCACTTATCGCGGATGCTTGTGCCAATGCCCTGATTGAAGACTTCTGTGACCAGATTCAAGAGGCGGCCAAAACCGCCACCTGTGGCGAAGCGCAAATGCTTACATCCCGCTTTAGCCCGGGGTACTCGGATATGCCGCTCGAAACGCACGATTGGCTGCTGCCCTTGTTGGATACCAACCGGAAGATTGGTTTGTTTAAAACACCCCAACAGTTGCTAACTCCTATGAAATCGGTCACCGCCTTTATGGGCATCGTGCCAAGGCTTGAGAATCGCAACCGCAGCTTTTGTGCGAATTGCACAGAAAACACGCGGTGTCAATATAAGGGGAACACATAATCAGTAAGGCGTCCATGCAGGCTCAGGCTAATCTTTTTATAATTTGGAGGAACACTAAACGTGAACTTGCTCGATAGGATTCAAAACGAAATTTTAGTCTTGGATGGCGGGATGGGAACGATGCTGCAATCCAAGGGCTTGCAGCTGGGTGAGTTCCCCGAGGCATTTAATATTACCCATCCCGACATTATCGGGGAGATTCACAGAGGGTATTTGGAAAGCGGCAGCGATATTATCTACACCAACACCTTTGGGGCAAGCGCTAAAAAGCTTGAGAACACAAAGTATGAGCCGGAAGAGCTGATAAACGCGGCGGTTAAGATAGCAAAAAGGGAAGCGAAAGCATTCGGGGCTTATGTGGCGCTGGATATTGGACCAATTGGCGAGTTAATAGAACCCATGGGCCCGCTTACCTTTGAGGAGGCTTACCGACAGTTTATGCGGCAGATTATATGCGGAGTAGGCGCAGGCGCCGATTTAATTGTAATTGAGACCATGTCGGACTTATATGAATGCAAGGCTGCTTTGTTGGCTGCAAAGGAACACTCTAATGTTCCTGTTATATGTACCATGAGCTTTGAGCAAAATGCCCGAACCTTTACCGGCTGCGATTATCGCGCCATGGCGGTCACGCTGGAAGGGTTAGGGGCCGACGCTATCGGAATAAATTGTTCACTGGGGCCGCTGGAGGTTCTGCCCATTGCTCGGGAACTGCTGCAATATACCGCTCTTCCGGTTATCGTAAAGCCAAACGCCGGGCTGCCCTCGCCTGACCAAACCTATTATTCCATCTCCCCCGAACAGTTTGCAAACACAATGGGAGAGCTTGTGGCTCTGGGTGTGACAATCGTTGGAGGTTGCTGCGGTACGGATACGCTTTATATCCGCGCTTTAAAGGAAATACTGAAGGGACGTGTTCCAGTCAGGCGTTCATACAAGCCGCTGTATGGGGTGTCCTCCGGAACGAAGATGGTTTCGATTGATCGTGTGCGGGTTATCGGTGAACGCGTCAACCCAACTGGAAAAAAGATGTTTCGTCAGGCGCTCCTTAATAATGACATCGACTATATACTAAGGCAGGCAGTGGAGCAGATAGAGGCAGGTGCCGATATTTTGGACGTGAACGTTGGTATTCCCGATATCAACGAGCCTCAAATGCTGGTTGCCGTTGTAAAGGCAATCCAAGGCATTACGGATGTGCCGCTGCAAATTGATTCCTCCGACCCCGCAGCTATCGAGGCTGCCCTGCGGGCTTATAATGGGAAAGCCATAGTAAACTCGGTAAACGGCGATGAAAAGGTTCTTGCTGCAATTCTTCCGGTTGTTAAAAAGTACGGCGCAGCGGTTATCGGGCTGACACTAGACGAAAACGGAATCCCTGATTCCGCGGAACAGCGACTGGATATCGCTAGAAAAATCGTGTTGCGCGCCGAAGAATTCGGTATTCTGCGGGAGAATGTATATATTGACTGCCTGACGCTTACCGTCAGTGCCCAGCAGGAAAACGCGGCGCAGACACTGCGGGCGTTACAGATGGTAAAGGAAGCTCTGGGGGTTAAGCTGGTCTTGGGGGTATCCAACATCTCTTTCGGCCTGCCGGAGCGAGAGCTTGTTAATAAAACCTTTTTGGCGATGGCTCTGCAAAACGGACTTGACCTTCCCATTATCAATCCGAACATCCGCGCGATGATGGATGTGGTAGCGGCAAGTGAGGTGTTAACGTGCAAGGACCGAAACAGCGTGCGTTATGTGGATCGTTTTGGTTCTATTGCACCACAGCAATCAAAATCAATGGATACACCCGAGCTAACAATCGCCTATTGTGTAAAAAAGGGGCTGAAAGAGGAGTGCCGAGAAAAGACGCGCAGCTTGCTGCTTACTATTGAGCCGCTTCAAATTGTAAACGAACACCTCATTCCTGCGTTGGATGAGGTAGGCAGAGAATACGAGGCGGGCACACTGTTTTTACCACAGCTCATTCAGGCGGCGGAGACGGCAAAGGTGGCATTTGAACTGGTCAACGCGTCACTTCCAAAAGACAAGCAAGGTAAACATGACGCTCCCATCGTGCTTGCCACCGTCAAAGGCGATGTTCATGATATCGGCAAAAACATTGTCAAGGTTGTGCTGGAAAACTATGGGTACTGCATCATCGACCTGGGTCGTGACGTGTCACCCGAGAAGATTGTGGAAACTGCCATTCAAAGCGGAGCCGGTTTAGTTGGCTTGAGTGCGCTAATGACTACAACGATAAAAAGCATGGAAGAAACCATTACAGCGCTGCACCATGCGGGTTTAGCCTGCAAAACCTGTGTTGGGGGTGCCGTGCTTACCCCGGAGTATGCGAAGAAAATGGGAGCGGACTTTTATGCGAAAGACGCGAATGATGCCGTAGCAATAGCAAAAAAAGTATTCGGCTCATAAGGGCTTAATCAATGTTAAAAAGTAATCAATCAGTAAAGGAAAGGACGTCGCAACGCAATATGAAAATAAGATGGAATAGAAAATATAACACAATAGCGGTATACGCTCTGCTTGTGATCTGCGCGGCAATTTTATTTTACCTTATTACCAGCCGCTTGGAGATTACAGTAACCTTCCTTACAAAAATAAGAGATTTGCTTTTACCCTTTGCCTACGCCTTTTCTATCGCATACCTCCTCAATCCTTTAGTAAAATGGCTGGAAAGAAGGGTGTTTTTCTTCATAAATAAGAAGAAACCACGGCAGAAAATGGTGCGGCTACTTTCAGTTATCGTAGCATACCTGTTGCTTTTTTCTGTTATAGCGCTGAGCATGACAATAATTATTCCGCAGATGGTTTCAAATATCACCGTCATCAGCAGGAATTTTAACGGTTATTACAATAACGCGGAAAAGCTTGCGAGGGAACTGCTGCTAAATATTGGTCTTTCTGCGGATGTTGTGCAAAAGCAGATCGATTCTGTAGGCCAATATCTTACTACCTTGTTTGATCAATCGGCGAATCTGATTGCCGACGCCCTGCCGTATTTATATGGCATTACGAGATCGTTTACTACCGCCATTTTAAATATATTCATTGGTGTGGTCGCATCCATCTATGTACTTATGTCAAAAGAGCGTATTTTTGCCATGACCAAAAAGATGATGTATGCAATTTTTAACGAGGACTTTGCGAATCGGACCATTGACATCACTCGTTCCAGCAATCGAATTTTCAGCGGGTTTATTTCAGGCAAGATTATCGATTCTCTGATTGTTGGGGTAATCTGCTTTATTGGTATGGTCATCTTTCAGTTTCCATACGCACTGCTTATTTCGGTTATCATTGGCGTTTCCAACATTATCCCCTATTTTGGCCCGATTGTGGGGGCTGTACCGAGCATTTTAATTATTCTGGTTATCAATCCCATGCAGGGGTTGGGCTTTGCCATATTTATTCTCATATTGCAGCAATTTGACGGTAATATTCTCGGTCCGCGCATTCTCGGTGATTCCACAGGACTTTCTCCCTTGTGGGTGATGTTTGCGATTATTGTCGGGGGAGGCTTGTTTGGTGTTATGGGAATGTTTGTTGGCGTGCCGGTGTTCTCGGTGCTGTATATGCTTACGAAGCAGTATTTAAACTCAAGACTTGCCAACAAGGGGATGAGCATCAGGACTGCGGATTATGCTTCGGAAAAGCACCCGATTCCGTTGGAAAAGCAAAATATAACAGGTGATAAAGAATAGGGTTTGTGCAAATTACTAAAAATTGCAACAAGTAAAGCTTGATGATTATGCACAGTTCTGAATTTGGCACAGTATATTGCATTGTACAGTAGTGTGTGATATATTGTAGTTGTCAATTTTTTTATCGTTGCTATGTGACGTTAATCAGTACAGTGCGATGTTTTAGACATAAGACTGTAAAAGCTCAACCGGAAAGGAGCGTTTTGCATGAACATCCAGTACAAAAAAGGCGTGCTGGAGCTGTGTGTTCTCTCACTGCTTCGGCAAGGGGATAAATACGGCTACGAGCTAGCCGAGGCTATCAGCAAGGATATCCCGGTTGCAGAGGGAACCATTTACCCCCTGCTGCGCAGACTCAAGGATGAAGGGTATTTTGAAGTTTATATTAAGGATTCCAGCGAGGGACCTCCCCGAAAATACTATCGTCTTACTCCAAAAGGATTGGATACCCAAAAAGAGCAACGCAAAGAGTGGTCAGAATTCACCAAGCAGGTCATCAAGGTAATAGGAGGACTTGAATATGAAGAAAAATGAGTATTTGGCACAATTTCACGCTCGACTGCAAGGCTTACCGGAACATGAAAAAACCGAAATCATCTTGGATTTTGAGGAGCACTTTTCCGCAGGACTTGCAAAGGGCAAGACGGAGGAGGAGATTTGTGAGGACCTAGGCGATCCGGTTAAAAACGCCGCGCAATATACAGGCGGGGTTGCGTCACGCACCTACAAAAGTGCCGTGCCGCCGGTTGCCGCCGTCGCTTATGCCGGCACACATGTGCAAGAGCAGCGCAACAACTCGTCGGAGGCGACCTACATTGTGTTGTTTATACTTTCGGTGTTTTTGGCAGCGACCGTATTTACGGCAATGGTCCCCGTGTTAATCAGCGGCGGGGCAGTCTTTGCTTCGGGGATAGCGGCAGGGATAGCGATTGGTTCGTGGATTATTATGGCAATCGTATTATGCGTGGGAATATTTTTGATGTCACTTTCGGTGTTGCTGATGCTTGCATCCGTACAGCTTTGTCGGTTTTTGTATAAAAAGTACCGGGGAGATAAAGGAGGAAATTGGAGATGAAAAAGGCAATTGCAGTTGTTGCTTCCATCACAATACTGTCTCTTTTGTGTGTAATTGGTTTTGGCATTGCCGCGGTGGCAATGGGTCTACCGTTTGCTATGGACAGGATAGACAGATATGTGGATTTTAAGAGCTTCGTACCTTATGTAAACGTTGGAGAAATTGTGTCTGAAACAATTGGGGTTATTACCGTTGACGATTTTGTCGCTGACCAAAACCAAAAGGAATCCTTAGATTTTCAAAATGAATTCTTGGATTTGAACGGAATAACCAAAATTACGATTGATGTGGATGCAGCCAAGGTGGAAATTAAGCCAATTACAGGGGATATTGCCAATATCACAGTAAAGAGTGTTGGTAATACGGATTACAAGAGGTCGCTTAAAGCGCAAATAAACGGAAAGACAGCTGTCATAGAGTCGCATGTAAACAACTTTAGTTCAATTACTTTGAACAGGCGCACAACAGTGCTGATTGAGTTGCCTGTTAAAAATTACGATACGCTGGCGGTGTCTCTCAATGCGGGAGACCTTTCGCTCGATAGTGTTACCTGCGACGATTTTTCGCTAAAGCTCAATGCGGGTAATATGGACGTTAAGAATATCACGGCGAAAAGGGCCACGCTTGACAGCAATGCAGGAAACATAGAGGTTAAAGATATCTTCGCTAAAACCTTAGAGATTGATAACGACGCAGGTCAGGTTGTCGTGCACAGTGCAAAAGGTGACGTTCTGAAAATAAAGGATAACGCGGGTAATGTTGTAATTAAGGACGGGTGCACCTTCTCGGAAGAAATTGAAGCGAGTGTTAACATGGGTAACATTGACATCAAGCTCTCACGGGATGTTGGCTTTACCTTGAGCTACAATACCACCATGGGAAGGTTTGAAAACAGCTTTAACGGTGAAATTACACAAAGCAAAAGATCCGAAGGAATAACCTCCAGAGAAGGAACGTTTACCTATGGGGATGGCTCCTGCAAGATTTCTCTTAAAGCGGATATGGGCAACATAACAATCCAATAAATAATTCGCGATAAAAATAAAAGCGATATAAGGGAACGGCGCGAGCTGTTCCCTTATATTAATGACCAAATTTTAAATTTATAAAAAAGGAATAAAACGCTTTGTTCTACGGGTTTTCACGCGGTTTTCATCTGCATTTCTAAACGTTTGAGGATTAGACTGCATGTTATATTATTATCCGACTGAAAAGTATATAAAAAATCAAGTCAAAAGCTTTAATATGTGGGTTTTGACGCGGGTTTTTTATCAATACTTTGATCGGAAAATAGTATTGCCGAAGGTTCTTTGATATTGGCAGCGGCATTGCGCGATGCTGGGTTATGAGATGCTTTATAACGAAAGATGTAAACGAAGACAAGCCGCAGTGTCGCTCCATAGCGGACATGGTCATCCTCAAAGGGTAAAAAAGGTTGAATAAAGCCGTTTAAAATGCTAAAATACAAAGATAGGTGAAGGTTGGTTCGTGTAATGCCGCAAAACAGCAATAAAACGGCGTTTAGCCGTCAGTAATGTGAGGAAACACAATTGGGATACAAAAAGTGGCTGCTTCCACAAACAGATATTAGCGTTTGCGACTGCTTGCAAGCAAGGCTAGGGGTCGGCAGGCTGACTGCCGAAATTCTTGCGGCCAAAGGTTATAAAACTGCGGAGCAGGCTGAGGAGTTTCTCAGTGAAGAAGGACGGCTAGCTGATCCCTTTACGATAAAGGATATGAAAAAGGCCGCGGACAGGATTTTGAGCGCTATCGACGAGCAGGAACGCATTGTAGTTTACGGCGATTACGATGCGGATGGCGTGACCGCGACCGCGATATTGCTCCTTTACCTTGAAACAGCAGGCGCAGATGTTACATATTATATTCCATCCCGCGAAGATGAAGGCTATGGCATGAACCGTAATGCGGTACGCAAAATATGCGACGATGGCGCGCGGCTGATAATAACAGTAGATAACGGTATTACCGCGTTGGACGAGATTGCGTATGCCAAAAAACTGGGGGTTGATGTGGTCGTAACCGATCATCATAAACCCAAGGCATCCCTGCCGGATGCCGTCGCGGTCGTTGATCCGCACAGAGAGGATTGCCACAGCACCTTTAAAGACCTGTGCGGCGCGGGGCTTGCGCTAAAGCTTGTGGCCGCACTGTGCGGTGACTATGAGGAGGCGTTTGATTTTTGCGCCGAGCTTGCCGCTATTGGAACGATAGCGGATATTGTTCCTTTACGGGGTGAAAATCGCGCCATTGTGAAGGCTGGACTATCGCGACTTGAGGTCACACAAAACCTTGGGCTTGCGGCGCTTAATCAAATATGCGGGCTGGACAATTCCGGGATTACCTCTCAAGCCGTAGCCTACTCACTGGTACCGCGTATCAACGCGGCTGGACGATTGGGTCTTGCCGAGGACGCGCTTCGGCTCTTAATCACCGATGATTATGAGGAAGCGGAGCTGCGTGCCGAAAAAATAAATGCCAATAACGACCTGCGCAAGGAACTGGAACAGGATTTGATGCAGGGAATTGAAGAGCTAATGACGCAGCAGCCTGAACTCATTCGCCGACGCGTGATTGTGCTTGCCCGCCAGGGTTTTCATCCCGGGGTGGCGGGTATCGCCGCAGCAAAGCTGGTGGACCGTTTTGCAAAGCCGTGCTTTATTATTTGCATGGATGGGGAAACGGCAAAAGGGTCTGCGCGCAGTGTGACCGGGTACCCGTTGTTTGAGGCGCTGTGCGCGTGCGATAATTTGCTTACCCGCTATGGCGGGCACGATGCTGCTGGAGGCTTTACGTTAGCGAGCAAGGATATTCGGACCTTTGCCGAGCAGTTAGAAACCTATAGCCGACAATACTACTCGCCCATGCCCGTACACGCTGTTCAAATTGATGTTGTCTGTAAGCCTAAATTCATAACAGTTGCGCAGATTAAGGAGCTGGCAGTCCTTGAGCCGTTTGGCTGCGAAAACGAACCTGTAAGGTTCGCCTTTAACGCGCTAACGGTGAAAGGCATTACCCCGATTGGAGGGGGAAAGCACCTGCGCATCAGCTTTACGCAGCGTGAAGTGCCTTTGTCCTGTGTATATTTTGGCGTTTCGGCAGAGAATTTTGCCTATGGGGTGGGAGATTGCGTCGATATCATTTGCGCGTGCGATGTGAATGTCTATCAGGGCAGGGAGGGGCTAACGATTAAAATACGAGATATCCGACCATCCTCCTTCCAACAGGACTTGTTCTTTACAACCAGAGAGCTTTGTGACCGGTTTGAGAACGAAGAGGAGCTATCTCCTGCCGAAGCGGAATTGATCTACCCAACCCGGGAGGAGATTGCAATGGTTTACCGTAAACTTTCTGGGGCTAATACCTATACGCACGGGCTTAGTGAGCTGGCGGCAACGCTGTCTTCCAATTACGGAAAGACAAAAAATGCGGTCAGCGCACTCAGTGAACTTGGGCTTGTCAATGCAAGCGTACATACTGCACATAATAATGAATGCTCGATTTCAGTGGTCAAGGGCGCGCCAAAAGCCAATCTTGCCGACTCGCAAACGCTCCAGCGGTTGGAAAGGGTTAAATCTCTATAGCCATAGCTCGGCTTTTACAATGCGCGCAAAGGGATGGTGACGTTGGTGGTAAATTACTTACAGCAGCTGCTGGATTGTATTGATAAAAGCGAAAAGCAGTACGACAAGGAAACCGTAATAAAGGCCTATGAGTTTGCCCGCGGGGCGCATGAGGGACAAAAACGAGTCACCGGCGAGGAGTACATCATCCATCCCGTACATGTTGCCATGATTATGGTTGAGCTTGGTATGGATTTGGAGTCCCTCGTTGCCTCCTTATTGCACGATGTGGTGGAGGATACGCGTTATACCCAAGAGGATGTCGCCCATTTGTTCGGGCGTGATATTGCGCAGCTGGTCAGCGGGGTGACCAAGCTCGGAAAAATCCCTTATTCCTCCAGAGAGGAGCAGCAGGCCGAGAATATTCGCAAGATGCTGCTTGCAATGAGTCAGGATATCCGCGTCATTATTATAAAGCTGGCCGACCGGTTGCACAATATGCGCACCATTGATGCCATGCCACCCCAAAAGCAACGGGACAAGGCACTAGAAACCATGGAGGTGTACGCCCCCATCGCGCATCGGTTGGGTATTCGCGCGGTAAAAGAGGAGCTTGAGGATCTTTCACTGAAGCATCTGGATACGGTGGCATACAACGAAATTAACAGCGCGCTTGCTTTTCAAAAAGAAGAACGGGCCCGTTTGCTTAATAACATCATGAATCGAATTCGGGAAAGAATGAAAACGGAAAACGCGGAAATCTATTTGGAAGGACGCGTAAAAAGCATATACGGCATATACCGAAAGGTCTATATTCAAGGCAAATCATTTGAGGAAATCTTCGATGTATATGCTGTGCGCATTATTGTTGATACGGTAATTGACTGCTATAACATTCTTGGCATTGTTCACGACATGTTTACACCAATTCCAAATCGTTTTAAAGACTATATCTCCACACCAAAGCCAAACATGTACCAGTCGCTGCATACCACGGTGCTGGAGAAAGAGGGCGTGCCGTTTGAGATTCAAATTCGCACTTGGGAGATGCATCATACCGCTGAATACGGAATCGCGGCGCACTGGAAGTACAAAGCGGGTCTTCAGGGTAAGGATAAGCTGGAGGAGCGGCTTGCCTGGATTCGTAAATTGCTGGAATCCCAAAGCGAAGACGTTGAAGAGATTGTTCGCACTATTAAAACCGACCTTTCTCCCGAAGATGTTTTTGTGTTTACCCCCAAGGGTGATGTAAAATCACTGCCAACTGGCTCCACGGTAATTGATTTTGCCTACGCCATTCACAGTGAGGTAGGCAACAGGATGGTAGGCGCAAAAATTGACGGACGAATGGTTTCCATCGACAGTGAAGTGAAAACCGGTCAGATTATCGATATTCTCACAAGCAATTCTCCGGGGCGCGGGCCCAGCCGGGACTGGATAAAAATAGTAAGGACCAGTGAAGCAAAAGGTAAGATTCGAACCTGGTTTAAAAAAGAACGGCGTGAGGAGAATATTGAAGAGGGCAGGCAGGAGGTCGAGCGCGAATTCAGACGCAACGGCATCCGCCTACCCGATGATGAGCACGACAAGTTTATCGATGAGCTTGCCAAACGTCAGCATTGCGCAGGGACCGAGGAGTTGTACGCGGCGATTGGCTACGGCGGTATATCTCTCTCGAAAATCATGCCTCGCATTAAGGATGATTATCTTAAAGCTTATAAGCCCACGGAGCAAACAACGGCCGCACCCCAAAAGAAGAAGCCAAAAACCGTTTCCAGCGGCGTCGTAGTGGAGGATATTGACGGCTGTCTTGTAAAATTCGCACAATGCTGCAACCCCCTGCCGGGGGACGATATCATTGGCTTTGTGACGCGCGGGTATGGCGTATCAGTTCATAAACGGGATTGTGTCAATGTAGTATCCTCCCTCGAAAAAGGCGATCAGCCGGAGCGGTGGGTAAATGTTCAGTGGTCGGATGAGGTCAAGGAAACCTTTAAATCCACCATAGAGATTCTTGCCCATGACCGTGCGGGCATGATTGCGGACGTAACGGTTGCGCTTTCCAATATGCACCTTCAAATTCATGAGCTAAACGCCCGGGAGCTTAAGGACGGGTATGTGGGTATCCATGTCACAATTGCCATCACTGGAAGGGATCACCTTCAAAACATTATAAACAACCTAAACCGGATTGACCGGGTAGTGTCAGTAACAAGAACCGGCAAATAAGTCTTACTCGGTGTTGTCGGCTAAAGAATAGTCAGGGGGAGGCAAGGCTTATGCGCGCTGTACTGCAGCGGGTACAATGGGCAAAAGTGGAGATTGATTCTATCGTGCGTGGCGAGATTGCACAGGGCTTCCTGCTGCTTGTTGGGGTTTATGATAAGGATACCGAGCTCGAAGCAAAGGTTCTTGCTAAAAAGGCATCGGAGCTGCGGGTATTTGAGGATGGATGCGGCAAGATGAACCTGTCGTTGCATGATGTTGGAGGGGGGATGCTCATCATCCCCAATTTTACGATTTGTGCCGACGCAAGCCATGGCAGACGGCCATCGTTTATCGCCGCCGCGAGTCCGGAGCAGGCCAAGCCTCTTTATGAGCGCTTTATTTCCTTTGTGCGGGAAAATGGCATTGATATCGTGAAAACCGGAGAATTTGGCGCGGATATGAAGGTATCGCTCTTAAATGACGGGCCAATTACGATAATATTGGATACCGACGATTTGTAGGCAATATGTTAAAGCAACGAAAGAGATGAATTGAGAATGAAGCTGATACGTTTAACCGTAGGTCCGATGGACAATAACTGTTATATCATCCGTTCTGATAAAGGGAATGGATTTATCATTGACCCGGGTGCTGAGTCAGAGAAAATATTAGAGGCTATTCGTGCAAACGAAGTGACACTCAAAGCAATATTGTTGACGCACGGGCACTTTGACCATATCGGCGCGGTTCGCGATTTGATTGAGGCAACAGGCGCGGGGATTATCGTTTCAAAAGAGGATGAGGAGATGCTGTACGATCCTGTGAAGAATGTAGGCGCACGTTTTGCCGATGATTTGCGTTACAATCTTTCCGGATTGCGGGTGGAACGTACGGTTTCTCATGGGGACCGCCTTGAGTTGGATGAGCTTACCTTAACAGTCTTTGCCACACCTGGTCACACCCTTGGGTCGGTGGTTTACATTCTGGGGGATATGCTGTTTACCGGTGACACCTTGTTCGCGGGTACTATTGGCATCGTGACCCATTATGGCGGTGACCTGCAAACCGAGGTTGCGTCGGTAAAGCGGCTGGCGGATGAGCTGGAAGGAGACTACCGCGTTCTGCCCGGTCATGATAGGGAAACCACCCTTGAGACGGAGCGACGCACCAACCCATACCTAGGGAATGTGGATTATGACGATTGTTATTAAAGGCCATGACTTCGGCTATGAGGTGCGAAACGTCGCATTGTTGTTTTTTTGCGGTAAGGGACTTGAGCAGGCCGAGCAGGTTCCCGAAGAGGGCGATTACATCCTCACCGAGCTACTTGAGTTCTCCGAAAACGTAATGCTCCTTACCAGGATACGCGTTGGAGAAGAGGTACATGAGCAAGGTGAGACGGTAAAACGAAATGGCGGAGATTTTGAACGCGAATGCGAGCGTGTATTCGGCATACTCATTTTTCACATACTTTCGCCCTTAACCGGTATCACTCCGGAATGGGGTATCCTTACCGGAATTCGCCCTGTGGTGCTGCTGCGCAGGCTGGTGGAATCCGGCATGACGGAGCAGGAAGCATCCGAGTATCTTTGCTGCCGCTATTTGGTTGCGCCGCGCAAGGCACGGCTGCTGCGTGAGACTGCCGCGCGGGAAGGCAGGATAGTTGAAAGCTCGCGGGACAATTCATTTAGCCTGTATATTGCCATTCCCTTTTGTCCCTCCCGTTGCCTGTACTGCTCTTTTGTTTCCCATGCTATTGAAAAAACAGCGCAGCTCACCGAGCCCTACCTTGAAAAACTATGTGAGGAACTTATCGCAACAGGGGAGATCGCCAAAGAACTGGGCTTAAAGCTGGAGACGGTGTATATCGGAGGGGGAACCCCAACGACCTTGAGCGCCGGGCAGCTTAAAAAACTGATGCTTACTGTGTGTAAAGGCTTTGACCTTACTGCCGTTCGCGAATACACTGTTGAAGCAGGCCGCCCCGATACCGTTACTGCTGAAAAAATGCAGGTGATAAGACAGTACGGTGCCACCCGCGTCAGCATTAACCCGCAGACCTTTAACGAGGAGGTGCTGAGGGTGATTGGGCGCAGGCATACGGCGGAGGAGACCGTTAAGGCTTATGAGACTGCACGGGCAACAGGAATAGCGTGTATCAATATGGATTTGATCGTGGGTTTGCCATCCGACAGCTTAGAAAGCTTTCGGATGACGCTTGACCGCACGATTAGCCTCCAACCTGAAAACATCACGGTGCATACCCTCAGCTTAAAGCGTTCGGCCGACCTTGCCTATCAAAGCGCGGCGTTTGCCACACAAAAGGGCATTGCCGCCAAGATGATGGAGTATGCAGAAACCTCCCTTGCGCAGGCGGAGTATTACCCCTACTATCTTTATCGCCAGCGGAACACGCGGGACAACCTGGAGAATATCGGATTCTCACGAGAGGGCTATGAGGGTCTTTACAACGTGTTTATAATGGATGAGACGCATACCATACTTGCCTGCGGCGCAGGGGCCGTGACGAAGCTGAAAGGCGGCGGCAATGCGAGGATTGAAAGAATTTACAACTACAAATACCCATACGAGTATATTGACCGTTTTGAAGAAATACTATTGAGAAAAAGGAAGGTGAAATCCTTTTATGACAAAGGAGTTGTATGATGCACAGGGTGCCATCCTTGTGGATCAGCTCAACGCGCTTACCTCCGCGCGACCGGAGGAGCTCGCCATCCTGAGTGAGGAGCGATATAACCAGCAGATGCGCAGTGCCTGTGGGCATATCAGCCAAAATCTGACTCATGCACATATCGTTTTGCTGGCAGGACCCAGCGCGTCAGGAAAGACAGTTACGGCGCATCGTTTTCGTACTATGCTCAAAGAAGAATTTGGGATAAACAGCTTTGTGGTATCTTTGGACGACTTTTATATTAACCAGAGTAACCTTCCCGTGCTGCCCGACGGGTCGCGAGATTTGGAAACCATTTATGCTTTGGATATTGAATGTATTCATCAGTGCTTTAAGGAGTTAACGAATACGGGCAGGGCGAGCCTTCCAACCTTTGATTTTATGACTGCTTCACGTTCCACCGCGACCAATGAGATTATCCTTGGTGACAGTGATATTTTGATTGTGGAGGGTATTCACGCGCTGAACCCGTTAATTACCGAGGGGAATGACCCTTCCAGGTTCTTAAGGCTGTATATCAGCGTTTGCGGTGAATACCGGCTGGGCGAGGATATTGTACTCAACCATGTAGATTTGCGTTTTATTCGCCGATGTGTACGCGATTTTTGGCATCGTGCCTCTACGCTTGAACAAACCGCGAAGATGTGGAGATCCGTCCGGGATGGAGAAAAACGCTATATTTCCCCATACAAACAGCGGGCCGATTTGACCATTGATTCCTTAATTCTTTATGAACCTTGTATCTTTCACCATTATATCAACCCGCTGATTCAGGCTATGGATACAGGGGATGAGGCATACCCCAGATTCGAGCGAATCTATCGCGCATTGTCGCTATTTCGTGAACTTGACAAAAAATACATTGCGGGCAACTCCCTACTTCGGGAGTTTATTGACTAAATAAAAAAGGAGCTGAAGGTACTATGACAACCTTTGATGATTTCGCAACCACTGCTCAAAACATGTTCGACAACGCGTGCAAGGCAACAGGGGAGTTTGTCAACGAATCCAAGCTTAAAATTGAGCGCATGAATCTCAAGGCGGAGCTTGACCGCTGCTATCAGAAGTTAGGAAAACTCGATTATGCAATGATTAAAAACGGGAACGGCGATTCCTCTGCGAAGAACGAGGTCATTCTTGCGATTGACGATTTGCTAAGCCGCATTCATGATTTAACGGAGCAAATTAACAAAGAGAAGTAAGCCCCATCTCAAACCTGCACTTATTTTAGGATTTAGTATGTAAACCTTTTGCCTTGACAATGAAAACGCGTCTCAACCGATTTGCTTTGGCAGTTCTCATTGTCAAGGGACATGATAAAAGCCCGCTCCCACGGAGGCGCCGATTCCGGGGGTGCATTTTGTATACCTTTTGCAAAGTTTATTCCTCTGTCGCATATGCAGCCGGATGAATCGCATATTAATAATTCGAGAGTATTTGCAAGGCTCTACCAGGCATACCGGATAATTACTCATGCAAGACCGCGCAGTCGCGATGCTGCTTGCAGTTGCAAAGACTTTTGGTTTTTGCTCTTTTTACAGCGGGAGCGGTGCTATACTATATTCCAGTTCAATGCATTAGTATTATCATCTTGTATAGGACGTGATGACCATGCCCGTAAGACGTAATCAAAGCTTTCTTCATGGCGCATTGATTCTCACTATGGCTACCGTTCTGGTGAAGATCATAGGCGCAGTGTTTAAGATACCCCTGACCATGGTACTAGGGGCGGAGGGTGCGGCGCACTTCTATACCGCGTACGATATCTTTAACCCAATCTCTGCCATCGCCATAGCAGGACTGCCCGTAGCGGTATCCAAAATGATATCAGAAAGCGTGGCACAGGGGCGGTACCGGGATGTTCGCCGCATACGGAGACTATCTCTTTTATTGTTTTTAATTACCGGAACCATTGGATTTTTGGTATCCTTTGTATTTGCTAAGCCGTTTGCCGCGTTGGTGGGCAATCCCGCAGGGGAGTATGCCATTATGGCAATCGCTCCCGCGGTACTGTTTTTATGCATTATGTCCTCCTACCGGGGCTATTATGAGGGTCTGCGCAACATGTACCCCACGGCAATTTCTCAGGTGGTAGAGGCTCTGGCAAAGTTGGTTTTGGGACTTGGTCTGGCTTTTTGGGTGGAAAAGCTGGGTCTTGAATCCTACGAAAAAACCGGCAGAGTCTTTTTTGTCGCGGTCAACACCCTAGAGGAGGCAAAAACCGCCGTACTACCATTCGCGGCCATGGGCGCCGTACTTGGTGTTACTCTCAGCACCCTGTTTGGGTGCCTGTATCTCTCAATCACACATGCTAGACACGGTGATGGACTTACCAAAGAGGAACTCGCCTATTCGCCGAATGCGCGTTCTCGAAAAGAGCTAGTGAAAGGGTTGATACGCGTTGCGATACCCGTGTGCATTGGGGCGCTGGTGGTCAGTTTAACAGCAACGATTGACCTTGCGTCTGTGATGAACCGACTTTCCATCGCCGTGCAAAACGACGCGCAGACAATTTTGACGCAATATCGCGGAATGCTGCCGGATGATATGACGCTTGAGCGCTTACCCGCATATCTGTTTGGAACTTACAAGGGGCTACCCATCACGATCTTTCACTTGGTTCCTTCTATCACAACGGCGTTTGGTGTGAGTGTACTGCCGGCTGTTTCTGCCGCTTGGGCAAGAAGAGATAGCAGCGGCATTAAGCGTAATGTGGAATCCTCCCTTCGCGTCACTTCGCTGATCGCGATGCCGTCCGGTCTTGGGATGATGGCACTTGCCGGCCCAATTCTAAGTCTGCTCTATAACTTCTCAGGCAACGGTATGGCGGGAGAGGTTGCAATCTCCACCCCCTTGCTGTCGTTTATGGGGATAAGCGTAGTTTTTGTTGCAATAGCCAGCCCCGTTAACGCCATTCTGCAAGCGGTTGGCAGGGCAGACCTGCCGGTTAAGTTTATGAGCATTGGCGCACTGCTAAAGCTCGCGGCGAATTATTTATTGGTTGCAGTTCCCAAAATAAACATTATGGGGGCCCCGGTTGGAACCTTTTTATGCTATCTTTTCATCGTGGTGGCCAGTGTTGTTGCTGTTTGCAAATGTACCGGCACGATACTGGATTTTAAGAGCGTGTTTTTGAAACCGTTGTTTGCCGGGCTGATGTGCGCGGGTGCCGCATATGCATCAAACGGTTTGTTGCTAATTCGACTGGATTCGAGATTATCCACTGTTATTTCGATTTTAATCGCAGGACTTGTTTATGTTATTGTTTTAATACTCATTCGAGGTATTAGCGCCGATGATGTTCGGATGCTCCCAGGAGGAGAAAAAATCGCCAAAGTACTTGAAAACAACAGGATTATAGGGTAATATATATATGTTTTAACAATTGGAAACCAAGGAGCGCATAGTGAATTTTCTATTCAAGCCACAATATAACGTAAACGATCTACTTGAAATTATGGATATCCTGCGCGGTGAGGATGGCTGTCCTTGGGATCGGGAGCAGACTCATCAAAGCATACGCAAAAACTTTATCGAAGAGGTTTACGAGGTTTGCGAGGCGATTGATGAGAATGACCGATCACTGTTGAAGGAAGAGCTGGGCGATGTTCTGCTGCAGGTAGTATTTCACTGCCGGATGGAAAAGGAACAGGGTAATTTTGACTTCGATGATGTGGCGGACGGGATTTGCAAGAAGCTTATTGTGCGCCATCCGCACATCTTCTCTGGCGGAGACAAGTGTGCATCTGCGGATGAGGTATTGGTCAATTGGGAAAACATTAAAAATTCACAAAAGGGAATGAAGTCTCGCACTCAAAGTATGGAGAATGTTCCGCGCGTATTGCCTGCACTTATGCGTGCGCAAAAAGTGCAGTCCAGAGCGGCAAAAAGCGGGTTTGATTACCCCGATCTCCGTTATGCGCTTTCCGACCTTGTTAGCGAGCTTTCGGAGTTGATGCGTGCTGCCGCCGATGGAGACGCACGCGCTACAGCGGAAGAACTGGGTGATCTGTTGTTTTCCTGTGTGAATATCTCTAGGTTTCTCTCACTGGATTCGGAAGAGGTGCTTACCGCCGCTACCGACAAGTTTATAAGCCGGTTTTCGCAAGTGGAACAGCTTGCGGAGGTCAAAGGCGTCGATATGGCTAACGCTGATATCAGTGAGCTGGACATGCTTTGGAATGAAGCGAAAAAGATCAGGCAAAACTAAAACCAAGAAAGATTTTCGGAGGGAAAGAGAATGACAAAGACTGAGTTAATTAATGCGGTTGCTGAAAAGACGGATATCTCTAAAAAGGATGCGGATAAAGCGGTAAACGCTGTTTTTGAGGCAATTGCCGAGACACTGGCCGGCGGCGACAAGGTTCAGATCGTTGGGTTTGGTTCCTTTGAGGTTAAGGCTCGCAGCCAGAGAGTTGGCCGCAACCCCAGAACCAAGGAAGAAATTGTTATCCCCGCTTCTAAGCTTCCCGTTTTCAAAGCGGGCAAGTCTTTAAAAGAGCAGGTTGCGAAATAACACTGTGTCTCCGAAACAACCTTTTTAACTTGATAATTTTTATTTAGTTTTTTACAGTGTTAAATAGGCTGCGCATCGATTTTGCGGTGCGCAGTTTTTTTAAATGAGATTTTATGGGCTGCTCGCCGGAAAGGGAATATTGTGAGACTAGATAAGTACTTAAAAGTAACTAGACTAATTAAACGAAGAACCATCGCAAATGAGGCCTGCGACGCTGGACGTATTTCTGTGAATGATAAACCCGCAAGGGCCTCCTACGAGGTTAAGGAGGGTGATATTCTTCGAATTAACCTTGGTGCTAACCCGCTTCGAGTGCGTGTGCTAAAGGTAAGCGAATACGCCACCAGAGAGGACGCAGCCGCAAACTATGAGGTTCTGCCGTAAATTGCAGTTAAAGCGAACCCTTCGCCTTTCTGTCAGCGGCTAAAGTGAAACGGCCTTAGTCGGGCATATAATCAGCCCACTTATCATATTATTGGATGATGCCTGAGTTTGGCAAAGATTTCGCGGGCATTTTACAATCGGGATACCCCGGTTGTGATCTGATGACAAGATGAGTGGAATGGATATGCAAGGAAAGGATGGCGTATCGAATGGCGGAGGAGAAAAAGATACCAAAGGTTCCCCACAATTTGATTTTAGAGGGAAGACGGGTGCTGTCATTGTCGGGTGTAAACGATATCGACAGCTTCGATGAACAGACTATCGTGCTGTTTACTGAAATGGGAGAGCTGACTGTAAGAGGCTCGAACCTGCACATTAACAAGCTGAATGTAGATACCGGCGAGCTGAATATAGACGGTGATATTCATACGATGATCTATACCGACGACGATGTCAAACGGCGCGGCTTTTTTGAGCGTCTCTTTAAGTAACCCAGCCCGCGGCATGCGCGGAGGGCGTTACGACCAAAAAGGGTGTGAAAGCTGTGGAGGTAGTCGTCGCGCGGCAGACGGTGATGTTTATTGAGGCATGCGCATTCGGGTTTGTTCTTGGCTTATGCTTTGAGCCTCTTCGAATCTTGCGCCTAATGATTAAAATGGGTGCGGTTGCAATCTTTTTTCAGGACATCTTATATTGCGTGTTTTGCGCCGTTTGCATGTTTTTATTCTTCCTGACAGTCAATGAGGGAGAGTTGCGCATTTTCTTGCTTGCTGGAATCGTGATTGGCGTAGTTGTATATTTTTTAACGCTTGGTTCTATCATAGCAAAGGCCTCAAAAGCTATTGCCACGCTTATACGGAGATTTCTCCGGTTTCTCTCCCGCATCTTTGTGCGCCCCGCAACGGCTGCTTACGGCAAGGTGAATAGGAAAATGCACGCAATAATAATAAAAGTTGAGGAAAGCAATAAAAAAATTCTAAATAATGTGAATTACCGCTTGAAACAACAACGCATTTTATTGTATAATTTAATACACACAACAACGCGTCAGCATGTTGTAAAAACAGATAACAAAGGAACTGCAGTTTATGAAAACAAGCGGCACAGGAGCAAAAAAGAAAGCAATTCCCCTAGGATTTAAACTGCTGATTGCTGTGGTATGTGCTGCTTCTGTTTTTACTACAATAAGTATTCAGCTTGAAATCATGACGCGTAATCAGGAGCTTGAAGCGCTTAACGCTAAGATTGTAGCCCAGACAATTGAGAATAAGGAAATCCTCAAGCTGGTGGAATCAACCGAAGACGACGGCTATATGGAGAGGATGGCAAGGGGAAAATGGGGCTATGTCTATCCTCAGGAACGGGTATATGTCGATATTTCGGGGAATTAAACGGGTTTTTGATTTTTTGTCAAACCAAGGCCCTGTATTTATGACGTTCACGATTATTTTAAGGAGGAAACACTTTTTGTATGCAGCTTGAGGTAGGAAGTATAGTAACCGGAAAAGTAACAAGCATCACCAAATTTGGCGCTTTCATTGATCTTGGGGAAAAAAAGACCGGAATGGTTCACATTTCTGAAATCTCGACTACATATGTAAACGAGATTCGGGAGCACCTGACTGAAGGGCAAGAGGTAAAGGTTAAGATTCTCAATGTAGGTGATGATGGGAAAATTAGTCTCTCAATCAAGAAGGCGGTTGTAAACCCAACTCCTCCTCAGCAGAGGCCCCAGCGTCCACCCCAACGTCGCGGCGGATTTGAATATGGCGGCGGTTCCCGCAAGAATGAAAATATGTCGTTTGAGGATATGATGAGTAAATTTAAGCAGTCAAGCGACGAAAAGATGTACGATATTAAGCGCAACGTGGAATCTAAACGCGGTTCCGGCGGCAAGCGCGGTGCAAAATCCAGTTGATTGGGTGCAGGTAACATAGCGTCGGTGTGGGGCTTGCCCCTCATGCCGGCGTTTTTTACTCACCTGTTAAGGTGTCATAAATCACTAAGCGCAAATAAATCAATTATTCGGTACCAGCGCAGGTAGATCGCATCAACACCCATAAATCAAGCCTTTGAATATCACTAATCGAATAAAGTAAAATAACAAAAGGATAATCATAACAATTATGAGAATTATAAATGCTAGGATACACACAATGGAGTCTCCGGTAATAGAAAACGGCTTCGTCATTGTACAGGGCTCCATCATAACGGAGCTGGGCACGATGGATCAATACCGAAGCATGGAGGAAGACGCCGAGACTTACGATGTAAAAGGGGCGGATGTCTACCCTGGCTTTGTGGATGCGCACTGCCATTTGGGCATGTGGGAGGACGGTATGGGCTTTGAGGGCGATGACGGAAATGAAGCTACCGACCCCAGCACACCTCATCTGCGCGCCATTGATGCCATAAATCCCCGCGACCATTGCTTTGAGGAGGCTTATCAGGCGGGAATCACAACGGTTGTTACCGGTCCGGGCAGCGCCAATCCCTTGGGCGGACAGCTGGTAGCTATTAAGACTTGGGGTGGCAGGGTAGAGCGTATTATTGTTAAGGAGCCGCTGGCCTTTAAGTTTGCACTGGGAGAAAACCCAAAAGGCACCTACCATGGTAAGAACCAGACCCCGGAAACAAGAATGGCTACCGCGGCAATTATCCGCGAGCAGCTTTACAAGGCCAAAAAGTATTTGGAGGATCAAGAGAACGCGCAGCAGGATGAAGAGCTTGATGAGCCGGACTACGATATTAAATGCGAGGCGCTGCTGCCGCTTTTGCGCCGGGAGGTAAAAGCACACTTTCATGCGCACCGCGCCGATGATATTTTTACTGCGATACGCATTGCCAAGGAGTTTGGACTTGATTATGTACTGATTCACTGCACTGAGGGTCATCTCATTGCGGAGGATATTAAGGAAGAGGGGGCCAGTGCGGTGGTAGGCCCTGTAATTTGTGAGCGATCAAAACCGGAGCTTAAAAACCTTACACCTAAAACAGCGGGGATATTGCACCGGCATGGTGTGGAATTTGCCATCTGCACCGATCATCCGGTGATACCAATTCAATATCTCCCGCTGTGCGCAGGAATTGCTGTACGCGACGGCTTGCCTTATGAGGAGGCTTTACGAGCCATCACCATTAACCCGGCCAGAATATGCGGCATAGACAACCGGGTTGGTTCAATAATGCC
Source organism: Bacillota bacterium (assembly GCA_023433405.1). Classification (GTDB taxonomy): domain Bacteria; phylum Bacillota; class Clostridia; order Oscillospirales; family Ruminococcaceae; genus Acetanaerobacterium. Next base: position 22,968 of record JAEZCT010000054.1, on the reverse strand, counting down.
CGGCAAGGATGCGGATATGCTGGTCTTTGATGCAGACCCGCTTTCTGTCTACAGCCGTCCCAATTTGGTGGTAGTTGGGGGGAAACGGGTTAATTTATACTAAATTCGTAGATTAGAAACAAAACCTTCATAACCAAGACTTTACTTTGAGATCGGCCTGTGCTATGATGGTATTACAAGATAGACATAATAATCAAAAACGGCACAACTTGTTCTGTTTAAATTAGTTATGTTGCACACTTGATTGTTGAAAGGAATGTTTTGTATGAACATTACAATCAGAAGCAGAAAGCTGAACCTTCGTGATTCATTTAAGGAAAGGGCGGAAAAAAAACTCCAAAAGTTTGACCGTTTTTTCGAAAATAGCGCAGATGCGATGGTTACCGCCTCTCTGGAGAGGGATCGTTTTACGGTTGAGGTTACAATCAAGTCACAAGGAATGATTTATCGCAGCGAAAAAACCACCTCCGATCTCATGGATTCTCTTGAGGCAGTCACCGATTCGCTGTTCCAGCAGATTGTTAAGAATAAATCGAAACTGGAAGCTAAGATGCGGGATGACGCTTTTAACGCTCCCGATGAAAGCTATCTGTATGACTATGAAGAGAGCGCGACAGAATACCGCGTCGTGCGCAATAAGCGTTTTGTGGTCAACCACATGACTCTCGAAGAAGCGATTTTGCAAATGAACATGCTTGGTCACGAGTTTTTCATGTTCCGTAACGGTTCCTCCAACGAAATTAACGTAGTATACCGCCGTAAAGATGGAAACTACGGCTTGCTGGAGCCAAACGCTGAATAAGCAACAACCATAATTTACTACAAAATGTATTATGATGCTCATGGAACACCCACACGAGTGTTCCATGAGTTTGTGTTATATTTACAACCCGTTTTTACACTATGATTTGGCGAAAAACATTTTAGCTTTGGCATTGAGGTCATGACATAAATTTTTATGACAAGTTCAAATATTATAACGAATTAGCGCATTATTATAGAAAATGATCCGATGACAGCTGTTGCACGGAAAGGAATTGCATTTATGAATCGTTTGACTCTATTATGTCCCTGTTTGTTTGGATTGGAGGGCATCCTGGCAGACGAAATTAAACGTATGGGCGGGCAAAATGTTGCGGCACAAAACGGCAGAGTGCTGTTTGAGGGTGGCATTGAGGATATTGCCAGGGCCAATATCTGTTTGCGAACTGCGGAGCGTGTGCTGATTATGCTTGGAAGTTTTACCGCCAGAAGCTTTGAAGAGCTTTTTCAGGGGGTCTTAGCGCTGCCTCTGGAGGAGTTTATTGGTAAAAAGGATGCTTTTCCAGTCAAGGGATGGTCTTTGGATTCTCAACTGCATTCTTTGCCGGACTGCCAGGCAATTATTAAAAAGGCGGCGGTAAAGCGCCTGGAACGAATTTACCATCTGTCATGGTTTGAGGAAACGAAAGCGACGGTTCAAATCCGCTTTTCCATTTTTAAGGACGAGGTTACCGTTATGCTGGATACCTCTGGTGTTGGCTTGCATAAGCGCGGGTACCGAAGGGATTCTACCGAGGCCCCGATTAAGGAAACACTTGCCGCGGGGATACTTGACGTCGCGCGTGTTAAAGGGTATTCCACAGTATATGATCCCTTTTGCGGATCCGGTACATTTTTAATCGAAGCGGCATTGCGGGCACAGCATATTGCTCCCGGTCTTTATAGAAGCTTTGCAGCTGAAAGCTGGGATAGTATTGGGTTAAAAGCTTGGAGGGAAGAACGCGAACGGGCAAATACCCAGATAGACCGCAACATTGGATTTGAAGCTTATGGAGCGGATATTTCGCAGGAGGCAGTGGAGCTCACGCTCTCAAACGCAAAGAAAGCCGGGGTCGCCGACTGTATTCATGTGAAGACTGCCGCAATTAAGGATTTCTGCCCCGAGAGCGAAAAAGCTGTTGTGGTATGCAACCCTCCCTATGGTGAGCGGCTGTTAGACATTCGTCAAGCTGAGGATTTATATGGCGTAATGGGAAAGGTGTTTCGCAAACAAGAGGGATACAGCTACTATGTAATATCCCCGCATGAAGGCTTTGAGAAGCTGTTCGGACGAACCGCCGATAAACGTCGTAAACTCTATAATGGCATGATAAAGTGCCAGCTTTTCATGTATTTTAAGTAGTGTTCAATTGAGTTTTATTCGGGTTTTTTTACACTTCTAAACCGGTTATGGATAAAAAAGAACAGGTATGAAATAATTTCACACCTGTTCTTTTTTCTTCAAAACGGTTTTGGTCTGTCACTGAGTTGGTACTATCAAAAAAGCTTGCGCATACTACGCGGTTTTTTGCAAAGCTAGAATGCTTTTGGCGGTGGCAGAAGCGGCTTCGCGAAGTTTATGCTGGTCTACGGCATTATGGTAAATGCTCTCCAATTGACTGTGAATATCCTGAGATTGCACAAGCACGGAAGCGGCGGCATCAATTAACTCATTGGTGGCCCGACGATTAAAGGAAATGCGCTGTCTGCGAACAGCAAGCTTTTCCAGGCTGGTAAAACGCCTTGAGTGGATTCCTCTGGCGCCTTCAAAATCAACGGAATGCCACCTGTTTGAGGTGACAAAACCAATGGAAAGCTCGGGAATAATGAGGTGCTCAAGCTTCTCAAAGGGAAGAACTGGGCACCAGCAGCAGATGCTGTCATAGCCACATTCCGTAAATCCATCACGCAGTTTTGTCAAAATTAAGTTAGCGGCCGCTCCAAAATCGTCCTCTAGAACATATACCTTTTCACAATAATGGTCAACTGTCTTATCAAACACGGTAATGCCATCGGGGGTAACCGCGCTTAAGAACCGGTGGCGCTGTTTGCCTTTTTTCGATGTATTGCTCTGCTTTGATTCTCTTGCAAGAACGCGTGCCGCGAAGGCGGCGGCCTTATCCGCGTCTGTGCAGGCGAGCGCTAGGCTGTAAGTATCACTGAGCAGGGAGGATGCTGCACTGACAAATCGGGTGCATCGTTCGCAAAGCTGTTGATTTCGATCTGTCAGGCCTCGAATTTCGGTACGGGATTTCCGAATCAAATCCTTGTCACAATAATCCCCCAGAGGAAGAATAGTTTCAAAGGCATCGTAATAGCGCGGCTCCAGGGTATGGGGGGCGGTACCATCAATTACAGCAGCGTGTAATGTGTGAAAAATGATACCGTCCAAGGATTCAGGATTAAAGCAGGAGTGAATGTACTCTAATTCGCTATCATAAGGGCTTACCTGTTTCGCAACTTCTCGCACAAAATCATTTTTACCTGGAAAGCCTTTTAAAATGCATATATATTCATAATCGTCGATATTATACGATTGCGCATAGCGCGATATAAATCCTTGCGGTGCAAGGGCTCCTAAATAAAAATCCGCCTTATGATTTGCGCTGATACCCATGTAAACCCCTCCATACCATTATGACGAACAACCGAATTGATTGAGGGCTATTTGTTTATCTCGGTAGTCATTACATATCACAATATTCAAAAATAGGGCAAAAGGTTCCTGTCAAACGGATAAAACAAGCCTCATTTTTTATAAAGACCATTATTTCATATAGGGACAGCCTTTACAAAAGGATCCTTGGCGCTACGCAAAATAACGCGTAGCGCCAAGGATCCTTTTATGTCATCTATTCCAGCTGTATAAGCAGTTTATTTCTATAGAACACAAGCATACTTTTAAAATTTAGTTTTGTAAAGCAGCGCGCAAAAAGAGGTTTGTTTTTTTCTTTGGCATTAGTTTTAACCTACGGGTTAATGCCGTGGCCCAAACAATGCCGTACCGACGCGAACAAGCGTAGAGCCTTCGAGAATTGCCTGTTCAAAATCATCCGACATGCCCATAGACAGCACAGGGGGACGATGGAGTGAAAAGGAGTCACAGTGTCGGTCAAACAACTCCTTCATTTGCGCAAAATAACGCCGTGCCTCATCTTTCGTTTGGGCGGGAGGCGGGATACACATAAGACCCGATATGCGAATTGCGGGCAACTCAGAAAGGCTATACAAAAACTGCTTTAGCTGACCGGGTTGGATTCCGCCCTTCGAGGTTTCGCCGCCTATGTTAATTTCTATTAGGATATCCTGCGGCTGGGTCATGTCAGAGCGAGCCACAACAGCCTTGTTAATCTCCTGCGCAAGTTTTAAGGAGTCTACCGAATGAATTAGGTCAACATAACCCGCTACCTGCCGCACTTTATTGCTTTGCAGTTGGCCAATGAAATGTAGAGAAGCATTTTCATAGGCGTTTTCGGCTAATTTTTGGGTCATCTCCTGTACCCTGTTTTCGCCCACAACCGAAATTCCATTAGCAATAATTTCTCGCACCGTATCAGTGTCGCGCGTTTTGGTTGCGGCGAGCAGGGTAACATCAGCGGGGGAGCGACCGGCGGATTTCGCGGCCTGCGCTATTCTTTGTACAATCGAATCTATTCTTTCTGAGGCCTCAGACACGATTCGCAAATCCTCCTTTGGTAGCTTTACGATGAACGTACGAGCGGTAAAAAGGTACGCACCCGTGAAAGATTAAGTGGACTTACGTCCAGCAAGGAGGGACTTTGCCTCCCATATACCCAGCACGGCAATAATTAGGTGCAGACTGTAGATTGCTAGCCGCTCGGTAAGACCCAAAAGATTCAGCCCTGCTCCCATTCCTATGGGGTTTGTCATGCCAAGCAGGGTAAACACGATGGCAGAAAACAGTACAAAGGTGCCAAAGCGTTTACTTTCCGCACGCTTGCGATACCCGAAGGCAATGGAGAATAGTGCCCCAATGGAAAGAAAGACTACTAAAACAGTAGTGACAATATGCATCATATTCTGAAAGGTCATCTGTGTTTTATCTCCCTCAAGAGGAAACATAGAATAACCGTATTTAGAAATAACAGACATAAGTAAAAGCAGAATGGAGCCAATTTTCACACCCCAAGTACGATTTCTATAAAATGAGGCGAAAACATAGACTGTCACGAATATAAAGAGGAACACCGCATAGGCCGTAATAAACGGGAACAGCTTCTCCTGGTTCGGCGCGCCCTCCGCCCCAAGAGAACTGATATCCTGTGTCAGCCGATTGTATTCCGGCCAAAGGTAATGCCCCAGGGCAGCGTAGAACACATAAGATATAAACGCGGGTATTCCGGTAAAAAGCAGTAAACCGATGTTGGTCTGTAGTAGCGTTTTTTTTGTCATGTCATAGATTTCCTTCCTGATTTGGTCGGTTGTCTTTATTTAGCATAAGTATAGCATGAGAAGGCATTTTTATAAAGTACTAGCAAAAGATTTCACCTTTTCTTGAACAGGGCTGAGAGGCATGTGTGGCGAAGCTCAAAAATGCTCCTGACCAGGCATAAACGCCAAAGCCGGGAGCATTCTTAATCAAATACCTTATTCAGAGATAAAGCGCAAATGACTAAAGAGAGTATTCCTTAACAGTATCCGCGAGGGCTTCATCCATACGGGTAAGCACCTTGTCAAAATCCTCATAGCTTGTGGTAGCCGCTGGCTCAAAACGAATAGTAGTCGCGTTGTTTAGGGTTCCTGCGGTCATTACCTTTCGGGCAAACAGGCCCTTGGCCACGGAATAGCCGACCTCGGATTTTGGGAACTCCACGCCAATCATTAGGCCGATGCCGCGAACATCAAGCACCACCTTCGGATATTTCTGCTGTAATTTACGCAGACCATCCATGAGGTAGTCACCTTTTTCGCGGGCAAGCTTAGGAACGTCATGCTTAACCATAAAGTTAATGGCACCTAAAGCGGCGGCGCAGGCAACAGGGTTTCCGCCAAAGGTGGGGGAGCCGAGAATCCAAGGATTCTCCTTTAGCTCTTCCACCCACAGGTGCGGGCGGGCGATGATGCCGGTTATTGGCATGATACCGCCGCCAAACGCCTTGCCATAGGTCAAAATATCGGGGGTAACGCCCTCCGCCTCACAGCGGAAATAGCTTCCCGTACGACCCATTCCAGTCTGGATCTCATCAAAGATCAGGCAAATGCCGGTTTCATCGCACAGCTCACGCACAGCCTGCAGGTATCCTTTGGGTGGCAGAACAATGCCGGCCTCACCCTGCACTGGCTCTAAAATAATACCGGCAATCTGTTCTCCGGTAGCGGTGAGCTTTTTTACCGTCTTGCGAAGGTCATCAATATCGCCGTAAATGGTATGAGCAACCTGCTGCACGATAGGCAGATAAGGAGTACGATAGGTACCCTTGCCGCCAACCGAGAGTGCGCCCATGGTTTTACCGTGGAAACCGCCCACCGCAGAGATAAACCAGCGCTTACCGGTTGCAATGCGAGCAAGCTTGAGCGCCATTTCAACGGCCTCCGCGCCTCCGTTGGTGAAAAAGCAGTACTGCAAGTCGCCCGGCGTAATTTCGGCAAGGGCGCTGGCAAGGTAACCGCGCAGGGGGTCAAGCAGCTCTTGGCTGTGCAGTGCCTGTCGGTTAAGCTGGGCATGCACATACTTGAGTATTTCAGGATTGCGGTGGCCAAATGTGTAAATGCCGAATCCGCCCAGGCAGTCGATGAACTGCTCGCCGTACACGTCGGTGAAATAGGAATCATAATCCATCCACTCAACAAAGGCCTCATTCGTTGACACGGATTTGCGGTACTTCAGCCAGCCGGGATTAATGAACTCGTTGTAGTTGTGCACGCTGTCCTTCACAAGCTGCTGTTTGTCCACCTCCGATAGGTCGGCTGACTCGATGTAGCCGAGCACCTTGTCTAAAATCTCTTGAGCCTTCTGGGAACTCATGATAACAAATCCTTTCTGTTTACCTCTTTCGTAAAAAGTTTTATTTCTCAAACCAATATATTGGTCCGGGATCAAGGTTAATATTAATCTGCTTTATCTCAGTATACTCATCAAGGCCGAATGTGCCAAGCTCACGGCCGATTCCGCTTTGCTTATAGCCACCCCACGGGGCCTGAGCAAAGGTGGGATGATATGCGTTAACCCAAGTGATACCTGCCCGAAGCGCTTTGATTACGCGCATTGCACGGGTAATATCGTTGGTAAACACGCCGCCGGCAAGACCGTAAACCGTCCCGTTAGCAAGCCGAATGGCCTCTGCTTCGTCGTGGAACTTTTGAACCGCGAGTACCGGCCCGAAGATCTCTTCCTTGACAATGCGCATATCCGGTGTACAGTCGGCAAAGATGGTGGGGGCGACAAAAAAGCCTTTGGCGTACTCACCGTCTGTGATGCGATGACCGCCGCACAAAAGGCGTGCGCCCTCCTGCTTGCCAATATCGATGAAAGACAGCACCTTGTTCATGTGCGCCTCGCTGACAAGCGGACCCATCTCAGCACCTTCTGTGTCGCCTTTGGCGACCTTAATCCTTGCCGCTCGTTCGGTCAGGCGCGTAAGGAATGCATCGTATATGGTGTCCTGCAGGAGCAGGCGAGAACCGGCGGAGCACACCTCGCCCTGATTGCAGAAGATGGCGAACAACGCCCAATCCACGGCGTTTTCCATATCGGAATCATCAAATACTATGCACGGGGATTTTCCGCCTAATTCAAGCCCGATCCCTTTTAAATTCTTGGTGGCAGCTTGCATAATTTTGCGCCCTGTAACGGTACCACCCGTAAAAACAACCTTATCAATACCCTCGTTCTCGGCAATCTCCTGCCCAACTGTCGCGCCCGCTCCCAGGACAAGGTTAGCCACGCCCGCAGGAATACCAACCTCTTCGAAGATTTCAAACAATTTGATCGCGCTTAACGGGGTAATTTCTGAAGGCTTAAACACCGTAGTGTTGCCGGCTGCAAGACAGGGGGCAAGCTTCCATGCTGCCATCATAAGTGGGTAGTTCCATGGAACGATTTGTCCGCATACCCCAATGGGCTCGCGCACAACCATCGCGTGTGTATTGGGGTCCGGTACCGTATAGGTTTGCCCAAGGGGCTTGTCAATCAGCCCCGCGTAGTAACGAAAACAGGTGACAGAGTCCGCCACATCGCCCGCGCTGTCACGCAGGGGCTTGCCATTGTTAAGAGTATCGAGAGCTGTGAACTCTTCGGCACGCGCCTCAATAGCGTCCGCTATCTTGTTGAGCAGTCCTGCGCGTTCCGCCACAGAAAGACCGCGCCAAGCACCATCCTCAAACGCGCTCACAGCCGCCGCAACCGCGGTTTTAACATCCTCCGCTGTTCCTTCGGTAACTAGGCCAATTACACTACCGTCGGCGGGGTTAATTACACTGCGTGTTTCGCTGGAAGATGAAAGAACCCATTTTCCATCGATAAACATCTTCCCGATTGCTTGTTCACTCATTAAGTTTTCATCCTTTCCGCGCTGCATATGCGCAACGAGTTTAATAAACAAGGGAATGCCGTAACCTGTACTGCGTCCAAAGCAGTATTATGCTTTGGACGCAGCGTATATACAGGTTCGATTGATAAACTGATAAAAATACGACTTTGATATACATGATGTTTTCGGCATCGCAAGTTTTTGCACTTAAGAACTTACTGGGTCAGTTTAGTCCAGATCGAGTCGTATTTTTCCACATCGGAACCGATATCCTCAACATACTCTCCCTTTGCAAACACCTCGGGGGGCACGTTGGAAGCGGGGTTGGTCGTGTAGCTTTCGGGCAGCAGCTTTACTGCCGCGGCGTTGGGGTTTAAGTAGGGGAACTCATCTGAAACCAGCTTGCTGACCTCGGGGTCAAGGATGAAGTTCAGGAATTCCAAAGCATTGGCTTCGTTTTTGGCACCCTTGAGGATGGATAGATTATCCAAGAACAGGTAGCACCCTTCATCAGGGAAAACAACCTCAAAATCGTCGCTTTCCTGTGTACAAATCGCAATTTCCGCATTCCACATAAAGCCAATGGAGGTTTCACCGTTAATCATGGCAGATTTGGGAGAATCGCTGTCAAACAGCTTAATATTTGGTTTGAGCTTTTGCAGTTCTTCAGATACTGCGGCAAGTTCGGCATCGTCGGTCGTGTTCAGAGAGTAGCCAAGGCTTTTAGCCGTCATACCCACTACTGCCCGAAAATCATCGAGTACGACCAGAGAGTTCGCGTACTTTGCATCAAATATCTGCTTAAAGGAGGTGATATTCTCAGCAACAAGTTTTTTGTTGACCACAAGCGCCGCTACGCCACCCATGTAGGGGACGGAGAATTTGTTGCCAGGGTCAAAGCTTTGGTCTAGAAAGGCGGGGTCAATATTCTTGAGGTTGGGAATCTTGCTTTGGTCAAGCTCTGCAAGCAAGCCGTCCTTGACCATCATCTTAACCATATAATCACTGGGTACGACAATGTCATAGATTCCCTGGTTGCTGGCCTTCACCTTTGCAAGCATATCCTCATTGGAGGAGTAAGTTTGAACGTTTACCTTCACACCGGTTTTTTCCTCAAAAGCGGTGAATACGCCTTCGGGCATGTACTCGGTCCAAACGAAGACATTCAGTTCTCCCGCGCCTTGTTTGCCGGAGCAGCCGGATAACGCGAGCAGCGCCGTAACCATAACGGCTAGGGTAAATGCAAGAAGTCTCTTTTTCATATATTTTTCAGCCCTTTCCAGGAGCAAGCACCCCACTGTGTGCCGCGCCTCGGTAATATTATTGTACGGCATAGCCGTTAGTTTGAAAAGGTATTTTTAGCTATATGCAAATAACCGACTTTAAAGAGTATAGAAAGCAAGTGAAGAGCTTTAATTTATGGGCTTACTTGCGGTTAGCACGCCGATATGCCAAAGCCTGCGAAACGATAACAAGGGTAAAGGTGCCAAGAATGATGAGGGTGGAGAGCGCATACACATCAGGACGCACGCCGGAACGAACAAGCTCCATAATCTTAAGCGGAAAGGTGGTGCTTTTGGGTCCCGTTGTAAAAAAACTAATAATGATATCGTCTACGGATAGGGTGAATGCAAGCAACGCACCGGATAGGACACCCGGCAAAATAATGGGAACCGTAATATTAAAAAAAACACGCAGCCGGTTTGCGCCAAGATCCATGGCGGCTTCCTCAACGGAACGATCAAAACCCGATAGGCGGGCACGCACGGTAAACACCACGAACGGTATGGAGAATGTGGCATGAGCAATGATAATGCTGATGAGTCCAAGGGGAATTTTCGCTATTGAGAAGATGGAGAGCAGAGCAATACCCAGCACGATTTCGGGGATGACCACAGGTATATAAAGTAGGGCATCAATGAGCCCCTTGCCACGGAATTTATAGCGGTACATCCCTACCGCCGCCAGAGTACCTACCATCGCCGCAATCAAGGTGCTGCAAACCGCCACCAGCATGGTATTGCCAAAAGCCTCAAGTAGCGGACGGTTTTTGAGCATAACGCCATACCATTCCAATGTAAACCCTTCAAAAACAATATTGCGCTTTGATTGGTTAAACGAAAACAGGATAATCATGCCGATGGGCAGATATAGAAATAGGAATACCAATCCGGAGAAGACGCGGGCGGCAGTTTTGCTTGCCGCGGACTTAAAAGAACGACTAAAACGCATTTACATCACCCCCAAATCTTCCACGTTGCCGCCCATTTTGGTATAGACCTGAACCAGCAGCAGGGTGATGAGGATCAGGATGATGGAAAGCGCCGCGCCGAATGGCCAGTTAAACGCCTCTTTAAACTGCCTCTCGATGGCGTTACCAATTAGTTGGCTCGTGCCGCCACCCATGATATCGGAAACGAAGAAAAATCCAAGGGAGGGGATAAACACCATGATTACTCCCGCAAAAACGCCGGAGGCGGTCAGCGGCAGGGTAATATGAATAAAACGGCGGCTACTTCGTGCGCCAAGGTCACTGGCTGCCTCAAGCAAGCTTCGGTCCAGCTTATCAATAACAGTGTGAATTGGTAAAACCATAAACGGAAGCAGGGTGTAGATCATGCCGAACACCACAGCACCTCGGGTATACATTATTTCAAGCGGGGTGCTAATCAGCCCGATTGCCTGCAGAAATTTATTGAGATACCCCTCGCTGCCTAAAAAGGTTCGCCAGCCGTATAAACGGATGAGGGAGTTGGTCCAGAACGGAAGCATTAAAAAAATCATCATCAAGGTCTTGCGAAACGGGGTGGTAAATGCCATAATATAAGCGAACGGGTAGCCAATTAAGATACACAGCAGGGTGGTAAAAAAGGCGATAATCAGCGAATTGCCGTAAATAGTCAAAAGTGTTGGGTTTAAAAGCTTTGCGTAGTTATCTAACGTAAAGCCAAACACGATGTTATGGGAACTATCAGTCGAGCAAAAGCTGATGACCAGTATGTATAAAAGCGGGATTGCAATTAAAAACAGTAACCACAGTGTAACCGGTGAAACCATCGTTATGAGCGGTAGCGTTTTTGCGCGTAACAGACGTCTGTTTTGCACCGTCATTGTGACATCATTCCTTTACAACTTAAATACTTACCCGAACCATACCAATGCCTTAGGGCGTTTTATGCACCGGCTAAACTCCCTGTTCGTCAGATAAGCTTGCAACATATTTACCAAGGTCTACATTCTCCACGGTTTGAATGATATGGTGCGAGATTGAGTGCATTAACACCGCATCCCCAATATCCCAATAGATGTATTTTGTGCTGCCCGCCTCGGGAAGCGACTGACCGGACAGCGTGCTCATTTTAATCTCGTGGCCGTTTGATAGTACAAAGATGGTTTTAACCATCGTTCCGATGTAAATATTATCCTTCACTACCCCCGCAATAGAAAAGCCCTCAACAGGGTTTTCGGAGTATTTGAGCTTTTCTGGACGGACTGAAACATTGACAAGCTCGTTGTTTTCAAACCCCGCGCCCTTACCTAATATGGTGCCAGACTCAGCCGCGAGTCTGATGAGGTCGCCCTCTGTTTTTTCTGTAACCGCTTCAAAAAGGTTCGATTCACCGATGAAATCGGCCACAAACTTGGTTACCGGGTGCTCATAAATCTCACTGGGAGTACCAAGCTGCTCCAAAACACCCGCATTCATCACCGCGATGCGGTCACTCATGGTCAAGGCCTCTTCTTGGTCGTGGGTTACATAAATAAAAGTAATGCCAAGCCTCTTTTGCAGGCGCTTAAGCTCAATCTGCATCTGCTTGCGCAGCTTTAAGTCTAACGCACCCAGCGGTTCATCCAGTAACAGCACCCGCGGCTTATTGACAATGGCGCGTGCAATGGCCACGCGTTGTTTTTGTCCGCCGGAAAGCTGGGCGGGGAAACGCTTATCAAACCCCTCAAGCTGAACAAGCGATAACGCTTTTGAAACCTCTTCTTTAATGGTGGCCTTTTTCATGCCCTTCATTTTCAAGCCAAAGCCCACATTGTCCGCGACCGTCATATGAGGAAAGAGGGCATAGCTCTGGAACACCGTATTCACATTGCGCTCAAACGGTTCCTTGTTTTCAACGCGCTCGCCTTCCACCAGAATGTCTCCGTCGCTCTGCTGTTCAAAGCCGGCAATCATACGAAGCGTCGTTGTTTTTCCGCAGCCGGACGGACCAAGTATAGATAGGAACTCGCCTTCGTTAATCACCATGTTCAGGTCTTTGACTACATGGTTTTCGCCGTAACGCTTGTTTACATGATAGATTTCAACTATAGCCTTCGTGTCCATATCACAAAGTCCTCCCCTGCTTACCTCGATTATACTGCTTAACACTTGTACTAATACTATTCTCCAATAAAAGTGTTGATAAAAATCCGCGTCAAAATCCATAAATTAAAGATTTTGACTTGATTTTTATACACTTTTTAATCGAATAATAGTATAAGAAAATACCAAAGCAACTTCTTGTTAAAAAAAGTGAACGTAGGCATTATGATTCCAGTAACATTGCCGGATTACCAATAACAACCAACTCGAAACCTTCAAAAAAAGCAGACGCAGTCGCCAGTAGACGACATTGTCTGCTTAAGGTTTACTATAAATACATCAAACCAATTTGCAACTAAATAGCTTTTGAGCCGCGCTCGCCGGTGCGGATGCGCATTGCTTCCTCAACAGGGCATACAAACACCTTACCGTCGCCTACCTTACCGCTGGCAATTTTGCCGTGAATGTCATTGAGCAAATCGTTTACTACCTCGTCGTTTACTACCACATTCACCTGAACCTTAGGTATCAGGTTGATGTTGGAAAGGGTAAGGCCTTTCAGGCTTCCCGAGGCATAACCCTTTTGATTGCCGCAGCCCATTACGCTAAATACGGTCATACCGCCTACAGAGTAGCTGCTGACAATGTCTTTTAACTCCTCGAGCTTATCGGGACGAATAATAATCTCAAGCTTTTTCATACAGGTACCTCCCAACCGCTATCGCGGTATGATGGTTTTCTGCGAATGGCCACACCCCGTTGTGAAAACTATTCGCTGCTTGCTTAAAATGTAAAACACATAAGTTCTGGTGCAGAAAACAGCGTATCATCAGTATTTAAGTCAATAAAATCAAAATACAAACGGATACGGCTACTACATAAAATATCACGAAATAATCATACTACAGCGCGATAGGAGTTGTCAATCTTGTACGCATTGCCATATATCATGAATATAGCGCTCGTTTTCCTGTGCATTTTTGGCATCGTTGTTTTAAGATACAAGTACCTTTGTGGATTGAAACAATTGACTTTATACTAAGAATTTATTATAGTAATGCCAAACAATGTGGTTGACTTCCTCCTTAAATGCGGAAGCCGGCCGCATTCTTGTTTTTTAAGCCCAAAATATGAAGGTTAAACATAAATATAGGTAACACTATGGTGTATAGGCAGCATCAGCCGTTGAGCCATAGTTTTAATACAAAACACCGAAAGGCGTGGTCTAGCAAACATGCTTAATAAGACAAAACAGGGATATATGCCGGCAGAATGGGAGCCTCACCGGGGAATGCTGATGGAATGGCCGGTATCGGATAATGTATGGAAGGATGACCTAACCGACGCGCGCGAGGCTTTTGCCCAGGTAGCAAGGTCAATTGCGGGCTTTGAGCCTGTCACTATTATTGCAAACCCGCAGGCGGCCGAGGAGGCGAGAAAACAGTGTCAATCAAACAGTGGCTACAGGGTAGAGGTTTTGAGCCTTGCCCATGATGACTGCTGGGTGCGTGACAATGGTCCAACCTTTTTAAAGGATGAAAAGGGTGCGCTGTGTGCTGTTAACTGGCATTTTAACGCATGGGGCGGAATCTATGGACATTGGGAGCTTGATAACACTATTCCCGAAAGACTGTGTAAGCTGTGGAATATCCCGCTCCGAAACGCCGACCTTGTGCTGGAGGGCGGTTCCATTCATACCAACGGAAAAGGCGTTATCCTTACAACAGAGGAGTGCTTGCTTAACAAGAATCGAAACCCACACCTTGGGCGGCAGCAGATTGAGGAGAAGGTGCTTGAGAATCTTGGTGCTCACAAAATGATTTGGCTGCCTTTTGGTTTGTATGGAGATGAGACCAGCGGTCATGTGGATAATATTTGCTGCTTCATCGACGAAAGCACCGCCCTTCTGGCATGGACAGACGAGCCGGCAAGCCCAAACTTCGAAAGGGTTAGAAAAGCGAAAACGGTGCTTCGAGAAAATGGAATATCAGTTGAAGCCCTGCCTCTGCCGCCAAATATTGAGGATAGCGAACGGGTTTTGGCACCCAGCTATATTAACTTTGTGTTTGTAAACGGCGGGATAGTAATGCCCGCCTTCGGCGGTGGGGCCGAAAGGGAAAGCGAGGAGGCGAAACATCGGCTTTCGCTGCTTTTTCCTTCCCGCGAGATTGTTTCACCGGATACCTCCTGCATTATTAAAGGCGGCGGCAATATTCACTGCATTACACAGCAAGTGCCCCTATAACACAGCAGAGCAGCATTTACGGCTATTTGTGTAATAAAAATGTTTAATATGGAAAGGGTGGTCGCGGGTTTTGAGAAAGGTGACGGTAGCGGCGACACAGATGAAAAGCAGGGGAAACCAAACCGAAAATATCGCTGCGGCGACGGCATTAGTACGCGAAGCGCACAAAAAGGGTGCGCACATTATCCTGCTTCAGGAGTTGTTCGAGACAAACTACTTCTGCCAAAAGCCTTTAGCGCAGTATCTGGCACTGGCAAGCCGAACGGAGCAGAACGCCGCGGTTGCACATTTTAGCGCGCTTGCCAAAGAGCTATCCGTGGTGCTGCCCATCAGCTTCTTTGAAAAGCATAATAACGCCTACTACAATTCTCTGGCGGTGATAGACGCAAACGGAAAAATGCTTGGCGTTTATCGCAAAAGTCATATACCCGACGGCTTTGGCTATCAGGAAAAGTTTTTCTTTAACCCCGGAGATACCGGCTTTTGCGTATGGGATACGGCTTATGGCCGGATCGGCTGCGGGGTTTGCTGGGATCAATGGTTCCCTGAGGCTGCGCGCATTATGGCGCTAAAGGGTGCGGAGCTGTTGTTTTACCCCACAGCAATCGGCACCGAGCCACAGGAGCCGGATATTGATTCCCGGCTGCATTGGAAAAACTGCATGAGGGGGCACGCTGCGGCAAACCTCACTCCCCTTATCGCCTCCAACCGAATCGGAAGGGAAGAGGAGGAGGAGAGCAGTATTACCTTCTATGGCTCGTCCTTTATTGCCGATTACACAGGCGAACTTGCCGCCAGTGCGGATGATAAAACCGAAGGTGTGATTACTGCCTCCTTTGATTTGGATGAGCTTGCTCTGGTGCGCCGCAGTTGGGGCGTTTTTCGTGACAGAAGAACCGATTTGTATGGGCCGATTTTAACACACGATGGCGAAACAGGAAGATAGTCATATAAAAAGGGGCAAATTACAAATGTTCGATGTCGCTATTATTAATAGTATTATAATCGATCCGCGCAAAAAGCGCCTGGTCCCCGCAAACCTTTATATCAAAGACGGGGTAATTGCCGACATCAGCCGGGAGTTGCTTCCAAGCGCGCAAACCATCGACGCGACAGGGTGTTATCTCAGCCCCGGGTTCATTGATATTCACGCGCATATTGAGGGACATCGCCAAAATGGGATGCTGCTCAGCCAGCAAGGGGTTACCACGGTGCTCAATGGCAACTGCGGCATGGGTGTGGAGCATATCGGCGGATTTTTGGCAGAGCAAAATGAAACGGGCTTTATTCTTAACCAGCTAGAGCTTTGCGGTGCAACGCGTTTGCGTATGCAGGTGGGGCAAAGCGACCCCTATCAACCATTACTGCCAGAGCAGATTGTAATGGCAAACCATCTCTTGGAGGAAGCGTTTGCGCAGGGTGCGGCAGGGCTGTCCTTTGGACTTGAGTATGTGCCCGGAAGCTCCTCGCAAGAGGTTTTGTCATTAAGCACTACGGCGGCGCGATACGGCAAGCTGGTTGCGATCCACATCCGCACAGACTGCTATGGCGGCTTGCAGGCATTGCGCGAAGCCCTTGATATCAGTCGTATTACCGGCGCGTCGGTGCAAATTTCGCATGTGGTTTACCAGTTTGGCTTTGGTATGATGAGAGAGGCGCTGGAAATGATTGATAAGGCGGTTTGCGAGGGGTACGACATCTCCTGCGACAGCGGTATGTATACTAGCTTTGCAACCTATATTGGTACGCCGGTTTTTGACGAGCGTTGTTTTGAAAAATGGGGCTGCTCATTTGATAACCTGATTGCCGCAAACGGTAAATATGCGGGACTACCGCTGAATGCCGGGCGCTATAAGGATTTGCGAGAAAACTTCCCGCACGACGCCGTTATTGCGATGATAGGGAAGCCTTTTGAAATACCTATGGCATTTGAGCTGCCTTACATGATGGCGTCCAGTGACGCGGGGGTTAATCAGACGGAGGATACTTCAAAAGGACACCCGCAAGATGCCGGTACCTTTCCACGCTTTTTGCGTGAGCTTGTACGCGAGCGAGCACAGCTCACACTGCCCGATGCAGTCTCAAGAATTACATACCTGCCCGCGCAAAGGCTAAGGCTTTCGAATAAAGGTGACATTCATATCGGTGCGGATGCGGATCTCGTAATCTTCAATCTGGATACGCTCACTGATCGCGCGCAGTTTCCGCATATCGGCCGCCCTGACGCGCCGCCCGAAGGAATAGAAGCAGTCATCCTTAATGGTCGGGTGACGGTCAAAAACGGCGCGATACTAGAGGATACTGCCGGCAGGGCTATAGCAGTTCCAAACTCACAGTGGCAATTTAATTCTTAGGGGGAAAAGGATGGACGGCATAGCAGCCGCCACCTTTAATATTTACCATCACCTTATTATGAGGAGGAACAAACATTGAAACGCATTTTATCCATCCTAATTGTTGTGCTGCTCTCGCTGGGTATCCTAACCAGCTGCACAGGAAGTACGGCAAAGCCTGAAATCAGCATTTTTATCTGGACCGAGTACCTCCCGCAATCAGTGCTTGACAAGTTTGAGCAGGAAACCGGCGTCAAGGTCAACATGACAACCTTTTCATCCATCGCAGACATGTATGCAAAAGTAAAAAGTTCACCTACCGGTACATACGACGTAGTTGATGTCGCGGAGATGTATATTGAGAAGATGGGCAAGGAAGGTCTGCTGGAGGAGCTGGACTTTAAGAACATACCGAATGTGTCCAATATTTCCAGCGGGTATCTCAAGCCTTGGTATGACCCTCAAAACACGTTCTCGGTGCCTTATCTTGGCGGCGTGGCAACAATTTGTGTTAACAAAGCAAAATTCGATAAGGATATTACCTCTTACCAGGATCTGTTTGATCCCCAGCTCAAAAACTCCCTGGTTCTGATTGATGATTTTCGCGTAATTATCGGCGCAATTAACGTAATGCTAGGCTTTGATTACAACGAAAGCGATCCCGCAAAGCTTGAGCAAACCCGCGCAAAGCTGATGGAGTTAAAGCCAAACGTGAAGCTGCTGGACAGCGACTCGCCTAAAACCGCAATGATCAGCGGTGAAACGGCTGCCGGTGTTATTTATAGTGCTGAGATTGCCATCGCGATGGAGGAGAACCCCGACGTTGAAATTGTATTCCCGAAAGAGGGTCAATACCTGTTTTTAGACAGCCTTTGTGTCGCTAAGGGTACAAAGAATAAGGAATGGTCAGAGAAGTTTATCAATTTCATCTTAGCACCGGAAACCAGCAAGATGATAACCGAGGCCTTTCCCTACACTAACCCGAACCGCGCCGCAATGGAATTGATGGATGAAGAATTCCGCTCGAACCCGGCTAAGAACATCCCCAATTCTGCCATTGAGAAGGGTTTGGGGGTTCGCGATCTTGAGCCCAGCGTGCTTGAAATTTATAACGACATCTGGACCGATTTTACGGAATAATTAAGTTAGCCCTACAGCGAAAAGAGAACCGGTTTTCCGGTTCTCTTTTCGTTTAGCACATAAGGTCGTGCAATAATGTTCACAGGTTTACGCTTGCCCCCGGGCATCCTATCATATATAATATAAAGAACCGTAAGGATAATTGCCAGAAAGGGCTGGATATTAAAATGAACAGAAAAAGCAATATTGGACTTTCAATTTCTCTTGCAGGTAGCATAATTGCCGCGGGGGCACTTAGCATACTTGTGTTTATGTCCTTTGCGGGATTGGCCGGGAGCACTTGGGGTATCGTACTCGTACAGGTTTTAAACCTGTTTATACTATTTGGGCTTATCTATTTAAATCTTTGGCTTGTGGGAGAAAAGGATATAAACTATGTCAAAACGGGTTTTATTACCTACGACTCTTTCACGGGGTTAAAAATTGGATTATACGCAATGCCTGTCATGTGGCTGCCTAATATTCTAATGATTGTGGCGATGTTTACGCGAAATCAATTGCTTTTGGCAGCTTACCGGATAGCGAGTGCCGTGTTTTATGGCATAGATTCCTTAGTTATTCCAATTCAGGTTGCAGAGCTAAATTGGTTGCATGTGCTGTTTGCATTTATACCGCCCCTACTTGTTCCGGCCTTTTCTTCTTTGGCATATTTTATGGGTTACCGCCGGTTGTCTATCCTTGGCAAGCTCATGTATAAAAAGAAAAAATAGAACATATTTGATCCATGCCCCGGCATAACTTATGTTGGGGTGATGTGTGTGAAGCGAAGCAAGTATCGTTTTAACTGGTATAGAGGGTTTCGTTTAAGACGCGAATGGATGCTGCTGCTGTTTGTAGGCGTGGTATCTGTCGCCATTGTTATGCTATTTATAAAGAATATGAAACAGAGCCTACCTGCCTTTGCGGAGTTGGATGATGGTATTACAGTTATTGTCGATGCCGGGCACGGAGGAGAAGATGGCGGCGCGGTCGCCTATGATAAAAAAACGGTGGAAAAGGATATTAATCTCGCCATTGCGCTTAAGCTTAAAGATTTTTTAACGGTTGGCGGCTATAAGGTTATCATGACGCGTGAGGATGACCGCTTGATCTGTGATGACGGCTTAAACACCATCAAAAAGCGCAAAACCTCGGATATTAAAAACCGCCTAAAAATTGTAGAGGATAACCCTGAGGCCATCTTTGTTAGCGTACATCAAAACAAGTTCACGCAGTCAAAGACAAGCGGGGCCCAGGTATTCTTTGGAAGAAAAAACCCGGAGAGCAAGCTGCTCGCACAAGAGATGCAGGATATGTTTCGAGAGCTGCTGCAGCCGGAAAACGGCAGAGAAGTCAAAAAAACCGGCAAAGAAATTTACCTATTATACCACTCTGAAATTCCGTCGGTAATGGTGGAATGCGGCTTTCTGTCAAACGCAGAGGAGTGCGAAATGCTGAAATTGGATGAGTACCAAAACAAAGTGGCGTTTACAATCTACGCGGGGCTTTCAAAGTACATTGAGAGCTGCCGCGACAGGGTAGAGGAAACTGAAACTTTACAATGACGGGAAAAGGATGGTTCAGACATTGAAAGCGAAAAGCGTATATGTTTGCAGTGAATGCGGCGCAGAATCACCTCGATGGCTGGGCAAATGTCCGGGGTGCGGAGAATGGAATACACTAATTGAAGAACTCAAGGCTCCCGCTGCGGCGGGGAGGGGAAGGGCAGAGCCGCAGGGCGGTGGAGTGCCTCGTGCGGTCAACCTGGATGAGATTGATGATACCAACGAAATTCGCTATACCACCCATATTGCAGAGCTTAACCGGGTATTGGGCGGCGGAATTGTTAAGGGCTCTCTGGTCTTGCTGGGAGGCGACCCGGGTATTGGAAAATCCACGCTTCTGCTTCAAATCTGCCGTTATCTTGGCGAGGGGCTTAAAATATTGTATGTATCAGGTGAGGAGTCGCAGCGGCAAATTAAGCTGCGGGCTCAACGTCTTGGAGTAACGACTCAAAGCCTGTACTTACTGGCTGAAACCGACATAGAGAGTATTATAAACGCAATCCTGCTAAACAAGCCGGATATTGTCATGGTGGATTCTATCCAGACCATGACGCACAGCGGTATTTCTTCCTCTGCGGGCAGTGTAAGCCAGGTTAAGGAATGTACGCAATATCTTATGCGGTGCGCGAAAAGTGAAGAGATTGCTATATTCATAGTTGGGCATGTGAATAAAGACGGCGCAATTGCCGGGCCGAAGGTGCTAGAGCATATTGTGGATGCGGTACTTTATTTTGAGGGCGAACGAAATCTGCCTTACCGCATCCTTCGCGCAGTGAAAAACCGGTTTGGTTCGACAAATGAAATCGGTGTTTTTGAAATGGCGGACAGCGGACTTGCTGAGGTTGAAAACCCCTCTATGATGCTGCTCTCCGGCCGACCGGAGGGTATTTCGGGTACCTGCGTGGCCTGCGTGATGGAGGGCAGCAGGCCAATCTTGGCGGAGATTCAAGCGCTGGTGGCCAAAACAGGCTTTGGAACTCCTCGGAGGGTTTCAACCGGTTTTGACTATAACCGTATGTCGCTGATACTGGCGGTGCTTGAAAAACGTGCCGGCTTTGTTTTTTCAAGTCTTGACACCTATGTAAATATCGTCGGTGGTTTAAAGCTTGACGAGCCTGCCGCCGATCTCTCCGTTGCGCTTGCACTGGTTTCAGGTTTAACGGACGTGCCAATTGGCGATGACGTATTTGCCTTTGGTGAGGTGGGCCTTGCAGGCGAGGTGCGTGCGGTAACCGGCGCGCAGGCGAGAATAGGGGAAGCGGCTCGTCTGGGATTTAAGCGCTGCATTATGCCCAAGACCTCACTTGCTAAACTAGTAAACCCGGAGCGGTATGGGGTTGAGATTTACGGCGTCAGTTCTATTTCTCAAGCCATTGCCACCCTCAGAAAAAGCAATAGTGTATAAAGAGCAAGTGAAAAGTTCGTCGTCAGTTAATACAAATATATAATTCAAAGCTTTATTTTTATAAACGAAATTTTTCGAGAACGTATGTATTTAGAGTTTTCAGTAATAGAATGCTAAACTCACAGCATGAAGTTATCGTAATAATTTATAGTGAATAACACAAAGGCATTGAACGATTGTATCTCGTTCAATGCCTTTGTTCTTTATGATCTTTAAAGCGTAATCTTAAATTATTATTCCTTTTCTTCATTGTTTCCTGTTTTTCTCTGCTTTATTTTCGCCAGCGGTGATTTTTGAGCGGCGGCTTCCAGCTGTTCGCTGGAGATGTGGGTATAGATTTCTGTGGTACCAAGGTTTGCGTGCCCTAAAATTTCTTTGAGCATTCGGATATCTACATGTCCGTGCTGGTATAAAAGGGTTGCCGCTGTATGCCGAAGTTTATGCGCGGAGAATCCTTTTTGATCCAACCCGATTTCCCCAAGCTGTCGTTCAACAATCTGCTGTACCCGTCTGCGACTAATCCTCAAGCCGTTGCGAGAAACAAAAAGAGCGCCTCTATCCTTGCTGTTATTGGGGCGCGTTTTTTTATAATCGGCGAGCGCGGCTAAGCAGGCATCGTTGAGATATACGATACGCTCCTTGTTGCCCTTGCCAAGCAGGCGAAGTTGATTATCGCGGATATCGGTAAGACTGATTCCCACAAGCTCGGATAAACGCATCCCGCAGTTTAGGAATAAGGTTAGTATGCAATAATCGCGTTCCCGGAACACATCCGAACGAGACTCCGCTTTTGCGAGAAGTTCAATGCTGTTTTCAAGCGTAAGATACTTGGGAATGGCCTTCTTAAGAGAGGGAACTTCCAGGTTTTGCACCGGGTTTTCAGTGAGAGAGCCCGCCTTTATAGTCAAATAATGAAACAGCCCGCGAATGGCCGAAACCTTTCGTGATCGTGCCGCACCGTTATTGGAGCGCTCACTTGCCGTGTAGTGCAAGAATTCATAAACTTCCGATAAGGTAATTGTCTTGATGAGCGGGATGTCAATGTCCGAAATTCGAATCTCTTCGTAAGGGGCATCGGGCGGAGAAATACCCCGCAAACGCTTCAGAAAGCGAAAAAAGGTTCGAAGGTCTATGTAATAACCCTCTACGGTTCGTGGAGAGCGTCCTTTTATCGTTTCGAGATAAAACAAAAAATCCTTTAGCGGAATGGGACAATCGTTGAGAATAAACGAGTTCATTTTACGGTTCAATCCTTTTCTGGTGACAGGGGTCGAAAAATTCGAGCATTGCAACATAGGTCACCGGCACGTCATTTTTTCACAGCATCCGTGGCATTGTTTGAAAAAACGATACGACTGCACTTTTTGGCTACTTAGCAGCTAGCAATACCGTTATGAATAATGTATTATTCTTTATTTACGAAAAATCAGAAGAAAAACTTTCATTTATGGCTTCTGTTTTGTGATTTTTCATTTTATAAACAAGGCTTAACCTGCCCAGATGAATTCGCTTCTTTGCAAATAAATCATACTATAATTATCCTTAATTCGCAAGGGATGAAGTTAATAAAACCACGTGAGTTTCACAAACTCCTAAGCAATTCCAACAAAGCATGTTCGCTGACCAAGCACCTTAGGAGGTTAGACTTGATACTTCGCTTTTTAGGTTGCAAGGCCATATAGTTACGGTGAATAAGCA
>JAEZCT010000052.1 GCA_023433405.1 Bacillota bacterium | reverse complement strand
TGCTTATTCACCGTAACTATATGGCCTTGCAACCTAAAAAGCGAAGTATCAAGTCTAACCTCCTAAGGTGCTTGGTCAGCGAACATGCTTTGTTGGAATTGCTTAGGAGTTTGTGAAACTCACGTGTAAGCGAAGGCTTTTCTCTTGATTTTTATACACTTATAAATCGGTTATTAGTATAAGTACCGCTACTCAACAGAATTAACGGGAGCGGCAGGAACTTGAGCGGACTCCGTCTCATCCAATTGGGCAAAAACCTTGCGTGAGAGGACGATATATACGGCAGAGGCGGCGGCACACAGAGCCACATACGCTTCCATTACAAATACGCCAAGGTTATTCATAATCAGCCCGATGGGCGCATCCACAACCAGATGTAAGAGCACGGCGAACAGAACAAACAGGAATCGCTTGCGGCGAATGGCGTACAAAACAAGGATGGAAAGCGCGATTTGGATTGTCATGGCAAAAAGCCGCTCCACTCCCCCCACCAAAAACATATGCGGACTTGTCTGGGTAATGGCGTCAAAGGCGGTTTGGGCTGTCGCCGCGGGCATTGTCGACGCGATGGTCTGCCACATCCCGCTGTTAATCATCACCGCGATAATCAGGTTGTTAATGTAGGTCAGTCCAACCAGTATAACCGCCTCAATACCGCCATGCCCAATGCCGAAGGCAAGCCCATCCTGCCAGCGTGTATATTTTTTTAAGGCTGCCTTGTAACCAATAAAGCGCCCGAACTCCTCAAAAATACCGGCGGTAAGCCCAAGGAACAAGCCGCCCAGTATGGGGGAGGATATAAACGCCGCAAACTCCGGCGATAGCTGCGCGCCAATTTGCAATGCTGGTATGCGCAGGATAAGCTGAAACACAAAAAACACCGCCGCGCCAATGAGCACCGGCAGGATGCGTATCACCTTTTTCACACACAACACAATTACCGCCCCCACAGGCAGCACCAGTGAAATTAACAGCGTTATCACCATAAAGACGATGGCAAGTAAGCTAACTGTAGTTTGTTCCATTATTTATCCCTGTCCTTTTCAGCCGGGCGCAAGAATGGGCAACGCGTAAACTCGCTTTATCCACGAAAAACTTAAAAACGAACCCCTTGCCGCAAGCGCCCGAAATATGGAAGTTAATTTAAAGCAATTGTACCACTTTCACAGAACCCCGTCAACAACCGTATTTATTTGTGCCACTGTGAGCGCGCGGTTTGCAGTTGACAAGGTTGATTTTAGTGCTATAATTATGATTGATAAGTTAATCAATCATAAAGAGGGGTTATATGAGTCCGAGAAACCAAGAGCAAAACGAGCAGATACGAGACGAACGCCGTGAGCAAATTCTTTCCGCCGCGCTGCGAGCGTTTGCCGTCCGGGGGTTTGCCGCGACGAAGGTCAGCGATATTATCGCTGCAAGCGGCATCAGCTACGGTTTGGTATACCACTATTTCAAGTCAAAGGAGGAGCTTTTTTACGAGTTGGTACGTCGAGCGCTTTTTTATGCCGAGTTTTCTTTGGCGGAGGTGAATAAGCTGCCCCTGAGCCCGCCTGAAAAGATACAGCAGATTGCAAAAGTGATACTCGGCGGAATTGATACGGCGAAGGAATCCTCCTACTATTTTCTGATAGTCCTGCACGCCTCCATTATGGAGCTCAGCGTCGAGCAGCGCGACAGCTACCTTGCCGGGGCAGACGCTCCGTTTCACATTCTCGTAAGCCTGCTTGTACAGGGGCAGCAGGAGGGCAGCGTGAAGGCGGGCGACCCTTTTGAATACGCGCTTCTATTCTTCTCAGCCATATTAGGTCTTGCGGTATACAAGCTGGGTATGCCCGGTTTTCATATGCCAGACCCCGAGCTGCTGACATCAATGTTTTTAGTAAATAGCGCTCCCGAATGAATAATTAGCCCAGTACTTTATAGAAAGGCATGATTGCACTATGAATAAAATCTCCATTATCGGCGCGGGAATCTCCGGCCTCACCTGTGGCATATACGCCCAGCTCAACGGCTTTGAGACAGAAATCTACGAGGCGCATACCATCCCCGGCGGGGAATGCACCGGGTGGGACCGTGGCGGCTACCACTTTGACGGATGCCTCCACTGGCTTACCGGCTCAAAGCCCGACACCGACCTCTATGATCTTTGGAGGACTACGGGTGCACTCAGCGACGACGTCATCATTCACAACCACGAAATCTTCGCCCGATATGAAGAAGGGGAACGTTATGTAAACCTATACACCGACGCGGATAAGCTGGAAAAGCACCTGCTGGAGCTTTCGCCCGAGGATAAACGGGAGATAAAGCGCCTGTGCCGGGACATCCGAAAGATTGGCACCATGAGCGCGCCAATGAGTAAGCCCATGGATTTAATGAGCCCGTGGGAACTTTTGAGCTATATGAGCAAAAATATGGGCGCCTTTTTAGCAATGAGTAAATACTCGAAGCTTTCGCTTATAGACTACTGCAAGCGTTTTAAAAGCCCCCTAATCGGCCGCGCGCTCGTCTCGTCGGTTCCGGGCGATTATCAGGCTTATGTTCCCATCATCACGCTGGGAGGGATGAACCAAGGGGATCTAGGCTTCCCCGTTGGCGGCTCCCGCGCTATGGCAAAGAGAATGGAGCAGCGTTATCTTTCGCTGGGGGGCAAGGTACATTACAAAAGCCGTGTGAAAACTGTGCTGATTGAAAACAACGCGGCGGTGGGACTCCGGCTGGAGAATGGAGCCGAAACACGCTCGGATTATGTAATATCGTGCGCCGACGCACATGCCACCTTTTATAAGATGCTTGAGGACCGTTACACTCCCGAGGTTTACCGCAACCTGTTCGAGAACCCGACCGGGCGTTATCTGCCCACCTGCGCTATGGTGTATATGGGGATAAACTGTGAACTGCCCGATACATACCGTCAGCTGAAATTCCCCCGCCAGCTGCCCGCCAGGCTTTGCGGGAGAACCTACGACGACGTGGAGTTTCTGTGCTACAACTTTGACTACACCTTAATGCCTAAAGGTAAATCCATTGTCGCGTCATACTATCTCGCAAATTATGACGATTGGCGGCTGTTAAATAAGGAACAGTACGCAGCCTATAAGGAACAGCTTCGGCAGGATGCCGTCGCGGCACTTTTGGAGCGTTACCCGCAGACGGACGGGAAAATTGAGACCATCGATGTTGTGACCCCTATGACCTATGTGCGCTACTGCGACGCATGGCGCGGCGCGTGGATGACCTGGCCGCAGGGTAAAGGGGTTCCCCAGTATTTTCCCGGCAAGCTGGAGGGGCTTGATGGCTTCCTGCTTGCCAGCATGTGGGCAATGCCCCCGGGCGGATTGCCTTCCGCCGCCGCGGCAGGACGGTTTGCGGCGCACCGTCTCACCCTTGCGGAGGGCAGAGAATTTGTAACGGCATAGCTCGTTTTGCTGAAACTACCTGATTAAACCCCCAAAAAACGCCCGGCGGCATTGCAGTTTGCCGCTGGGCGCTTTATGTTTTTTAATTCAATTTATGCAAAAGCATACTCCAAAGATTACTTGAAGTTAATACACATATTGCGCTTGCTTACGACCTTTGTCACCGCGTTATTACTGTGTATCCATTCCCGCATTTGCGGAAGGAAACCCCAACATTGGAGGTGGCGGCGGCTTTAGGAGCGACATATTGCCTGTTGCGATGATCCGCACAGGAAACAATGATACTTTCGTCCAGCCACAACCCCGCCTATGGAAATCGTTCAGAAGCGGGATCAAGCAAGGGGACGGCTCGCCCACGACAAGGGAATGGGAAGAGTCTCTGTGGTACGCGCTATACTCACAAAGGGCGGTACTATGGATTTATGTGACCTTTAAAAGGCGGCTTGTCATGTTTGATTAGGGTGCATTATTATATCCGGGTGCAGGGCGCGCTAAGCACCTTGCTGCCCTGATATTGAACGATATATCACAAAAAAACCTATCATTCGATAGGCTTTTTTGTGATATCATATTTACATTGGTCGGAATGGAATTATGGGACTTGGAAAAGCCCAGTTATATCAATGGTTTGCAGACTTTCAAGTGAGTAGTTTTTTAGAAAGACGTCGCTTCGGTGGCGTTTTTCTTTGACCTACAATATCTAACGCTGATTAGATTTTATGGAGGCTACATTATATCTAATCAAATAACTTTGATGTATATAAGAGCCGGTGGCTTTGAGAAAAGTTAAGGCTTTTTTGAACTAATCTTTTTTAGCTGGAGGCTTAACTGGCGGCATAGGCGGATTAGCTGACGTTGGTGGCAAGTTATACCCTCTATGCTCAGAGATATCATGCCGTGTAGGTGGTGTTGATTTCGGAGTTGGTGTTGGCTTCGGTGTTGGTTGTTTTTTGTCTGACATCGGTAAACTCCTTCCTTAATATGTATCTTGAAAATATTTTTCTGTTTTGGCATCAGCTACTGTTCTGAAGTGCTCATTTTCAGGAATAGGGTTTGACTCTAATGCTTTTCCGATAGTATTAGAGTCTATCCGGTAAATATAAAAATCTGTCATAATAACCAAATCATAATGCAAGCAAGGAAGACAAAGGCCTGAAACATAGAGGATAACTTATCATATCTTGTAGCGATACGGCGAAAATGTTTCAGC
>JAEZCT010000051.1 GCA_023433405.1 Bacillota bacterium | reverse complement strand
CGCTACCCTCGTTTTTCCCGCTTTTGGCTTAGTTACGCCCTTTTCGGCGCCCCGTCCCTCAGGCGGCTTATTTATAATACCACGCGCTCCCCCCTTTGTCAACACCTTTTTTCGGGTTTTTCGATTTAATTTGCATGAGTCTCTTTTATCAAGGAAGAACGGACGGAAAACGGCCTCATATGCGCATTCCGCCCATCCCACTTATCGGCTAATGGCACGATGTCTTTATTAACAGTATTGCACCCTTACACCGTTTCATCCTTGCGTGCGATTTTTTTCATAGTAAATCGCGCAAGCAGTCCGCCAACGCCTTGCCTTCGCTCACTAAGATACAATCCCACCAGCGTCAGCGCGGCCCCGCAATAGGCAAGGGGTGTAATGTTCTCTTTAAGCACCAGCGCAGACGCGATGATGGATACCACCGGTACTGCATAGATATAGGTATTGGTTTTTACTGTTCCGAGCACTCCAACCACCCAGTTCCATACCCAAAAGCACAGCGCCGTTGCGCCGACACTCAAATAGATCAAATTAAACAGATTCTCCGGTTTTAGTATATCCGTAAGCGAGGGCGAGAAGTCCATATAATGCAGTGCCGGCAGCATGAACAGTGTTCCATAGAAAAAGATTCGCCGGGTGCAGTCTATCGCATGATACCTGTAATCCATTATTGTTTTCATGAGTATGGAATACACCGCCCATACCAGTGAAGCAAGTACAGCGAGGATATCACCCAGTGGATTAAGGCGAAGCACGACATTGCCGTTAAAGCCCACCAGAACGATGCCGACTGCCGCCACCGCAAATCCAATCACAAAATTGAGCCTCAGCCGCTCCCCTTTTATTAAAAAATGTGCGAGAATAGCTGTAAACAGCGGGGATATTGCCACTAGCACGCCCACATTTGAGGCATAGGTATATGTAAGCGCAATATTCTCAAACAAATAATACAGCGTTACGCCCGTAAGCCCGGCCGCGGCGAACACCAACTCCTGCTTTATGCTCACCGGCTTGATGATGCGCGGGTGCATAAGCAGCAATACCAAATAGCCCAATAAGAAACGCATAAACAGAATCTCTACAGGATTAAAATCTCGCAGCAGAATTTTTGTTGCCACAAAGGTGGTTCCCCAAATAATGATGGTGCCAAGCGCCGCCACATGACCAAGGGACGCTCCAGCAGATTGTTGCGCACCCGAACTGCCCAGTTTGCTCACTTTTTTCCTCCCTATTTCAAGACAGCCTTATGCGATTTTAGAAATACCGCAAAGGCTGCCTGTCTAATACCAATCTTTTAGTATAATACAACCATAGAATACACAAAGACGCCCCTTGCATAAAAGCACGGGGCATCTTGTTTTAATGATGCGCAATGCGGTTTGTTGCTTTACTGATATAGGCATAAAAAGCTCTATCGTCAAGCAAACACGCCGTTTAGGATTGTTTCTTTTCCATCATGAGCTTTAATTCATTCATAAAGGTAGAAAGATCGCCAAATTTTCGATACACTGACGCAAACCGTACATATGCCACCTCGTCAATTTGTCTGAGCCGTTCCATTGCAAGCTCTCCGATATGTTCGGTGCTGACCTCACGTTCCAGTGAGTTTTGCAGCGCGGCTTCAATGTCATTTACGGCCTTTTCAATCTCGTTAAGGGACACGGTGCGCTTCTCGCACGCCCGCAAAAAGCTGTTAATCAGCTTGTCGCGATCAAACGACTCTCTGGATTTATCCCGTTTTACCACTATGAGCGGCAATGTCTCAATAATCTCGTAGGTGGTAAAGCGTTTTGCGCATTTGAGGCATTCTCTCCTGCGGCGGATGCTTTTCCCTTCATCGGTGGGTCTTGAATCGATTACCTTGCTCTCTTCATAACCGCAAAACGGACATTTCATACCATCACACCCTTCATTGAGCGGGTAGCCTAAACTATGTCGCTTTTATCATATCATGATATCCGCGCGAGTACAATATTTAAACACAAAAAACACGAAATTTCGCCGGTTATTCCCAAAACAGAATGGCCATAAAGTCATCCACCACGTCGGCAACAGCAACCGGCGTTACTCTTCCCCTTCTTAGCGTTACCAGCAGCCTCTCCACCACCGCGCGGTCTGTAGAAATGTCTTTGATGGATACATTCTCACTGTACCCTCCGCACAGTTTGGTAACCGAAACACCGTATGTAATCATTTCGCGATCCCATAGCTCGGAAACAGCGGGAGAAACCGGTGTCTCCAAAATCTCATAACTAAGCTGCATATCCTCCGTAAGACCGCTTTCCAGCTTGTCCAAAAAAACTGTTCCTTGCACTGTATTTTTCTCCCTCCATAAATTATGTTAAGCAGATTAACATAATTGTACAAAAAGATAGCAAAAAATGAAAGAAATTTCATTTTGCAAAAAAATGTTTATTTCGACAATATCAGCCGTTGTATCAACCATCATGAATATATAGCGTGATTTATGTAAACTTAAGAATTAATTCTTGTCGAAACTACTCGAAATAATTGTGCATAATACCCAAATCTGTTAAAAATTTTAGTGAAACAAGAAGGTCGATTGGCTCCCGAAAATTACACCTGTATAGCTCAATAATCACATTTCGGTCGAATCCATTGGATTTAAGTGCAAATAGCAGGCGTTTTATGTCAAGACCGCCACTGCCGGGTGGCAGGCAATCCTCTATCTCGCTTTGGTCGCTGAGATGTACATGTACCACCCGATCTCCCATCGCATCCGCCATTTCAAAGACATTCTGCCCGCCGCGCATGGCCTGTTTTGTATCCAGTACAAAGCGCACATCCTCCCCTAGCGCGCGATGCATTGCGCGGATAAAATCCGTGCTGTGGGACTTACACCGGGCCACATTCTCCTGCGCAAGGTATACCCCATAGCGGCGCGCCTCTAAATACATACGATGGTAGCGTTCAAAATACCGCTCTTGTTCCATTACACCGTCGTTGCGATCCCCATGCAGCACCACAACTTCACTGCCCAGAAAGCTGCAGGCCTCAAAATAGGGCTTATAGAGCTCCACACAATCGGTAAAGCGCCGCTCGTATTCCGTAAACATCATAAATGGCTCAAATCCGCTGGTAAAGGGGTGCAGGGAGACGATTTTTGTACCCGCTTTCCTGCACATCCTCCGAAGTTCATCAAGATAATCCAGCTTTAGCTCAGAGAAGGTGTTTAAAAACACCTCGACGACAGGAACCTGATGATTACAGAAATATTCCAGCGTTTTTTCAGTCTCCTGCGGGTAGAGGCAGGCAGTTGATAGTCCGAAATTCATTGCGTTACCAAGGGAGAATGAGGCGGCTCCCTTGCCTTCCCGCGCCGTGGGCGCAAAATATGCGATGCCAAATATCTGCCGCTAAGGCTTACTATCCTTTTGAAGTCGTACTGCAATTCACCTGTTGAGTCATTTTTATTATATGGCGAATGAAAATCTTTGTCCAGCCTAAGGATATATTCAGTGAGCACTAATACAGTTCCGGTTTCTAATAAGCAATTAATACTAAATCTCCTCAAAAAAATTGGATTGCATTTAATAAGCCGCGTGAAAACCCAAAAACCAGAGCTTTTTCACTTAATTCTATACATTACACTTATAAATCGTATAAAGTATAAGCAAAAACCGTCCATACGGACGGTTTTTGCTGTTCCCTATTATCACCCGGCAGACTCTTTTTTAAATGGAGTCTGAAAAAGCGTTCCAAATCTTCTCAAACAGCACGGAAATGCGTTCATGCTGTTCCTTGAGATACAAAAAGCCAAACAGCGTCTCGAGACCCGTGGCTGCGCGGTATTCGCACGGATCGGCGTTTTTGGGCACCGTCGTACTGTTGGCGTTTCGTCCGCGCTTATACATGGCCGTCTCTTCTTCGGTAAGCTCCGGCGCAATCAGCTGCACGGCCTTGGCCTGTGCCGAAGCGCGCACCATGCGCACCGCCTTGATATGCAGGGTGTGGGCTGGCATATTCCCAAGACGGGAGAGATGCTCTCGCACCATCAGCTCATAGACGGCGTCACCCAAAAAGGCCAGTGCCAAGGGGCTCTTCAGTTTAGGGTTTTTATTTTCCTCAAGTTCCAAACGCGTGTGGCATTCCTCCGGTTTCGTCGTTAGCCTAAAGCTATCATAATACGATTATCCGATAACAGCATTGATATATCCGCGTCAAAATTCATAAATCAGGTCATTTTGTGTTCGCCTTGTTTATTTATACTACTTAATAAGATAACAGTATAGCGCATTTTCACAGGTTCGGCAAGCCGATATTTGGATAATGACACGGACAGGCAGCACCTTCACTCGGCAGTCCTCAATTAATGCACATAATCAAATTCAAAGTCATAGATGCTTACGGTATCGCCATCCTGCACTCCCATATCCACCAGGCGCTGAATCACGCCCTTTTCCACGAGAATACGCTGGAAGTATTGCAGTGATTCGTAATCATCCATATTACAGTTGCGTAAAACACGCAAAAGCCAGGGGGCTTCTACCACAAATATCCCATCCTGCTTTTCAATAGAAAAGGCAAACTCGTTTTCCAGCTTCTCCAAAGGAACCGCCTCCGGTTCATATACCTTAATGGGGGGTAGCTCCAGCAGGCGGTTGGAGATAGCAAATTTCAACTCCTCCACTCCGGAACGCGCGGCGGCGGAGATTGCGAAAAAAGGATAGCCCTGTTCCTCAATAAATGCCCGGAACTCATTAATCTGCTGCTCCGTGGCAAGGTCGCATTTGTTGGCCGCAACAATCTGGGGACGCTTAGCTAGCTCCGCATCGAAGTTTTCAAGCTCAAAGTTAATCTTCGCAAAATCCTCCTTCGGGTCGCGCCCTTCAAAGCCGGATACATCCACGATATGAACAATCAATCGGCAGCGATCCACATGACGTAAAAAGTCATGCCCAAGCCCCACACCCTCGGAGGCCCCCTCGATTAAACCCGGGATATCCGCCATAACGTAGGAACGTCCCTCTTCCACTCGCACGACTCCCAGCACCGGCACAAGGGTGGTGAAATGGTAGTTTGCAATCTCCGGCTTTGCGTTGCTCACAGTGGATATGAACGTGGATTTTCCCACATTGGGAAAGCCCACCAGCCCCACATCCGCCAGCAGCTTAAGCTCCAGCACAATATCCAGCTGTTCACCGGGAATGCCGCTTTTGGCAAAGCGGGGAATTTGTCTGGTTGGGGTGGCAAAATGAGAATTCCCCCACCCGCCCCTGCCGCCCTTTGCGATGACAACCGGCTCAGTATCCGATATGTCGGCAAGGATACGACCGGTTGCCGCATCCTTCACCAGCGTCCCCGTGGGCATACGCAGAATAAGGTCTTCGCCGCTTTTGCCCGAGCAACGGCGGGGCGCGCCGTTTACACCGTTTTGTGCGGCATAATTCTTACGGTATTTGTAGTCTATGAGGGTATTGAGGTTTTGGTCCGCAATAAATATCACATCGCCGCCCTTGCCGCCGTCGCCGCCGTCCGGCCCGCCTGCTGCTACGTATTTTTCCCGGTGAAACGACACGGAACCGTTGCCGCCGTCCCCCGCTCTAATGCTAATTCTGGCTTTATCAATAAACATTCAGCTCAGCCCTCCAATAATTCCTTGTTTAAGTCCCGCATAATTAATAACACAATTTAGCCCTAGTACGCCCCCGCGAAGCGTGTGGAATCACTTAAAAGCCGCCAGGCGGGCATTGCTTTGAGGTTATTCAATGTCAATTTAGGTATAGTATACTTCGGTCTGGTTTACATAAACATGCCGCAACATATTAAGTTAAAATAACTATATATCCAAAGATTTCACGCCAAAACTAAACAATATAACGGCTGGGTGCTGTGTTTTTGATCTTTACAGACGCAGCAGCGCCATAACAAAAGGATATTGCAGCGCCTGTAAAAACCAAAAAACTCAAAAACTGCCGATACCCAAAAAAAATCCCGAGCGAATCGGCTCGGGATTTTTAGCGACAAAATGAGCATTCGCGAAGGCAGGATTACTGCTCCACGGCGTATATGCTAACCTTTTTGCGGTCCTTGCCCATACGCTCAAATTTGACCTTACCGTCTGCCTTAGCAAACAGCGTGTCGTCCGAGCCGATGCCGACATTCTCACCCGGATGGATGTGGGTGCCGCGCTGGCGAACAAGAATGTTGCCCGCGAGAACAAACTGACCATCCGCGCGCTTTACGCCAAGGCGTTTAGACTCGGAATCACGGCCGTTCTTAGTAGAACCCATTCCCTTTTTATGTGCAAAAAATTGCATACTGATCTTAATCATAACAGTTACACCTCCGTTTATTACTCGGTAATAACGCGTATCGCGTCCTTATACTCTTCTGAAAGCAGGGTCAGGTGCAGATGCAGCGCACCAATAAGCACGTTTGCGCACTCGTCAGGCTTACCCTCCGGCAAAGAAACCGCAATAATTTCACCGCTTACTTCTACTGCCGCCGGAATGCCCGCTACCTCCGTGATTCCGTTCGCGGTCATCTGAACCGCCGAGGAAACCGCGGCGCACGCTACATCAAAGCCGTATTGGTCGGTTCCCGCGTGTCCCGTTACGGAAAACGAACGGTAGCCGTCGCTGTTTTTGTTAAATCTGGCCAGTATCATGGTGCTATAACCTCATCCGCCGCATAGGACGTTCGAGCCAGACTGTCATCTGCCATTAAACGCCGCGAATTAAGCGGTAATCGTCTCGATCTGAACCTTTGTGTAGGGCTGTCTGTGACCCTTTTTGCGCTTTTCGTTCTTCTTTGCCTTGTAGGTAAAGACGGTAATCTTCTTACCCTTGCCGTTCTTTATTACCTTTGCAGTTACTGTCGCGCCCGCAACCGTGGGGTTGCCAAACTTCGAGGAGCTGTTGTCGGATACCGCTATCACCTTATCAAAGGTTATAGTTTCATCCGCCTGCGTGTCAAGCTTTTCGATAAACAGGACATCGCCCTGAGATACCTTATACTGCTTGCCGCCGGTTTCAATAATCGCGTACATTGTGTGAGGCACCTGCCTTTTTCTGTAAACTCGCTGTCGTCAGGCGGGGCGGCAGTTATGCCGTCCACTTGATAAGCCATATAAATGACATTGCCCGCAACATGCGGCATATAGTATGTTATCACAATCTGTCAAATAAGTCAACTGAAAGGTTGGGGTGAAACACGTGAGTTTCACAAACTCCTAAGCAATTCCAACAAAGCATGTTCGCTGACCAAGCACCTTAGGAGGTTAGACTTGATACTTCGCTTTTTAGGTTGCAAGGCCATATAGTTACGGTGAATAAGCA
>JAEZCT010000005.1 GCA_023433405.1 Bacillota bacterium | reverse complement strand
TCTGCCCTTGGATGTAACCACAGCTGCCCGTGCCATACGCGGCCATTGGATGGTCGAAAGCTTTCACTGGCATTTGGACGTAACTTTTCGTGAGGATGATAATCATACCCTAGAAAAGCAGGCAGCTATCTCTCCATAGAAACCGGTGATAATGGGGCTGATATTTTGCTTCAGCCCTGGGACGCTGCCGGACATGAGCAGGAGTGGAGCTTCTTCGATTACACAAGCGATATCAAACCCCTTGTGAGTGGTTCCGACGGCTCCGATATCTGTTCTGGCGGAAGTAATCCAAGCAATACCAACCCTCCCGACCCCAGGCCGGAGAATCCTAATCCCGGTTACGAAGATGCACCTCCCACTGCTACGGGGCCCGATTACATAACCGTAGACGGATTTGATTTTCCATATGCTGCTCGGCATTTTCATCCCGGTGCCGGACTAATTTCCTGGAATTTCTATTCTCAGGAAAAGGCAATGTGGATCGATTCCAAGGTAAGAAGCTTCTTCAAAAAGGTGTTCGGGGTCGAGTCAAGCGATCGAAAAGAATACTCCGCATTATTTTCGCGGATTTTTCAGGGAAAATAACCGCTTTTCGCTATTGCCGTTTTAAACCCGCGAAAACAGCATCAGTTCTCAAAAATGCTGAATTTCCTTCGCTTGGGGCGGCTTTGGCACTCGAAGCTAACGAGAATGGTGTCCTCCCCCACGACCTTGATGTTATCAAGCCCGATGAAGATATCGTCCTCGCGCCCGAACAGCCCAAACCAGCGGGGCCTGCCGTAGATGATGAGAGCGATAACCTTGGCACAGCCCAAATCAAGCTCCACATCGCACACGCACCCCAGCCGCGAACCATCCTTTATATTTACCACGTCCTTGTGCCGCAGGTCGTTTACCGTCGTATGCATCACAAGGTGCCCCCCTGCCGGATTAATCTTTTACCAGCAAAATACTGCACAGGGGGCGCTGCCCGAACCTTGTCAGCGGCTCCCCAGCTGAGGGCAATAATACCCCCATATAGTGTATGCCGACATACTGTCCAAAATTACCTCCGTATCCGAACGGCTGCGAAGCTGAGCGAGCTTACCGAGCAGGGCGGAAAAACCGGTTACCTGCGGCTGAATATGGTCCACAATGCGCATATTCTCGTCGCCAAGCTGGGTGCGCACCGCACTGAGAGCCTGCTCGTAGGAGGATATTTCATCAATCAGGCCGTTAGCCAGCGCCTGTTTTGCGGTATACACCCTGCCATCCGCAAGACGCTTTACCTCGGCGATGTCCTTGCCCCGGCCCTTCGAGACAATATCCACAAACTGCTCGTAGCATTCATCAACCAGTGACTGGAAGATGCGCTCCTGCTCCTGCGTCATCGGCTCATAGCTGCTGCCCATGGACTTATTGTCCCCCGAGGTAAAGGTATGGGTTGTGATGCCAAACTCCTCCAAAAGCCCCGAAAGATCCATGTAGGTACCCATTATTACACCAATGGAGCCGGTAAAGGTATTGCGGTTGGAGTAAATTCTATCCGCCGCACAGGCGATATAGTAGCCGCCGGAGGCCGCGGTTTCTGCCATATACGCGTACACCGGGCGCCCTGTTTGCTTATATTCCAGCAGCTTTAAGTATACCTCATCCGTTTGGTAAACAGCGCCGCCCGGCGTATTCAGGTAAAGCAGGATTCCCTTGCTGTCGGGGCTGTCGATAAGGGTATCTATGGTGTTTAGGATAAAGCTTTGGTTGTAGCCCTGCTCGGCAGAGAAGATGGAGGAGGAGCTTTGTGCGCTGATGACACCCTCTATCCGCACGATGTCCAGCCGCTCGCCAATGCCTCCGTCATACCGACTGAAAAACGACGCCACCGCAACCATAAATAGAATAATCACCGCCAGCGCGGCTGCCACGATAGCGATTACAACACCCGCCTTAGATTTTTTTGGCGTCCGCGGCATGGGGGTGCCGGCATAGACGGGGGGAACCGGAGAATTCTCAAAGCCATTGTTCATGCTTAAGTCAACCTTTCCCGCAAGGCAATGAGGACGAGTGCGCCTCAGAGCCTTGACTTTTATTCATTGTGTTTTTGTCCTATGGCGAGTGCGCCCATAGATTCTCAGATACGCCGCACAACGGCAATCACTTTTGCTGCACCGTTCTTTTTGCTTTAGCCATCTATACATTTCCACATTCAGTCTAGCAGATTTCAATGCAAAAGGCAAAAGGGTGGTGCGAAAGTTTACAATTATACTTTT
Organism: Bacillota bacterium; assembly: GCA_023433405.1. Classification (GTDB taxonomy): domain Bacteria; phylum Bacillota; class Clostridia; order Oscillospirales; family Ruminococcaceae; genus Acetanaerobacterium. Next base: position 14,009 of record JAEZCT010000005.1, on the reverse strand, counting down.
GCATAAAACGTGATTATTTGGGTAAAACATTGAAATATTTACGGAAATATAGTAAAATATACGCAAAGTCTATCGACTGAAAGCTGACAGCGCGGATTTTAGGCAAAAAAAACCTTTTTGAGTGTGTTGCTCATATGCCGCGCTGTAACACTCCATTTTAACCACTTTTCGAGGAGATTAGTTTAGAGGCTTTTTGAGCGGCGGCTAAATGAGTACCTTGCGGCGTTCTCGGTATGCCTGAAACGATAAGAACGAAATAAGTATTAGCAGTAGACATTTAGCTTTTAACTGGGAAGGGATGCAAAACAACAATGAAGATCGCCGAACTAAAGGTTTTAATCTGTGACGATTCCATGCTGATACGCAAAAAAGTACACGACCTGCTAAATAAAATGGGATGCGACAACGTTTGGGAGGCCACCGACGGGGAGGAGGCCGTAAGCCTATTTCAACGGCACGAGCCGGATGTGGTCTTTATGGACATCATTATGCCCAAGAAAACCGGCTTGGAAGCATTGCGGGAAATACGCGAACTGAACCGGGAGGTAAAGATTGTAATGGCATCCTCCGCCGGGACGAGAAGCAACCTGCAGGAGTCGGCGGATGCGGGCATCTTTGACTTCGTGCAAAAGCCCTTTGACGACGAGCAGATACTAAAAATACTCAGCAGCGTGCTACAGGGTTAAGACCGTTATCGTTCGCAGAAAACCACGGAAAGGACGCGCATTGATGTTTACACAGTCATTTGGAAGCTACCTGCTCAATAATCGCCTGGTAAGTCACCAACAGCTCATTAAGGCTCTTGAGCTGCAAAGCAAGGCACATGTAAGGCTGGGTGTTCTCGCCATCAATGCGGGGCTGCTTACTTCAGAGCAGGTGGATGAGCTGCACGGCCGCCAGGAAACGCAGGATATCCGCACCGGCGACCTTGCGGTCAGCTTGGGGTACCTGACCAGCGAACAGGTAAACGAGCTGCTGTCGTCCCAAAGAAAAGGCTACCTGCTCTTGGGCCAGGCGCTGGTGGATATCGGCGCGCTGACAAACGGCCAGCTCCAGATTGCGCTTGCCGCCTACAAGGGCGCTACGCGGATATCGGAAAGTGAGATTGGCGACGAAAGGCTGGCGGACGCACGTCGGGTCATATCGGATTACTATCACTTTGACCTGCTTCCAAACCCTGATTTCTTTTCTGACTATGTATCGCTGCTGCTAAAAAACGTGATACGCTTTATAGGCGATGATTTTACCCTGCTGCCCTCCTCCGTTATCACGGAGCTTCGCGGTGAGGAAACCGCTTACCAGCATGTATCGGGGGGCGGTACGCTCTTTTCTGCCGTCACGGCGGATAGGGACACCTTTTGCGGGGTTGCATCCCGTTACGCGAAAGAGCTTTTTCATGAGCTAAACGATTACGCCCGGGCTGCAATGGGAGAGTTTTTGAACCTGCATAACGGGTTATTTGCCGTCAATATCTCAAACTCTCTTGCCTATGAGCTCACCCTATCCCCTCAGGTGGTGGTAAGCGGCGGGGTGCTCGCCGGGTTTTCTCTGGCCTTCGATATCGCTATCGGGTTTCCGTTTGGTACCGTGCATTTCATACTTTCTCCCGACACCCCCGCCGGTTTCGAGCAACAGCCCTGAGAACCGATACCAAATCATCACAAAGATTTTGAAGCGTGGGCCATTTCGGTCTGAATGCGCTTCTATTTTTTTGCCGCCGTACATAGCCTTTTGTATACTGGTTGCGGTGGTGATTAGGCTTTGCGCGGGCGATGGAGATTTATAGCGGCGGTTAGTTTGCTTTGCGCGGCAATTTTGGTTTGCGTCCTGATGCTTATTCCTGTACTTGCTCGGGGGCCCGGCGCACAGGCGGTATCGCTGGCCTCTGACGGTTATATCAAATGGGTGGATTTTAAGGTGACCGCCGAAGCAATGGAGAAGGCGCTTGCGTATGATATCCAAAGCCAAAATACCGAAAATGAACTGAACTGGGTGGAGCTGCTGGCCTATCTTGGCGCTAAATACGGCGGGAACTATAAAAGGTATAAAGCAAGGGACATGGACGCACTGGTCAAAAGCCTGAACAACGGCAAGACACTTGCCGAGCTGACGGCCGACATGCCCTATTACCCTTATTACCGCGAGGCATACGGGGCGGTGCTGGATGGGATGGTAGGCTCCTTCGAGATTCAGACCCCCGAATCCTTGGATAGTAGCAAGGCAGAGTTTGATAAACGTTACGGACTTAAGTCGTATTCCCCCATTGCTTACGGCTACAGCTACGCCCATTACGACGATTTTGGCAATTCCCGCTCCTTTGGCTATACCCGCACCCATCTTGGCAACGACCTGATGGGCAGCATTGGCACCCCGATTATTGCCGTGGAATCCGGCGTGGTGGAAACCATGGGGTGGAACCGCTACGGCGGCTGGCGGGTGGGTATCCGCAGTCTGGACGGCAGACGCTATTACTATTACGCTCATATGCGAAAAGACCGACCCTATCAGGCCGACCTGCAGGAAGGCATGGTGATTGAGGCGGGAGATGTCATTGGATACCTGGGTATGACCGGCTATTCGGATAAGGAAAACGTCAACGGCATGACCGTCCCCCACCTGCACTTTGGAATGCAGCTGATATTTGACGAGTCTCAGAAGGATGGCGCCAACGAAATCTGGATTGATGTATATGAACTTGTTAATTTTTTAGAGCACCACAAATCCCCTATCCTGCGGGAGGAGGAGACGCGTGAATGCTACCGCAAATATGAGTTTATCGACCCTGCGGTGACGGCGTTGGGTGACACCATCCCGGTGTTCCCCAAGGATAAATCGGAGGAAACCCAGACGGAGTAACTCACCTTCCATTAATAAACGCACCCGCCCGATGGTTAACCCGTTAAAATTCATAACTGTCCCCCTTTTCTTATTCTATTTCGCCCTTTGCTTCCCGCAAGGAAGGCTCAGCTTTTTCCGGTATGCTGTTGTTTTGACCCCTCTCCCGTGTTTTTATGCGAAAGATGAACACATAATTATGAACCATAAAGCCCGCCGCCAGCAGAACCCGTGCCACCGTGTTGTCTATCAGCGCGAAGGAGATCGCCATCATCCCGCCCGCAAGCAGCCCGATTGCAAGCTTTTGACAAAGTGTCATTGATTTTGTGCGTGCATACTCGGACAGATACCGTTTATACAGCCTTGTTCCGCAAAACCAATCGTTTAAGCGTTTTGAACCCCTGGCAAAGCAAAACAGCGCCAGCAGCAAAAATGGTGTGGTGGGCAGCACCGGCAAGAAGCTGCCCGCCGCGCCCAGCAATAAGGCCGCAACCCCAACTAATACATACAAGGATTTTTTCAAGTCCTCAAACCCTCCCTAGAAGCTTAGCACGGTCCAATTTGAATCTCATTACGGATGAAGAATATAAAGCCCGCCGCATGGCAGCAGGAGCATTGCTGCCATGCGGCGGGTTTTATACTACTCTTCTCAAAAAGGGTCGTATCGCAGATAATCATTCGCGTGAAGACCCATAAAATGAAGCTTTTCATTTACTTTTTATACTCAATTAAATCGGATATTAGTATTAGCTGTTCTGCGTCAGCTTACGGTAGCCGGTTGAAAAATCCACCTCATTTCGCAGAGGCTCCCCTGAAAGGACAGCACATACGTTGTAGGCGGCTATGCTCAGAATGCGGTTTACCGTCTCGGGCAGATGCGCTCCCCCCGAAACATGCGGGGTAAGAATTAGGTTTTTTGCCTTCCACAGGGGATGGTCTGCGGGCAGAGGCTCCGGCTCGGTGACATCCAGACCGGCGCCGCCAAGCAGTTCCCGATTTAACGCATCCCGCAGCGCCTCCATGTCCACCGCACCACCCCGTCCCACGTTGAGCAGGTATGCGCCCTTTTTCATAAGACCGATGCGCTCCCGGTTCATCAGCCCAATGGTTTGCGGGGTGTTTGGCAGACAGAGGGCGACAATATCCGCCTCAGGGAGGAGCAAGTCAAGGCTGGTGGGGTCGTACAGCTCATCGAGATACTCCGGCTTCTCCTTGCCTACCCTGCGAATGCCCGCGGTATGTGCGCCAAGCGCATGCAGGCGTTTTGCAAACTCTCCGCCAATATCCCCAAGCCCGACAACCAGTGCCCTTGCGCCGTCAATACGGGTGACGGCGCCCTCATCCCGCCACAGGCATTCCTGTTGATTTTTTCCGTACAGATGCAGCTTTTTCATGAGTGTCAGCAGCATTGCAAGCATATGCTCGCTAATGGCGAGTCCATAGCTGCCCGTGGCATTGGTGAGCTGAGCGCCTTTGGGCATAAAGCTCACATAGCCGTCAGAACCCGCCGAAAAGGTTTGTAAAAGCTTAAGCCGCCGGCACCGGTGCAGCTCCTTAGGGTCGGGGTTGCCTAGGATAATATCGGCATCAGGCAGGATTTCCATATCCCCATTAAAAACAGTCAACGCACAGTCTTGCAGGCGTTCCCTCAGCTCAGAGAGATGGAGGGGTGTTAACAGCCCGTAATCAAATACCGCAATGTTTGTCATGATGAAGTTCCTCGTTTCTGTGTTATCAAGCTTAGTCCAAACCAGCGTAAAGAGCTCATACTGCTTATCGTACCCAAGTTCCGGCACAAAGTCAATTGCCGGAGGGTCTTGTTTGCCCGCGGAAATGGCTTTATGCTGATAACCGATACATAAGGAGCATAAAAATCAAGTGAAAAGCTTTATTTTATGGATTTTTACGCAGTCTTTTATCTGTCATTCTTCCCTTTTTGAGGGGATTAAGTATTACTAACCCACGCAAAAAACACGCTGCCTTTACGCTGCCTTTTTGCTGTGTTACAATAGTGGGGTGGTCTAGTGACATTCTCCACTAAGGGTATAGACTTACAGATGGAAACCCGCATGAAAACCCATAAACCAAAGTGTTGTATGGTTTTAATTACACAAGATGACATAATTTTAATCAAGCGTAAAACGGGGAGGATTTTTGGTGAACGAGCAGATTACCTTAAAAACAAAGCGCCTTACAGTAAGGCCGTTCGCTGCTGATGACGCAGAACTCGCCGCATACAACAGCAATTGCCCGGCAGTTGCTGCTGAAATGTCGGACATGGTTATGAAGGATTCGGAGGAAGCGCTCAACTGGATTAATTGGATTAATCAAAAGGCAAGCATAAAAGCTCCCTGGCAGGTAATGGCGATTGAGCTAACCGGAAAATGCAGTTGTATTGGACTTGTGGGCGTTATTCCGCAGCAGAAAATCCAAGGCGAAATCGAGATTCTTTTTTCAGTCGCGGATGAATATCAAAAAAACGGCTATGCCACGGAAGCGGCAAGGGCAGTCATTGAATGGTTTTTTAACACACGCGAACAGGCATACCTGTGCGCGATTGTTAAGCAAGCAAACATACCGTCCCAGAGGGTTATTGAAAAACTGGGCTTTGAAATGATTGAGAAACGCGAAATTGAATATGAGGGCAAGCCCACACTATTCAATTACTATCAGTTAACTAGGTAGTGTTGTGTATAATACTAAATTAGTGTAACAATAAATGATAGGTCGTGATTTTACATGGTGCTTTCTCAGGACAATTTCAGTGTACCCGTCTGCCCCTGCGGCAGGGCGCACAAAACCACCATCCGGCGTATTGTAATAGAAGCAGGCTGTCTTACAAGCCTGCCGGATCATCTTAGAGAGCTAGGCTACTCCGGTCACGTCACAGCGGTATATGACAGCAACACCTATGACGCAAAAGGCATGGCTCGCCCTGCGGCGGACGAGGAGATTATTTTGCCTGCACAGGGGCTGCACGCGGACGAACACGGCGTGGCGCTGTTAAGCAACCAGCTGAAGAAAACCGACCTTCTGGTTGCCGTGGGCAGCGGCACCATCCACGATATTGTGCGGTATTGCGCAGCGCAGGAGGGCGTTGTCTTTGTATCCGCGCCAACCGCCGCCACGGTGGACGGGTTTGCCTCCAGTGTGGCGGCAATGACCTGGGGAGGTATGAAAACCACCCTGCCAGCCGTCGCCCCCGTCCTGATTCTCGCCGACCTGAATATCATCTCCGCAGCACCCGCCCATTTAGCCTTGGCGGGTGTGGGGGATATTGTCGGCAAATACATCTGTCTTGCGGATTGGGAGATAGCCCACCTGCTGACTGGAGAGTATTACTGTGAGTATATCGCCGGGCTTACAAAACAAGCGGCCGATAAGGCCTCGGCCGGCGCTGCGGGGCTTGCCTCAGGCAGCCAAGGGGCGTACCGCGACCTGATGTACGCGCTGATTCTTTCCGGCGTAGCCATGCAGCTTGCCGGAAACTCCCGCCCCGCCTCCGGCGCGGAGCACCACATCTCTCACCTGCTGGAGATGAAGTTGGTGGGGAATTCCGCCGCGATGCACGGGGAAAAGGTGGGCGCGGCGACCCCGCTGTGTGCCGAGGTGTACCATCGGTTGGCTCAAATAGAGGATATTTCCGGTCGTGTGCGCGGTTATCTGCCTCCCGATGAGGAATGGCTGGGCGGTCAATTCGGCGCCCTTCTCCCAGGTATTTTGGAGGAAAACAAAAACGACTGTCTTATGGCAGTGACACCCGACGCGCTGATAACGCACTGGCAAAGGGTGCGCGCTATCCTGATGACGGTGCCTAGTCCGGCGCACCTGACCGGGCTGCTTAGGGGACTGGGCGCAAAGGCATCCCTTGAGGAGATCGATGTTAGCCCGCATTTAAAGGAAAAGCTGATTGTGCTTTCCCCTTGGGTGCGCAATCGCCTGACTATGCTGCGAATTCTGCGGATGCTATAATAGAAGTTTTGCTTATCAGTTTCTTGGCAAGGTGCAACATGTTATAAAATAAGACGTAGCCAAGCCGAAACGATCGGGGCTATTACTAAAAGACAGCGGCACCGCAATCCTTCCGGTCAGGCTTGCGATTGCTGGGCAATCTTGCTTGCCAATTCGTTGAGGTAGAGCCAGCGTTCTGTTTTTTCCTCCAACTGTTGCTCAACCTGCTCCTTAAGTGAAAGCAATCGCTGCAACTCTTTAAAATCACTGGCGGATTGTGCAATTTCCTTCTCTATGTCTGACTTTTCCCGCTCCAGTTTCTCAACTACATCGTCAATTTCGTCATACTCGCGCTGTTCTTTATAGGTAAAGCGAACCTTTACCTGCCTGACGGGGAGGCTTCGGCTTTCGTTTTCACTCACACCTTCATTTTTGGACTTGGTTTGCTCTCTTTCTAACCTATCCGGCTGTTGTCCGTTTGAATCAGACAGACGTTGGCTCAGATATTCCGAGTACCCTCCCAGATACTTTTGAATATGACCATCACCCTGAAATTCAAGTATATGATCGGTGGTTTTATCCAAGAAGTAGCGGTCGTGGGAGATTAGGAGAACCGCGCCTGAAAATCCCTCAATATACTCCTCCAGCAGCATCAGCGTATCTATATCCAGGTCGTTGGTCGGCTCATCGAGAAGGAGAATATTGGGTGCCGTCATCAGTACACTGAGCAGGTAGAGTCTGCGGCGCTCTCCCCCTGACAGCCGAGAAATCGTATTCCATTGCAGATCGCCGGGAAACAAAAACCGTTCCAGCATCTGGGATGCCGATAGTATGCCGTCGTTTGTCTTGACTGTTTCACCAAAGCCCCTTACATAGTCAATCACCCGCTGACTGGAATCCATCTCCCCGCAGTCCTGGGCAAAGTATCCGATTTGAACCGTGTCGCCCACAACAATCTCCCCACTATCAGGCTGGAGCTGACCCGCAATCATTTTCAGTAGTGTTGACTTACCGCATCCGTTGGGGCCGACAATGCCGATACGGGCGTCCCGGGCGATGAACTGGTCGAAGTCCTTGACCAGAATCCGCCCCCCATACCCCTTGGTTATGCCTCGAAGCTCAATTATTTTCTTTCCCAGGCGGGTGGAAACGGACTGAATATCCAGCTTCTGCACCTCAGTCGGCACGGCCTGCGCTTCCATTTGTTCAAAGCGCTCTATCCTTGAGCGGCTTTTGGTGCCCCGGGCCTTGGCCCCCTGCTGCATCCAGGAAAGCTCCTTTCTAAGCAGGCTTTGGCGTTTCCTCTCGGTACCGGCTTCCATCTCCTCACGTTTAGCGCGAAGCTCCAGATATTTGGAATAATTGCACTCATACAGGTACAGCTCCGCCCGGTGTACCTCCACAATCTTCGTCACAATCCGGTCCAAAAAGTAGCGGTCGTGTGTCACCATAAGCAAAGCTCCCTTGTACCTGGTCAGCCAGCCCTCCAGCCATCGAATCATCTCATCATCCAGATGGTTGGTAGGCTCATCCAAAATGAGAAGTTCACAGCGGGATAGCAGGACACTTGCAAGTGCCACCCGCTTCTTCTGACCACCGGAGAGGGTGCCGACAACAACATTGGGGTCAAAAAGCCCCAGCTTGTTCAGCATCTGCTTTGCCTCGTAATCCTCCGCGCGGATGCCGCATGCTGTTGTATCCTGCAACACCTGCTCCAGTATGGTATTTGCGTCGGTAACGGGTGGTATTTGTGGCAAATAGCCAATGTGAACGCCGCTGCGAAGTGTTACTGTGCCAGCGTCAGGCTGCTCTTTGCCCGCCAGCAGCTTGAGCAGCGTGGATTTTCCCGCGCCATTGCGGCCTATCACCCCTATTTTCTCTCCCTCATTCATAAACAGCGAGCAGTTATTCAAGAGCGGCACCTCGCCGTATTGCTTTGACAATTTTTCTCCGGCTATAAGCATGGTATTCTCCTCTTATCCTAATTACGAGTATGCGAATATGTTAGTATTGTGAATATTGTGAGAGCGGGAGCGGCTGAGTGGGGGCGGCAAGGGTTGTGTCGGTGAGGATGTGAGCGGTTTGCCTGTCTACGAAGCCACTTTTATAGAATCATGACGTGCAAATTTTTCGTCATATAATTTATATGATATATATCGAAATGAGCTTTCGTCATAGCTGAGTTCTGCATAAAGATTGCCAAATGAAAATAGAAACCCGCTACTATAGCCGTAATCCAAAGCACTTTGCTGATTATTCGGTAAAAACGAGTTTATTAAATTTGGTTGTATTGTATTTGATAAATAGTGATATGAAAGTTTAATAGTAATAATCTTACCATCTTTTTTAAATGAACTAACCACAAACCTGTCCGGACCTCCCCCGCCGACTAAAAAAAGATAGGTATTACTTTCGGGATTATATAACTGTGATGTACGCAAATATTCTTTTTCAATTCCAAAGCGTTTAAAAACTTCTTCCTCCACAAGTTTGGCATCAACATAAGGTTCCTTGTATCGATCAGAGTCCAATGGAAGATTTAAATAATTGTAATAGGAAAGGATAGAGATGTAATCATTTGAATCAATTTCCCTCATACCGTCCCACGAATAAAACCACGGATATCCGGCAGGCTTAAGAGGATCAATAAAAGCCTTACTGACGGCTTTCAAATCATTTATGTCAAATTCCTTGGGGAGGTCCTGCCATAGGGCATTATTATCAACATCGCTTGAACCGTTGGATGATAATTTTGTAGATAGTTGCTCTGATTGAAAATCTATTGCTTTGCATCCTGAGAGGGTTATTGATGCAAAACACAAAATGAAAAGAATTATTTTTTTCAAAAAGCAAGCACTCCAATCGTACCTTTATAATGAAACCTGACATAAGCAATTATAGCATAATTATTTGGTTGTTTTCATAAATTCTAAGTTTTATTCTGCTACTGTACAAACACAAACAGGCATCCACTCAGATAATTCTAAGAGAATGCCTGTTTCTAATTATATTTACCGATTTAAAAACGAAAAACAGTAAGTGAAAATTTCCAGTATAATCTTAGCCGATAAATGTTACACCTCAAAAGGCAACAGCATGTCTGTTAAAAAGGGAGGCGCAGAGATACCGTCTGCTGAAACGAAACCAAATATATACAGCATTTGCGCCTATACCCCTTCGCAAAAGGGGGACGCGGGCAAGCCGCCTATGCCGCAAAGGTTTGCCTCCTCGGGGGCATCCCTCCACGCGTAGCGCACCGCCGCGGGTTCGGGCACTCCTTCACTTACCACCCTTACATGCAAGCTGTCTAAAACCTGAGCGACGGCAGGTGTAAAGTGTCCGTCCGCGCCCGCGAGCTCAAACATCCGTGGAGGTGCGCCGTCAGAGGTTGCCAATCCGCCGCACTCTTCGTCAAAGGCAATAATCAGGGCACTGCCCTTTCGCGCCACAGCCCTTGGCAGAGGTCCGCTGCAGATTAGCTCCTCCCCATACGCATACCGGCGGGCAAGCAGCGCAAGGCGTGCGCCAACCGCCTTTTTGTTAAGCGGGTGAAGGTCGTGCCACTCGCCAACATCGATGGTGACTGCCATCGCGGTATTTGGCAGGGCAAGGGCTTTGCGCTGCTGCTCGCGGAGCTGACACCAGCCCTCCTTTACGGCGCTATCCGGCTCCAAAAAGTTTGGAAGCTGAACTATCAAAAAGGGTAGCTCTCCCAAACCCCAGCGCTGCCGCCACTCGGTAATCAAGCGACACATCAGTTCCTGATAGTTATGGGGGGTGTGGGTGTTGGATTCACCCTGATACCACGAAAAGCCTTTTATGGTATAGCCGATGATGGGCGCAAGCATTCCGTTGTAAAGTCCAAGCGGGTAATGAAAGAGCTGCAGCCGCTCCGGCATGGGCTGTGAGGTGGCTCCCACGCGGTATTTCCACTCCCCCGCAAGAGGTACGGTGTATTTATTCTGAAAACTAATCTCATAGCTTTTACCGGTAGCAAAGCCGCCGTTACCCTCAAAATTGACTACCCGAACGGCAATGGTGTTTTTCCCCGCTTTTAGGATACTGGCTGGGATGGCATAGCGTCTGGGGGGATACTGATACTCGGTGGAGCCCACCAGGATCCCGTTTACGTAGACGGCATCGTTATCCACAATGCGTCCCATCGTCAGCTTGGCCGCGGCACCCGCATATTCGTCGGGAATGTAGAACTCACGACGGAACCACACCGCGCCGTGCAGGTCGTCAAGCGCCGTATCCTTCCAGTACCCCGGCAACACCATGGTATTCCAACCGCTGTCGTCACACTGCTCCTCGCTCCACCTTTTGTTAGCGAGCAGCCCTAAATCGGCGCCGTCCAGCTCCACCTGCCAGCGCAGAGCCGCCTTGTCGCTTTGGGCGAGCAGCCGGTCACGGTCTGCGTTATCCCGCAGGGCTTCTATCTTGGCAAGCATATCGGGATAGCTTTGCAGCGCCTCCTCGCTCATCCAGGATTCTGCGTGGGAACCGCCCACACTTACGTTTAAGATACCAACGGGAACATGGTAGCGCTCAAAGATTGACCGCGCAAAGTAATAGGAAACCGCGCTCATATGCAAAACAGTCTCAGAGGTAGCAAACTCCCATTGACCAGCCTCAAGATCGTCCTTTGGTGCATTGTAGATGTACCTGCAAGGAGCGGTAAATATGCGTATCTGAGGGTTGTAGGCGTAATCGACATCCTGCTCGTACAGCTCGCCCACACGGAACATAGGCACTCCCATGTTGGATTGCCCCGAAAAAACCCATACTTCGCCGATCCATACATCCTGTATTAAAATTGTTTTTTCCGCCGTTACCTCCATGCGGTACGGTCCGCCGTGAGGATGCGGCGGCAGTGTAAGGCTCCAGTTTCCCTGGGAATCCGCGGCCGTATTCTGGGTCTTGCCTAGAAAGGTGATCTCCACTGGCTGGTTCGGGGCGGCAAAGCCCCAAATGCGTATTGATTGGTTGCGCTGCAAAACCATGCCATTGCTAAAAAACCTGGGTAGTGTAAGCTCGTTACGGAGCATTTGACTCATATCCTTTCTATTATCGCCATAGTTTATTTATTGCTACCTGAATAAATCCAAAAACATTCAACTTCCGTGGATTATCTGACCGATTTTTGCTCCTGATAGGCTTCGTAAGCCTCCGTAATCCGGTTGCTTGCTTCGCTAAGCTCGTCTCTCCGGCTACGATTGGCTATATTCTGGCGCGACACATACGCAAGCATAGCTTGAGCTGCCTCTACCTTGCCCTGAACGGTTTCGGCCAGTTTAATTTCCTTGATATAATCGGACAGCGCTTCCTTTCCCATTATTCCCTGGCACACCAGAATGCTATGCCCTACTGTGTCATATACCGGCTGCGCAAGAACCTTTTCTTTATTTGACTTGACCGAGCACGATACAACATGAATGATGGCAACAACACATGCCAACGCAAGAACCGCCAGCAAAACCTTGCCTGCCGTACTGAGTCGCTGCTTCCGGTCCGTTGTATTCTGAAGCTTTTTAAGCCCTGCCGCCATCCCTTACCCTCCCTGTTGCTGCCGTGTTCCGTTGTTGTGCAAAATATTAAGAATCAAAAGGGCGTGTATGCCCGAAAAACCGCGAATAATCTGCAAGCGGCAAGCTAATTATATCATCTTGTATGAATGTTTTCTAGCGCTATCCAGAATCATTTTCAAAAAAAGACAACCTACGCTTTACAGGAGGGGGTTTAATTTGGTATTATTTACACAGTCATGTCAATGCTAATTTCTTCAAAGTAAGCAAATAAAAATCCATGTAAAAACCCATATGCCAAGGTTTATGACTTTTTTGTCGGATATGAATATAAGAGGTGACCTATGCGCTTTAAAATAAATAAGTACATTATCCTCCCTGCAGGCGCAATTCTCGTGGCAGCAGGGGCGTTGGGGATTTTTTGGGGATCGCAGAAATCCGCTCCGGCAATGATTCCGGTTTATGAGGATTACAGCACCGAGGAGAAGGCGTTAATCAGCCTTATGATTAATGAGCTAAGCGGTGCCGCCAAGGATTTCTATCAGGAGTACCTGACCATTCAGCCAAGCGTTTTCAATTATCTGGTTGAGGTAAAGCAGTTGGAGGATGTGGCGGATATGGATATGCGCATTACCTTTTTGCTGCACCCGTTTGTAGGCGCACATAACTTTATTGGGGATGATGAGGCGACATTTACGATTGATTCTGAGGGGAATGTGGAGCTATTGGCGTATCACCATTTAAAAGGCTACAAGCTACCCGAGCACCTAAGCAGTTACCTTATAAAGCCTTTGCCTTAGGTCATGCATTTGCAAAAAAACAGCCTTGACGTCTCTGCCAAGGCTGTGGTCTATTTTCGTTTTGTGTTGGGGCCAAGCGCTTCTTTTTTCATGTTATGCTCATCATTTTGCTTCTGTGGCTGGTCGCTTCGTTGCGAAAGATTGACCTTTTTTTGCTTGCTTTTGCTCATGCGCTCACCTTATTATATTTATTGTGGTTCAATTGAAAAACGAACAGCGCCGCCAAGCGGCGACTATTTCCTGATTCGTTTATGCCGCACCGCATTGATGATAAACAGCAAAATGACTGCGCCTACAATTGCTACAAACAAGCTCCAAAGATTAAACCCAGTGACCCCGCTTCCGCCAAGGATATTCATAATTAAGCCGCCAATAAACGCGCCAATGATGCCGGTAAGGATATTTTTGCCCGCACCCATTTCCTTGTTGTTACCGGTTATAATACTGGCTATCCAACCTGCGAGAGCGCCAATAATAATCCAACTGACTATACCCATTTAAATCACTCCTTCATAAATTATTATCATATGTTTCGCAAAAATTATTCAAGCACAATCCTTCCTTAAAAGTCTCAATAATTTTTCGGGATAAAATCCGGTCGTGTATAGATAAGTACTATATGAAATGCGTAAAACCCATTGCAAAAGCAAAAATCCGTATTTCGTATATAATATTTTCTTTCGCTTCGCAGTGATTGATTTGATTTTGGTAACTTGTATAGTATAATATCCTGAGAATAAGCGTTTACTGGAATATAAAAGAAAAACAACACTAGTATGTTGTTAATACTAATAGTTGCATATGACAGGATATAATCTTTTCAATTTTATACGAGCGTCGTCCGCAGTGAAGTGCCAATCAACGCCTTTTTGACCTTTATTGCGATGTGTATGCCAAA
>JAEZCT010000072.1 GCA_023433405.1 Bacillota bacterium | reverse complement strand
AAGCCATATATATTCCAAAGGCTCAATATCCATCTGCCACTGTTTGTTCAGCTTTTCCCAAATCTCTGCAGATGCTTCTTGAATTATTAACTCCTCACAAATATTATCAACGTTCTTTAATCTGTGTCCGTCCAGAATCCTTAAATATGCTATGGCAACCGAAATGATTAAATAAACCAGCCCATAATCATCTATTTCCAGGTTATACTCTTTCAAAACCTGTTCTAAAACAATATGAATCTGATTTAAAATCTCCTTACTAATCAAATTTTCTTCCAGCACAATGCCATCTTTTGAATCATAATCCCAATTTTCACAATACAATTGAATTAAAATACTTCTTTTCTTGATTTCGTCATCGGCCAGCCTGACATAATAACCATTTCTTACAAGTTCAAGATAAGGCCTGCTTTCCATGATTCGTTTTTTTATTATCTTCAAGTCATTTTCCAGCGTTGTCTTGCTGATATACATTTCATCCTCTAACTCGCGCAGATCCATGCATTCATTTCCTTTTATAAGCTTCAGGAGCAGTGTTTTTATTCTATCTTCTTTTGTCAGCAGATTATCTTTTTCTGCAATCAACTCGAGAAAAACTCTTCTGTTACCAATTTTGATGAAATATCCTTTTCCGTGTATAGCTTTAATATATATCCTATAAGGTTCCAGCATATGATTTATTTCACTGATGTCATTTCTCACTGTTCTTTCCGAAATTCCTAGCTTACCGGATAATTCATTTCCTGTACAAATGCCATGAGCAGAGTTCAAAATGCGAAGTAGTTTTCGCTGTCTTATGCTCAATGTAAATGCCCCCATTTTATCACTGCACCTTTCCCTCATCTGATAATATTAAGTATAGCATAAGCGCTTTTTTATATATTTAACAGATACGTGCTTTCTGTTCAATTCAACATTTCTTTTCCTCTTAATAGCGGCAAACTGCATTTTGAGATAATATATTTTTTTTGTTAGCATAAAATTAAGATTAAAAACGGAGGGAAACATACATGACGGAAAACTACTTATTAGGAATTGACCTTGGTACTACAAATATAAAAGGAATCATTATGGACCAAAACGGGAATGTTACTGCTTCTGCATCAAGGCAGAATGCTTTAATATTTCCGGGCACCGGTATGGTGGAACAGGACGCAGATGTGTGGTGGAAGAATACCACAGAGATTTTGTCTGAAATTACAGAAAAAGCAGGAAAGGATATTGTAAAACGTATCCGTGGTATCTCAGTAAGTTCACAGACAGTTACTCTACTTCCACTTGATAAGGCCGGAAATCCTTTACGTAACGCAATCATCTGGATGGATAGCCGTTCCTCTTCTGAATTGCAGTATATTATAAATGAAATCGGGTATAAACGTTATGTATCCATTATTGGCGGACAGCCGGATAATGTTTTTCTTCCAAATAAAATACTATGGTATAAAAAAAATGAACCGGAACTGTTCCATAAAACCTACCAGATTGTTCAGGCAAGTTCATATATCAACTACAAACTGACTGGAAAAATCACGATGGATATTGATCAGGCTTCCCGCACACAGTGCCTTGACATTAATACTTTAAAGTGGTCTGATGAAGTATCACGTACAATTGGTGCCGATCTAAATTCTTTATTGCCACATCCTCAGGCAGTCACTGATGTCATTGGTAACGTAACATCTGCGGCTGCTACACAGACAGGTTTAGTCAGTGGCATCCCCGTTATAGCAGGTGCCAGTGATGCATTAGCCTCAATGTATGCAATGGGACTTAGCAGACTGGGAGAAGCCGGAGAATCCTCGGGTACTTCTTCCCTTGTGTTCGTTGGCCATAATATTCCAAGTGCTACTGATCTTCCTCTTGTAACAAAGCCCTGTCCTATTTCCGGTATGCCATATATATTTGATGCTCCACTCAGTACAACCGGTGCAGCCCTGAAGTGGTACCTGGATACTTTTGGAAAATCAGAAAAGGACTTTGCAAATGAGCATAATTTAGATGTTTACGAATATATGAAACAACTTGCAAAGGAATCCTGTGTCGGAAGCAAAGGAGTCATGTTCTTTCCTTATCTTATGGGTGAACGTGCACCACTTTGGAATTCATATGCACGAGGAATGTTTATCGGATTATCTTTAGATACTGAGCGGAAAGAAATAATCCGTTCCGTATTAGAAGGAACTGCATTTGCACTGCGGCATGTCATATCAACAATTAAAGAAACCGGTGCCAAGGTTGATTCGCTGCGCATCACGGGAGGCGGTTCAAAGAATCGTATCTGGTCTCAGATAAAAGCCTCTATGCTTAATATTCCCGTACACATTCTTGATGAAAAATCGGGCGATGTTCCTTTTGGTGATACACTGATAGCAGGACAAGCGGTAGGTGTATTCCCAGATATTACAAATAGCATGGAAAAACTAGTAACTGTAAAAGAAATTATTCAGCCAATAAAAGAATGGACTGATGCATATGACAAAATGTATCCCCTTTATATCAATATGTATAAGCATCTTGATTCCGACCTGAAGCAGCTGAAGGAAACCATATCCAAATTGACTAGATAGTTTTCTAAATATTCCCAAATAAAAAGTTCCCGCGAATCTATATGCAGGAACTTTTATTTTAACATTCTTTCATATATCAAGTGCTATATAATATCCATCCGATACTGCATTAGTAACCTTACCGGGTCTTCTGCAATCTCCAATCATCTGTACAACCGGAGCTGCGTTGCTCATTTTTTGAAAAAACACATTGTCTGCACGATACCCGACTGCACTAATGACAGTTTCTGCTTTTATCAGCTTTTCATTTCCTTCCTGTGCTTTAATGACAAGTCCAACTTCATTTACTGCCAAGCCTATAGCATTAGTTATAACTCTTACATTATTTCTGCTCAAATCAACTTTCACAGCAGTACGGTAGAATACTTCTGAATCTAATGCTATATCCTGTCTCATTTCTACAATCGTTACTTTTTTCCCTCTTCTCGCCAAATGCGCCGCTGTTTCACAGCCAACCAATCCGCCTCCGAGAATTACTACAGTTTCACCAACTTGATTTTCGTTTTCATATACATCTTCTGCCAACTTAACAGTTTTTCCGTCAATTCCCTTTATACATGGAAGTATTGGGGATGCACCAACTGCAAGCAATAATACATCCGGATTTTCTGATTCTACAGTTTCAGTAGTTGCTTCCGTATTCATATGAATACAAACAGTACTTTTTTTCACCAGATACTCCAATACTTCTTTGAATTCATATAATCCATACTTAAAGTCTACATGCTTTGCAAATTTAAGTGCGCCTCCCAATGTATCGGACTTTTCATACAACACTACATCGTGCCCCCGTTCTGCCGCTGTGATAGCGGCCTTCATTCCTCCGGGGCCTCCGCCAATAATCATAACCTTTTTTGGAGTAGTCGGCTGACTTTTTGCTATCCACTCATTAAATTCATTCCCAATGACGGGATTAACCGTACAAGAAGTTGTCTCTGTCTTTAATGATTCTCCGAAGCATCCCATGCACCTGAGACACTTTGTAATTTCCTTTTCTTTCCCCTCACGCAGCTTATTTGGAAGATAAGGATCAGCCAGTAATGGTCTGCCTAGCTCAACTATATCAGCTTTGCCGGATGCAATAATTTCTTCCATCATTTCCGGATCTACAATAGCTCCTACAGTTGAAACAGGAATTTTTACTTCTTTTCTGATTGCTTCTGCCAGATAAACATTGGGCCCTTTTTCTGCGAACTGCGTTGGATGGGTTCTGATATACAACTCAAGATTTTCATGCATT
>JAEZCT010000047.1 GCA_023433405.1 Bacillota bacterium | reverse complement strand
GATAGGGTGTGCTTGGAATGGGGTTGTATGTAGTTTTGTTTGGCGCGCAATCATCGTTTTACACAATACTCGCTGTGGACGGAGCTACCAATACATAGATAGATGTTGAGGACAGTGACAATAATTTTAATCCACGCTCCCCGTGGGGGGAGCGACCAAATACAACGGCATAATGGTGCCGTCCGAGTTATTTCAATCCACGCTCCCCGTGTGGGGAGCGACGTATAAACCATCAGGCATACCCCCTTGTTCATAATTTCAATCCACGCTCCGCGTGTGGGGAGCGACGGTTTACCCTCGGCAAAAACCGCAGATAAGTTTTTACATTTCAATCCACGCTCCCCGTGGGGGGAGCGACAGACCGACTTGAAGAAATCTGCAACGCCGAGCGTATTTCAATCCACGCTCCCCGTGGGGGGAGCGACTCGCTAATGTGGCTTCTTACCCAGAACCGCAAAGGATTTCAATCCACGCTCCCCGTGGGGGGAGCGACTTCCTCCTGAGTTAGCGCGGTGTTCAGGGTTAGATTTCAATCCACGCTCCTCGTGGGGGGAGCGACGCTGCATTTCAACAGATGTGTTTGACGATTCCTTATTTCAATCCACGCTCCCCGTGGGGGGAGCGACTGCGCCAGAAATTTTTATCAACGCTTACCGATTTATTTCAATCCACGCTCCCCGTGGGGGGAGCGACGTTACGCGCGTACCATGCGGCTTTTTCGGCGGTGATTGAATTTCAATCCACGCTCCCCGTGGGGGGAGCGACGGGGAGTTCCTGCCCCCCTGCCCCCCGCCCCGACTATTTCAATCCACGCTCCCCGTGGGGGGAGCGACAAAGGCGGCTGTAGAATTTTCGTATTCGGGTCTTGATTTCAATCCACGCTCCCCGTGGGGGGAGCGACCAGGCGTCACCGTGTAATCCCCGGATAAAGCGAGTATTTCAATCCACGCTCCCCGTGGGGGGAGCGACTCTTACGTATGAGCTCTGCCCTATAAGGGCATCATTTCAATCCACGCTCCCCGTGGGGGGAGCGACTAATCATGCTTGTGTTTTCGAAAGGATGGTCGAGATATTTCAATCCACGCTCCCCGTGGGGGGAGCGACCCGCACCCGCAGGGGCATTTCCGACCGACATAATTTCAATCCACGCTCCCCGTGGGGGGAGCGACTTGCAGCCTGATGAGGTTAGGTACAAAGAGGACATATTTCAATCCACGCTCCCCGTGGGGGGAGCGACTGTTTCCAAAAGCTTACTAAGAGTTGCACTAAATATTTCAATCCACGCTCCCCGTGGGGGGAGCGACCCCCAGCTTACGTACGCCTCTGGGTCTGCCGCAAAATTTCAATCCACGCTCCCCGTGGGGGGAGCGACACATATGGCATTGATATGAGCCAACTGCAGCCTATTTCAATCCACGCTCCCCGTGGGGGGAGCGACACGCCCGCACAGCCAGTGCGGGGAGCGTCGCGGATTTCAATCCACGCTCCCCGTGGGGGGAGCGACAGATAATCTCTCCCGTTGATTCGTCGAGCATAAATTTCAATCCACGCTCCCCGTGGGGGGAGCGACTCGTATGAGCCTGTAGAGGTTACAATTAGTGTATCAATTTCAATCCACGCTCCCCGTGGGGGGAGCGACTGGTTTGTAGCGTAATGACACCTCCAACTAAAAATTTCAATCCACGCTCCCCGTGGGGGGAGCGACCGGCAAACAGGCAAGGCAGTATTTCCTCCAACTTATTTCAATCCACGCTCCCCGTGGGGGGAGCGACCTGGGTGTAAGCCAGCAAGCCGTCACCAAATGGATTTCAATCCACGCTCCCCGTGGGGGGAGCGACTTGGAGGTGACGGAGCTTGAGTAAAACTCACTGATTTCAATCCACGCTCCCCGTGGGGGGAGCGACATCCCTTTGTATGGCAAAATCCACACTATAAGCGCGATTTCAATCCACGCTCCCCGTGGGGGGAGCGACCTACTTGGGCATCCAAAAGGGCGCGTTTACACAGTGATTTCAATCCACGCTCCCCGTGGGGGGAGCGACACCACCCCAAACAGTACGCAATCCTGCACCCATATTTCAATCCACGCTCCCCGTGGGGGGAGCGACTAATCGCCCACCGGTATCCATGTGACGCCCATTCATTTCAATCCACGCTCCCCGTGGGGGGAGCGACCTTAGACAAGGTTCAATAGGTAGCGTATATAACAGTATTTCAATCCACGCTCCCCGTGGGGGGAGCGACCATTGCCGAAAAATGTTGACATTCCTTCAAGTGAATTTCAATCCACGCTCCCCGTGGGGGGAGCGACTGTGGCGTAAGCACCGCCAACTACGGATGCGACGGATTTCAATCCACGCTCCCCGTGGGGGGAGCGACTTTGGTTTCCGCGCATGACTGAGTACGGCTTTGCAATTTCAA
Source organism: Bacillota bacterium (assembly GCA_023433405.1). Classification (GTDB taxonomy): domain Bacteria; phylum Bacillota; class Clostridia; order Oscillospirales; family Ruminococcaceae; genus Acetanaerobacterium. The sequence goes on along the minus strand of JAEZCT010000047.1, from coordinate 15,234 downwards.
TCCACGCTCCCCGTGGGGGGAGCGACTATTACGTTGGCGGCAACCGGCTTGCGCAGGGGAGATTTCAATCCACGCTCCCCGTGGGGGGAGCGACATATTGCTCGGCGTCGAGGACTGGATAAGCTGCTCATTTCAATCCACGCTCCCCGTGGGGGGAGCGACACAAGCGCGGTGTGTGTATGCGAAACTATAGAGGATTTCAATCCACGCTCCCCGTGGGGGGAGCGACCGTTTTGGAGCGCAAGACAGGTTCGCCGCATAATCAAAAATTTCAATCCACGCTCCCCGTGGGGGGAGCGACCTGTTCCACATGGCTTTTCCTGTCGGTGTAGCGTTATTTCAATCCACGCTCCCCGTGGGGGGAGCGACGTCGACCCCATAAGTGGTGGACATAGGCTTAATTGATTTCAATCCACGCTCCCCGTGGGGGGAGCGACTCTCGTCCTCCGCATCCCAATCAACCTCGCTGTGAATTTCAATCCACGCTCCCCGTGGGGGGAGCGACCGGCAGAGCGCGAATCTGTTTGATTTTTCGGTTGTCATTTCAATCCACGCTCCCCGTGGGGGGAGCGACCAAGGGTTCCGTGATTGCCGTTGCCGCTCAAATCATTTCAATCCACGCTCCCCGTGGGGGGAGCGACCTTTGCCGTCTTTGTCTGTGCCGATTACGGCGCATTTCAATCCACGCTCCCCGTGGGGGGAGCGACTCTTGCATCAGATACCCGTACTGGCAAACTCTGCATTTCAATCCACGCTCCCCGTGGGGGGAGCGACGGGCAGCGCGTTTCCTGCGTTTGTGATTGAGGGCGTCATTTCAATCCACGCTCCCCGTGGGGGGAGCGACCGCATTAAAGAGCTTAGCTTGCAACGTCCAAAAATTTCAATCCACGCTCCCCGTGGGGGGAGCGACCGCATTAAAGAGCTTAGCTTGCAACGTCCAAAAATTTCAATCCACGCTCCCCGTGGGGGGAGCGACAGTTTCCCTTTATGTATGTATCCTAATCTATTATTTATTTCAATCCACGCTCCCCGTGGGGGGAGCGACCATCGAAGACCACCGCAGCGAGATTAACGCTCTTATTTCAATCCACGCTCCCCGTGGGGGGAGCGACAACCGCAGAGAGTGCAGTAAATGCAAGCACTACGGCATTTCAATCCACGCTCCCCGTGGGGGGAGCGACCGGCGGCGTTCAGAGCGGAAATGAGGGCACTCACAATTTCAATCCACGCTCCCCGTGGGGGGAGCGACTGGAAAAAACAACAAATTCCTAACTTTTTCTAGATTTCAATCCACGCTCCCCGTGGGGGGAGCGACACTGAGGGATTATTTTATCAAAAAGTGACGTGCGATTTCAATCCACGCTCCCCGTGGGGGGAGCGACAAGTGGAGAGCCGAACAAGTCACAGATATCAGGACATTTCAATCCACGCTCCCCGTGGGGGGAGCGACTCGGCGGTAAAACGATGTCACTGGTCGAATACTTGATTTCAATCCACGCTCCCCGTGGGGGGAGCGACAATCATCTAAGCGATAGTTCGCACAAAAAGACTATTTCAATCCACGCTCCCCGTGGGGGGAGCGACTCAGCCGTGCTAAGGGAGGCAAGCCCGTTGATAAATTTCAATCCACGCTCCCCGTGGGGGGAGCGACCAGCGGCTAACTCAGGCGGCGGCTCTACAAAAAGATTTCAATCCACGCTCCCCGTGGGGGGAGCGACTCTAAAATTTCGCCGCTTCGCGGCAGAAAAAAATATTTCAATCCACGCTCCCCGTGGGGGGAGCGACTCGCCGACCATTTCTCGGTTTAGCGTCAATGTAACATTTCAATCCACGCTCCCCGTGGGGGGAGCGACATTTTTGCGAAAACCTCAGAAGCCATTGGAATAATTTCAATCCACGCTCCCCGTGGGGGGAGCGACGTCCATACATTCACTATACCCTTGCAGTTTAAGTTATTTCAATCCACGCTCCCCGTGGGGGGAGCGACACAGGACACTTAATAGCATGTTTAATACAACATATTTCAATCCACGCTCCCCGTGGGGGGAGCGACTTTGGTGGCTAAATCATATTCGTTTGTTAAATAATTTCAATCCACGCTCCCCGTGGGGGGAGCGACCCGACGCACTACTTGATCTCATTGAGCTAGAGCTATTTCAATCCACGCTCCCCGTGGGGGGAGCGACCGGCGGCGTTCAGAGCGGAAATGAGGGCACTCACAATTTCAATCCACGCTCCCCGTGGGGGGAGCGACATTTTCTATTTACGACGTTTTTCCGCACCTCATTATTTCAATCCACGCTCCCCGTGGGGGGAGCGACGTGGTCTTCCGTTTTTCGTTCACCTGTGGGGCGGAATTTCAATCCACGCTCCCCGTGGGGGGAGCGACCCATTTTGGTTGCTGTAGACTTAAACCCGGTCTCGCATTTCAATCCACGCTCCCCGTGGGGGGAGCGACCGGGAACCGACAATCAATCAAAAGGTACGTACAAAATTTCAATCCACGCTCCCCGTGGGGGGAGCGACGGTTTGGCAAGATTGAGCCGTTGGGAAACACTTGCATTTCAATCCACGCTCCCCGTGGGGGGAGCGACCTGCCCCACACGATGTAAACCTTTTTGCTGTGCCCATTTCAATCCACGCTCCCCGTGGGGGGAGCGACCTCCTCACTTATTAGCTTTGTAAAACGCCTGCGCATTTCAATCCACGCTCCCCGTGGGGGGAGCGACATTTATTTCGTACAATGTCATGTTGATTCCTCCTATTTCAATCCACGCTCCCCGTGGGGGGAGCGACCAAGGTATACATCGACAACACAATAGACATAACATTTCAATCCACGCTCCCCGTGGGGGGAGCGACTGCGACCGACTTAGCCGGGGAGTTTACCCCGGTAAATTTCAATCCACGCTCCCCGTGGGGGGAGCGACCTATACGCTGGGTGCTTTTAATATGCGAAAAGGAATTTCAATCCACGCTCCCCGTGGGGGGAGCGACTTGGGATTTTGAATCGTTCACCCACGACGATGACCGATTTCAATCCACGCTCCCCGTGGGGGGAGCGACAGTTACCCCAAAATGTTCAGACAGCTCCCAAACTATTTCAATCCACGCTCCCCGTGGGGGGAGCGACCGCTTAACCCGTCGGACGTACATATTGGCGTACTATTTCAATCCACGCTCCCCGTGGGGGGAGCGACAGACCGCGCTCGTCAGGCGCGACCTTCATAGTGATTTCAATCCACGCTCCCCGTGGGGGGAGCGACTGAGTGGCGGCAGCAGGGCGCGTCAACGTGGGAAATTTCAATCCACGCTCCCCGTGGGGGGAGCGACTCAATCACGGGTCTTGCGACGGATTCATTGCAGATTTCAATCCACGCTCCCCGTGGGGGGAGCGACTGATTAACTCGGTTTCCTCCCCGAAATACTCTTTATTTCAATCCACGCTCCCCGTGGGGGGAGCGACCTGTAGGTATAGACCCCGACGTACTTTTCATTGCATTTCAATCCACGCTCCCCGTGGGGGGAGCGACCCGCTTAACCCGTCGGACGTACATATTGGCGTACTATTTCAATCCACGCTCCCCGTGGGGGGAGCGACAATAAGCATGTCCGTAACAAACCCTATAGTCACAATTTCAATCCACGCTCCCCGTGGGGGGAGCGACTCTTGCGGTCGGCGGGTACACTGCAAAGCAAGTTATTTCAATCCACGCTCCCCGTGGGGGGAGCGACACGTGTCGCTTGACGCTGCAATATCTGGAGTGTCATTTCAATCCACGCTCCCCGTGGGGGGAGCGACACGTCGGCGCGGTCGGCTTTTCTGTTGCCACCGAATTTCAATCCACGCTCCCCGTGGGGGGAGCGACTGTTACCGTTGGATTTGTCACGGATATGCTAATCATTTCAATCCACGCTCCCCGTGGGGGGAGCGACTAAAAGCCTTTCGCGAGGAAATGCTGCACGAGGCATTTCAATCCACGCTCCCCGTGGGGGGAGCGACTGGCGGCGGAGGATTTAAGGAGGGATGTGTCTTATTTCAATCCACGCTCCCCGTGGGGGGAGCGACATTGGGCGGCTGACAATTTGTCGCGCTTTGAGATTTCAATCCACGCTCCCCGTGGGGGGAGCGACCACCTTAACTACGCTCGCGCAGAACACAATGCCGATTTCAATCCACGCTCCCCGTGGGGGGAGCGACAGCTATCATATCTATTGACGAATCGGCAACAGCAATTTCAATCCACGCTCCCCGTGGGGGGAGCGACTGCCAACAAAGCGTTAAATTCTGCCGTAGTTGGGATTTCAATCCACGCTCCCCGTGGGGGGAGCGACGGTCATGATGATTTTGCATCTGATGTGGTAATCATTTCAATCCACGCTCCCCGTGGGGGGAGCGACACAGCGAGATTGAGCGTGTACGCGGCAGGGTCGATATTTCAATCCACGCTCCCCGTGGGGGGAGCGACCAGGAGCGTGTGTTTAATTTCAAGATACCTCAAGATTTCAATCCACGCTCCCCGTGGGGGGAGCGACTATGGTACGCAATGATTTTGAAAGCCGATTGCAATTTCAATCCACGCTCCCCGTGGGGGGAGCGACTACAAAACGCGATAGTTAAGCCAAATAACCGCATATTTCAATCCACGCTCCCCGTGGGGGGAGCGACCAAAGCGGCTGCCGGAGAGTACGTAAAGATCGTATTTCAATCCACGCTCCCCGTGGGGGGAGCGACCGTCGCCTGAATCTGGTGACGCATACGGGGTAGATTTCAATCCACGCTCCCCGTGGGGGGAGCGACATATACAGGCTTGTCGAGCAGCATATCGTCCTTATTTCAATCCACGCTCCCCGTGGGGGGAGCGACGATATCATCTGCACTTATCATCGGATCCAACACAAATTTCAATCCACGCTCCCCGTGGGGGGAGCGACCTGGTAACATACATTTGTCGAATGTTATATTACTTATTTCAATCCACGCTCCCCGTGGGGGGAGCGACGTCGAGTATCTCACCACAAAGCAGTTTGCTTTTGATTTCAATCCACGCTCCCCGTGGGGGGAGCGACGTTTTTCTGATTGGGATAGGGTCACTACAGTATCTGATTTCAATCCACGCTCCCCGTGGGGGGAGCGACGGTATTGTCTTTGCAACCAGTGCTGACGCGCAAATTTCAATCCACGCTCCCCGTGGGGGGAGCGACCTCCTTTCTCCTGCCAAGTAGACAGGTAGTCAGATATTTCAATCCACGCTCCCCGTGGGGGGAGCGACGTGTCGGCTGCAGATAGCGGTTGATAAGGGGTTGGAATTTCAATCCACGCTCCCCGTGGGGGGAGCGACAGCGTTTTGTTCAAAGACATTGTTGAAACTATTCATTTCAATCCACGCTCCCCGTGGGGGGAGCGACAAGAGGGGATAAAACCACACAGTTTTGAAAAAGATTTCAATCCACGCTCCCCGTGGGGGGAGCGACAACCGCGTGGGTCAAAACCGGGCTTACAATAAACGATTTCAATCCACGCTCCCCGTGGGGGGAGCGACGATTACCAGGAGGAGCTCAAGCAGATTGCAAAGATTTCAATCCACGCTCCCCGTGGGGGGAGCGACGCGACACAGCGGGATTGCTTGATTACATGGATATTTCAATCCACGCTCCCCGTGGGGGGAGCGACATGGTATACAGGGCTTAAGAGATACGATTACGATGATTTCAATCCACGCTCCCCGTGGGGGGAGCGACCAACTTAACTGCCTCCCAATTTGCACTACCTGATTATTTCAATCCACGCTCCCCGTGGGGGGAGCGACTCGCTCCGAAGGATAGGGGTATTTGGAGATATGGCATTTCAATCCACGCTCCCCGTGGGGGGAGCGACAGCTATCATAGCAATCGCGCAGGTAATCCGACTATTTCAATCCACGCTCCCCGTGGGGGGAGCGACCCCACCTATGACCGTCCTGTAATTTTTGGTTATATTTCAATCCACGCTCCCCGTGGGGGGAGCGACAGGTGGGCAACAAATCTTTCCAGTGAGTGATTGCATTTCAATCCACGCTCCCCGTGGGGGGAGCGACACTTAACTGCCTCCCAATTTGCACTACCTGATTATTTCAATCCACGCTCCCCGTGGGGGGAGCGACTATATGGTACACACTTTGTAATTAGGAGTATAGAATTTCAATCCACGCTCCCCGTGGGGGGAGCGACCCGCAATACCTTTTGCCCCACCATAACTAATGTTGATTTCAATCCACGCTCCCCGTGGGGGGAGCGACCGAAGAATGCACACTCCGTGAAGCCCGAGCTCGGGTGATTTCAATCCACGCTCCCCGTGGGGGGAGCGACTGCAAAACGTCACAAAATATCTATCCATAATATGACGTGATGCACAAGTTTCTTAGTTGTAAAAGCCAAAAAGGGAAAGGGACGCAGATATCATAAGGTCAGCCCATACGTTCGCACCAAAAAAGCAGGTGCGAACCCGTCGGTAAAACCATGGGAGCTTGCGGTTCGCACTACACCATCAGTGTGCCTTCCACATCGAAAGACGGCTTTGCGCCGATATGATCGACCTTACCTTGATAGTTGTTGCCCAGGTAGTAAAAACGCAGGCTGTCCTTATCTTTGTCAATGATCTGCTCCAAATTGTGACGCACTTCGCGACACTTCGCTGCATCCATGACGCACTCAAAAACGGAGTTTTGGACACGTTGCCCCACGTTGACGCATTGCTTAGCCACTTTACGCAACCGTTTGCGCCCCGCCGCAGTCTCGGTGCTGACGTCATAGGTTATGAGTACAAGCATGGTAAATCACCTACTTCCACAGGAATACGGGATAATCGTCCAGGTCGCCCCGTAGATAACGCGCCAGCAAAAGCGCCTGCACGTGGGGAACAAGCCCCCATTCCATCTTTTCGTCAAGAAACGGGTGGGTGATTTTGTCCTGCTTTTTCTCCTGCCATGCGCGCAGTACCGCCTTGCGCGTATCATCATCCATGATGACCGCGCCGCTCTCCTGCCGAGAAAATCCCTTGATACTGACCTCGCGGCGGTTGATGAGTGATAGCACAAAGCGGTCGGCGTACACACTGCGCAGTTCCTCCATCAAATCAAGTGCACAGGATATCCGTCCCGGGCGGTCACGGTGCAGAAAGCCGACATACGCGTCCAGCCCAACCCCCTCGAGTGCCGAGGCACAGTCGTGCGCGAGCAGGGTATACACAAACGAGAGCAGGGCGTTAACATTGTCCAGAGGCGGGCGTCGGTTGCGCCCCGAAAATGGGAAGTCCTCTTTTTGCTGCAGAATCAGTTCATCCAACACACCGAAATAGCAGCTTGCGGCTTCCCCCTCCAAACCGCGAAGACGTGCGGAATCCTCACATTCGTTGACGGCCGAGATACTTTGTGCAAGCTGGCGGGATGCTTCTTTTACCCGCGCGATGTCAATGCGTTGGGGATGGTCGCGGGTTGCGCGCTCAAGCACCCATCGGGAATTGTACAGCTTGCCGAGGATAAAACGCCGTGCAAGGCGCACGCTTGCCGTGGGGTCGTCGCTGATGCGATACTGGGTTTTGCGCAGCGTCACGTTTCCGTTTGTTTCGCCGGTCACACGACACAAAAATCGACCTTGCGCGGTGAGAAAGGATAGCGAGGGGCCGTATTTGGCGCAGCGTCCCATCAGGGCGGGGCTTGCGCCGGTATAGCCAAAGGCGAGGATACCCTCCAGATTGTGCAGCGGAAGGCGCGCCGCCTCCTGTTGTTCTTTGAGAACCACAATGTTTTCTCCGTCCAGCGCAAGATAGGTGTCGGGGGAGGTTACATACAGGGTGTTAAGCAGTTTTTTCATACGGCACCCCCGTTTTCGTCTTCCTGCATCTGCTTGATGCGGTCGCTTAGATATTCGCTGACCGGACGTTTTTTCAGTAGCTTGGGCAGGCACAGATCCTTAAGCGAGCAGTTGCCGCATGCCTTGGTGGGCTTGACACGCGGCGTGTACCTGCGCGCATACAGCTCGTGCATCTCGGCAAACGCGGAAGAAACCTTTTCTTTGATTTCCTCGTCCATGGCAACGCGGGTGCGCCGCGAAGGCTCACCGTAATACAGAAAGCCCTCGGGCACGTCGCAGCCCAGCATCTCGGCAAGGCACATAGCCTGTGCCGCAAGCTGTAAAGCATCCTCGTCGCCCTCTTTGGGCTTACCACGTTTGTACTCAACGGGTACGGGCAGGAACAATCCGTCCCTGCCGTTTAACCGTACGCCGTTTTTGTTGCGATGTAGCTCCACCACATCGCACACGCCGTTTGTGCCCAAGGAGCGAGAGAACACCGGCATCCCGCGCGTGATAATCACATCCCCCCGCGTCTCGGTCAGCGCGCTGTTGTGCGCCCGCTCGTGCAGGATGTTCCCCTCCACCGTCAGTAGGTTATCCTTCCACGCCTGCTCGATGTGAATGAGCGCCCACTGTCGGCGGCAGAAGGCAAAGTGCTGTATCCCGGATAGCGCGAGAAAATCCTCTTCGTTATAGTCCGTCATACTCTTTGCAGGACAGCCCGGCAAGCGGGGAAGATTTAATCTCGTAAGAATCAATCTGTTTTGGGTCGCAGCCGTCTTTCAACGAAACCCCAAAGCTTCGGTGTACCTTTGCCGAAGGATATTGACCGCTTGCGCAGTTGTGTTCCCACCAGAACACCTTTCGAACCACCATACTGCCATCAGGACGTGCAGAGGAAACGTCGTTGTCAAACAAAGTGGTAAGCGCCTTGTAAATCAGTTCGGCATCCGCGTCAGAAAATCCGGTTTTGGAGGCAAGTTGTGTATTGATGCTGCCGCAAAAACAGTACATGCCATAATCCACCCGATGCTTCGTTCCCATGGTGTCGGAGGATTTCTTTTCTCCCGGTTCACTGTTGACGCTCTTTGTAATTTGAATAGACGAAATCTGAACGGGGGCAACGCTTACCGCGCTATGTAACGAGACCGGTCCGCGCACGCCCACCGAAACGCCTTCGCCAGCCTTTGTGTTTTTAAACGCAAACACCTGACCAAAGCTTCGCACATCCATCCACTTTTCGCACGCAAGCTTTGCATAAAGTTCCCTGTCCTTTGCCTTTTCCGCCTTGTTTAGCTCGGTGTAGCCTTCGGCACGCTCGCGCAGGCTTTTGTAGCCATCGTCGGCACGGTCATCGGATTGAACAAAGATTTCACGCCCGAAATCCTGCAGACGGTTTCGTATTTTGCGTTTTAAGCAAACGTCCGAAATCTCACCGAAGCCGTCATAGTCTTCGCGGGGGCGGTTGCCGTTAAGTGGGTCGCCGTTTGGGTTTGCGTTTTTCACCCATAGCACGGCTGCAAAATCAATCTTATGGTTTAATGTACTCATTGTTTATTCTCCTCTTTCTTCATTATTTGTGGCACTTTCGTTTGCCTTGAGTTTTTTCTCTTTTGCGGCGGCAAACCGCTTATTGCGTTCATCAATAAACACCTTGCGTTGGGAAGAATAGCCCAGAAGCCATACGTTTTCAAGCGGGTTCGTGTTGGTGTAGTCGGCGACCGACAGCATATCGCTTACCTCGTTGAGCATATCAACCAGATAATCCGCCTTTTCCCCCAAGCGCTTTTGGTATGGAGCAAGACTTTTTCGGATGTTTGCCCATGTTTTATATGGGGTTTTGCTGAACTGGTGCATCATCCTCTCTGCGGCGGTTTCCCTTTTCGTATCAGCGTCATAAAGTGCCCAGGATTCAATCTCATGCGCAATGGCAAGCAGCCGCCCGTATAGATAACTTCGGTCTATTAGAGTTGTATCTAGGTTCACAGTCCATTCCTCCTTAAACATGTCATATCGGTATTTTTTTATGAGGGCACAGGCGATGCTTAGCGCCTTTTCCCAGTCGTAGTTTTCTATCTCCGCACAGCGGGAGGCTTGCCGAACCACCGATTGCAAAATATCGTACGGCAGGGGTTTTTCGTCGATAATGCAGGGCATAAGTCGTTCCACCGTCGCCTTTTTTAGCTTGTCGGAGCAGTTCCTTCCGTAGGCGGCTTCCGCAATATGAGTTGGCGCCGGGGCACCATAGAAGATAACGGCTTTTACCTTTGGCTTTTTTCCCGGCTCTAGCTGGTCCTCTTTAAACTCCCGCTTATAGTTGTGCAGCCACGCGCAGGAGGTATGCCAGCTTTTTAGCTTTTCAAGGTATCGCGAGCCCGTCAATTCACGGTAGTAAGTTATCGAAAGCCTACCCACCGTCGCGGCATCCACCGCCATAATTACGGCTGTGGAATACTCGTTGTCAAACTGCTTCCAATACCCGAGCATACAGGAGCGGATGCGCTTTGCGAGCTCATCTTCCGTCTGGGGAGGCTCAAAAGAGATGTCTGGGGTGTAATCAAAAAAATCATCCTGCAAATCAACCTGTGCAGCCCTTTTGAGTACTTCATCGGTGTCGTTGAGCGCGATAGGCAAAGGGTCTTTTTGATTGCCCCATATGACAATAGATTGCTCACCATTACGCAACCCCTGACGCGCCACCAGCCACCGAAGCGCAGAGTGCGCCTTTTGTGAAGGGAGGAATCCGACGCGCACCGTTTCGGCATCATCGGTAAACCGCCCGCGAAAGGTGTAGCCCGATGTGTCGTTAGCCGAAACAAGCTTTGCTTTATCGCCGGTATGGCGGAGCTTAGCGGGGTGTTTATCCGCACACGGAATAAGCTCGCCGGTTACATAGCACAGGTCTTTTTGGGACTGGCTGTCAAGCAGGTAGTTAATATAGCTTTGCCAGACCTCGGGGCTTTCCCAAACCTTATGTATTTGCTCCCCTGCGATATGCACCGCAAACCGGACGAAGGACTCGAGTGGTTCGGTTGAGAGGTCAAGCCCCTCCGACCAGACAATGGGGACAGTTTTGTCTTCGCCGCCAACAAAGAGACCGGCAGCAATAAGATCGCTTACAACGGTGCCTTTGCTTAGATAGGAAAAGACTATTTTTACCTCTTTACAGGCATGGGGGGAATCGCACCACGCCTTTAGCTGTTCAAGGTACTTTTGGTGTGAGGAACAGCCCTTTGTACCGCCGTATTCTTCGTAATCCCCCGCTACATACTGGAGCTTGTCGCACAAAGGGTGGGGAAACTCTGCTTTGCCTGCCCGACTTGCAGAATCTTCAGTACAGGGAATAATGGTAATCTCCCTTCCTCGTTCGTCCTTTACCTTGGATTTGGTGACCGCTTCTGCTTTCCAGAACGAACCGTCCTCGTGCAAGGCAATCTCAATATGCGCGTTTTGAGTAATATGTGCTAATGGTAGCAAAGGGAAGACGTTGTCTATGGGCACACCGATAAAATCGGTACAGCTGTCATAGGTTTCGGTCAAACGATTAATCCAGCTCAATCAAATCCTCCCCTTTATAAAACTCTGAAAGCCCTGTGAAGTTGCTTTGGTCAAACCTCTTGGGTTCCATTTCGCGGATTTCCCTGCGGATGGTACATTCCTCCGGGCGGATAAAGCGTACCACGCCGTTTTGCATTACCGGTGTCCACAGGCGAACGCCCAAACGCGTTTCTCCAGTTTCATCAGGATAATCAATGCCGTGCACCATAACCCCAAAGGCAAGCTCGTCAATGGAATCGTAAAATCCTTTACCCTCCTCAAAGGCACACGGCTCGACGTAGCCTTGGCACTCCCTTGTTCCAAGGAAAATATCGCGCCGTCCGCCGCGCTCTATCATACGCCTAGCAATAAAGTAGTGCTTGTTCTCATTGCGGTCTTCGGCAAGCTCCGGTCGGTTTTGGTTCCATTCAAAGTGCGCCCGCACATGGTACTGGACATCTTTGAGATAGGTGTAGTACGAAAGGGTATTGCCGCCACCGTAGGCAATGGGACGAATGCCGCGCGATTGGGTTTGTATGGGGTTCATTACGCGTAGTTCATCTACATACCACACAAACGTAGGTTTCCAATATACGGATTCTAATATCCCCTTGATTGCTTGATAGGTTGGAATTTGGAAAGAGAATTTCTCGCCGCCAAGACGTGTCACCGGGTCGCTGAACAGCGCCGCGCGCCCCCATACGCGCAGTTCTACGCTGTTTTGCTTTTGCATTTCATCACCTCGTTTTATGGATTTAGAAATTTCATTTCATCTGCTTCGGTAATTACACCGAGGGTTTTGTGGTAGAATTCATCCCTTAAGGCAAGCACACCTCCGTTCTTCAATGGGTATAGGGCACCTTTGTCTGCCAGCTTATCAAATTGGTAGCGGAACAGGTTAACACTGTACGGCTGTGCTTTGTCAAGCTCTCTTTTTACAGCGTCCGCCTTACATTCCCCATTTAGTGAGGCAATGATGCGTTTTCCCTCCTCTTCGAAAGGAACCAGCACGGACACGGTGTTGCTGTCGATGACCTCAAAGTATTTAGCGGCGGTTTTATACGCCTGTCGGAGTAGCCCCAATTCTGTTGGCTCGTTTTTAGCAATTTTAGAAAACCGCTGGTTTTGGTTGAGAAGATCTGTGAGGTAATATTCACCGCTGTTGATATGAACAGGGTAATCCAGCTTATCGCCCATCCTCTTGTCTTCATTTCTGGGGCAAAAAAGGGTATAGTAGTAATCCATGACGGAAGGGGAAAGGAGATCGTCGGCAAATGGTAGCTGACCCCTGTCGCGCTCCGCAAGAATCTGCTCGCATATTGCCGCGCCTTGCTTAATTTCGGGCAGATAGTCGAGATTCTCACCCGCAATATTTACAAGATAGACGCACCCCAGCAAAGATTCTCCGTGGCGGTTGCACCGCCCCGCCGCCTGTGCAATGCTGTCGAGCCCTGCAAGTGCCCGTACAACACAGCCAAATGACAGGTCAATACCGGCTTCAATCATCTGGGTGCTGACGCATACGATTTTTTGCGTAGAACCCCTGATGCCCAGTGCATCCGAAAGACTTATAATTATCGTCCTGCGGTGAGCAGGGCACAGGCTGGTGCTCAGATGAAAAAGGGAAATCCGTTCTTGCTCAGGAAGAGCACCGTTAATTCGGTACAGCTCCGCGTACAGTGCGCTTGCATCCTTTTTGGTGTTCACAATTGCAAGCAGGCTGGGGGTGTCGGCAAGCCTTTCCAATATAAACTCAGAAAGCTCACCGGGATCGTACCCCCCAATGCGCAGACGAGGCAGTATATCCACTCGTTTAGTTGCCCGAAAAACATCTGCATAGTTGCTTACCATCTCAGCATTTTCCCCGATGTAAAGAGGATATTTGGTATTCTCCAAAAGCGGTTGCGTTGCCGAGCACAGCACCACCGTCGCTCGGCATACCGTTGTCAGAAAGTTTACGACCAGATTAAACAGGTGAATGCATTTCTGCGGCACGGTCTGAACCTCGTCAAACACAATCACCGAATTTGCAAAGCGGTGCATTCTGCGCAGGCTGCCGGATGAACCATACATCGAGTTGAAAAACTGAACCAGTGTAGTAAGTATAACCGGCTTGTCGTACCGCTCTGTCATCAGCTCCCATTGTGCAAGCTCCTGTTGTACCACCTCGGAATTATCGGTTGAAAAACCCTTTGCTGTCAGCAGCTCTCTCACAGCGTCCTCGGGTATAATATCCGAGTGGTGTTCGAGCATAATACCTGGATGGTCAAAAATCTCTGTAAAGGTATCGGCAGTCTGATCGATGATTGTTTTAAACGGAATAATGTAGAAGATGCGTTCTTTTTTGCTTTCTCTAGCATGGCGCAGCGCAAACCGAAGGCTGCTCAGGGTCTTGCCTAGGCCGGTGGGAAGCCGAAGCCGATAAACACCGCCCTTGCCTGTTGCCGCCGCAAAGCAGGCATCCGAGCATTCCTTGCGCAGGTCGTCGATTGCATATCGTCTGGGTTTTGCCGCGGTTTCCGTCTCCACCTTTTTACACAGTTCATCCCATAATGCGCCGGTATCCATCGCGGGCAGGTCGGTTATATCCGACATAAAGCGGTGGGTATCATAGCGATCGGCATCGATTAAACAGCTGTAAACGTATTTGGCGACCAGATGGATGTAGAAATAGTTCGGACGGTGCTCTCGATTATGTATCCCCATCGGCAGCAGTGCCAATGCCGCGCGGAGTTCGCCACACGCATTAACAAACAGTTCGTCCAATTCCTGTTCGGAGCAGCACTGCTCAAAGAAATTGGTCTTTGCTTCCTCGTACGCTTTTTCTTCTATAGAGCCCATCTTGTTTAGAAATGGGCTTTTTCCGTCTGGATCGATGATGTCCGGCAAACCGCCGTGGTGCCCCGCCACCACAAGCGAGACAATCTGTGCGCAAATAATTTCACAGGGATCTTTGGATTTACCGTAGGTCTCCCAGATGTACCGCGCACCCGTGCCACTGTGGTTTATGGTGCCGCGTAAAGACTTATCGGAGGGGTGATTAAAGCACCAGTACAAGTACTGGGTAAATGCAAAAATCATCTTACCCATATCATGAACCAGACCACAAAGTCTGACCAGATTTGATAGCCCCACCTTAGCGCCAAATGCCTCACAAAGCACCGCTACATCTTGGCTGTGTGTGGAAACGGTATGCTCTTTGCCGGTAACCGACTGAATGTGCGCAATAAACATAAAACCCACCTCTTTTCTAAATTATAACAGGGAATTCTTCAAAAAACCACAAGTTAATACTTGTTTTACCATTGAGTATATTGTAAAGCATTCAGTGTCCCATAAAACTCCCAGTTCCATTTGTCATTATTTTATTTTGGTTTTGAAGTTGTTTTAAATGTATAATTCACTTTTAAATATTTATAAACAATGGGTTAATGCAAACAATATACCATAAATTAAAAAATATGTAAATACAATGAATACCAATAAATATGATTTCTGAATTATGTTGATTATGGCTATATTTGACTTTGTTATTGAGAGTAGATATAATAATTAGTGTCGCTTCACCTACGAGGAGCGTGGATTGAAATACTTTTAAATATTTATTAATGGTAACTTCGTGATGACCTCTGGTTTTAATTGCCGGAGGTCATCGCCTTCTTGTATTCGTTCCTCACCCCCGCTCCCTTTTTCGCATATAAATATAAAAACTATGTAAAAGTGGTTGACAGCCCCGTCGCTTTTCTGCTATACTGGGCTAAATTAACACAAGGAGAACGCCCTGAATGATGACTTCGTTTGCAATCGTCAACATTATTATCGTCATTATCGCTCTAGTCGTCGGACTAGTCAGTGATGATGTTA